>CAZMOK010000067.1:0-15154 GCA_964567785.1 uncultured Bacteroidales bacterium | reverse complement strand
AGTAGGACTAGAAAAGCCATCAGGATACTTTTTTGATGGCTTTATATTTATCTATCCGAATGGGGGCTGCGGATATCCTTCAGGGTGTATCCTTCACCCCATTGTCTCCGGGTTGCCAGTCTGCCGGGCAGGCTTCACCGTACTCCTCAAAGTGCTGCAGAGCGTCGACCATACGAAGGGCTTCAGCAATACTTCTTCCCAGCGACAGGTCATTCACGACCTGGTGGCGGATAATTCCCTGCTTGTCGATAAGGAACAACCCCCTGTAAGCCATAGGTATTCCGTCGAATTCCATTTCACCTTCTTCATTATAATCATACTCACCGGCCAGCACGTCATAGTTCTCGGCAATTGTTTTGGAAAGATCGGAAACTAAAGGAAAAGCTATCCCCTGTATTCCGCCATCTTTCTGCTCGGTTTTAAGCCATGCCAGGTGTGTGTGTTTAGAATCGACCGAACAGCCCACAACTGCTACGTCCCTTTTTTCAAATTCTTCCAGTTTATCCTGAAAGGCAAGGATCTCAGTTGGGCAAAGAGCGGTAAAATCTCCCGGGTAAAAGAAGAAGATCACATGTTTCTTGCCTATATACTGGGAAAGTGAGAATTTCTCAACAAATTCGCCACCGTTCACCACTGCTTCCGCTTCGAACAGAGGTGCCTTTTTTCCTACTAAAACTGCCATAACGTTTCAATCTTCGTTGTAACCATTAATTAAAAGCAAAGATAGAGATTTTCCATTACTACCTTGTTATAAGTCTGTTGGTAAACCTGCTACTTTTTGCCGGGTGTAGAATCCTACATTATCTCCCTGATATCAAATATCAGCATCTGGTTATTCCGGAAGTTATAAAGAGTGCTCCTTCGCAACTGGTAATAGTTGACCCAATAGCTTCTCAATACCTGGAAATAACCTTTCTTTGCATTGTCGTTATCTATCTGGGCGTTGTTGAGTTCAAGCACATCATTCACCTTCCCAATCATATACCTTTTCTGTGTAACATCAAATCTTTTCTGTGCTACAGTATCAGCTTTTGCAGCAATGGTTATCTGGTCTTTCTGCATATTGAACTGCATGACTTCCAGGAAAACGTTTTGCTCAAAATCTATGACTTCCTGTTCAACAGCAGTCATTTCAAGCTCCTGGAATGATTCGGCACGCTTGATCCTTCCCTTGGCAACACCCCAGTCAACAATTGGCATACTCAAACCAAGACTAAGTCTTTGCTGGTCTTCCGGTTTTGTGTATACTTCATCAAACTGGTAGGCACTCTGCGTGAGGCCATATTCAAGGTACACATCAGCATCGAAACGCCCGTCCATTTTAGCCCTCCTGACACTGCTCTCGGCTTCAAGCAAACGCTCCTCGAAATCGATGGCCTGTGAAGTGTTTTTCTTTGCCTCGGCAATGGCCTTTGCAGCGCTTACATCAAAGTGATAGGTTTCATTTGGAGGGATAAGTTCTATACGGCTGTCGTCTTTCAGTCTCAGGTACGATTTCAGTTTAAAGAGCATGTTCTCATAATTAAGGTCGGCCTGGTCAACTGACGATTCAGCCCGTAAATAGTTCAGCTCAAGTTGAAGCAGATCATTTTCAGCAATTTTACCAAGATTGAAACGGCCCCTGGCTATATTATAAAGTGTATCATAGTTGTATAGATTCTTGAGGGCAATCTCTTTTTCTATCTGTGCCAGCAAAAGGTTGAAAAAATGATTGGTTGCTGTAATCTTAACCTGTTCCTTGGCTTCCAGGTATTCCCTCTTTGCTTTTTCATACCTCAGGGGCTCTATCTTTCGGTCGTACCGGTATTCATTGAACTGGAAGATAGGCTGGCTGTAACCTATTATCAGCGGCACAGACTGCCATTGCGTAAGTGTAGAATCTGCGTAGAAATTATCGAGCCTTTGAAGTCCTGATCTCATGAAAACCGAACCGCCTGTGAATCCTATTCTTTGGTTAACAGTGAGGTTGAGGTTATAATTGGCCAGGCTGTTATATTGAAAAATATCCGGACCGTTCTGAACGGGGATTGTCCTGAATTGCCGGCTAATATCCGGAATTGTTGCATCTACCCGGATCAAAGGCAGATACTCGGCCTTAAAGGACCTGTATTGCCAGTAGTTTGTCCGAAACTGGTGCTTGGCAATGAGTGCATCAGGCGATTGTACACTTGCGATTTCAATTACTTCCTCAAGAGTCAGCTTCACAGTATCGACCTGGGCATTGATCCTGCCGGCAGTGAGGATCATTAATCCCAATGCAATCAGACCGGCCTTAAAATAAGAAATCATGAATTATTTTGATTTAATTATTTATTCATACCTGAGCGTTTCAACCGGGTCTTGTTCGGAAGCACGCTTAGCAGGCATGTAACCAAACAGTATCCCGATTGCAGCCGAGACGCCAAACGAAACGACCAGTGAAAGTGGTGAAATAATGGTAAGTATACCCGTTGCCTGGGTGATCAGCTCCGCAAACACAACCCCAAGAATGATCCCAATAATCCCACCTGAAACACTTATTATGGTAGCTTCAGAAAGGAATTGCAATACAATATCGCGTTTTGTGGCACCTGTTGCCATCCTGACCCCAATCTCCCTGATCCGCTCCATGACGGAAGCCAGCATGATGTTCATAATTCCGATACCCCCGACCAACAATGATATACTTGCTATCACACCCAGAACAATATTAAAAATGTCTTTGGTCCTTTGCTCCTGTTTGAGCAATAGCTCAGGGACACGGATAATGAAGTCCTCAACATCAGAATGTCGCCTTTTGAGCATATTCGTGAGTATCTCTGTGGTGGGAGTGAGTTGTTCACTGTCTTCAACCTGTACAACTATCTTATCAAGCTGATGATAATTGCTGCCCTCTTTTCCACCGGAGCTGCCTGAGACAGAAACAACACCACCTCTTATCCGCACAGTTTCAGAGCCTCCCCTGAGGGATGCCTCACTGATGACCGACCTGTCTTTGTACCTCCTGAGCACGGTCTGTACCGGGGCATAGATGTTCTGACTGTAATCGGCTATGCCTAAGTCCTCTGTATCACCCATCGAAAACCTTCGTGTTTCCAGTATACCTATTACTTTAAGCCATATCCCGCCGCATTTGATAAATTTCCCGATCGCATCTTCCTGTGGAAAGAATTTTGCTTTTATGGTAGGGCCGATGACACATACAGGGCTTCCCGATTCCAGGAATGAATCCTGGAAATATTGCCCTTTGACAAGTTCAAGATTGTACACCCTGAAGAAGTCGTTATCCACTCCGTTGAGTTTCGCAGGAGAACGCTTGCCGTCTTTGATGATGTATGTATCATATACCACTTCCGGACTCACCCTTTTCACAGTGGGTATTATCTTGCTTATACTCTCCGCATCCGCAAGTGTAAGGCCCGGCGAAAATTTCTTTTTCAGTTGCCTGCCGTTTTCTTCAGCGCCTTCATCCGAGCCATCCTGTTCAAGCTTTGGTGTAATTACAATGTTATTCACCCCCACCAATTTGATCTGTTCCAGTATTTCCTGCCGGGCACCATTGCCTATGGCCATCATTGCGATCACAGCGGCCACGCCGAAGATGATCCCGAGTGCTGTAAGGATTGATCTGAAACGGTGGGTAAAGACAGCTTCAATCGCTATACCGACAGTATGGAGGTATCTTTGTAGATTCATTTACGCCTGATAGGTTTTGCTAAACAAATTTAAGATTAATAGATAACCATGCTTACCAATGTTGCTTGAAATAAACGAACTTTTTCATTGTCAAGTATAATTTATCACTTTTTACACACTCTCCTGCTGTAGATCATCCTGTAAGCAAGCGGGATAAAATACAGGCTTGTAATTGTACCCGCCACCATCCCCGCTATCAATGCAAGGGCAAATGAGTGCTGTAGCCTGGATCCCATCCCGCTTGTAAAAAGTATGGGCAGCATTGACATTACAGTGGTTACACTTGTCATGATAATTGGCCTGAACCTTCTTTTACCACCTCTGATTACTGCCTGATCAAGTCTATGACCCTGCATCATCAGCCTGTTTATCATATCAACCTTCAGTATCGAATCATTGATCACTATTCCACACATGATCATGATACCCGTTCCCGAAATAAGGTTGAGAGAGTGACCTGTGATCATAAGTAACAGAAAAACACAGGCAAGGTCTATGATCAATTCAGAAAGCACTATCAAGGGCTGTAATAAGGACTCAAACTGTGCTGCAAGTATGAAATACAACAGAATAAAAACCAGAACAAATGAAGTGATCAATTCCCTGGCAATAGCAATTCCACTGAAATAACCCCCTTCAAAATACCCTTGTAAGTTATTCTCTTTTAAAAGGTTTTTGATATCAGATATGGCTTTTTCAGGTTCTTCGGTTTCGAGAAAAAAGGTTGTTTCTGTTCCGAATTTTCCCGATTCGATCCTGCCCTTCGATTGATTGTTATAAAAATCAACTATCTCATTTACCGGGATGAATCTTCCTTCTTCGTTCAGTACCTGGGCCTCTGCGAGTAAACCGAACTTATCATCTTTACCACCGGTTAAGATGAGAGTTTCCCCGTAGCCTTCAGGATCTCTTACCTCAATTTCAGCCCCGTTGAGCAGGAACGAAATCTTTTGAAGCAACTTTTCCCGGTTAATCTTAAAGTTCATAAGCTGCTCCTCATCAATTACCAGTGAAAGGTTATCATTTTCAATCGGGCCTGATTTCAACCTCAGTCTATATAAATTATTATCTGAGAAAAGGCCGGTTTCATACAGAATGCGTCTGTCGGTTTTTGCCCGGAATGACGGAATTTTAAGGCTAATTTCCTCCGGCTGCACTCCAAATACCCTTTCTAGCATATTTTTTACAGGAAAAATTTCATGGGTTGCAGATATATAAGAATTAACCATTAAAGAATCAAGCTTATGGATGACACGATCTGCTGATCCCGGTTTTTCGGAATGGATAAAAATAGTGGCGGAATTTTCGTTATCAGGCATTCCTTCTTTTAAATTTGACTTCCACTTTCCGAGAATGGTGTACAGGTTCACTCCCTGCATTGAAACTGATCTGATGATGTTTTGCATCCTCTTACTGTTTGTTTCAATATCAACTGGATCGGTCCACCTGATCGTGCAGCAATAATCATCAGCAGGGACCGTGGGTATTACCTTCTTGCCCAGATTATTCAACAGCAGTAAAGGTATAAAGCCTGTAACCAGAAAGAGGAGAAAAAATAACCGATATTTTTTCAACACGTACGACTCTGTTCTTTCATATATCCTCAGGAAGAAATTATCCTGCAACTGTGCGGGGATTCTTTTAGTAATGAAAGAGTTAAACATAACAGGGATTACGGTAATCCCCAGGACGAAAGAAACAAATATCCCTATGGAAACAACAATGGCCTGTTCAAGGAATAATTCACCCGCCAGCCCTGACAGCAGGAACAGAGGTAAAAAAACAACGCAGGTGGTAAGCGTTGAACTCAACAACGGCCTTATCACTTCCTTCGTACCTGAAATAATACCGGTTTTTATATCCTCTCTTTCAGCTATATGAGAGTGAATATTGTCAGAAACGATAAGTGAGTTGTCGGTCATCATTCCTATACACAAAACCAGTCCCGATAAAGTCACCATGTTCACAGAGAGGCCAAGAAGCATACTGATCAGCATGGTTATCAGAAGTGCTGCAGGTATTATCATTATGAGCATTAATGAGTTTCTTGGATTCCGGACCAGGAGCAGCAGTAGCAGGCCGGCAATAAGGATGGCAAACAGCATGCTGAAATAAAGCCCATTAACTGAGTCTTTAAGCTCTTCTGCACGATCACGGGTCAACGACCAGTCAATTTCAGGGTTTTCAGCCACAATATGTTCCATTACACCCCGGACTTTTTGTTTCAAGTTGCTTATCCTGCTACCCGATCGTTGATACACTTCAATTGAAACAGCCCTTTCACCATTGAAAAAACAGACACCATTTTCAGGCCTGTATATGATCTCTGATCCTACCATTCCGGCCTGGCTGTATCTTGCTTCAAACTCTTTAAGCAAACTGTCGAAAGATTTAAAACCATGACCATCAGGGACGAGATCAACCAAAAAGGTATAATTACCCTGCTTCAGGCTGAATGTTCTTGTTGATCCCTTTACTGAAAAATAGTCTTCTATAACCCTGGGAGTGATACCGTTCAGATCGGCAAATGAAGGATCCAGGTCAATTTTATAAACTTTGGAAGTTGCTCCCGAAATTTCAGTACCGGCAACTTCACTGAGCTGTTCAATGCGTCCCTTAATAACACTGGCTGCATACTCTGAAAGCCGGTGGAAATGTTCGTTGCCCGGCCTTCCATTCAGGCTGATAATAAGATGGAAGACAGGAATATCTGAGAGCTTTGACCCCAACAATACCGGTCCCCTTGTTTCTTCAGGAACTTTGTGCCTTATTTTATCGATCCTTGCCTGAGCCTCCATAATTGCAATGTCGGGATCACTATCCGGTTTAAGACGAAGTTGAATAAATGAACGGCTACGGGTGGAAATACCATTCATCTTATCCAGACCCTTCAGACCTTGCAACGACTCCATGAGAGGTGAGGTTATCAGTTGTTCCATTTTGTCTGCATCATACGAGGGATGACTTGCTGAAACGGTGATTACCGGGATATCCATCGAGGGCAACAGCGAAACGGGAATGTTAAACAATGAGAAAACTCCCGCAATGCACAGTGCAGCCAGGCTCATAAATACCCCTACGGGATGATCTGTAAGAAACCTGACCATATTTATCTTTTTGTTATGAGGCTTTCTAATTTCACCGGCAGATCATGAATAAGTTCGATGTTTCCCTTAATTAATAAAGTATCCCCTGCTTTTATCCCATCTGTAATCAGGTACTGGTCCTTGTTCTGGTCGCTGACCTGCACTTCTGTCCATATTGCTCTGCCCCGGCTGTACCTGAATACTACGGTCCTTCCATCTCTGAGTGTCAAAGCTTCTTTAGGTACCACCAACTGATCACGAAAGGCAGTAATCAATGAGACCTTTACAAGGGAACCGTCAAAAAGTCCCCGGCAAGTTTCGGTCAGGACACCGTTAACCCTGGGAAATCCTTCTTCATTTGTCGATGGGCCTATTGAGGTAATAATTCCCCGGCAAGAATCACCCCTGACCGTTCCAGGCAATTCCAGCTTAAATACCTGGCCAATAAAGATCCTTTGAAGGCTGGAAGGTGATGTATGGAAAACTATTTTTAAGGGAGCCGTACAGGTTAAAACAAGAAGTTGCTCACCGGCACTAATGCTTTGTCCTTTAGTTATATCAAGATCGGATAAAACACCCGTGAAAGGCGCTGTTAATGTCAGCCGGTCAACTATATATCTTGCAAGCCTGATATTCTGTAACGCTTCAACATAGCCACTCTGGAGCATAATATTCCTGAAAATATGTGACGGGACGCCGGCAGTGTCGCCCTCCTCTCCTCCATAGCCCAGCAAAAGCGAGTTCAACTCAATCTCTGCCAGTTCAAGTTCATTTTCAGCCTGCTGCAATAATACTGATTGCTGCTCATTATCAAGCTTGACCAGAGTATCACCGTTGTAAACTGTATCCCCTTCCCTGAAAAATATCCCTGCGACTTTTCCGGGTAATGAAGCTACGATTTCTGTTTTCCGGGAGGCAACAGTTTTACCGGTTACCACAACTTTTTTTTGATAGATCCCCCTATTCACTACCATGCCATTAACAACCGGATCCTGGTGTATTGGGGGAGAAAGTTTTTTTTGCACGGTAATTTTTTTTTGGTCGTTATGGCAACACATCAGTAATAAGGCAAGCAATAATATCCATAGTGTTTTCATGAAGCATTTATCGGCGGAAAACCAAAAAATACCTGTTCAGGATCAACTTTTTTTTAACTTTTTTCTTGACTTTCGAAAATGAAGTGTATTATCTTAGCCCGCTCATTCAATAAAAAATGATCATAACAGTAAATAGCAGCTGGTGGTGGAGTGGATTACAGAAAACCCTTCTGTGAGACTGCCGGCGCTATTCATAATATTATAAAAGAGGCCTTCTGCTTACAGAGGGCCTCTTTTTTTTTAACCCTAAAAAACTAAAATGATGAAAACAAAGAAGATCACACTATCTGAAAAAGAGATCCCTACTCATTACTACAACATTGCTGCCGACATGCCTAACAAGCCATTGCCACCATTGAACCCGGCAACTATGGAGCCCATCGGCCCTGAAATGCTGTTACCGCTTTTCCCTGAAGAATTAATAAAACAGGAAGTTTCTCCTGAAAAGTTTATTGAGATCCCCGGGGAAGTAAGGGATGTATATAAGAAGTGGAGGCCCACACCGATGTTCAGGGCTTATGAATTGGAAAAAGCACTTGACACCCCTGCAAAGATCTTTTACAAATATGAAGGAGTGAGCCCTACCGGCTCACACAAACCAAATACAGCCGTTGCACAGGCTTATTACAATTACAGGGAAGGAGTGAAGAAGATAACCACAGAGACCGGGGCCGGCCAGTGGGGGAGCGCACTCGGTTTTGCCTGCAGCCAGTTCGGAATTGACCTGGAGGTTTATATGGTCAGGATAAGCTACGATCAGAAGCCTTACAGAAAAATGATGATGAATACATTCGGGGCTTCGGTATTCCCCTCTCCCAGTGACCGTACTGAAGCAGGAAGGCAAATCCTGGCACAGAATGGTAATTCCCCCGGAAGCCTTGGCATTGCAATTTCTGAGGCCCTGGAAAAGGCTGCACAATCGGAATACACAAAATATGCACTGGGCAGTGTCCTGAATCATGTACTTCTGCATCAGACAGTCATTGGAGAGGAAGCCATCCTGCAAATGGAAAAGGCAGGCGCCCTTCCCGATATAATCGTTGCGCCTTTCGGCGGGGGCTCCAACTTTGCAGGCATCAGCTTTCCTTTTCTGAGAAAGAATTTTGAAGAAGGAAAGAAAATAAGGTGCATTGCCAGCGAGCCTTCCTCCTGTCCGAAGCTGACCAAGGGCGAGTTCCGTTATGATTTTGGCGATACGGCAGGGATGACCCCGTTACTCCCCATGTATACCCTGGGACACGAGTTCATTCCGGCGCCCATCCATGCCGGGGGGCTGAGGTATCATGGTGCAGGTGTCCTTATAAGCCAGCTTTTAAAGGATAATCTTATTGAAGCCATAGCCCACAACCAGCTTGAGTGTTTTGAAGCAGGTATCCTATTTTCACGAACGGAAGGCATCATACCTGCTCCGGAAACAAATCACGCTATAGCAACCGCGATCAGGGAGGCTAACAGATGCAAGGAGGAAGGTGTTTCAAAGAATATCCTCATCCATCTTTGCGGACATGGATACTTCGACTTAAAGGCATATGATGATTATATGGCGGGCAGGCTTATCGACCACGACCTGAGCGATACAGAGATCCGGCAGTCGCTTGATAAGCTCAAAACCCCGGCCATGATTTAGGTTAGGTTGTTTTATTGGGTAGATGATAAGATGTGCGGCCGTGTTTTCACGGCTGCACTCAAATCATCTCTTTCCTTTCAGAAAATACATCCTGATCTTTCCTTTCCCTTTAACCTCAAGAGGTTCGCGTTCGATGAATTCAAATTTTTGCCCGGCAAGTTCATAAGTGGCCTCCGAAACATTGATCTTCATGGGCAGGGAATTGGATTCCATGCGTGAAGCCATGTTCACCGTATCGCCGAAAACATCATAAATATATTTTTTCACCCCCACTACACCGGCCACTACATCACCTGTATGGACACCAATACGTACTTCCCACTTTACCGGTGATTTTTTCCTTCTTTCCTCCATAAAATCGAGAATTTCAACAGCAGCTTCCAGTATATTCACAGCAGATTTCGGGTTCGGCTCCGGCACACCGCAAACAGCCATATAAGCATCGCCAATGGTCTTGATCCTTTCACATCCGTGTTTTTCAATAATGGAATCAAACTTTGTAAAAATCTGGTTAAGCTCGTTAATGATAAATTCAGGTTCAAGGCCCGCCGAAAGTTGTGTAAAATTTACCAGGTCGGAAAATAATACAGTGACATTGCTGAATGATTCAGGTGAAGTGGTTCCGGTTTCTTTAAGATCAGATGCAATCTTGGAAGGCAGGATATTTGTCAGGAGCCTGTCCGATTTACCTTTTTCATAGGCAATCAGGCGGTTGTCCCTCACACGGCGCCTCAGGCTCCAGAAAATAACCCCGGCAAGCGACAATAACAGCATCAGGCCGGCAATGAGGGAATTCCGTATCGCCCGGTCCCTTTTTCTTTCCAGGTTGTTGATTATCTCCCGCTGTTTCAGCAGTTCAATTTCTCTTTGCTTTCTCTCGGTTTCGTACATGACCTCAAAATCAGCAATCTGTTCGTGCATCTCCCTGGTAAAAAGTGAATCTTTAATATCTCCTGCCTTTCTGTGATAATCGAGGGCTGATTTGTTGTCGCCCATATTTTCGGCTATTTCGGAGAGCCTGCGAAAGTTCACCTGTAACTGCCTTAATAAATTGATCTGCTCAGAAATTTCTGAGCTTTCATTCAACAGTTCCAGCGCCCTAGTGTAATTTCCGAGTCGTCCTTCATTATATCCCAGGTTGGAAAGCACCCTGGCTATATCGGCTTTCAGGTTCAGCTCCCTGGCTACATTAAGGGACAACTCAAGATATGTGCCTGCACTTGCATGATCTCCTTTTTCAAAATAGATCATGCCTATATTATTGTATTGAAAGGAAACCTGGTCTTTCAGATCAAGCTGCCTGTTAAGATCAAGAGCCTCCTCGTAATAATACAGGGCCGAATCATAATTCCGGAGCTCATAGAAAATTAGGCCGATATTATTTAACCTGATGGCCATCTTTCCCTTATTGCCCAATTCTGTATCGATCTCCAGGGCTTCTTTGAAGTTCTGTACAGCCTGGTCATATTTTTTCCAGGCAGAATAAACCAGCCCAATATTACTAAGGGAGTTGGCGATGCCTTCACGATTGCCCATCTCTTCTTTGATCCGCAGAGAGCGCTGATAATATTCAATGGCTTTATCATATTCACCCCTTGAATCGTAGACAGCACCAATGTTATTAAGGTATATCGATATATTTTCTTTGTTCTCGTCTTCCCTGGCGAGTTCAAGAGCTTCTTCGTAATTCCTGATCGCCTGCGGATAATTGCCCTGTTTGCTGTATATCATTCCAAGGTTGCTGAGCCTGGAAGCAATATTTTCGGGGTTGTATTCCCGGTCGATGGCAAGACCGTCCTCAAAAGCTTTGGCTGCCCCTATGTAATCACGGGTGTAAAAGCAGGCGACACCAATGTTATTATATGATTCCGAGATCTTTTTCCAGTCCGGTTCCTCATTACTTTTCTCAAAGCCGATAAAAAGCCTGTAAGCATCGATGGCTTCGGAATAACTCCCTGACCTGATGAGGGAATCGGCGCGATCATAGAGCTCTTTGCCGGCTTCCTGGCCGATACCATACAAGGGAATAAGGAAAAAGAAAACAATATATCCGAAATATCTCAAAACAGGATCACATATAATTCAATGGAAGGTTATCTTTCTGCGCCATGGTCCAGGGTACCTCTTTCATGCCTCCGGTACCATCTCTTTCAAAGATATACAGTGGCTTTGTCCCTTCCGGCAATCCTTCGCCGCCACCAGCATCGATCGAGCCGCCGGCCAGGCCGGTTTTTGATTCTTCCAGGACTATGCCCGATCCTTCTTCGTCGGTAGGCAGTCCAAGTATATATTTTAATTCGGGGCGCCTTGCAAAGATGTCCCTCAGCTTATTTGTTTCATTGGCAGGATCAAATCCCGGATAGAATTGCAAAGGGAAATAACCCGGGTTGGGAAATTCATTGCAACTTACGGTTCCCATATTGTTATAATATGATGAAAGAAAGGAGGCTCCAGCATTTATACCGATAAAAGGGGTGCCGCTGAGAACCTTTTCCCAGAGGGCGGTGCTGTTTCGGGCAAGGCCGGAAGCCAGCTTATCAATGCTGCCGCCTCCAATGAGTATGCACTCACTCTCCTGTATCATTTCCTGCTCTCTTCCCTTTTCAATGCATTCAATTGCCACTTTATCAAACACCTCCTGCATGGAAGCTACGAGGTAGGGTTCACAACCTTCCTCATTGGCCGCATAATAGATAAAAAGCGCTTTTGATACTTCTTTTCCGCTATTTCTGATAACATTCTTGATGGTGCTCTCAAGAAAATCTGCTGTTGTTTCATTGAAAACATAGTCCTGGACAGTATTTGCCCAGAAAACATTGAGGCTACAATTTGGTGGATTCATTTTTATAAAGTTATTCCTGAGACCGTAAGATGGCTGAGGAGGTTTATTCAGTCCAAATATAGAAAAATTAGCACCCTGATTGCAACAGTAGGTTATAACAAAAAAAGCGAAGAACCAATATCTTCGCTTCATGGTACCCGGAGCCGGGATCGAACCGGCACGGCCATTACTGGCCATTGGATTTTAAGTCCAACGCGTCTACCAATTCCGCCACCCGGGCTGGCAGATCATGTAAGTATCTTTCAAAAAAAATTCCCGATCCTTATCCCGACAATTCGGGAAGCAATCGGGATGAAACTGAGCGGAAAACGGGACTCGAACCCGCGACCCCAACCTTGGCAAGGTTGTGCTCTACCAACTGAGCTATTTCCGCAAAAATGAGAGTGCAAAGATATAATTTTTTCCTGTTAACCTGCAAATAATAGCCCTAAAATCTGCGTTGCATATGATTGAAATCATCTATACGTAAGAATGTTATAATATCATTCTTTACTAGTTAAGGCGTATGAAGTTATAGGTTATGGTGCCCTTTTGCTTACCGGGAGCATCGGGATCTGATGAAAAAGTAGACCTTAAGGCTGCATCACGGGCCTGTTTCCAAAGGTCAGTATCTGAAATGTTAGTCCCTTTTGCTCCGGCTTCCGCTCTCACTACTTTACCCGACCTGTCGACCCAGATATCAACCACAACCCTTCCCTGCTCCTCTGAAGTGTATTCAGGTTTGGGCAACCTCAGGGCACCTCTTCCTCCCAGGCTGAACGACACCCCTTCGCCTTCGCCGCCGGGACCTGTATAGGTCTTAGGTTCCGGTGTGCCGGTAGGCATCCCCTGGTCTCCCTGTTCGCCTGTAATGCCCTCATTGCTAGATTCATCGGTGCTTTCCTTCTTGCCCTTATAAAGGGCACGCGGGTCCACCTCCGGTTCTTCCGGTTCCTCTTCCTGTTCTTCGGGCTGTTCAACAGGTGGTTCCTCCACAGGCTTTTCTACTATTTCTTCTTTAACTTTTTCCTCCTTAATTTCTTCAGGCTCAAGCATAGGGGCTTCCTCAACATCCTGGGTAAGGTTCTCTTCTTCCACAACTTCCTGTTCCGGCTGCACAGGCTGTGGCGGTGGTGGTGTGGCTGATTCTTTTACAACAGGTTTCTGTTCGTTCCCGGCGCCCTGGCTGAAAGTACCAAGGTTCACCTCAACACCTTCCTCACCCGGTAACGGAAGGGGTGTTGAAAGGCCGAAAAATATGAATGCAGCCAGTATCAGTAAATGGAACAGAATAGTCCCGATAATGCCGCTGATCCTGTTCTTATCCTTTGACTTCATCTTGTTATTGGCATTGTAGCCAGAATCACCTTGTGTTTAGTGCCTGTTTTTCTGTTGATTTCGTTTACCGCATCAATGACCTTTACCACATACTGAATGGGCACGCTCCTGTCTGACCTCAACACTACCGATGCTTCTGTTTGCCCCCTGATCTCCTGCGCAATCCTGGTTTCAAGGGCATTCTCCATAACCCTCTGGTCACCAACATAGTAGTAGAACATATCGTTGATGTAAATTGTGACCGATTGTTTGGCCATGGTTTTGCTATTACTGCTTGGGAGAAGGAGTTTAATAGCATTTGGTGCGACGAGTGTGGAGGTTAGCATAAAAAAGATAAGCAGCAGGAACACCAGGTCAGACATGGAGGCCATGCTGAATGTCACATTTCTTTTATTTCTTGTTTGTATCGCCATAGATCCTCCTTATGCAGCAGGTTCGTGAAGCAGGTCCATAAATTCAGTTGATCGTGCTTCCAGCTTATAAACCAGCTTTTCAATCCTGGCAACCAGGATATTATAACAAACATAGGCTATCACCCCAACGATCAGGCCACCCACAGTGGTTATCATAGCCTGGTAGATACCCCTGGAAAGCAGTGCTATATCAATATTGTTACCGGCCATCGACATATCATAGAAAGCAATGATCATGCCTATTACAGTACCCAGGAAGCCGAGCATTGGCGCAGCTCCGGCAATGGTTGCAAGCCCAGCGATGTTCTTTTCAAGCCTCGAAACCTCGAGCTTTCCAACATTTTCAATGGCAGCATTGATGTCATTCAGAGGCCTTCCTATCCTGAACAATCCTTTACCGATCATACGTGCTATGGGGGTATCGTTGTTCTTGCAAAGGGCAACCGCTGAGTCGACCCTGCCGTTATGGATAAAGTCCCTGATGTTGTTCATGAAGTTTTTGTCTTCCTTCGATGACCGCTTGATCGCAAGGAACCTTTCGATGAATATGTAAACAGCAATGATGGATAACACCGCCAGGATAGCCATTATCCAACCACCTTTCAGGGCCAGTTCATAAAACGACAGGGTAATTTCAGTGGCCCCTTCTTGAGTTGCCGTAAGATCATTAGAGGTTGCAACCTGCAACAAGATAGTATTAAGCATAGATAAAAATTTTGGTTCTAAGGTAGAGAGATACAGCGGCCGGTTAATTTTAGTCCATTATAATTTTTCACAATTTACATGTTATTAACTGAAAGAACGTGAAAATATTATAGGGATCTACCTTAAATTGCTATTGCGTAAAAGGCAGGGCAGTAGTTCTGATAAAAGCGCAATAGGCCCTGACATCGGCAAATAAAAAGCCTTCACCGGTAGAAAGATACCAGTAAAGGCTTTAAGATAAAGGACATTAGGGGCACAGAAAGCCCCGGTAACTATCTCTTATCTTGATTCTATTCCAGAATTTTCTTTTTCCTGAGGTCGTAAACTTTTTTCGTTCCATAACCTGCACCAAGTGCGAGCAGGATGATAAGGCCGCTGCCAACCGGTACAAA
>CAZMOK010000066.1:15159-16233 GCA_964567785.1 uncultured Bacteroidales bacterium | reverse complement strand
CCTTCCCTTACCATCAGGATCTCATCACCGGTGCAGTCGATCACGGTGGAGGGCTGGTTGTCGCCAAAACCGCCGTCGATCACAATTTCTACCCTGTCTTTGTACTTTTCGTAGATAAGCTCGGGGTCGGTGGCGTATTCAAGTATCTGGTCCTCGTCGTGGAGGGAGGTCGACATCAGCGGGTGGCCCATCTCCTTGATGATCTCGCTTACGATGTTGTTCTGGGGTATCCTGATACCGAGGGTCTTTTTCTTGTTATGGAATATCTTGGGGACGCTGTTGTTGGCCTTTAAAATATAAGTGAACGGGCCGGGCAGTGTGCGGCGCATCAGCTTGAAGACTTCATTGTCGATGGGAAGGGTGTATTCCGACAACTGGCTCAGGTCGTAAAAAAGGAAGGAAAAATTGGCTTTCTCTTTTTTCACCCCCTTGAGGCGCGCTACCTTGTCGATTGCCTTGGGACTGTTAATGCTGCATCCCAGTGCATATATGGTATCGGTGGGGAAGATAATGATCCCGTCGTTTGCGAGACATTCTACAACTTTTTGAACCTGCCTGCTGCTCGGCGTTTCAGGATGGATCTTTAATAACATATAATGATTTTTTGAATTATATCAATTAAAAAAGGGTAAGCTACTTATGTCGCACCGCTACAACCGCCTACCCTTGCTTCATTCCTGACCTGGGGGATTCAGCAGGAGCTGGTCGCATAAGACTTACCCGGTGCAAAAGTACAAATTTATAGTAAATACACGAAGTTGTTACCTAATTTTAAAGGAATTGTTACCGGGATGTGAAATCCCCCGTCTCTGCTGCCGGGGCAAAAAATAGAACCAAAGATTGATTGTAACCCACCCGTTTATTTATTATGTTTGCATGTCAACCTTAAATTCCCTGAGAAATGGAACAGAAAAATGTACCTGCAGCGAAAGGAGCCCTTGGTTACGGTATCCTTTTGTCGATTGCCATGATCATTTACAGTCTCCTTCTTTTTGTACTGGGACTGGACAGTCACCCCTGGCTTAATTATCTCTCCTACGTCATCATGATCGTAGGGATCTACCTGGCCACGGT
>CAZMOK010000066.1:8459-15059 GCA_964567785.1 uncultured Bacteroidales bacterium | reverse complement strand
GGTGCAGGAGTAATGCAGGAACTTCAACTATCCATAGTCATCCCCCTGCTCGACGAGGAGGAATCGCTTCCTGAGCTTCACCAATGGATCGTAAAGGTGCTCGACGAGAACAACCTCACCGGTGAGATCCTGTTCGTCGACGACGGCAGCACCGATGGTTCGTGGAAAGTGATAGAGGCAATGGCATCGGCCGACGACCGGGTAAGAGGGATCAAGTTCAGGAGGAATTACGGGAAGTCGGCTGCCCTGAACGTGGGTTTCCAGGAAGCAAAGGGAGAGGTGGTGATCACAATGGACGCCGACCTGCAGGACAGTCCGGAAGAGATCCCACACCTGTATAAAATGATCACCGAAGAAGACCTTGACCTTGTTTCAGGCTGGAAGAAGAAGCGGTTCGACCCCCTGGGCAAGACCATCCCTTCCAAATTCTTCAATTTCACCACCAGGGTGATGAGCGGGATCAGACTCCACGACTTTAACTGCGGTTTGAAAGCCTATAAGAAGGAAGTGGTCAAGAATATTGAGGTGTACGGCGAAATGCACCGGTACATCCCGGTGATTGCCCGTAACAGCGGTTTTACCAGGATTGATGAAAAAGTGGTGCACCACCAGGCACGAAAATACGGCCGGACGAAATTCGGTGTTGAAAGGTTTGTAAAGGGGTACCTCGACTTGCTGTCGATTACCTTTGTTTCGAAATTCGGCCGAAGACCAATGCATTTGTTCGGTACGATCGGTTCGATTGTTTTTTTCCTGGGATTTATTGCTGCCGTATGGGTAGGTGCACAAAAGCTGATCTATCTTAGTAAAGGCATCCCGGCGCCCCTGGTGGTTGACAGCCCTTACTTTTATCTTTCACTCGTGGCCATGATACTCGGTACCCAGTTGTTCCTCACCGGGTTCCTTGCCGAGCTTGTTTCGAGGAGCAGCCGGGAACGGAATGTTTACCAGGTTGAAAAGAAGACTTTTAAAGGGTAATAGGTGCCTTTTGTGAAAAATCCATAATTCAGCAATGAAGGTTATCATCATAGGATCGGCCTACCCGCTGAGGGGCGGTGGCATTTCCACTTTCAACGAAAGGATGGCAAAGGCTTTCGGTGAGGCGGGGCATGAGGTGAAGATCTATAATTTCAGCCTCCAGTACCCTTCCTTCCTTTTTCCGGGCAAAACACAGTATTCAGAAGAGGAGCCGCCCGAAGGACTCGAAATAATAACCACCATCAACTCTGTCAACCCCCTGAACTGGTTCAGTGTTGGCAGGAAAATAAGGAAAGAAAAGGCCGACCTTGCGATCATAAGATACTGGATCCCTTTCATGGCGCCCTGCCTGGGCACTATCGCCCGGAGGCTGAAGAAGAACAGGAAGACAAAAGTGATTGCTATCACCGACAATGTGGTACCCCACGAACGCCGGCCCGGCGACAAGGTCCTCACAAAGTATTTCCTGAAGCCTGTGGATGGTTTCCTTGTGATGTCAGACTCGGTGCTGAAAGACCTGGAGATCTTCGACAGGGACAAGTCCAGGAAACTTTCGCTGCACCCTTTGTATGATAACTTCGGCACGCCGGTCGGCAAGAAGGAGGCAAGGGAAAAGCTGGGGCTCGACCCTGAAGGTAAATACCTGCTGTTCTTTGGCCTGATCCGCGATTACAAAGGACTTGATATTTTATTGAAAGCCCTTGCCGACGAAAGGCTGAAAAAAGCCGGTGTCAGGCTCATCGTGGCAGGCGAGTTTTACGATGAGTATGAAAAGTACACCAGGCTTGCAGATGAATTGGATGTAGCCCACAGGGTCCGGATGGAAAATGAGTTCATACCTAATTCGGATGTCTATCTCTATTTCTGTGCTTCCGACATAGTGGTCCAGCCATACAAATCAGCCACCCAGAGCGGGGTGACCCAGGTGGCTTATCATTTCAACAAGCCCATGATCGTTACCGGAGTGGGAGCCCTGCCCCAGATGGTCCCCGACGGCAAGGTAGGGTATGTTACGGGGGTCGAGCCGGGTGAAATTGCCGATGCTGTCCACAGGTTTTATGACGAGAATAAAGAGGTGGAGTTCACCGGCAACGTGAAGGAGGAGAAGAAGAAATATTCATGGGAAAAGTTTGTTGGTGCAATCGGGGAACTTTATGATGATGTAAGGTAAGGCTTATTGTCAATTTGACAATAGAGACAATACGGCAATCAGTTATCTATAGCTCCAACTCGTGAGGCCCGACTGTGTGAATTCGTATCTTTTCACGTCGCCGCCGTATTTCTTGAGGGCGTTAATGACTTTCTGGCGGGAGTTGTCGGGGCAATAAAAGGTCATGAAGCCACCACCGCCGGCGCCTGAGATCTTTCCGCCCGATGCACCGTTCTTTATGGCCGTGTCGTAGATCTCATCAAGGTAAGCATTGGAAATACCCTGTGCCATGAGCTTTTTATTTTGCCAGCCGAAATCCAGGATATCGCCTATTTTGTCGAGCTCGCCCTTCAGTATGGCCTCCTTCATCATGATTGCCTGCTCCTTCAGCTTGAGCGTGGCCTCGATGGCCTTTTGATCGTTTTTCATTACGTTCTCCGACTGAATCTCGATGATGTTGGATGATTCCCTGCTGATCTCCGTATGAAAAAGGACCAGATTGTAGGCCAGCTCGCTGAGAATGTGCGCCCTGATGCGGAGCGGGTTCACAATTACCTTACCCTCTTTGAAGAATTCCATGAAGTTCACCCCGCCGAATGTGGCGGTGTACTGGTCCTGCTTACCGCCGGCCATTTTCAGGTCGACCCGCTCAATATCATAAGCTAACTGTGCAATATCGTATTCCCCGAGAGGCAGGTTGAGCCACTCCACAAATGCGCCGAGTATGGCAACAACGAGTGTGGAGGAAGTCCCGAGGCCTGAGCCCGGGGGCGCATCAACATATGTGGAAAGCTCGAACGACAGCGGCTCGTGGCTAAATTCCCTGACTATCCGGTTATAGATCCCCTTTATCAGGTTCAGTTCACCGTTCAGCTCGAGGTGATCGGTCTTTTCGAATTCGTATTTCTCGTCCCTGTCGAAAGCGTGGATTATGATCTTACCGTCATCGCGGGACTTGATGGATGCAAAAGCATGCATGCTGATAGTGGCATTCAGCACAGCTCCTCCGTAGAGATCGGAAAAGGGAGAAACATCCGACCCCCCTCCGGCAAGTCCCAGGCGTAAAGGTGCTTTGGCTCTGATTATCATCCTGCTGACAGTTTGTGGTAAGCAAAAATAGTAAAAGAAATGATCTTTTTATCCAGTTATCAGTCTTCAGCGGAGCGAAGCGAAGTCCCGTATGTGCAAAGCGATATCGGGATTATCAGTTTTCAATTACCAATCCCTGTTTACTCTTTACTATTTATTATTTACTATTTCCCCCTATCTTTGCCTGTCATGAAGAAGATCATCAGCCTTTTCCTGAGGTTTATCCCGAGGAAATACCTTCAGCGGTTCAGCCATTTTGGTGCGAGGGTGCTGGGTTTTTTCTACAGGGGGAACAATGTTGAATGCCCTGTCTGTGGCAGCACCTACAGCATGTTCCTGCCTTATGGGAGGGTAACCACACGCGAGAACGCACTATGCCCCAACTGTCTTTCGCTTGAACGGCACCGACTGATGTGGCTATACCTGAGGGACAGGACCGATTTTACCTCGGCTAAGCTGAAAGTCCTTCATGTTGCCCCGGAACTTTGCTTTCTCAAGAAATTCGAAGCGCTGGAAAACCTTGAATACATTAAAGCAGACCTCGAATCACCGTGGGCAACAGTTCATTTTGACGTACATGAGATCCCTTTCGACGAAAACACGTTTGACGTTGTTATCTGTAACCATCTGCTGGAGCACGTGGAGGATGATATCAAATCATTGAAAGAACTTCACCGCGTGTTAAAACCGGGCGGCTGGGGCATCATGCAATCACCGATAAATCCTGCCAGGGAGGTTACCGATGAAGACAGGTCGCTCCAAACACCAAAGGACCGCGAGAAAAAATATGGCCAGTCGGATCATGTAAGGGATTTCGGCCTCGACTATCCCGTGAGGCTGGAGAAAGGCGGTTTCAGGGTTTTAGTTGACGAATTTGTCAGGTCTATGCCGGACGAAAAAGTTAAGAGATATGCAATACTCACAGGAGGCAGCCTCACAGTGAATGATTTTATTTACAGAGTGGAAAAATAAACAAGACATACAGGAAGATGCCCATCGAGGTTTCGGAAGAATAGGGCATCACCATTTCATATTCCATATATTATATCTTTGCAGAAAAGGATTTGAGTATGAGTTTTCTGGAACTGGCAAAAAGACGTTATTCTGTAAGAAAATACAGGGACAAGCCCATTGAGGAGGATAAGCTGATGAGGGTGCTGGAAGCGGGCCGCATAGCCCCTTCGGCAACCAATGCACAACCCTGGAAGATTTACGTGATAAGAGGAAAAGAGAACCTGGAAAATATATGGGAGGCCTACCCGAGGCCCTGGATCAGGCAGGCCCCTGTGATCCTGGTTATGTGCGGCGACCATTCCAGGTCGTGGAAAAGAAGCGACGGCAAGGACCACAGCGACATAGACGTGGCGATCATGTCGGACCACATTACACTGGCCGCCGCTGATGAAGGGCTTGGGACCTGCTGGATATGCGCTTTTGATAAGGACAAGTGCTCCGAAATACTGAAACTTGATAAGAATATCGAACCTGCGGTTATGCTGCCGCTGGGCTACCCGGCCGATGAAGTGGACACTGAAAGGCATGCAACCCAGCGGAAGCCGTTGGATGAAATCGTGAAATGGGAAATATGACCATGAAAAGGATTAAAGAAGTCATCGAAGCTTCCGTGGAAGTGAAGAATAAGATCCTGGCTAACAATTCCCTACTGGAGGAGATTGAAGATATTGCCAACGCCTGTGCCGATACTTTCTGTGCCGGTGGTAAAGTGCTGTTTTGCGGAAACGGTGGTAGTGCGGCCGATGCGCAGCACCTTGCCGCAGAGCTTTCAGGCAGGTACCTTCTCGACAGGGAACCGTTGCCGGCAGAAGCCCTTCACGTAAACACTTCATTTTTGACGGCTGTGGCCAATGATTACAGCTACGATGAAGTATTTGCAAGGATGGTGCGAGGCATGGGAAATGAGGGGGATGTCCTGTTCGCCCTTTCAACCTCGGGCAATTCAGGGAACATACTCAGGGCCATTGAAGAGGCAAAGGAAAAGCAGATGATCATTGCAGGTCTTACAGGCGACAGCGGCGGCAAAATGAAAGACCTGTGCGATTTCATTGTGCGGGTCCCTTCCCGCGATACACCCAGGATACAGGAATCGCATATTATGATCGGGCACATCATTTGCGAGATCATTGAGAAAAAACTGTTTGTGAAATGATCAGGGAAGCCATTGTACTTGCAGGAGGAAAAGGGGAAAGGCTCAAAGAGGCAGTCAGCGACCTGCCAAAGCCCATGGCGCCGGTAAACGACAGGCCTTTCCTGGAGTACCAGCTCGATTATCTCGATAAATGGGGAATCCGGCGGGTCGTGCTTTCAGTGGGATATAAAAGCGATAAGATCATCGCGCACTTTGGTGAAAGCTATAAATCGATGGAGGTAGTTTACTCTGTTGAGGATGAACCGCTGGGCACGGGCGGGGCCATCAAAAAAGCTTTTGGCTATATAAAAGGACATGCTGCATTTATCCTGAACGGCGACACCTATTTCGATGTCAACCTGCAAAGGGTGAATGATTTCAGGTGGATCAAGGAAACCGATACGCTGATCGTCCTGAGGTATGAGGATAATGTAAACAGGTTCGGCGAAGTGGAATTCGACAACAACAATAAGATCATCCGCTTTGCGGAAAAATCGGGAAACGATAAAGAAGGATATATAAACGGAGGCGTTTACTTAATTACAAAGTCCTATTTCAACAGCTTTGACCTGCCGGAAAAGTTTTCCATCGAAACCGACTTCTTCAGAAAATATTGTAATGAAGAGGAGTTCTATGGAATAAGATGTTTTTCCTATTTCAGGGATATAGGTGTGCCTGAAGACTATGAAAAAGCCCAGGATGAATTTAAAAGACTTGTGTATTGACAGGGAATGGTCAGTTTTTCTCGACCGCGACGGGGTGATCAACAAGAGGCTGCCCGGCGACTATGTGAAGAGGTGGGAAGAGTTTGAGTTCCTTCCGGGCGTGGTTGAGGCTCTTTCAGTTTTGTCGCGCATCTTCGGATATGTATTCATTGTGACCAACCAGCAGGGGATAGGCAAGGGCCTTATGAGCGAAAATGACCTGGAAAGGGTGCATGAAAAGATGATATCTGAAATTGAGGCCGGAGGGGGAAGGATTGACGGTATTTACCACAGTCCCTATCTTGAGAGTGAAAACCACCCTTCGAGGAAGCCGCAACCGGGTATGGCGATGCAGGCCATTATGGACTTTCCGCGTGTTACCCTCGAAAAATCCATCATGGGGGGCGACACAGCAACAGATATTCAATTCGGCCACAACACCGGAATGTACACAGTCCTGATCACATCTCAACCAACCCAAACCCAAACCCAAACCCAAACTCAAACTCAAACTCAAACTCAAACTCAAACTC
>CAZMOK010000066.1:5294-8359 GCA_964567785.1 uncultured Bacteroidales bacterium | reverse complement strand
CAAACTCAAACTCAAACTCAAACTCAAACTCAAACTCCATTACCGGATCTCACTTTCAGCAGCCTTATCGGCTTTGCCATGGAATTGAAAAAAATAACTGAATTGAACAAACCTGACTAAAATCCACTCCTGATCCGTGACCCCATTATCCATATTCATAAGTTTTCTTGTCTATACGGTACTTCTGTTCACAGTAAGCATACTTACCTCAAAAAAGACCGACAACAGAACTTTTTTCCTTGGCAACCGCCAGTCGCCCTGGTTTGTGGTGGCCTATGGTATGATCGGGGCCTCATTGTCAGGGGTCACCTTTATTTCGATCCCCGGTGATGTACTGAACACCAGCTTTTCTTACATGATGATCGTGCTGGGGTACCTGCTGGGGTATTATGTGATCGCCAATGTGCTGCTGCCCCTTTATTACAAAATGGAGCTCACTTCGATCTATACGTACCTGGAAAGACGCTTTGGTTTCTGGTCGTACAAGACCGGCGCTTCTTTCTTCCTGATATCCAGGGTGATTGGGGCTTCATTCAGGATGTTCCTTGTAGTTGATATACTGCAGGTTTTTGTTTTCGACCACTGGAACATCCCCTTCGTGGTTACGGTTACTTCATTCATCATACTGATACTCTTATACACTTACAGGTCGGGGATCAAGACAATTGTCTGGACCGACACGCTGCAGACCACATTCATGCTACTGTCGCTCTTCGTGACCATCCTGATCATAGCAAATCAGATGGATCTCAGCCTGCTCGAGCTTATTACAACCGTAAAGAAGAGTGATTACTCAACCATGTTCATCACCGATTGGCAGGACCGGCATTTCTTCCTGAAAGATTTCCTTGCCGGTGCCTTCATTGCCATCGTGATGACCGGCCTCGACCAGGACATGATGCAGAAGAACCTCACCTGTCGCAACCTTAAGGAGTCGAAGAAGAACATTTACTGGATGAGTGCGGCCCTGGTTCCCGTCAACCTGTTGTTCTTATCCCTTGGGGCCATTTTAATTATTTACTCTGCTAATACCGGGATTGGATTTCCGGAAAGGACAGACCATATTTTCCCGACAGTGGCCCTTCAGAATCTGCCGGCAGTGGCAGGGGTGATGTTTATAATAGGGCTTATCGCTGCGGCTTATTCAAGTGCCGACAGCGCCCTTACCGCCCTAACAACCTCATTCAGTGTCGATATTCTGGGTATAGAAAAGAGTGAGATGAAAACCGACAGGGATAAGATCAGGCTGAGGCAGCGGGTACATCTGGTTATTGCTTTTTCAGTGCTTATGGTGATCATTGTATTCAGGGCCATCAATGACGAATCTGTTATATCTACCCTGTTCACTGTTGCAGGATACACTTACGGGCCTTTACTGGGGATGTTTGCATTCGGGCTTTTTACACGCAGGGAAGTCAGGGACAATTATGTTCCGGTTGTAGCAGTTATTTCACCCGTAATGTGTTATTTATTAAGTATTTATGACAAAATGTTACTAAATGGTTATAATTTTGGATTCGAGATGCTTATTATAAATGGTATTTTTACTGCGCTAGGACTCTTATTTATCAGCTACAATCCTAAAAGAAACTAACGCTAATGGAAAATTTCAGATTTAAGACCCTGGAAATAGTATTATCAAGAAAAATTAAGAAGAATGACTTTCCCTCGGATAAGATCTCAGATTACTATGGTGAGATGACCTTCAACCGGAAGGTAATGCGCGAATACCTGCCGAAGGAGGCTTATGGGATGGTGATCGATTCTATTGAAAAGGGAATAAGGATACAGCGCAAGATAGCCGACCAGGTGGCTGCCTCCATGAAATCGTGGGCCATAAACAAAGGGGCCACCCATTATACTCACTGGTTCCATCCTCTTACCGGGGCAACTGCCGAAAAGCACGATGCTTTCATAATACCTGAGGACGAAGGGGCAGCCATAGAGAATTTCAACGCCGACCAGCTTGTCCAGCAGGAACCCGATGCCTCGAGCTTCCCTAGCGGTGGCATCAGGAATACGTTCGAGGCCAGGGGCTACACAGCCTGGGACCCTACTTCCCCGGCCTTCATAATGGATAAGACCCTTTGTATCCCAACGATCTTTGTTTCCTATACGGGAGAAGCCCTGGATTTCAAGACCCCTTTGCTGAGGGCGCTGAGTGCGGTGGATGAGGCCGCCGTTGAGGTCTGCAGGTATTTTATGAAAGACGTGAACAAGGTGATCGCCACCCTTGGCTGGGAGCAGGAATACTTCCTGGTCGATTCGGCCCTTTATACTGCAAGACCTGATCTTGTGCTCACCGGGCGCACAGTTTTCGGCCACGCCTCAGCCAAGGACCAGCAACTTTCCGATCATTATTTCGGGAGCATCCATGAGAGGGTGGCCCATTTCATGAAAGATTTTGAGTATGAGGCCCACCGCCTGGGAATACCTTTGAAAACAAGGCATAACGAGGTAGCCCCGAACCAGTATGAGTGCGCCCCGGTCTACTCCGAGGCCAACCTTGCCGTAGATCACAACCAGTTGCTCATGCACCTGATGAAAAAGATAGCCAAGCACCATGATTTTACGGTCTTGCTGCATGAGAAGCCTTTCTCGAAAGTCAACGGGTCGGGCAAGCATAACAACTGGTCGCTTTCAACCGATACGGGGATCAACCTGTTATCGCCGGGAAAGACATCGAAGTCGAACCTGCTTTTCCTTACCTTCCTGGTGAACATCCTCAAGGCCGTTGACGATAATTCAGAGCTGCTCAGGGCTGCCATAGCCTCATCAGGCAACGACCTGAGGCTTGGAGCCAATGAAGCGCCCCCGGCCATTATATCTGCCTTTATAGGTTCTCACCTTACCAAACTCCTCAACAGTATCGAGGAGAAGATGGAGAACGGGAAAGTGACTGCAGAGTTGCAGGCAGAGCTCAACCTGAATATTTCCAAGATCCCGGAGATCCTTCAGGATAATACTGACAGGAACAGGACCTCGCCCTTTGCCTTTACCGGTAACAAGTTTGAATTCAGGGCCGTAGGCTCTTCAGATACCTGTTCCAGGGCCATGATAGCAAT
>CAZMOK010000066.1:0-5194 GCA_964567785.1 uncultured Bacteroidales bacterium | reverse complement strand
AGGGTGATCGGTGACCTCTCGAAAAACCATATCATACCTACTGCCATCAAACACCAGAATGCCCTGATCGAAAATGCTATGGGAATGAAAGAGGTAGTAGATACAAAATCCTATGTGAAGCTTTCAAAAAGCCAGATAGAGGCCATTAAGGAAATATCGGAGCATATAGATAAGGTTAGGGTGAATGTGGCGGCCATGCTGGAAGAGAGAAAGAAGGCCAACAGGATGGAAAATGTGGAAAAAAAAGCAATTGCATACAATGAAAAGGTGGTCCCCTATTTCGAGGTCATCAGGTATCATGTCGATAAGCTCGAGCTTATGGTGGAAGACAGCCTGTGGACCTTACCGAAATACAGGGAGCTCCTGTTCTTAAAATAAGATCTTATGGGCAAGCTATTACAAAGATTCACAATTGTGGCCATCCTGGTCGCTGTAAACATCCATGTCAACGGTCAGCCTGTGGTAACACATATTGACGATATAAGCGGAGAGCAGCAGCAAGCAGGGATCCTCTACAATTTACCCAGGACTGTCCTGAAAATTGACCTGACCGTCACAAGGGTCAGTGAGTTCAGGGGCCCCTTTGCCATATATGCCCCCAGCCTTCTCGGAATTGAGTCTGTTATTATGGAAAACGACTTTTACTACACAGTGGATGACATAAACATAACATCATTCACAGAACCGGATCCCGAGCAGTTCTACCTTGTTAAACTCCCGGAAAAATCGGACCGGGAGTTCTGGCTGAAAACCGGCGCTTCAGGTATGTTATCCGGACATTTCAGGGACGAAGATGAAGCAGGGGAGGCCTGGCAAAGTGAAAGTTTTGATAAAGGAATACCCGGCAATCTGTTCCCGGGCTATACCCGAACGGCTAAAACCGAGAGGACCGATACGATCAGAAGGGTGGTCACGATAGATACCACTACCATCGAAAAATACATTCTCAGGAGGTATCTTGAGGAAAAAACAGAAGAGGACAAGGCCCGGGAAGCTGCCGAAATCATCAACAGGCTGAAGGAAGACAAGTACAAACTGCTTGTCGGTTACCAGGAGACAGCCTATGACGAGGGTGCCATGGAATTCATGTATGGTAAGCTGGATGAGATGGAGCGTTCCTACCTCAGGCTTTTTACGGGAATTACCAGGAAAGAGACCCTGTCAAAAAGTTTTTTCTTTATACCTGACCCTGTAGATATGGGGGAACAGGTACCCCTGATAGCATGGTCGGAGGATGAAGGGTTCCTTACACAGGACAAGGATGAGAAGATATTCCTGCAATTTGGTTCAGCCGGGGAAAAGCCGGGGAAAGGCTCCTCAGCCATTGAAAATCCGGATGGCATTGTTTACAGGGTTTCCGTTCCGGTAAGCCTTTCGGTCATCTACGATGAGGATGTTTTACAAACCTCAAGGATGAACATAAACCAGTTTGGTTCACTGAGGACTTTGCCACGCGGTGTGAAGGATTTCAGCATCAATACTTCCACCGGGAATATTGAGATGGTGAGGATACAGCCACAGTAATTTTACTTTTGCAGGGGCATTGAATATTTCTTTACATCTTCACCGGTAACCTTCTTATCACAGAGGATGGCCAGCCTTTCAACCACATTCCTGAGCTCCCTGATGTTGCCCGTCCATTTTATCTTTTTCAGTTCTTTGATGGCGTCGTCAGTGAAAGGGATAGGCTTGCGTCCCTGTTCTTCGCTTACCAGTTCCATGAAGTGATCTGCCAGGAGGGGTATATCGTCAAGACGTTCATTAAGTGGGGGAACGTTGATGATGATAACGCTCAGCCTGTGGTAAAGGTCTTCCCTGAACCTGTTGTTCCCGATCTCTTTTTGAAGGTTTTTGTTTGTGGCAGCTATAATGCGTACATCCACAGGTATCTCTTTTTCTCCCCCCACCCGCATGATCTTGTTTTCCTGCAGGGCCCTGAGCACTTTTGCCTGTGCAGGCAGGCTCATGTCGCCAATTTCATCAAGAAAAAGTGTACCGCCGTGAGCTGTTTCAAAATCACCTTTCCGTTGCTTGATGGCGGAGGTGAATGAGCCCTTTTCATGGCCGAAAAGCTTGCTTTCGATCAGTTCACCGGGGATGGCAGCACAATTAACCTCTACAAAAGGAGCTTTGGCCCGGTTGCTCTGTTCGTGTATCCACCGGGCCACTATCTCTTTGCCTGTCCCGCTTTCGCCGGTTATCAGCACCCTCGCGCTGGTTGGAGCCACCCTGGCAATGAGGTCCTTGATCTCTTTAATTGCCTCCGACTCACCAATCATATCGTAGTTCTTACCAACCTTTTTCTTAAGCACTTTTGTTTCCGAGACAAGCTTGGACCTGTCGAGGGCATTCCTGACCGTTACCAGCAGCCTGTTAAGGTCGAGGGGCTTGGCAATATAATCGTAAGC
The DNA here is from genome assembly GCA_964567785.1 of uncultured Bacteroidales bacterium. Taxonomy (GTDB): domain Bacteria; phylum Bacteroidota; class Bacteroidia; order Bacteroidales; family JAGOPY01; genus CAZMOK01. Next base: position 2,786 of record CAZMOK010000066.1, on the reverse strand, counting down.
GCCCATTTTCAATGCCTCAACGGCTGTTTCAATGGTTCCGTGCCCCGAGATCATTATCACCGGGATATCATACGACTCCATTACTTCGGCAAGCACCTCCATACCGTCCATTTCAGGCATCTTGATGTCGAGCAGCAAGACATCAAACTCTTTTTCCTTCATCAGTTCCAATCCTTCACCGCCCGAGCCGGCAGTGTCTACCTCGTACTTCTCGTGCTCGAGTATTTCCTTCAGCGTGTTCCTGATGCTCTTTTCGTCGTCAATTACAAGGATCCTTGTCATGAAATGATCGTTTTAAGATCCAAATTTAGGGAAAGTGAAGGAGATGTGCGTTAATTAGAGCTTATTTGGAATACAGTAAAGGCCGGTTAGCACTAAATTTGTATTAATATTACAATGACCCGGTCAGGTTAATTGTCCTATCCGGGGTAACTTATATATACGTGAAAAAATGAAAACAAAAGCTATATCCCTGTTATTTTTCCTTTTTTTATTTTATATCCCGATCCGGGCGCAGGATATTAAGGTTGGCGATTCAAGGGCCGGCTATCCGTATCCCTGGGCAGGGGGAATGAACGAATGCCAGTTCGGCAGGATCGACCTTGACTTCGATGGTGTAAAGGACCTAATCGCTTTCGACCGGACCGGGAACAGGCTGATGCCTTTCCTGGTAGAAGATACGGGGACAGGCCTGCAGTTTGATTATGCACCCGAATATGCTGAATTGTTCCCCGCCATGGTCGACTGGATGATCCTGAAAGATTATGATGGAGACGGACTGGAGGATATCTTCACCTATTCTCCTGGTGTGGCCGGCATGAAGGTATATAAGAACGTGAGTACTTCGGAGATCAAGTTCGATCTTTTCATTTCCCCCTTTCTCACCTCTTTCCAGGGGGGCGGATACACAAATATCCTTGTGACTTATGTTGACTACCCGGCGATAGATGACCTTGACGGCGACGGTGACCTGGATATCCTGACTTTCTGGGGCCTGGGGTCATTTGTGGAATACCATAAAAACCTGTCGGTGGAAAAGTACGGGCATACCGATTCGCTTGACTATGAAAAGGTAGGTCTTTGCTGGGGCTACTTTGCCGAAAGCGAAGAATCGAACGTGATCTATCTCGATACCTGCTTCGGATGGAAAAACAACCCGGCACAGGTCCCTTCAGGGGAGGTCCGCGACCACAGGCATACGGGGTCCACTTTCCGGATGATCGACCTTAATGACGACGGCGTGCTGGACCTGTTGCTGGGTGATGTGGATTATGCAAGCCTGGTGGCGCTCACCAACGGTGGCACAAAAGATTCGGCATATATGATCTCGCAGGACTGGAACTTTCCGCAGGGAAGCAGGAATATCAACCTTTTTTCGATGCCGGTTACCCTTTACACTGACCTTACCGGCGACGGGGTGAAGGACCTCGTGGTTTCACCCTTCGACCCAAACCCGGAGATCAACCAGAATTTCAAGAGTGTCTGGCTTTACGAGAATACAGGCACTAACACGTTGCCCGATTTCGATTTCAGGAAGGACAACTTCCTGCAGGGAGGTATGATAGATGTAGGAGCGGGGGCGTATCCCGTGCTTGCCGATTACAACGGCGACGGCCTGGATGACCTGTTCATCGGTAATTATGGGTATTACGATACCTCCTACTATGATGAATTCCTGTTTTTATATACAGATCATATCGGTAAATTAAACCTGTTCCAGAACATGGGAACAGCCACAAATCCATCGTACCAGTTAATGTCGCGAGATGTGGCAGGTATTTCCGATCTGGAACTTACTGGTATCGTACCCGCATTCGGCGACCTTGACGGTGATGGCGACCTGGACCTGCTTACAGGTAATGAAAACGGTTCCATACTTCATTATGAAAATACAGCCGTGGAAGGCAATGAGATGGAGCTTGTGTTCAAGACTGCCACCTACAAAACAATAGAGGTGGGGAAATACAGCGCTCCCTGTCTTTACGACCTGAACAAAGACGGGCTTACAGACCTGGTAATAGGGGAGAGGGGAGGCAACCTGCATTACTACCGGAACGACGGATCGGCTGAAGATCCTGACTTTACCTTCGTGACCGACAGTCTGGGAAAAGTGAATGTGATCGACCCCGATGTTTCACTTTATGGTTACAGTGTGCCTGTGTTTTTTGATGATGGTGGAAAGACGGGCCTCCTGGTAGGATCGGAACAGGGTAAGATCTATTATTTTACGGATATCGACGGGAACCTGGATGGGAAATTCACAGAATCAGATTCTTTTTTCAAAAACATTGTTGATGAGCCCGTGGATCCTGACAGGGGCTTACGCACAGCCGCACTTCCGGCCGATATAGACAACGACGGTGACCTTGACCTGATTGCAGGTAATTTTTCGGGCGGACTGGAGATCTTCACGAACGGCAATAAGCCTTCTGTGAGCATGGACGTGAGTGAAAATTCTGATGACAGGGAAGTAAACATATTTCCCAATCCGGCCGGCGGGTTGCTGCATGTTGACCTCGAGGTGTTCGACGCAGGCAAATCCTTTTTTCTCAGGCTTTTCGACGGAGCGGGAAACCAGGTGATGAAAATGATTGCAGGCGGAGGGAGAACAGCAACGTTTAACACCGGATCAGTGAAACCCGGGCTGTATTTCCTCACCATCGCATCCACGCAAAATGATTTCTACCATTCAAAAAAGATCATCATCCTCCATTAACTTATAATCCCTATATCGCTTCGTTCCGCTGATAACTGATAACTGATAACTGATAACTGATAACTGATAA
>CAZMOK010000065.1:0-16670 GCA_964567785.1 uncultured Bacteroidales bacterium | reverse complement strand
GACTAAACAATTTTCTCCACTTTCCAATGTTAATATTTTGAACTACAGCCCTGTTAGCGGCCGTTAGTACTACATTAATTTTGACCTTTGTATTTTTGTACCCTAAGCGATAGAACTATTATGAGATCCCTGTATATACCCATGCAATTTCTTGGTGCCATATCAGTCATACTGTTATTGACAAACTCACTGCAGGCTGCAGCCCTGAACGATACCCTCAAAAATGAAACGTTAGCCACAGATGATACCATTAAGCAAAAAGTGCTTGATAAGGTAAACAATAGTAACATTTCTGAGCAAATCGTTGAACAGTCTGGAATTGCTGATAAACTTGATGAACTTCTGCACATCAAATACTTCAAAAATTATTACTTCACTACCGACACCCAGGAACTGAACATTTACGGCTTCGATCCGGATGAAATACCTGAATACCATGATTCTGTCTATATCGACAGGATACAGACACTGAACGGCGAAACCCCTATAGAACTTACTTATAACAAAACAGTCAAAAACTATATAAATCTTTATGCAGTCAAGAAACGCGACCTGACTTCAAGAATGCTTGGAATGGCCGAGGTATATTTTCCATTATTCGAAGAGTACCTCGACAGGTATGACCTTCCGCTGGAACTCAAGTATCTTGCAATAGTAGAATCAGCGCTGAATCCGCGAGCAGGTTCTCACGCTGGGGCTAAAGGGCTCTGGCAGTTCATGTACGCCACCGGTAAGGTCTATGGCCTGAATGTAAGCTCACTCATAGATGAGAGATATGATCCATATAAGGCTACAGACGCCGCATGCCGGCATATGAAAGACCTTTATGATATCTATGGCGACTGGTCGCTTGTTATGGCAGCTTATAATTCCGGGGCCGGGAACGTGAACAAAGCAATAAGAAGAGCAGGCGGACTTAAGAATTATTGGGCTATCTGGCCCTTCCTGCCAAGGGAAACGAGAGGGTATGTGCCCGCATTTACCGCCGTTACCTATATTATGAACTACGCTCCTGAACATAACCTTTACCCGGTGCACCCGGGCATTCTTTACAACGGTATCGACACTGTTATCGTTAATGAGCCGCTGGCGTTCGACCAGGTTTCCGAGTCACTTGGCATTCCAATTGATGACATAAGGTTCCTGAACCCGATGTATAAAAGGGAAATTATCCCGGTGCAGGGAGATAAACTGTACTTCCTGAGGCTTCCAAAGGAATTTATCGGTGATTTCATAGAGAAGGAAGCGGAGATTTATAATTTTAAGACTAAGAGCGGTATAGAAAGAGAAAAACTGCTTGCGGAAATCAAAAAAGCCCAGGAACGGCAGATCCATATCGTAAGGTCGGGTGAGAACCTTGGGTTAATAGCCCAACGATACAGGGTTTATGTAAGTTCACTCCAGCGATGGAATAATTTGAGGGGAACCACAATATACCCGGGGCAACGACTGGTTGTATATCCGTCGCCAAACTATGACCCCGGCAGATATTCGGGCTCATCCGGATCGACAGCATCCGCTTCGATAACCGACAAACAGATCCATACTGTTCGTCGAGGGGAAAACCTCGGACTTATAGCCAATAAATACGGCTGTACGGTAAGCCAGCTCAAAAACTGGAATAACATAAGGGGTACTACCATCCATCCAAACCAGAAACTCGTGGTCTATTCCGGTAATACCAGCAGTACCGGTGGGAAGAAATATGTTTATCATACGGTTAAAAAGGGAGACACCCTGTGGGATATCGCAAAAATGTACAAAGGCGCAACAGTGAGTGAGATCAAAGCGTTAAATAATATCGGGAATTCACGCCGACTTTACCCGGGGCAGAAACTGAAGGTTGCTGTTGAGAGTTAAAGAAAGTATATAAACTTCAGGTAACTAACAATTAACGTGAAAATAGCGACAATATGGTATTAGATTGTACGATTCTTGTAGGAGATTTTAATATCTAAAAATATCCTCAATATGACCAAGATCAGTTTAACGATATTATCACTGCTTTTAGTTTCAGGCTTTTTGCTTTCCGGATGTTTTTCAGGAGATTCAGGTAAGCCAAGGTCAACCGGTAAAACAAACATGATCCTTGTTGTTACTAATACGAAAGACCAGTGGAACAGTGATATGGGACAGGTGATAAGGTCTTATTTGGGGCGGGAACTCCCGGGATTGCCCCAGCCTGAGCCCATGTTCGGTTTCCTGAATATAGCGGATGAAAACCTGAACGACCTTTATAAGAAGTTCCATAATATCCTCATTGTGAATATAGATCCGGAATGGAAAGGCGATGTGCTTGCAGAAACAAAAAAAGACCTGTGGTCGTACCCGCAGCGTGTAATTAAGATCACTGCCCCTGATAAAGCGGCTTTTTTTGAGAAATTCGAAGAACAAAAGAAGACTTACCTGGAGATGTTCAACAAACTTGAAAGGGAAAGGGTGCTTAAGAACTTTAAGATGGCGCAGGACATAGGGATAACCTCCAAGCTGGGGAATAAATTCGGGATCTATCTGGAAATTCCGGGAGGATTTTACATTGCCGAAGAGGAAAAGGGCTTTCTCTGGCTGCGGCATACGGTTAAAAAAGTAAAACAGGATGTTGAACTGGGCATCCTGATCTATACACAGGATTACCTGGATACAATTGTTTTCGACAAAGACCATATCATCGCTTTGCGCGACCAGGTTACCAAAGAATATGTAAGCGGCCCTTCACGAGGCTCCTACATGAAGGTTGCCGATGAATTCTATGAACCCGTAACACTCTATGCAGAGAGCTTCCCGGCCGATTATGCAGTCGAAACACGTGGGCTCTGGGATGTTGAGAACGATTTTATGGGCGGGCCTTTCATCAGTTATACGTTCCTGGATGATCACACCAATAAAGTATTCACATTGGATGGGTATATCTATTACCCTAATGAAGAAAAGAAAAACCATTTAAGGGAACTGGAAGCTATTTTCCATTCACTGAGGACAGGAGTGAACGAGGAGAAGAATTAACGTTTCTCGTAGGTTGTTTTTATCCTGATACCCCCGGTTTCTTGATCCTTTACGATCTTCCCGCCTGAATACTCCCCCATTGGTGTGGGTTCCGTACCGGCATTTTCAAAAAGGATCCTGACTTCGCTTGTTTCTTCATCATAAGTCCAGAAACCGTATATAACCGATCCCCCGGTTACAGCGCTCATGGTTGAATCTTCATTAAGAACGAACACGACAGATTTTTCCATTCTCCTGAGTGCATCGAGCTTCTCACGGCCAATATCCTCGCCTTCGGCTTCCACACTGACGTCAACGGCTCGCCATTCGCCGGCAAGTTTCTCCCCGACCGGCTGGGAGCAGGAAAACATTATTGCCAAAAAAATGGAAATGATTGCTGTGAAATGGATGTTTCTTCGGTTCATGACAAAGGTTGTTGTAAGATGTCTGTCAAAATTAACATTTTACCCGTTGATAAATAAAAAAGCCTAAAACTTGCGCCAGTAATTTTTTTGTTTTATTTTTGTCCAAATGGTTAAACCATATAGTTAAACCAATTGATTTAATTTAATGGTGAAAATGACAGAAGAGAAGCAGAATACAGAAAAAGCAATACTTGAAGCTGCAAAAGAGGTTTTTGTGGAGTATGGCTTCGATGGGGCTTCAATGCAAAAGATAGCCGACAGGGCCGGTATCAACAAAGCCCTTCTTCATTATTATTTCAGGAGTAAAGAGAAACTTTTTGAAGCTACTTTCAGGGAGGTCTTCGTTTCTATGGTACCACCGCTCATCGACACGATGAAAAAAGAGAAACCGCTCGAAGAAAAGATCAGGATATTTGTGGAGAAATATATCGACACACTAAGGGATAACCCACTGGTGCCATTATTTATACTGCATGAACTGAACAGGAACCCAGAGAACCTCCCTGAACTTGTTAAGGAAGCAGGTATTGATCCTAAAATGTTCATTAGTCAGATCAGCAGTGAAATAGAAGCGGGCAGGATCAGGCCGGTACCCCCCCATCATTTAATGATAAACATCCTGGCCCTGAGTATTTTTCCGTTCGTGGCAAAACCTATCATAAAAGGGCTGTTCTTCAACCGTGACAATGATGAATTCAACAAATTCATAGAAGAGAGAAAAGAGATCGTCACAACTTTTATCTTGAATGCAATTAAAAAGCCATGAAAAAGATATTCCTAATGAACCTGGCTCTTTGTACGGCCCTTTCAGTCTTTGCCCAGCAGGCTAAAGAGATTACCCTGGATTATTGCTATGAAAAGGCTGAACAAAACCATCCGCTGAGTCTGAATTTTCAGCTAATCGACCGGGCTACAGAGTTGAAGATAGAGAACCTCAACAAAAACTACCTGCCCGATTTCGACCTTAACGGTTCTGCCCATTACCAGTCAGATGTAACCAAAGTGCCTTTAATAGCACCTATGTCTGAATTTCGTATTGAACCTATCGACAAGGATTGGTATAAACTGACCCTCGACCTGCAACAAACCGTTTACGACGGCGGCCTCACAAAAAAGAACAAAATGCTTGAACAGGCTGAACAGCAATTGCAGGCACAGGAAGCCCGTGTCAAAATATACAAAGTTAAAGACCAGGTAAATAAACTCTATTTCAGTATACTCTCTTTACAGGAAAACAAGAGAATATTGAAATTACATGAAGAAGTTCTGCATCAGAGGATGAAAGAGGTTAAAGCAGCTGTCGGGAACGGTGCCCTTCTTGAATCTGACCTTGACCAGCTCAGGGCTGAGCTGATAAAAATAGATCAGGGCATGAAGGAGCTTGAAATTGGAATTAATGCTTCGGGTAAAATACTTTCAGAGATCATTGGTGAAGAAATACCTGAAGACGCGGTATACAAGTTGCCCTCGCCTGAGTTAGAGAAAGCATATGACCCAGGGAAAAGGCCTGAATATGCACTGATGGATTACGAACAGCTTAAGCTCGAAACATTAAAAGAGCTTACAACTGCCAGGGACCTCCCTAAAGTATTTGGCTTCGGTCAGCTTGGTTATGGCAGGCCGGGTTTCGATATGCTGAACAATGATTTTGAAGAATTCTACATCGTTGGCCTTAAACTGAACTGGAGCCTTTATGAGTGGGGCAGGACAAAAAATGAGAGGGAAATACTTGAGATCAGTAAGGAAATGATCGAAAACCGGAAAAGGAACTTCGACAGGGTGATCACCATCCAGTCTGAAGAGCAATTATCGGAAATACAAAAATTCAGGATGCTCATTGAGAAAGACCGGGAGATCCTTGAACTCAGGGAGAAAGTGACTGCCACATACGAAACACGGTTAAGGAACGGGGTTATAACAACAGCCGATTACCTGGAGCAACTGAATGCCGAATCGGAAGCGAGACTGAACCTGAAACTGCATGAAATAGGGCTGGCCTCGGCAATAATTGATTACCAAACCACAAACGGCAATATCTGATATGAAAACAATGAAAATACTTGCTTTAGCCCTCACGGCAGGCCTGATGACAGCATGCTCGAAACAGGAAAGGTCTGATGCCTACGGAACTTTTGAGGCTGTTGAAGTTATGGTTTCTGCAGAGTCCAACGGAAGACTTGTCAGTCTGGGGATCTCCGAAGGAGAAGTGATAGAAAAAGGAGAACAGGTCGGGATTATTGATACAACCGACCTCCATCTCCGAGCTTTGCAAATTGAAAAACAGCAAATAGCGCTGGATGCCAGGCTGGCATCGGTCAACTCTCAGGTGAAGGTCCGGGAACAACAACTCGAAAATATCAAAGTTGAAAAGAAACGTGTGGAGAACCTTTTCGCCGAAGGAGCTGCTACGCAAAAACAACTGGATGACGTAACAGGCCAGTTTGATTTACTGTTGGCACAAATTGAATCGACAAAGGTTGGAAAGCAATCCATATTGGCGGAAAAGGAAGCCCTGGAGATTCAACAGGAACAGATCCGGGAATCGATCAGGAATTGCTATATAAACAACCCTGCTAAAGGAACAGTGCTCGACAAGTATGCCGAGGAAGGAGAGGTTACCGCATACGGTAAACCCTTGTACAAGATTGCCGACCTGGAAATGATCAGGTTGCGGGTGTATGTGAGCGGTGCGCAATTGCCCGAAATTAAACTGGGCCGGGAGGTTGAGGTGTTGATAGATAAAGGAAAGGATGATTATTTAAAACTAACCGGGAAAATAACATGGATAAGCCCCGAAGCTGAATTTACCCCTAAGATCATCCAGACGAAAGAAGAAAGGGTAAACCTTGTTTATGCGGTGAAGGTACTTGTAAAGAACGATGGCAGGCTAAAAATAGGTATGCCGGGAGAAGTTAATTTTGAATAGTGAATAGATAGGTAGTAAATTATAAATAGAATTGTGATTATGAAAAATTTGATATTAGTTTTTGTGTCTCTTTTGATCTCCGGAATGATCAGCGGCCAGGCCATTAATTCTGACGACATCCTCGGGGTGTGGCTCAATGAAGACAAAGATGCCCATGTTGAGATCTATAAGGAGGGAGATCAGTATTTCGGAAAGATCGTGTGGCTAAAGTTTCCCATCGATGAAGAAACCGGCAAGCCCAAAGTGGATGATGAAAACCCTGATGAAGACCTAAGGGACCAGCCTGTTCTTGGCCTTGTTCTGTTGAAAGACTTTGTGTTTGACCGCGACGAGTGGGACAGCGGCTCCATATACGACCCGAAGAACGGAAAGACCTACGACTGCTACATGGAACTGAAAGATGAAGATAACCTTAAGATAAGGGGTTATATAGGGATATCCCTGCTCGGGCGCACAACTTACTGGACGAGGGTAAAAGAAGATTAAATGCCTGCTGTCAGAATTGAAAATATCAGGAAAACCTATGGTGATACCGTAGCGCTGAAAGGTATCAGCCTCGAAATTGAAAAAGGGGAACTTTTCGGCTTTATCGGCCCCGACGGATCAGGCAAAACATCCCTGTTCCGCATCCTCGTCACCCTTTTGCAACCCGACGAGGGCAGGGCCACCATGGAGGGCTATGATGTAGTTTCTGATTACAGGCAGATAAGAAGAATGACAGGGTACATGCCTGAGAGGTTCTCCCTCTATCATGACCTTACCGTGGAAGAGAACCTGAAGTTCTTCGCAGGCATATTCAAAGCATCTGTACAGGAAAACTATTACCTCATCGAGGAGATTTTCAAAATGCTGGTGCCTTTCAAAAAACGTCTGGCAGGCAGGCTTTCGGGGGGGATGAAACAGAAACTGGCTCTTAGCTGTGCCCTAATACACAAACCAGCAATACTCATACTGGATGAGCCCACTACAGGGGTGGATGCCGTTTCGAGAAAGGAATTCTGGGAAATGCTCAGGAAACTGAGAGAGGAGAAGATCACAATACTTGTATCTACTCCATACATGGATGAAGCAGGAATGTGCGACAGGGTGGCCCTTGTGCAAAAAGGGGAGATACTTGGCACCAATACCCCGGGGGCCCTGAAAGATGAATATTCAAACGACCTCTTCGCCATAAGAAGTGACGATATGTTCAAACTGCTCCACCATCTTAACGAATTTGAAGCAGCCCGTTCCGCCCACCGTTTCGGAGAAAATATTCATTTGGCCCTGGAACCGGGTAAAAAGGACATGAGTGAAATAGCCGGCTACCTCCGCACAAGAGGGCATCAGGGAATTGATATTAAAAGGATTGTCCCGGAAGTGGAGGATTGCTTCATGGAGCTCATGCACAATGCAGACTCATAAAAAGGATGAAAAACAAGGTGATAGAAGCGAAGAACCTGGTTAAGCGTTTCGGTAGTTTCACTGCCAACGACAATCTTACCTTTGATGTCTTCGAGGGCGAAGTATTCGGCTTCCTGGGAGCCAACGGAGCCGGAAAAACTACAGCGATCAAGATCCTTTGCGGGCTTTCATCCCCTACTTCGGGAGATATCACGGTTGCGGGTTTCAATGTCTACAAGCAGGCCGAACTGATAAAGAGAAGTATAGGTTACATGAGCCAGCGGTTCTCACTATATGAAGACCTTACCATCAAAGAGAATTTCAGGTTTTACGGAGGTCTGTACGGAATGAAAAAAAAGAATATCAGGGAAAAAACAAGATACTTCCTGGAGAAACTTAACATGGTGCAGGCAGCAGACAACGAGATCCGCTCACTCCCTCTGGGGTGGAAGCAGAAGCTGGCCTTTTCCATCGCCGTGATGCACGATCCGCAGATCGTCTTTCTGGATGAGCCTACCAGTGGAGTGGACCCGATAACAAGGAGGCAATTCTGGGAAATGATATACGAAACTGCTTACAAGGGAGTGACCGTCTTTCTCACAACCCATTACATGGATGAAGCTGAATATTGTCAGCGAATATCAATTATGGTGGATGGCCGTATCGAAGCGTTGGATACCCCGGGTAACCTGAAGGAAAAATACAAAGCTGAAGATATCGAAGAGGTCTTTGTAAGTCTTGCCAGGAAAAGCAAAAACAACAGTTAACCAATGAGAGGATTTATCATAAAGGAATTCTATCATATTTTCAGGGATGTACGCACTATGATCATCCTGTTCGGTATGCCTGTGGTACAGATCCTCCTCTTCGGCTTTGCCATTACAAATGAAGTGAAAGATGCCAGGATAGCTGTCCTGGACCTGTCGAAAGATGAAATGACCAGGGAAATTACGGATAAGATCATCGCTTCAGGGTACTTCAGACTTGAATCATACCTTGAAAACTACAGCGAAATAGAGGAGCAGTTCAGATCAGGAAAAATAAAAATGGTGGTGGTATTTGAACAGGGCTTCGGTGAAAAAATTTTACGGGAGGGGCAGGCATCGGTCAGGCTCATAGGCGACGCCTCTGATCCCAACGTAGCAAGCCTGCTGGTCAATTATACACAGGGTATACTCAGTACGGTAAGCACCAGCCTGATGAAAGACCGGACCGGGCAGCCTGCATCTATCGAGGTTGATTACAGAATGCTTTTCAATGAAGAACTCAGAGGTGTGTTTATGTTCGTACCGGGTATCATCACTGTTCTCCTGATGCTCATTTGTGCAATGATGACCTCTATATCCATTGCCCGTGAAAAGGAGCTGGGGACCATGGAAGTGTTGCTGGTATCACCCCTTAAACCATTCCAGATCATTGCAGGAAAGGTAACGCCCTATGTATTGCTCAGCTTCATAAATGCTGTCACCATATTGCTGCTGGGGTACTTTGTGTTTGGAGTTCCAATACGCGGAAGTGTCGCACTGTTGCTTCTCATGAGCATCCTTTTCATTCTGATGGCCCTTTCAATGGGTATTCTCATCTCCACCATAGCAAAAACACAGCAGGTTGCCCTTATGGTATCCCTGGCAGGACTCATGATGCCCACTATTTTATTGTCGGGTTTCATTTTCCCGGTAGAGAATATGCCCGTGGCACTGCAATGGCTAAGCCATATTATGCCGCCCAAATGGTTTATCATCATCATAAAAGATATCATGCTGAAAGGGCTTGGACTTGAATATTTCTGGAAAGAGGCTTTGTTGTTGCTGTTTTTCCTAGGACTTTTCATAATGCTGAGTGTGAAAAATTTTAAAATCAGGCTTGCATAACAGATGAGAAAGACCTTCTTCATAATAGAAAAAGAGTTCATCCAGCTTTTCAGGAACAAAGTGATGCTGCGTGTAATCATTATGATGCCCATCATCCAGTTATTTGTACTCGCCTATGCTGCCACTTTCGAGATCAAGAATATAAGGCTTTATATTGTAGATAATGACAGGTCACAGGCATCTCGTGAACTCACCGGACATTTCTCAGGGTCTCCTTTCTATACACTGGAAAATATTGGTAATTCATACAAACTTGCTGAAAAGCAAATACTTGAGGGAGGTATTGACCAGGTCCTGGTCATCCCGTCAGGTTTTGAAAAGAAACTTAAAAGATCGGGCAATCCTACCGTCCAGCTTATGAATGATGCCATCAACGGGAATGCTGCCAGCCTGATGAATACATATTCTCTGGGTATCATAAGAGATTTCAATAAACAGATCCTCGCATCAACCGGAATGAAGGAAATAAAGCTACCGTTGAATGTGTCCTTTTCCTACTGGTACAATCCCGAATTAGACTATATCAATTACATGGTCCCGGGAATTCTCGTTGTGCTGGTCACAATCATCGGAATGCTCCTTTCAGGAATGAACCTCGTAAGGGAAAAGGAAATTGGCACCATAGAACAGATCAATGTATCGCCCATCAACAAGATCCAGTTCATAACCGGTAAGCTCCTCCCCTACTGGATAATAGCAGTTGCTGAACTGGCCATTGGCCTAGTCCTGGCAAAGATCGCATTCGATATACCTATGGTTGGCAGTTTATGGCTGGTATTTGCCGTTGCAGCTATATACCTTTTGGTAATGCAGGGTATGGGCCTGTTCATTTCAACAGTTACGAACACACAGCAACAGGCGATGTTCCTGGCCTGGTTCGTGCTTGTGATCTTTATCCTGATGAGCGGCCTGTTCACACCTGTGGAAAGCATGCCCGGATGGGCCCGGAATATTGTATTGTTCAACCCCATTGCTTACTTTATCGAAGCCATGAGGATGATCCTTCTGAAAGGTTCTCAACTAACCGATGTCTTCCGCAATATGGTCATCCTTTTTGTCTATGCCCTGACTATGCTGATCCTGGCAGTATGGAGGTACCGTAAAGTTGCATGATAAATTTTTAAAACTTGCAATTACCTGGTGTTTGACTTCGGCCTTTATTTTACTATATTTGAAAAGGGAACGCCAGGATTTTCCCTGTGAGAATTATCAATTGATTTAACCAACTAAATATAATTCAGCCTGAAAGGCCACCCGGGGAATTGTTTAAGGCAATTGGTGTATTTACCGGATTTATAGTGAATTTACGATCAAACCATATTTACGATGAAAAAATTTGTTAAAAGATCAGTGATCCTGCTGATCCTGTTTTCGTTCAGTTATATCCAGGTGAGCGGGCAGGATTTTCTGCCGTTTTTGAATGATAACCATGCAGGGATCACACAGATCACTTTGCAGCCTGCAGCTATCGCCAACAGCCCTTTCAAGGCCGATATCAACGTTATTGGCAGCAATAACGATATCAGGAACGACCTGGTGAGATTCCAGACCAAGGGTATATGGAAGATACAGGAGTTGTTTGAGGACCCGGACTGGTGGAATAAATACACTTTTATGGAGGATCCTGACGGTGATCCGAAAAATGCTTTTGTGAATAACCAGATAATAGGGCCGGGTTTCATGGTCTCATTAGATGCGAAGCAGTCTTTGGCATTTACTACAAGGCTGAGGAGCATGATCAACATCGACAATATCCACGAACCTCTTGCGAGATCTATTTATTCGGAATACGAAGACCCCGCACAATGGAATAAGTGGCACAGGGGCGAGGAAATGCGCCTGACGCAGCATCTTTTTGCCGATTATGGCATTACTTATGCCAGGGAGATCCAGGATTGGGGAGAACACTACCTGAAAGCAGGTGCAACATTGAAATTTATCCAGGGGATTGGATCAGCCTATATGTGGACCGATGAAATGTATTATTATTTCCAGAAGAAATCACCGGCAACAGGGGTGCACGGTCAAGATGCCGACTCAGCAAGCTGGAATACCAACGCTTTTGAATACGGAGCATCCGGGAACCTTGGCGACTACGAAGGCAATGACTGGAAGTACAGGCCACAGTTTACTTTTGAAGGAAGTCCGACTGTGGGGCTTGATTTCGGTATCGTTTATGAATGGCGTCCCGATTATGAAAGGTATAAGTACGATATGGACGGAAAAAAAGGCCTTGTACGACTCGACCAGAACAGGTACAAGCTGAAAGTGGGCCTGTCTGTGCTTGATATTGGAAGCGTTAAATATGAAAAGAAGAATAATACTACCGATTTCGCTGCCAATTTCACACCGGGGTATCCGGGAGTTATGCCCAACGACATCAATACTTCCTGGATGCTTCTCGATGAGGTGACCATGAATTTCCTTCCCTACAGGGATATGTCAGACACTATAGCAGAGAGGTTTCCCGGAGGCAGCACATCACCGCTGTCAGGCAATTCCTCTGAGTATAAGGTAAAATTGCCCACTTCCATTAGTTTTCAGCTGGATTACAACGTAGACCAGAATTTTTATATAAATCTTTCTGCTTTCCATGCACTGAACCAGGGGACAAGCTCTCATGCCAAAAACCATTACCTGTCAACCTACAGTGTCACTCCCAGGTTTGAAGGAAAATGGTTCGGCGCAAGCCTGCCAGTTTCGTACAACCAGTACAATCAGTTTGCTGTAGGACTGGGGCTCAGGCTCGGATTTTTCTTTATCGGAACGAATGATTTCCTTGGGCTTACAGGTCTGATGAGCGATCCATATGGGGCCAACATACATTTTGCAGTCAAGATCCCTGTTTTCAGGAAAGCACCGCCCTCAGATATTGACGGTGACGGCATATCGGATGCTATGGACAAATGCCCCACAGTACCCGGTGTCATCGATTTTGACGGCTGTCCCGATAAGGATATGGACGGAGTACCCGATAACCAGGACCTCTGTCCCGATGATCCCGGCCTGCTCGAATTCGACGGCTGCCCCGACAGAGATGCCGATGGAGTAATCGATAAACTGGATGATTGCCCGTCAGAACCCGGCCTTGAAGAATTTAACGGATGTCCTGATACCGACAGGGATGGCATTATCGACCGTGACGATCGTTGCCCGAATACACCGGGGATCCAGGCATTCTTTGGCTGCCCGGATACCGACGAAGATGGAATACCCGACAATGAAGACCTTTGCCCCACAGAACCCGGCCTCAGGGAAAACCAGGGTTGCCCGAAGAACGATGCCGACGGAGATGGTATAGTGGATGCTGAAGATGCCTGCCCCGACGAAGCAGGACCTGTTGAAAACAAGGGATGTCCCTACATAGACACCGATAACGATGGTGTACTTGATAAGGATGATAACTGTCCGCTTACACCAGGCGATCCGAACAACAATGGCTGCCCTGTAATTCAGGAACCGGACCTGGAGATCATCAATGCAGCATTCAAAAACCTCGAATTTGAATCAAACAGGGCTGTAATTCTGGCAGGTTCTTATTCATCCCTTAACGAACTTGCTAAATTGCTTGAAAGAAAGCCCGACTGGAAACTGAAAATTGCCGGCCACACCGACAGTTCAGGAAACGATGAATACAACATGCAACTCTCGGAGAAAAGGGCCAATGCAGTTGCTGATTATTTTGAAGGACAAGGCATTTCACGCGACAGGCTGATCGTTGAATGGTACGGTGAAACACGTCCGATCGCAGATAACAGCACTGCTTCGGGAAGGGCGCAGAACAGAAGGGTTGAAATGGAAATTGTATTTGATTGATAAAATTGGCATAAAATATGATAGGGTTTTGCCGCGATGAACAAACGGCAAAACCATTTGTTTATGACGAATTCAAGTGCTGCAACAACAGAAGTAAAAATAATTCGTATAAGCGTTAAAAGGCTGTTGCAGCCTATGTCTAACCAATATCGATCATATGAAAGTACTTCTGCATAAGAAGGAAAACATCAGATCTCTTTTTTCATTGTCATCATTATTGATCCTGATATTGCTCAGTTCCTGCCTGGAGGATCATGACGGGAAAATGGACAAGATACTTGATGACACTTCCGTTACCGGAAAAACCAGGTATGAAAGGATAATGGAACGCGGTAAGATTATTGCCGTAACAGATTATAACTCAACAAACTATTTTATTTACAGGGGCGAACCTATGGGGTATGAATTCGAGAAACTTAAAATGTTTGCCGAATATCTTGGAGTAAACCTTGAAATAAAGATCGAGAACGACCTGGAAAAATCATTCGAAGCACTCGAAGATGAGGAAATTGACCTTATAGCAACCGGTTTGACAGTTACAAAGATACGTCGTGAAGCAGTGGATTTCACGGAACCTCACACAACTACCCGGCAGATGCTGGTTCAGCGGCTTCCGGAGAACTGGAGAAAAATGCGGACCTGGGACGATATTGAGGAAAAGCTGATCAGGAACCCCCTGGAACTCGAGAATGAAACGATATACATACAAAAAGGCTCAATTTTTCGCAACAGGTTGAATAATTTAGCGAATGAGATAGGTGGACAGATATATGTAATCGAATCGGAAGACAAGGAGATGGAACAACTGATAGAGGCGGTTGCAGGGGGCGAAATTGACTATACTGTAGCAGATGAGCACGTCGCTAAGGTCAATGAAAAATACTATTCAAATATAGATGTAAAAACACCTGTAAGTTTTGAACAGAACCTGGCCTGGGCGGTCAAAAAGGGCTCCGACAGCCTGCTGACAGTCCTTAACAACTGGCTGGATGATTTCAATAAATCTATTACAAGCAGGTATATCTATGATAAGTACTTCAATAATCCAAGGTCGGTCCACAGGGCAAAAAGCGAGTTCCATTCGGTTAACGGGGGCAAGATATCAAGGTATGATGATATAATCAAGGAAATTTCAGAGAGATACGACATCGATTGGAGGCTGCTTGCCTCGCTTATTTACCAGGAATCCCAGTTTCATCCTGAGGTGAAGTCATGGGCGGGCGCTTTCGGCTTGATGCAACTTATGCCAACAACCGCCGAAATTTACGGTGTGGATTCCACCAGCAGCGCCAGGGAACAGATCGAAGCAGGTGTCAGGTTCCTTAAATCCCTAGATGCCCAGTTACCTGATGATATTTCTGACACTACTGAAAGGCTGAAATTTGTCCTGGCCTCTTACAATGTTGGCATTGCACACATATTCGACGCCCGCAGGCTTGCTGATAAGCATGGCAGGGACCCCAATATGTGGACCGATCACGTTGACTATTACATACTGAATAAATCGGACCCCAAATACTACAGGGATTCAGTTGTAAGATATGGTTATGCAAGAGGGGAAGAGACCTACAATTTTGTCAGGGAGATCCTCGACCGGTACGAGCATTACAAGAACGTAATCGAAAATTAGGATCACCAGGCTAAAGGCCAAGTTCCTTTTTCAACATTGATGTCCACTCATCGATCCGGCTGTCGGTCAACTCGGGCTGCTGGTCTTCATCCAGCGCAAGACCAACGAACTTTCCATCCTCGACCGATTCCGATTCCCTGAACTCATAACCCTTAACAGGCCAGGAACCGATATGCTTTGCCCCGTGTTTTTCAAACTCTGTCTTTATGTCCATCATCCCGTCAACAAAATTATAGGGGTATAATATCTGGTCGCCCAGGCCAAAAATGGCAAAAGGCTTGTCTTTTATATCACCTTTAGAAAGGCGCAGGAAGAAATCAGTCCATATCGATTTGTAGGCTTCTGTCCAGTTATCGGCACCTGTGGTGGGAGCGCCTATGATAAATGCATCGTAGAGGGCAAACTCGGCAGTATTGAAATATTTTATGGTGAAGATATCAACCTGGCTTTCATCGAAGCGGGAATATATCTTTTGTGCGGCTTTCTCGGTGTTTCCTTTCTTTGGCCAGTAGATCAGGGCTATTTTTTTCATTACAGAGGTTTTTGGTTTGAAAAGGCAAATTTAGCGGAATTTCCTGTAATAATTCAGATGAAAAGGTTTTCGGGGAATACATTTACTTGTTCCCGGAAAAGAGATAGCTGTAATAGCTGCCAAGCTCAGCAATTGTATCGTCAAAATCCTTGAATTCATAGCCAATGGCTTCTTTTATCTTAGAATTTGAATACCTGAAACTGTTTCCTGATGTTCTTGCAGTTTCTTTTGTTAATAAAGGTTTTTTGCCTGTTATCAGGGATTTGACTGCTTCATACATCCATGCAGCCTCCAGCATCCATTTGGAAGTCTCTATTGCAGGAGGTCTTTTTTCAAGCTCATTTGCAATTTTGGTGAAGAGTTCCTTGTAGGATATATTGATCCCGTTCAGTATGAATCGTTCATTTTTGATATCGCTCTTCATGAGCCCGATCGAAGCTTTTGAAACATCTTCAACATCTACAAATCCATTTATTCCGGGAGGATAGAATTTAAGACCTTTCCAAACAGACCTGAAGATCCTTGTGCTACCTTTAGATGGATTGGATATTCCGAGAACTATTGAAGGATTCGCTATAATGGCATTCAATCCTTCGGCTATTCCCCGCCAGACTTCCCTTTCGCCTGCATACTTTGAGATGGCGTAGTTTGTGTTATACTTTGATGCCTTCCATTTAAGAGTTTCGTCAATGTAATCCTCTCCGTCTTCAGGTCTCCCAAGGGCTGCAATGGAGCTGATATAACAGAGCTTTTTAACGGAATGGTTCAGGCAGGCATTCACCACATTGGCCGCTCCCTTTTCGTTCAGTTCCCTGAGTTTTTTTCTCGCACCGGGTTCAAACGATACAAGTGCAGCACTGTGGTACACATAATCAACCCGGTCCATAGAATCGTCCAGTGATAAAATATCAAGAATATCACCGTTTACCCATTCAATTTTATCGTATGATGATCCGGGGTCTTCAAGGTAATGTGCAAATACCTGTTTTATGAAAGTGGTATCACTGTTGGGCCTTTTCAAAGCCCTTACACGGTGACCTTCCCTGATCAGATCAAGAATAATACGAGAACCAATCAGCCCTGTTCCGCCTGTTACCAGAATCAT
>CAZMOK010000064.1:0-16697 GCA_964567785.1 uncultured Bacteroidales bacterium | reverse complement strand
AGACATCTGGAAGACATCTGGAAGACATCTGGAAGACATCTGGAAGACATCTCATAACAACTATCATATTTTCATCCCCAAAAAAAACCAGCCCCTTTATCCGATAATAAAGGGGTCTGGTCATATATGAGGAAGCGGTGCTTATGCCGTCAGAGGATGGTATGCTGAATTATTATCCGGCATAACATCACTTTATACGTTCAACTTGATCTTTAAGTTCTTGATTTTCAATTTTTAATATTTCAACCTCCTGCTTCAGCTCCAGGATTGCCTGCCACAGAACGGTCGTTAATTGACTGTAAGACAAACTTTTATCTCCATTGCTATCGCAGTCGACAAATTCGGGAAAGATTTTTTCAATATCCTGGGCGATCAGCCCGATATCGTTTTCCCTGGTTCCCTTCCAGGTAAACCTCACAGGCTGGGCTATACTCATTTTCCCTAAAACCGGTTCAAGGGGCCGGATGTTTTCTTTGAATGCGATATCCGATGTGTTCGACCAGGCACCGTCACTTGCTACATGCCCCTGGTTTGTACTGTTTAGGACAACCTGGAAAGCATATTCCGAGGAATCTGTGTTGATCCCGACGTTACCGTCATCCTGCAGGGATAACAGCCTCTTGTATCCGGCTGTATTGAAATAGATCGGGCCATATTGGTTATTTGATATCAGGGCAGTATCTTCCCATTGCTCAATATATAGGCCATCAGTGATGCCGCTGCCGGTATTGTTGTGAGTCATTAGCAAACCAACCTTGTTTAGGGTGTTCGCTTTAACATGGATATCCGCATTGGGATTTTCAGTCCCTATTCCAAGCATGGCATTTGGCATGTAAACATTCCCGTTCTGATCAATTGTGAGGTTATCATCCATGCCTGATGAAAACCTGAAAATTCCCGCATCAAATTGCAGGTCGTGTGAAGCGAATATCTTTTGATTGTAAGATGTATCCGTTCCTAACTGGTACCCGGTTTCTATATTGATCGACGAAAAAAACCGGTCTCCGAGAACAGTAAACTCATCACCCGGTTCGATATCCTCGAAATCCCAGGATGAGTACCACTCTTCCAGGATTACAAATACATCGACTGATGCAATTACCGTGTCGATCTGGAATTCTTTATTTTCGGCGTCGCCGGTAGTTATTTTCAGCCTTTGGTCTGCCCAGGACTGATAATCTTCACCTGACTGGAAGAAGGCTACGATAGTGTCGGCATCACTATTGTCAAGATCTCTTATCTCTTTTATTTCATGATCGTTTTGTGAAAGTGTTTCATCAATGCCGGTAGTTGTTTCAAACCATGTAGACCTTCCTGAACTCCAGGTTGTATCTCCCCGGAAATAAAAATAATGAGGTGAATTCCATATGTTCTCTCTTCTGTCTAATACCATTCCTATTTCATTTCCGGCAGTACCAATGTTCAAATATCCATCGGCCAGCAGTTGTTGTTCAGAGTTTGACTCTCCTTCCCAGGCATAAGAAAAGCAGTTCAATTCCAATCCGCTGCTCACACTCATTGAGTCTTCGGCCAGCATCGAAAAAGAAATGCTCCTTCCGGTACTGCCCGAATCAGCCGGATTGAAACTTTTGATCATGTCAAGGTCCCCTGTAAGCGTACCACCTGTCGTGGGCAGGAAATTTGAAAAATTGGACCAGCCTTTTGTGATTATGGCATCGAAAACCCCTATTTTCCCTGCAACTTTTTGCGGCCCCAGGTTGGTATAAGGCTGATAGCCGTTCGTGGAAAAACCAAGGGCATCAAAATACGTGGTATCGAACCCGCCGATAATGAAAGCTTCGGGCGTTGCAGTGGATCCGGTCAACTGCGCGACCTTTGTCCCGTTGATCCAGGCGTTGCAGTATTCACCCTGCGCCCAGTCGATGCGGTAATGGATCCAACTCCCGGTTGATATTGTACCAATGGATTCAAAATTCATATGGGCGTTGTCGTTCTGGCTCGCCACAAAGATGGAACTGTACCCCTCATTCATAAAGTCAGGCTTGAAGGCTGCTACGTAAAGTGGCTCTTCATCCCCCGATGGGATCCTTATCAATCCGAACAACAATCCGGGTCCCGTCAGTTTTATCCATCCTTCGAAACTCAGGCTGCTACCGGAAAAGGGTTTGTAAACAACAAAGAAATCAGTCCCCGAAGGACCGCCCCCGCTACCCTCCTGAACAGTCAGTTCGGCAATATTCTTGTGTCCGTCCATTTCGTCAATAATAACTGAAGTTTGTGGAGCTAGCCCCGGAAATCCGGTCCAGCCGCTCAAAGGTCCGGGGCTCCAGGTGTATCCCTCTATACCGGCAATGGAATCACCGGCTGCTTTCATTTTGAAGTTTACTGCCGTATCACTGCCAGAACGTATATCGTTACTCGCCTGCATGGTACCGATGACCTCGAATTTTTCAGCGGGCTGCTCAGTGCCTATTCCCACACTGTCGCCCGATTCAGACAAATACACCTTTCCCGAACCGTTTATGGTATCGAGTTCCCAAATCCCGTCATCCTCAAACCGCACCCATCTTTCATCATTCCAGTAAAAAAAAGCATGAGTTGTTGAATCATATACGAGCAAACCATCAGGCGCTCCTGTTATGGACTTTCTGCTGTCCTCATTCATTCTCATTAAAAGTACCCCCTTCGGTGTAGTTGAACTTACTTCAAACATTGCTTTATCATGCGGAGGATCTCCTGTATCGTTCACGGAAACCTGCCCAGTCAACGGCTGACAGAACATTATGAAAGAGAACAGAAGAATAATTTCAGATAAAGAAAGACTGTGATTCTTCATGGCTTTATATCTTTTAATGAATAGCTTAAGGAGGGTAGGTGGCTTACTATCCAATATTCTAATATACGAAACCGGAGCAAGCTTGTTACAGCGAGATATTAAGAAAATATTATTGATTTTTTACTAAATATAGTTGAATTTTAATCTGTTAAAATCGGGTTAATTGATGTTTTCAATTTGTGGATCAGAAATATACAGCTATTTTTGTATAAACTAATCTTCATAATTATGTATCAGACATCTATTCGCATTATTCTTTTCTTTGCTACAATTTTACTTGTTTCTACGTTCAACAGCCCTTTATCAGGGCAAAATAGAGATAATACCCATTTTGACCGGGTACCCGACTGGGTTTACGATTCTGTCCAGAACTGGCAATCCAGGGATAACAGGTCAAGCACGGTGGTTACCATCGACGGATACGATAACTTCTTCCTCGGCACCGACTTTGCCGAAAGCCATATAGCAGAAAATCCCAATCAACCCCAGCATTATTTTGCGGTTTTCAATACAGATGCATCCTATTATACAATGGATGGTCATGATTGGGAGGAGACCCAACCTTTCTGGGGCACTACAATCAGGGGAGATGTTCTTTCCGCATACGACAGTGTAGGTAATCTATACTACGAAAATATGTACGGGTCACCTAGTATCCAGGGATGTAAAGTTGTTGTTAGTTCCGACGGCGGCCAGACATGGGGACCCGCTGTGACAGCGATTAATGGAGTGGATAAGAACTGGATGGCGGCAGACCAGACCGGTGGTCCTTATTCAAATTATGTCTATTCAGTGATGACTGGCAGTGGCGGTGGTAATTTCTCAAGAACAACGGATTTTGGCGTTACCTGGCAGCAAACTGCCTCTATGCCAACCCAGAGCCTTCCGGGTATGATGGTCTGCGTGGGGCCTGATGGTAACATCCAGGGCGGATCGGTGTATGTGGTGACCAATGGTGGCAGCACAACCGCTTCAACCTATACTTTTTACCGTTCACTGGATGGTGGTGACAATTTCACCCAGATGTCGTCACAGCAGTTCTCGGGTTATGTTGGCACGTTTACGGGAGGCAGGCATTCTGTCAATAATATGAGGACCCGGCCTTATCCATTCATAGCTGCTGATAACAGTTATGGTGACTACAGGGGCAGGCTTTACCTGGTTTACGCGAAAAACGATCCTCCCGGCAGCGGAAATAAGCCCGATATCTGGTGCAGGTATTCGGATGACGGCGGTACTTCATTCTCCGATGCTGTGAGAGTGAACGACGACCTCTTCGCTCAAAATAATCACCAGTTCGCACCGGCAATCTGGTGTGACAAGGAAACTGGCCGCCTTTATATCCAGTGGATGGACTCCAGAGAAGACCCTGCCAGTGAATATGCAAAGATCTATGCAACTTATTCCGATGACGGTGGGGAGTCGTTTGCCCAAAACCAGGCCGTATCGAACGAAGAGATGATCATTAATTGTACAACCTGCGGAGGTGGGGGTTCACCCAGGTACCAGGGCGACTATAACGGGATCGTTTCTAACGATAATGTATCTATGGTGGTCTGGTCCGACTTCCGCGATGGAAAGTTCGACAGCTATGTGGGCTATTTTCCGGATTTCGCCATGACCCTCGAGCCGGAAGTCCTGTCGATTACCACGTCCGATACTATATACGCAAATGTGCCCGATGTAAAACTGTACGACGATATCGTATTGTTCAATACATCCATCGAGCAGCCTCCTTCAGGTTCACTTTCATTCAGCTACCCTGAAGGATTTACACTAAATGAGCTGCCGGGTTCACTCCCGATCGTTGTAACCGCCTCAGGGGGTGCTCCTCCGGGCGACTATGATATAACTATCACCGGAAAAGGCCCTAATGGCACCCCTGTGCACAAACGGTTCGGTACAATAACTGTTCTTCCCTCTTCCCCACCCACAGCCGATTTTGAAGCCAGTGAAACTGTAGTATGCGCTGGTTCTTCAATTGATTTTTCCGATCTTTCGCAGAATTCACCAACCTCGTGGGACTGGTTGTTCCCGGGTGGCGATCCTGAGACTTCAACAGCACAGAATCCTGAAGGGGTTGTTTATAATGACCCCGGGATATATAGTGTTTCCCTTGAGGTTTTTAATAATGCCGGAAGTGATCTTATAATTAAGGAGGAGTACATCACTGTAAATGTAATCCCGGAGCCTCCTGTTGCTGATGACCAGCAAACCTGCTCGGGAAGCACAGTACCCGACCTTGTCGCAGAGGGAGAAAATGTAGTCTGGTACGAAGACCCTGAACTCACCACTGTGATCTTTGAAGGTCCTGTTTTCGCGACGGGGCAGACGGATCCCGGTACCTTCTCTTATTATGCAACACAGACCGCCGAAGGCTGTGAAAGTGACCCTGATACTGTAACACTTATCATAAACCCCACCCCTGAAGTGCTATTGCTTGAATTTATGGGACTCTGTGCAGATGCAGAACCAATGGAGCTTACCGGCGGAACACCGGAAGGTGGTGATTACTTCGGAACAGCAGTTTCAGAGGGTATGTTCGATCCTGCTGTATCTGGTACAGGGACTTTTGTAATCGGATATGTCTATGCAAACGATTTCGGATGCAGTGATACAGCTTTTAGTACAATTACAGTACACATGCTGCCCGAAGTTTCACTTACCGGTCCGGGGCAGCTCTGTATAAATGATGATACATATGCCCTTGAAGGAGGTCTTCCTGAGGGAGGTGTATATTCAGGTCCGGGAGTCGATGCAGGGGAGTTTGATCCTTCTGTCGCCGGGATTGGTGAACATGTAATAGCCTATGAATATACAGATCTGAATGGTTGCTTTGGTTCTGCTGAAACCACGATTGAAGTGCTTCCGCTTCCGGGAAAGCCTGAAGCGATCAACGGTCCTGCTGAAGTCGATACCTATTCTGTAAATTCTTCTGATTTTACAACCGAAGGAGCTGAAAATGCTGATTCTTATAGTTGGGCAATTACCCCTGAAAACGCCGGAACAATATCACCGGAAGGGACAACAGTGAGCATAGAATGGGATCCTGAATTTACCGGTGTGGTTACGCTGGATGTCACCCCGTCAAACAGTTGCGGTAATGGCGAGGTCTCTGACCAGTTCCAGGTTACGGTTTATTCATCACTCGGTATTGGCGAATATGGGTCATTATCAAAACTCAGGGTATACCCAAACCCCAATTATGGTAGCTTTACAATAGAGGTGGTTGAAGATACAGAGATCAGTGCCGATATCCGCCTGACATCACAGTCGGGTGAAATCCTGCTGGAGAAAAACAATGTAAAACTGACTGCATCCAATAGCAAATCTATTGCTGTCACCGGCTATTCACCGGGTATATATATTTTGTCGATCATTACTGATGATTTTACCGATTACAGGAAGATCATTCTCAAATAGCACTTCCTTAAATAGCCACTAATGAAAAAGGTGCCTCTACCGGCACCTTTTTCCTTTTCGGACCTTCCGAAGCGCATACCCGGCCCCCATTGATAAGAGTATCACCAATCCTTCACCCAGAGGAGCCATACCACCTGGCGACTGGTTCCCGTTCAACCCGTGCCCTGCCGGTGGCGGTGGCGGGGACGAAGGCTGCGCCGCAGAAATACCTGAGCATACCAAGAAATAAAACATCATCACAAGTATTAAGCTGCTTGCCGCTTTCATTACTATTGCTTTTTCAGAGAATTAAAAACTTTCCTGTAAACTTTCCTTCCTGCGATAACAAGCTTATAAGATACACTCCCGGTTGAAGGTCTATCAAATGGCTTTCTTCTGACCTGCCACTTAATTCGATCACTTTTACAACCTTCCCAAGGCAATCATGTACGAGAAGAGTGCCGCCCAGGTCAGTTATATTTACCAGTTTGATAACGCCGTTGTCGTGTGAAACCGAAATATGGGCCGACAATCCCTCTCCGCTTGATTTTTTGGGAGACTTCTTAAAGATCAGCCTGAAGCGGTCATTAAAAATCCCCTCCTCACTGTAATACCTGTATTCATTTATCCTCCTGATGGGAACGACTAACCCTGTATAATTATCTTCAAGCCAGATATCGATCCTGCGTTCAATTGTTTCCGTTTCGTAAAAATGCAATGCAAGGGAATCTGGTGAATGTGTTATAAACCCGAGTGGAATATCTGGATAATTGTCGGATAACTTATTTATGACAAGTTCCCTTCCGTCGGAGATTGAATAGATCTCGGGGACTTCCGGATGAGACCTGAAGAGCTTCAAAGCATCTTCCGCAGCCTCGAACCCGTCGAAATGCCAGGTGCCGAAGCCAGCGACGGCCTCATCCTTATAATCCCCTCTAACAACCGCAAAGCGCAGATTCGCGCAGGAAAGGAATTCTTCTTTATAAAAGTTCTGACCACTGATCACCAGAGGATGGTCATTCGAAATATCAATATCGATGTTTCCGCTGCCCAGCGCGAAAACAAAAAATCCGTTCATAGGAGGTATGACCGGGGAGGTTGATGCAGGCACCCCTGTTTCGCCATTGTGAACGCGATAACCACCGATGCCGCCATTCAGTCCCTGATCCCAGAAGTAAGCGGCCTGTCCGGATACCAACGATTTATTGATCCCCGAAGAAGACCAGTCGAGCCCGCAGGGATAGGGGTTACCGACCAGGTTCCAGCTATTGTTGGTCTGTGTGACCGCAATAGCCTGGTTCCCATCAAGCATACTGCCGTGAAAGGTTTTCACCATATCAAGACTGCAGGCCGGATCATAGGCCACAAGATAACCCCTCCCCTCAACGAACTCATACTCAAAACCAGGGTCTATACCTCCTGAACTGTCTCTTATATTGACCCACGCAATACTTTCAGGCAACCCCTCATCCCATTTGTAGAAATCAAAACTGTTATCCGGCGGACTGGGTGTGAAGAAATACTGGATTACCTGGTCTTCTACCGGCGATGATAAGAAATGCCAGTTGTTGTCATGGGCAATGTGTTGCTTTACATCTGTATTTACCCCAACAGAATTCACCAGTTCGGGGCAGATAAGCTGACCTGTACCTGATGGAGAGGAGTTTAATGTGAGATGACTCCTGAGAAGGTTCATCTTCGCATGAAGAAAAAGCGCTGCACCGGGCTCAATGTATATGTCGAAATATGTGCCCGGCTTATTGTTATATACCGCATAACCCGATCCGTTATAATGTACCTCAACAACCATATTGATGATGAATACTGTGATCAGGCTGGAGTCGGCATCCTTCCTTATCCGCCTGAATTTGCAGTTCCCGTTGCCGCTAAGGCTTATTGTATCACCCTCAGGCTTCAGGCATATACCGTCTAAAATGGTGTCGTTGCCTATAGTGCCATTACAGATAATGTCATCAAAGACCAACAGGTACCTGTAAACCCCTGAACTGTTGGCAAACAGTTTTGCGCTCTCTTCAATAATAAGCCTGCCTGTGCTTATATTTGAAGAATTGAAAGTAACCACATGGCCGCTCCTTACAGTTACTGCTGAATCTTTATTATCAGGATAAACAGTTGAGGATATCCATGAAGTCCCATTGTATACCTCCCAGGTTGAGGCATCTGTCCAGTTTCCCGTTTCTGCCGACCTGTAATCCCCCGGCGACTGTGCTGCAGCGATCCCTGATATGAGAACATGCAATAACGCAACTATGCTTTTTATAAAGTTTTTCACTCCCGCTGAAGAAATCCGTAACATGGTCAAACTTTTTTTGTTTTGCATTAATAGGCGGGAAGCGAAAAAATACCTGTTGATTTTCGACTTTTTTTCAAGAAATTTTCATATGGCCTTGCAACATTCAGAATATCAGAATAATAAATTTGTAACTTGGTCGCTCAAAAAAAATTAATCAATGATCGATTTCAAACAATTCATATTTCCGGAAGACAGTAGTGCAAGTCTCAAGGACTTTTCATCAAAATACGGAAAGGGCAAGGAAGACAGGAAACAGGCTAAAAGTGCCCTGAAAGAACACAAAGCTCAACTGGCACTTGAACAGGAAAAACTATATGCTTATGATAAATTCGCGCTGCTCATAATTTTCCAGGCAATGGACGCTGCGGGCAAGGACGGCACGATTAAACATGTCATGTCAGGTGTTAACCCACAGGGATGTAAAGTGAAAAGCTTCAAAAAACCTTCGGAAGAAGAGCTCGATCACACTTATTTATGGAGATGCATAAAGGAAATGCCCGAAAGAGGCCAGATTGGGATCTTCAACCGGTCATATTATGAAGAAGTCCTGGTGGTTCGGGTACATCCCGAAATAATACTTAACCAGAAATTGCCGGGCATTGAATCGGAAAAGGATGTGACAGAACATTTCTGGCTTAAGAGGTACCGCGAGATAAATAACCTTGAGGAATACTTCGTTAACAATGGAGTGCAGGTTTTGAAATTTTTCCTGAACGTTTCAAAGAAAGAACAAAGAAAGAGGTTTATAAAAAGGATAAACGACCCTTCGAAGAACTGGAAAATATCACTCAGTGATTTCAGTGAACGTCAGTACTGGGACCAATACCAAAATGCCTATGAACAAATGTTGAGGAATACATCTACCCGCTACGCTCCCTGGTATGTTATCCCGGCCGATAACAAAGATATTATGAGAGCGCTGGTAAGCCTGATCACCACAGAAAAACTCAAATCATTGAACCTTCATTTCCCTTCAATAGATGAAGAGAAGAAAAAAGAAATTGAAAAGGTTGAAAAGTGGATACGAGAAGAAAAGAACTAAGGGATTATGAAGCAGAAAATAACCACTACATTCCTGGAGATCACCTCCCTTGAACAATTCGTTCCGAAGCAAGGTTTTGATGAGAAAATTGAGATAAGACAGGTAAACAACGATCCTTTTATTAATCATATGTTTTTTCTTGCAGTGGGCCTTCCCTGGGCATGGTATAGCCGGTTGTCATGGACGCCCCGGGACTGGAATGAGCATTTCCTGAAAAAGGAAGTTTATACATACCTGGCCTTTTCGGGAAAAAGCCTTGCAGGTTATTTCGAGTTGGAAAAAACTGATGAAACAGCAATTGAAATAAAATTTATAGGCCTGCTTCCTCAATACACAGGAAAAGGGCTTGGGGGTTACCTGATCTCACATGCTGTCGAAAATGCTTTCAGATCAGGAGCAGAAAGGGTTTGGCTGCACACATGCAATAATGACCACCCTCAGGCAATAAGGAGTTACAAGAAAAGAGGATTTGCTGTCTTCAATGAAACGGAAGAGAATGAGGATTTGCCTGACCGTGAATTTTTCCTGGATGAAATAAGAGCCTATTTTGAGGCATACCATCTTGAAAATCTGCAGAACCCGCCAATAAAAGGGCGATGAAGACAATTTGATAATAAGGACAATTGCGACAATTCATAATGTGAAATTTCTTAATTTTATCCTGTACAAACAATTTTCAAATTGGAATACACGGAGATAATCATCAATATCCGCAAGATCGTAAGGTCGTTGAACCTGGAGTCAAAGAAAATCCAGAAAGAATACGGAGTAAGCATCCCTCAGCTTATGTGCCTCGATTACCTTGGGAAAAAGGATGACCTGCGATCAACGCAGGGAGATATAGCAAAATACCTGAATCTTAATTCAAGCACCATGTCGGGTATAATCGACAGGCTCGAATTAAAAGGATTTGTTGCCCGGTTGCCCAATCCAAAAGATAAGCGGACAGTGTATATTTCCCTGACATCCAAAGGGTTGAAATTGATTGATATGTCCCCGCAATTACTTCAGCATCAACTTTCAAAGAGGCTCGACAAACTCCCTCCGGAAAGAGTAAAGGAAATAAACGACTCTCTGAACATTCTTGTTAGGAGCCTTAACATCGAAGAAATATCGGCTTCGCCCCTCATGACAATTGAAGACCCCATTTCTGTCAACCTGGATGAGAATACCGGATAATAACAGTTGGCCTTGATGGTGTTTCTGGGCATCCCGGGGCTAATATCTAGAAAATTTTATGTATTTTTGTTCGTACAGAAACAAAATTTTACTCTTTTTATGGATCCGAAGCTCAAAAAAGGAATACTTAATGCTGTTACTGAATATCTTGCTAAAAAGGGTTTTACCTCTTTCAGGTCGGACCTGGAAACTATGGAACCTCCAAAAAAGATT
Source organism: uncultured Bacteroidales bacterium (assembly GCA_964567785.1). Classification (GTDB taxonomy): domain Bacteria; phylum Bacteroidota; class Bacteroidia; order Bacteroidales; family JAGOPY01; genus CAZMOK01. The sequence continues at coordinate 5,750 of CAZMOK010000064.1, read as the reverse complement.
GTGGAGAAGCAGACAGGAAAGATATATCAGCCTGATATGACGGCAGATCATAAGGATTCCTCGTATATCTTTGAAATAGAAATGGGTGAAAGTGTTGAAGAATCCAAAGATCAGTTTGTTAAAAAGTGTGATGTGTTTCAGCAGCAGGCGGCGACCAAAAAAGGCAAACTATACCTGATAGTTCCTATAGAACATTTTGAGAAGGTTCTTACCGTGATAAACAAAAATAACCTTGAAAATGTGGGCATACTCCAGATAAACACCGGGTGAAGGCCTTCACTCATATGTGTTTTAAGAATTTTAACATCAACAAAAATTAGATTATGCACCCGGTAGATCTTACTATTTTCATTACCTACATTGTAGCAATGCTAGGCATAGGTATCTGGTTCCATTTCAGGAACAAGGATATTGATGATTTCTATGTCGGAGGCCGAAAAATGGGTGCCTGGCACATAGGTTTTTCCGTTGTTGCGACGGATGTTGGCGGTGGATTTTCAATCGGGCTTGGCGGACTGGGGTTTGCGATCGGGCTCTCAGGTTCATGGATGCTTTTCACCGGTTTGCTGGGGGCCTGGCTCAGTGCTGTTTTTCTGATCCCGAAGATCAAGGTACTATCTGACAAAAAGAACCTGTACACTTTCCCGCAGATATTTGAATCGTTTTACGACAAAAGAGTTGCAATCGCTGCGGGGGTGATTTCTGCAGTGGGATATCTTGGCTTTACCAGCTCGCAGCTCCTTGCAGGGGCCAAGCTGGCTTCAGCAACCTTCGAAGGGCTGAACCTTCAGTATGCGTTGATCCTTATGGGGGTTGTTGCAGTGGGATATACGGTTCTGGGGGGTCTTAAAGCAGTGATCTACACAGATACGTTGCAATGGATCATCCTGTTATCGGGGCTCATACTAATTGGAATTCCGCTGGCGTATGCCAAAACAGGGGGGATCGAGGCACTCAGGAATACAGTTGGGCCCGAACTGCTTTCTCTTGGCAATATTTCATGGGTAACCTTCATGAACTGGCTTGTGACGATCCTGCCCGTATGGTTTGTGGGAATGACACTTTACCAGCGTATATATGCTTCCAGATCGGTGAAACAGGCCAGGAAAGCCTGGTATATTGCCGGAGTTTTCGAGTGGCCGTTAATGGCATTCATGGGTGTGCTGCTGGGTCTTTTCGCCAGGGTGGCTTTTGAAGACGGAATGTTCGCGGGAATGGGCTTTGTGCCCGGAAGTGAAATGGACCCCGAAATGGGTTTACCCCTTCTATTAAGGCACATACTGCCGTTTGGTCTGATGGGGCTGCTCCTCTCGGCGTATTTTTCAGCTATCCTTTCAACCGCCGATAGCTGCCTGATCGCTGCATCAGGGAATGTATTGACTGATATCCTGGAAAGACTTGTTCCCGGAGGTTTCACTAAGAAAAGAGTACTTTTTTATTCGAAGATACTTACTCTTGTGATCGGTGTTATTGCACTCGGGATAGCACTGAAAATGGAAGGGGTACTGGAGCTGATGCTTTATTCTTATGCCATAATGGTATCAGGGTTGCTGATCCCCGTGCTTGCATTGCTGATCTTCAGTAAACCCGATACTGTAGGTGCATTGAGTGCCATGGTAGCGGGAGGTACAACCACAATCGTATTGTCGTTCTTTGAACCAAACCTGCCCTTCGGCTTTGCCGCAAATGTTTTCGGTATATCAATCGCTGCGCTAATGTACATCGTGATCCATTATATCAATCAAAATAAATTAAAAAGCTATGAAATATAAATATTTTAGTTCAATAGAAATATTGACTACACTTGAAAGGCAAAATATTGTAAAATTCCTATATGAGCACCTTGATGAATTCGGCGACTCAAAAGAGGATATCAACCTTGCTATAGATTATGCCATGAGTTCTGCACCCATGGCCGGTGGGTTTATACTTACTGCCACTGAAAAAGGTAAACTCGCAGGTGTGGTAGTGATGAATAAAACTGGTATGAAGGGATATATCCCTGAAAACATCCTTGTTTATATAGCAGTGCACCATGACCAAAGAGGAAAAGGCCTGGGTAAGGCCCTGATGAATGAAACCTTGCTTTATGCCAAGGGCGATATTGCCCTGCATGTAGAACCTGAGAATCCTGCAAGATATCTTTACGAGAAAGTTGGATTTGAAAACAAATATTTGGAAATGAGGCTAAAAAGATCTTAGATGAGATTACTTTTATATTTACATTATGGATGATAAAGTAATCAACGAGTTGAAAAAGTTCAGGCGACTGCTTCATAAAAACCCAGAAATTTCAGGGGAGGAAGCCGGAACGGCCAAAAGGGTAAGGGAATTTCTGGAACCTCTTGATCCGGACAGAATTGCACAGGGCATAGGGGGTCATGGAATGGTGGTTGAATACAAGGGTAAAGAAAAAGGCCCAACCCTCATGTTCCGGTGTGAACTGGATGCGCTTCCTATCCCCGAAAAAAATGATATCCCCTATGCTTCGGTAATACCCGGAAAGGGTCATTTGTGCGGTCACGACGGCCATATGGCGATGGTGGCAGGGCTTGGTTATCACCTTAAGGAAAACCGCCCTTCTAGGGGAAGGGTGCTGCTTCTTTTTCAGCCCAGCGAAGAAACCGGAAAGGGTGCCGACCGTATGCTCAAAGATCCTGCGTTTAAGGAATTCGAACCCGATTACATTTTTGCTATCCATAATCTTCCGGGTTATCCCCTTGGAAAAGTCGTACTAGCAAACGGCCATTTTGCTGCTGCATCAAGAGGTATGGCAATAAAGCTTACCGGGAAATCCTCGCACGCTGCAGAGCCGGAGAAAGGGATTAACCCCGGCTTTGGAATGGCCGGTATGATCTCAAGCTATTATGACATTCTGAAGATCAGGGAGCAATTCAGGGACTTTATTCTCATCACTCCCATACATGCCCGCCTCGGTAACCTGGCTTACGGAACCTCCCCCGGAGAAGGTGTGATACACCTTACACTGCGCAGCTATCTGAATGAGGATATGGAATCAATGTCGAAGATGCTTGAGAAAATTACCTTGGATATTGCCAGGCGGGAAAAACTTGAAGTCAACATTACCTACGAAGAAGATTTTCCTGCTACAGTCAATGACAGTGAATGCAGCAGGGCACTTAACCAGGCTGTGCAATTAACAGGATATGAGTCGGAATATCTTCAGAAACCCTTCAAATGGAGCGAAGACTTTGGCCATTTCACTTCCCGGTATCCAGGTGCCCTTTTCGGCCTGGGCTCGGGAACCGGCCAGCCTGCCTTGCATAACCCAGATTTTGATTTCCCGGATGAACTATTACCGGTAGGTAGTGATTTATATAAAGAGATCATTAAAAAAACACTGGAAGACTGACAGCAATGTTTGAAACCACTTCATCACTGGAATTAAGCCAAGCGGCACTTAACAGGAATATTTCCTTTCTGAAGGAACTGATAGGGCCAAACGTGCGTTTTTCCTCGGTTGTAAAGGCCAATGCCTATGGCCACGGGATAGAGAAATTTGTTCCAATGGTTGAGAAAGCAGGCATTAATCATTTTTCGGTCTTCAGTGGTGATGAAGCCTGGAGGGTCTTCAAAACCTGTTCTGAAAGATCCGAACTTATGATCATGGGCTGTCTCGACAAGGAACAGATGGAGTGGGCTATTGAAAATGATATCAGCTTTTGGGTTTTCGAAATTGAAAGACTGGAAAAAGCCCTTCAATTGTCGAGAAAGACCGGTAAAAAAGCAAAAATACATATCGAGGTGGAGACTGGCATGAACCGCACCGGCCTTAAGGAAAGGGGGTTCAGCTATGCCCTCAGGCAATTTAAAAAATATCCGCAGCTCCTCGAACTGGAAGGCCTGTGTACCCATTATGCAGGAGCTGAGAGTGTTGCCAATTTCGTAAGGGTGAACAGGCAGATCAGTAAGTTCAATAAGTATTTCACGAAAGCGAAAAGAAGAGGTGTTATACCTACATATCGACATACAGCCTGCTCGGCAGCTGCGCTTAACTATCCCAAAACCAGGATGGACATGGTAAGGATAGGCATTGCCCAATATGGGTTCTGGCCCAGTGCCGAAACATTCATCCAGTATGTCCATGGTAAAAAAGAGGAAAGATACGATCCGCTTAAACGTGTAATATCCTGGAAGAGCAAGGTAATGTCGATAAAGACTGTAAATGAGGGGGAGTTCATCAGCTACGGCACTACCTACCTTGCACAGGAGGAAAAAGTGATTGCAGTGATCCCTGTTGGATATTCACATGGGTTCAGCCGGATGTTAAGCAACCAGGGCAGGGTGCTGATACGAGGACAGAGGCTGGGTGTAATAGGGATGGTAAATATGAACATGCTGATCGCAGATGTGACTTCCGTGCCGGAGGTCAACATAGGTGATGAAGTAGTAATTATTGGAAAACAAGATAACTTAGAGATCACCGTATCTTCATTTGGCGAGATAAGTAACCAGGTCAACTATGAACTCCTGGTGAGGCTCCCGGAGAGGACGAAGCGAAGGGTGGTCGAATAAACCATAAATTATAAATCATGGCATATATAGAATTACATAAGGAAAAACTAAGGCACAATTACAAGTTCCTCGACAGGCTGTTCTCATCGAATGGCCGGGATTGGGGTGTGGTGTCCAAATTGCTTTGTGGTAACAAAACTTACCTGAGGGAATTGCTCGACCTGGGAGTCAGGGAGGTGCATGATTCCAGGATCAGTAACCTGAAAGTTATAAAATCCATCAACCCGGATGTACAGACTGTTTATATCAAACCACCTGCCGGGAAATTCATAAGGTCACTTGTCAAATATTCGGATGTTAGCTTTAACACCGAATTTGAAACAATAAAGCTTATCTCAGAGGAGGCCGTGAAACAGAACAGGCTTCATAAGGTCATAATTATGATCGAGATGGGCGATCTCAGGGAAGGTGTGATGGGCGACGAGCTTATGGATTTCTACGGCAGTATTTTCGAGTTGCCGAATATAGAAGTAATAGGATTGGGCACCAACCTGAATTGCCTGAGTGGTGTCATGCCGTCGCACGACAAGCTGATCCAGCTAAGCCTTTACAAACAGCTTATCGAAACCAAATTCGACAGGAAAATACCATGGGTAACCGGAGGTTCATCCGTTACCATTCCGTTGCTGCTGAAAAAATCTGTTCCCGTGGGAAACAATCACTTCAGGATAGGGGAAACCCTGTTTTTCGGCAATAACCTCATCACCGGGAAGCCCATTAAGGGAATGAAATCGGATATTTTCAAGCTCTATGCCCAGATCATTGAGTTGAACGAAAAGCCAAAAGTGCCAATCGGGGAGATGGGAACCAATGTGGCCGGCGAATCCATCGAAGTTGATGAGAAGGACCTCGGTAAGACCTCCTACCGGGCAATTCTCGACATAGGGCTGCTCGATATCGATGTGAAGAATATTTTCCCGGTCGATAAAAAGATCGATTTTGCCGGAGCCAGCTCCGACATGATCGTGGTGGACCTGGGCGACAATAAGAAAAATTATGAAGTGGGCGACCTGATCAGCTTCAGGCTGGACTACATGGGTGCACTCAGCATTCTTAACTCCAACTATATTGATAAGAAGGTTGTATACTAATCTCCAATTTTCTTCTCAATAAACATTTCTTGCGCAAAGGCTCAGAAGCACAGAGCCGACTGACGACTGCCATCAGCCATCTAAAAATTTTCTATCTTTGCGCCGCCCTCGAAAGGTAGAAAT
>CAZMOK010000063.1:4253-16863 GCA_964567785.1 uncultured Bacteroidales bacterium | reverse complement strand
TGTGGATTTTAATATCGTGATGAGTTATATTTGAATGGCAAGTTCCCTGATAACTTGCTGATTATTAACCAAAACTTAGAGCCATGAAAACACTGGTATGTCTTCTTGCAATGACATTTTTATCTGTAATCTGCTATGCCCAGCGGTCTGACTACAATGTCAATCCCTGGGTGGGTAGAAGGACGGACTCAAATACGGGTCGTCCTTCTTTTTTCATAACCTAGCACGGAATTTGATAAGTGACAGCAATAAGATTTTACTAATTTTGCGCCTTGTTTTGAGTGTTTAATCAATTAAAATCAGATAATATGTTATTGAACAAATTAAAATACGGCTTGAGTTTCACCATTGCCCTTGCTTTGGTTTTAACCACATCTTTTATGCTTTATTCGCAGCAGGTAGAAATAACTGCGGATGAACTGGAGGAACATGTTACTTTTCTTGCATCTGATTCTCTTAAAGGCCGGTATCCCGGCACACCGGAAGACAAAGTTGCAGCCGAATACATAAGGAATGAGTTTATGAACGCCGGCCTGGCCATGCTTGGCGATTTCGGTAACCAGGTTTTCGAGGTGGCCACCGGAATAGAGGAAGGTGATGGAAATTACCTGTACACACAGCAGACCTATTTCGAACCGTTCATCGATTTTGCACCGGTATCTTATTCTGCAAGTGAACTGATAAATGCCAAGCTCATGTTCTGCGGTTACGGGCTTGTTATAGATACCGATTCGGTTCAATGGAATGAAATGCCGGGGGAAGTGGTAAAAGACAAGTGGGTCATGATACTTCGCGGGCATCCCGATGTTGGGGATAGGAACGATCTTTTCGCCAGGTACAGTGGCGACAGGGACAAGGTAATAGCCGCCAGGGATGCCGGTGCGGCAGGTGTTTTTCTTGTTTCCCCCGAACATTACGATGAATACGACCGTTTTGAGCAACTTACTTTTGATAAAACCACATCGGATGTTGGCATACCGGTCATCCAGTTAAAGAGGAGCACAGCGGATGCAATAATTGGCTTTTCAGGGAAAAGCATAAAGTCTTTCGTGGACCAGATAAGTGAGAATCCATTTCCCTTCACTTTTTCTTTTGAGATCAATATCGAGGCAAGGGCGGATGTGGAGTATATCATGGTCGACACCTACAATGTAATGGGAATGGTGGAAGGTTCAGACCCGGAGCTAAAAAATGAATACATTGTAGTTGGGGCTCACTATGACCACCTTGGTTTTGGCGGTATGAAATCGGGATCCAGGACCCCCCAGGAAACAGCGATCCATAATGGCGCCGATGATAACGCATCAGGTGTGGCCGGAGTGATTGAGCTAGCTGAAAAGTTGAATGCAGAAAAGCCGTCCCTGCAGCGAAGTGTCATCTTTGTTGCATTTGGCGCTGAGGAGATGGGCCTGCTCGGTTCAAAATATTTCATTGACAATTGTCCCGTTGAAGTGGATAATATCGTGGCAATGATCAACTTCGACATGATCGGCAGGTTTGATGAAAAGAAGAACTCCATAGCCATCGGCGGAACGGGCACTTCGAAGGAAACAGAAAAGATCCTGGAAGATGTTAATAACGACAGGTTTGAACTGGGCCTTTCACCCGAGGGTTACGGGCCCTCCGACCATGCTGCATTCTATGCAAAAGATATCCCTGTATTCTTTATATCCACAGGCGCACATACCGATTATCACACACCCAGGGACGATGCCGGTAAACTGAATTATGAAGGCCAGCAGGCTGTACTCGACTTTTCGGCTGAACTGGTAAAGGAAATTGCAAACTACGAGAGAACCCTTACTTTCAGGGAGGCAGGACCGAAGGAGCAACAGGGGCGTGGTTACAACTTAAAGGTCACCCTCGGCATAATGCCTGATTTTACTTCAAGCTCAGGTGACGGACTGCCGGTAGACGGGGTCAATAAAGACGGCCCGGCCTACAAAGGAGGAATGAAAAAGGGTGATGTCATAACAGCTATTGAGGGTCAGAAAGTGGGCGATATTTATGATTACATGGCAAGGCTTAAAAAGCTCAGCGCCGGCCAGACAATAACTGTAGATGTGGAACGTGACGGGAAGAAAGAGGTGCTTATCATCCAGCTATAGATAATGACAGAATTTCTTTCAAAAGCCTTTCTATGGAAATTCCTGAAATTTGCCATTGTTGGTTTCTCAGGACTTATAGTCGATTTCGGAATTACATACGTTTGCAAGGAATTATTTAAGATACAGAAATACATCTCCAATTCTATTGGCTTTACGGCTGCGGCAACCTCTAACTACGTGCTGAACAGGATCTGGACCTTTCAAAGTAAAGATCCGGAGATAATGATAGAGTATTCAGAGTTTCTGATAATCAGCCTCATAGGGCTTGGGATCAATAATTTCATTCTCTGGCTCATTATCACCAAATTCAAACTTAACTTCTATCTATCCAAATTATTTGCGATCGGGGTTGTCACCATCTGGAATTTCCTGGCTAATTACTTTATAACTTTTGCATAAAAAAAGCCCCGGGATCTCCGGGGCTTTCTGATCTTATGAGAAGATTGTTGATTTATTCTTCAACCACTTCGAAGTTGATCTCAACTTCAACATCTTTATGAAGTTTGACGGTGGCTTTGTAATTTCCAAGCTCTTTGACAGATTCACCGTCAACATGTACCATTTTCCTTTCAATGTCGAAACCGGTCTTTTCCTTTAGCGCATTGGCAATCTGTATATCATTTACCGATCCGAATATCTTGCCTGATGTTCCTGCTTTGGCGCCGATTTTTACCGTTGTGTTTTCGATAGCTTTAGCAAGGGTCTTTGCTTCCTCAAGTATCTTTTCTTCCTTGTACGAACGCTGCCTTTTGATCTCGTCAAGCACTTTCCTGTTCGTTTTTGTGGCTGCTATAGCCATTCCCTGCGGTATGAGGAAATTCCTTGCATACCCGGGCTTAACTGTCACAATATCGTCTTTATGGCCCAGGTTCTCTATGTCTTGTTTTAAGATGATCTCCATTTCAATTCCTCCTTACTTTAAAAGGTCAGCTACATAAGGCATCAATGCCAGGTGCCGCGCCCTCTTGATTGCCTGGGCAACCTTCTTCTGGTATTTCAATGATGTCCCGGTAAGCCTCCTGGGGAGTATCTTACCCTGTTCATTGACGAACCTGAGCAGGAAATCTGCATCCTTGTAGTCAATATACTTGATCTTGTTCTTCTTGAACCTGCAGTATTTCTTCTTTTTGGTGTCAACTGCTATAGGTGTCAGGTATTTTATTTCTCCTTGTTGTTGTGCCATTTTCCCTCGGTTTTAATTTTTCGATTCTTCAGCGATTTTTTCTTCTGCTTTCCTGCGCTTCTTTTCGTTATAAGCTACAGCGTGTTTATCAAGCTTAACTGTGAGGAACCTCATGATCCTCTCGTCGCGCTTCATGTTCAGCTCCATCTGGTAAATAAGCTCACCGTCGGTTTTGTATTCTATTAAATAATAAAAACCGGTGGATTTTTTTTGAATGGGATAGGCCAACTTACGCAAGCCCCAGTTATCTTCAAAAATAATCTCAGCCCCTTTTTGCTTAAGGAACTCCTGATACTTTTTTACCGTTTCCTTCATCTGATCTTCAGACAAAACGGGAGTCATAATGAAAACGGTTTCGTACTGGTTCATAATAATTTACTTGCTGTTAATTTGAATAAAATGTTTTTACTTTCCGAAAATCGGAGTGCAAAGGTAGAAAATTTATTTATTATTACAAACGAACCCTTGAAATTCAAAGAGGTTGGTTTAGTACGGATTCCGCTGCCCGGATGTCAGTACCTGATCACTTTACGGGTAATGACCTCATGACCATAGAATATCCGGCATACGTACAATCCTGGTTCCAGCCCCTCCAGCGACAGCGTATTCTCCTTCCCGTCAAGTTCAGATTGCAATACCTCCTTCCCCGAAACATTGTACAGGGAAAGGAGACCTGGATCAGAAATACCCGGTAAACTAATGGTTATTGAACCAGCAGAGGGATTAGGGAATATTTTTACAGTCGGTTTCCCGGGTAACTCCTGCTGTCCTACCAGGTCGGTTTCGTACCAGGCTTCCCAGCCACTGGCGGTTACATTGTAATTTGTATAGAACGCCACGAACATTTTTCCGCTCTCCGAGGTGACGGGCTCCGGAAGACCGCCTGAGTAGTCCCCGGAATAGGATGCCAGTAGTTCCTGTGTCTCGAGATCGTAGATCTCCAGGAAATCCATCGTATCCTCAGTGGCGAAACTGATGAAATTGAGAGTTACAATATCTGCGTCCGGTGGATCGATCATCCACAAACAGGCTGTGTTGTTGTGATAGTTGTAGTTATTGCTGCCGTCGCTGAATGTATCTGCCTGTGCGGTAAGTTGGGTCATATTCTGGCAGTAGACAGGCTGTTCGCAAGAATAGAAAGCCTGCCATCCGGGAGCGGTAGTGTCATTGTCTGTTATAAACTGGATGAACATAGAGTTGCCGGGTGTTGTAACCGCTCCGGGCAGTTCGTTCCCTGAAAAAGCATCCAGGACCGGTGCGGAACTGTCAGGGCCATCGTAGATGATCACACTGTCGCCGGGATGGACATCAAACCTGAGGAATTCCAGGGTAATATCCTCGATGGAATCATCGGGCATGATCTGCCAGTAACAGCTTGAATTATCCTGGTAGTCGTATAGCGGACCGCTGCCATCCTCAAGGGTGCCGCCAAGGGTTTCGTAAACGACCGTATCCTGGCAGTATCCCGGGTAATTGTATAATGCAGTGTCGGGCGCCGCATTGATGATCAACTCCTGGGCGAGGTTGAAATTTGCCCCTCCGGGGTTCAGGCTGCTGGTGTAAAAATAACCGTTGTAGGTTCCGCTCCAGCCCCAGTTGAAATGATAATAGAGGCTGTCCTGGTAACCATCGCACACAAAAGCGTGGCCATTGATATTGGGGACCGACCAGCCGGCATAATACAGGGGTATCTTCCTGTTTAAGTGTGAAATGATCAGGCTGTCCCAGTCGAAGCTGGTGCTGTCGCGGAATACATATTCTGTTTCAGGTGAATACTTGAAATAGGTCCGCATTGAATAGGCTGCCTTATGGTTTGTCATGCCCGATCCGTTGGGACCGTATTCCATATCGACCGATACCCCCAGGTGGTGAAGTATTTCTGCCACTTGAAGGTTTGAATGGCTGATGGAAGGCTCCATCAGGTGCCATTCATAGATTGAATTGCCAAAATTTGCCGAGATGGTTCCGTATGGTGGCCAGGTATAAGAGTATGATCCTACGCCCGAATGTGGCCACTGAAAATAGTTCATGATCTGGCCCATGGCAGTGGCAACGCAACCGGCGTAACACCTGCCTCCCGGTCCTGCCGGATCGAGCGGGCAAAGTTCATTATAGTATTTTCCCTGGTCCCAGTTTGAGGTCAGTAAGGGAGCTATGTCCCTTGTGCCAGTAAGCCTTGTATGATTTTCACCGTCAGAGTATCTCTTCCATAAGCCGGTAATTCTACTGTCTGCAGGTATACTGTTTACCTGGTTATAGGTCACCTGCCTTACAAATTCATCAATCCACATTTTGGCAGCAGGAGGGATGAAGTCATTATTACTTAACCTTCCTTCAAAAGAATAGGCCATTGCCGGAATGCTGTTTTCAAATGCCGAAACCATTACCCAGCCTTCGGGCTCAACATTGAAGATAAATATGACAGGGCCTGTTTCATTATCGATCGAATGGGAAAAAATGACCCTGTTCTTTTCAGACCATTCGTTACCCCGCAACTGAAGCCTTTCAGAAAAGAAATTTTCAGCAACTGTTTCATATTTTCTGCCTGCAGTTTGTCCGTGTGCTCCTGCTAATGACAACAACATGAAGATCACGGTGAATATGGCTAATGGTTTCATTGTACTTATTTTGGTACCGTAAAGTTATGAAATGAAAGCCATATTTTTAAGCAGAAATAAAAGAGGCCCCTTGTGGGCAAGGGGCCTTCTAATAAGTCAATCAAAATATATTATTCAACAACTATTTTTTTCCTTACAGTGTCCTTGTCATCTGAAATAACGAGGATATAAATTCCAGGTGTCAGGTTGCTGACATCCACCTGGCCGTTGCCTATGTTGTTTTCTACCTGGTCGTTGTAGACCATTTGTCCGGTTGCACTCATCAGGCTTACGGTAAAGCCCTTGTCCAGTCCGCTTACACTGTAATTTAGAATGTTTGAGGCTGGGTTAGGGTAAGTGAGTACGCCGGCATCCGATCCTTTTCCTTCAACAATTGAGGTAGTGTTGGAGATCATAATGTTATCTACAAAAACATTGTCACCTTCCAGTCCGCCGAAACCGTCGGCCAGGTAACAGGCTGATTGCAGTGTGATTGTGAATCCGCTGTTGCCCCAGTTGGAAAGATCAAAATTGATTGTTTCCCAGGGGTCCTCGTTGGTTTCAGGATTGAAGTTCTCCACACCGTTCCAGTCGGGTACCTGTTCCCCGTTTATGAGTACCCTGAACCAGGAATATGTAGAGCCGATAGAGAAAGTCTGACGCAGATCGAGGGTAAGGGTGACCCCTTCCACACCTGTTGCGTCCACGTGACAGTTTTCGGCGAAGGCATGATATTCGGTATTGTCTTCCCATGCTTCCTCAGGGGTTGTATCATAAGGCCCACCGGTCCAGCCGCCTGTAACAGGTGCACCTTCAAAATGGAGCCCGTAGTCGGAATCAGGAGCGGCAGCCCTGGAGTCAATGCCGATACTTGCTTTTTCCATACTGGAAATAGTAAAGTCGCCTGGTTCTCCCTCTTCAAAAGTTTCTTCGAAGTTAAGCTCGATACCCTCTGCAATTATCATGCTTTCTTCGGTCTTGAATCCGCTTCCGTTTGCATTGGTTGCAGTGAGTGTAACAGAATATTCGCCTGGAGCATTGAACAACACCTCAGGGTTTTGTGAGGTTTCATCCGTGCCGTTAACAAACGTTACGGTATTGGGGTCAAACTCCCAGAGCCAGGAAGTAGGATCATACAAAGATTCATCTGTAAAGCTCACCTCATCAGTTGCCACACAAGGTTCTTCCTCCCCGGCAGCAAAAAGGACCCAGGGAACCGGTGTTGCAGTGACGGTAATATACTCTTCAACGGTCAGGATATCAAGTCCCCAGTCGTTGGTCACTGCAAGCGAAACTGTGAATGATCCTTCGTCTTCGTAAGTGACAACGGGATCCTGATCGTTAGAGACTGTGGGGTCGCCCCCTGTGAACTCCCATGACCACTCGTTTGGCACACCCTCCGAAAGGTCGGTAAATTCGATGGATGTTCCGGGTGTAATGTATGGAACAGCAGTTGTGAAATCGGCAACCGGTTCATAAGGTGTATTCGAAACTGCCTGGAAGGCGTTTATCCGTCCTGCGCCCAGTTGTCCTGCCCAGTTGGCATTACCCGGAATGGTATCTATGTTGTCGCAGGTCGATTCGAGGATATCTTCCACCTCTTCGGGTGAAAGGTCGGGGTTCAGCGAAAGGATCAGCCCGCAAAGGCCTGCCGTGAATGGGGTCGACATAGAAGTGCCAAAATAACTGTCGTAAAAGCCCCTGCTGGTCTCATAATTGACGGTGGAGAGAAGCCCGTTTGGCCCGGAGATACCCGTACCGCCGGGTGCACTGACATCAGTGCCGGTCCCGTAGCTGGAAAAGCCTGCCTTAACATCGTCTTCATCAGTTGCTGCCACTCCTATAACATGGTTGTAGCAGGAGGGATAGCGTAATTGTGCCGAAGCTTCATTACCCCTTGACCCCAATACCACAACACCCATTCCGTTGATTGTGTTAATAAGGTTCTGTTCGGTCTGGCTGTATCCTGAACCGCCCCAGGAGGAACTGATGACATGAGCGCCGTTGTTGGCCGCCCATTGCATACCGCCATACCCGTTATAGACAAAACCCGGGTTCCCGTTGTCGGGCGTGCATTTTACACCTATCAGGCTGCAGTCGAAACCAAGGCCTGCAATGCCAATGCCATTGTCAGTGTCGCCCACGGCAAGTCCTGCACAATGTGTCCCGTGCGACCAGTCCTCGGGGTCTCCCGATGCCGGCGGATTGGAGTTATTGGTTCCCCCGGGAGGGGATGTTACGTCATGTGAATCATATACGTCATCAGCAAGGTCTTCATGATCAATCCACACTGCTCCATCGATAATTGCAACGTTTATATCCGGGTCGCCCTGGGTAATATCCCACGCCAGCTCTGAAAGAACAACGTCGTGCTGCCAGTTCCAGTTGGAGGAGCCAAGCACCAGGTTGTACAATTCGTCATCAGGGACATAATCGAGCCTCTGTATGGGAACCTTCTCAACGTATTCAAGATCCGGATGCTCAGAGAGTTCTTCCATGATTGCTTCGATTTCGTTGAATTGAGTGAACTCGAGCCGGAAACTTCTTAGCAACTTATCATCGTCGTTCAGGTCGAAAGGCCTGGTGAGGGCCGAGATGGAGTATTTCTCCCTGAGGTCACCGAGTATCGCCGCATCATCAAGGTTCACTGTGCGATCGGGATTGACGGGAATATTGACTTCAACATTGTCTTTGAACTTGAAATACAACGCGCCGTCATGGTAGTTCTCATTGTAGGTCTGACCGATTGAGTTCAGCGACATCACAGCCATTATGAGGAGTATGGCTGCGGACCGCTTTAGAATTTTGTTGATGTTTTTCATCTTCAGGTAAGGATTTAGACTTTTTATTTATAATAATTCAAAATTACAAAAATTATCATTTTAACAAGGCAGGTGGCCTTAATATAACCAATAAAGCCGCAAATAATTGCGGCTTTATTGCATTTTGCCTTTCCTTGTCTATGATCAATTATTGTAAACTTTATTATTGTATGATCATTTTTTTACCCGATAAACCTTTTGAATTCGTGATCTTCAGGTAATAAATACCGGGTGCGAGAGCTGATACATCGAGAGAGTTGGTGTAACTGCCCCTGAAATTGCTGCCTTCTTCTGAATACACCACTTTACCCTGCATGGATACCACCCGGAGTGAATAATCATCTTCCTTTTCTGCAGTGAATGATATATTCAATGTATTTCCTGCGGGTACAGGGTAAACAGAAAGCGTGCTTACTGCTTCATTTTCTTCCAGTCCAACATTGTCAACTTCATAGTAGGCTTCCCAGCCTGCCATGTTTTCGTACTGGTTTGTAGTGAATGTCATGAAGATCGGATCTCCCTCCACTTCGATCGGACCGGGTATGTCTGAACCGGAAAATTCACCGAGTAGCTCGTTGGTGGTTTCATTGAATACCATAACCCTGTCGATCCCTTCCTCTGTTTCGAAACTGTTGAAGTAGAGGGTTGTCGTGCTGGCATACTCGGGGGCTATCCTGAAGAGACAAGTGGCGCCGTTCTGGTAGTTGAAGCTTCCGGAACCATCGTCGAATGTACCCGAGGGCTCAGTGAACAAGGTCATCCCACTGCACCATATGGGCGAGGAGGTTGTATACTCAGCATACCATCCTTCATCATTGCTGCTTCCGTCGGTAGTGAACACTATGCAAAGCTTGTTACCGCTCGATACTATCGCGTCCGGTAATTCATCTCCGGTGAATTCGCCCAGCAACGGTGCTGACGCATCTTCGCCATCGTAAACCTTTACGTTGTCTGAGGAGTGTACATTGAATTGCTGGAATTCAAGTTCTATGCTTATTATGGAGTCTTCGGGGGTTTGCGGGTCGATCACGAAAGTTGCAATATTATTGTTGATATAATTATCCAGTGGTCCGCTGCCATCGGTAAACGAGCCTGATTTCTGTGTAAGGGTTATGTCACCGGTTGCATGATAAGGATAGTCGGTTTCGGTGGGATAAAAGTACCTCACGCAACCCTGACCGAGGTTAAAGCCACCTACATTGTAAAGTGAGTAATAGCCGTTGTTATACCCACTCCATCCAAAGTTGAAGTGAAAGTCGTTGCCCTGGTATCCGTCACAAACAAATGCATGCCCGCCGTCGGTGCTATTAAACCCTGAATAGTAGAGCGGCCTTTCCATGTCGAGTTCATCCTTCAGGATATTGTACCAGGTGGTGGTTGGGTAATTGTTTTTTTCGAGATACTGCGCAGAGTTATACCTGAAATAATTCGAAAGTGCACCCGGCACAAGCCAGCTTTGCGAACCTGAACCGTTCGGACTGAAATTCATATTGACCGAGACCGCTGCATGATATTGCAGTTCGGCATTAGGGAACGGGTTCTTGGCATCTATGCTGTTGTTCATACCCTCCCATTGATATTCGGTATTACCAAAATCAGCACACTGCTGTCCGTATGAAATGATGCCGGGCGTATAACAATGCTGACCTGTACCTGTTTCGGGATATCGCCAGTAATACATGATCATTGCCATTGCCGTGGCAACACATCCGACGTACGCATGACCGCCGGGACCGTTGGGATCTTCAGGGCACATTACGTTGTAGGGATCATCCTGGTTCCACATATTTACCAGTAGTGGCTCAACATCCCTGGTGTCTCTGTTTGAACTGAGTATGTTAAAATTTTCTGAGCTCAGCCGTTCCCATTCGGATGACACTTCTGCTTCAGCAGCTATGTTCTCCTCCCTGATGTAAACGATCTGATCGGTATAATTTTTCAGGAAGCTTTTATAATGTGCCGGTGCGTCATCTATACGGAGATTGCCGTTGTAAGAGTATCCTAATACAGGTTCAAAAGAGTCTTCGGCCGAAACAATGATCCAGCCTTCATTCAGTTCAAAAGCGTAAAAAACAACTTCTCCGTTCACCATTTGTGTATGGTGACCGGTTATATCAATTTCATCTGCTGAGATACCTGATCCGAAAACATTGTATTTTTCGGACATGAAATTTTTTGCCACCCTTTCTGCTTGCTGCCGGGTGACTGTGCCTGCGGTGAGAATTGAAAAGGTGGAAGCAAGGAGGGTGAGTAACAGTAAAGATCTAATCTTCATTATGAAACAGATTTGATTTGTGATTGCCGGCAAAGGTAGTAAAAAAAGACAACACCCGCCTGGGAGGCGGGTGTTATCAACCATTAATTAAACCAAATTAATTCACCAAAACCAAATCAGAATAATTGGGAAAGCACAAATTAAACTCATACGGGAAGGAAAAGTTCAATATTTGAATGTGTTTAACAAATTATTAACAAACAGGGATGCTTTTTTAGGTTTTTTCGTGCTTTCCTTTTGCGGGCATTCAATGAAACACGGTTGACTGACCTTGGACGATCGCGCATATTTATTAATTTCGCAACAGTTTAGCTAAAAACAGGTATTTGATGAGCTCCATACTGATCATTAATATTAAAGAATTGATACAGGCGGTTGATAAACCCCGGAATTTCCTTTCGGGCGAAGAAATGTCAAACCTGCCCGTTATCCGGAATGCATTTCTATTAATTGATAATGGGATGATCAGGGATTTTGGGCATATGGACATTCTGCCTTCCGGTGCCCGTGCTGATAACATTATCGATGCCCGTGGCAAACTGGTATTTCCTGCCTGGTGCGATCCCCACACACATCTCGTTTTCCCGGCCAGCCGGGAGGTTGAGTACATCGACAAGATCAGGGGGTTGTCCTACGAAGAGATCGCCAAAAGGGGAGGGGGAATTCTGAACTCTGCCCGCAGGATGCAGGAAATGGACGAAGACGAGTTGTATGAAGATGCCCTGGAAAGGATAGGGGAGATCATCTCTTTCGGCACAGGTGCCGTGGAGATAAAAAGCGGATACGGCCTTACCACTGAAAGCGAGTTGAAGATGCTGAGGGTGATCAGGAGGTTGAAGGAAACCACTCCGGTTACCATCAAATCCAACTTTCTTGGCGCCCATGCCATCCCTGCAGAATATAAAAAAGATCCTTCAGCATACACCGACCTGATCATTAACGAAATGATCCCCCAGGTTGCTGCAGAAGGGCTTGCCGATTTCATAGATGTTTTTTGCGACCGTGGTTTTTTCAGTGTGGAAGATACCGACAGGATCCTCAATGCAGGCATGAAATACGGTCTCCGGCCGAAGATACACGCCAATGAGCTGGATTATTCAGGGGGTATCCAGGTAGGCGTCAAATACAATGCCCTCTCGGTTGACCACCTGGAATTCACCGGTGAAGAGGAGATTGAAGCATTGAGGGGCTCGGAAACAATGCCGACCGCATTGCCCGGCGCAAGTTTCTTTCTTGGAATGAAATATGCACCGGTAAGGGAAATGATCGATTCAGGCCTTCCCGTTGCCATGGCCAGTGATTTCAACCCCGGCTCATCTCCTTCGGGAAATATGCAGCTTATACTTTCGATGGGCTGCATCAAGTACAGGATGCTGCCAGAAGAAGCCATCAACGCTATAACCATTAATTCGGCCTATGCCATGAATGTGCAGGATGAACTTGGTACCATCACTAAGGGTAAAAAAGCCAACATCATCATTACGAAAAAAATACCAGGGTATAATTTTTTGCCTTATTCATATGGCTCGAACAAGGTTGATAAGATGATACTTAATGGGGAAATAGTAAGTAGTAAGTAGTAAGTAGTAAGTAGTAAGTAGTAAGTAGTAAGTAGTAAGTAGTAA
>CAZMOK010000063.1:0-4153 GCA_964567785.1 uncultured Bacteroidales bacterium | reverse complement strand
GTAAAGGTAAAAGCTAAAAGCCAACAGCCAAAAGCCAACAGCTATGAAAAAACTGATAGAATGTGTCCCGAATTTCAGCGAAGGAAGGGATATGGGGGTGATCAGACAGATCACCGATGAAATAGAAAATGTAGAAGGTGTTAAGTTGCTCGATGTTGATCCGGGCGCAGCCACTAACCGCACTGTAGTGACATTTGTAGGAACCCCCGACGAAGTCTGCGAAGCGGCTTTCAGGGCCATTAAGAAGGCAATGGAAGTGATCGACATGAGCAAGCACAAAGGGGAACATCCCCGTATGGGCGCAACCGATGTCTGCCCGCTCGTACCTGTATCAAATATTGATATGGACGAAACCGTGGAATATGCCAGGAAACTGGCAGAAAGGACAGGAGAGGAGCTTGAACTGCCGATCTTTTGTTATGAATCTGCAGCTTTCAATGAAGAAAGAAAGAACCTGGCAAACATAAGGTCAGGTGAATATGAAGGTATGTCGGAGAAGCTGCAGGACGAGAATTGGAAACCTGATTTCGGCCCTGCCAGGTTTAATCCTAAAGCAGGTGTAACAGCCATAGGGGCAAGGGATTTCCTGGTTGCTTTCAACGTTAACCTGAACACTACCTCTACCAGAAGGGCCAATGCCATTGCTTTTGATGTAAGGGAGAGGGGCCGTGTAAAGAGGGAAGGTCATCCCCTCACAGGGCCCGTTGTAAAAGATGAAAAGGGTAAACCTGTTTATATCCCCGGCTCTCTGAAAGCGGTAAAGGCAATCGGTTGGTTCATAGAAGAATATGGAGTAGCACAGATCTCCATGAACCTGACGAATATCAGCATCACTCCCGTTCACATTGCATATGATGAGGTCTATAAAAGGGCAAATGCCAGGGGCGTCAGGGTTACAGGCTCCGAGCTGGTAGGCCTTATGCCTTTGAAGGCCATGCTCGATGCCGGCAGGTATTTCCTCAGAAAGCAAAAAAGATCGCTGGGTATTTCTGAAGAGGAGATGATCAAGATCGCAGTCAAATCTATGGGGCTGGATGAGCTGAAACCTTTCAATCCCAATGAAAAGATCATTGAATACATGATCGAGGAAGATTCGGGCAGCAGGCTGGTTGATATGACCTGTAAGGGCTTTGCCAATGAAACAGCCTCCGAATCGCCTGCCCCGGGCGGAGGTTCCATATCGGCTTACGTTGGGTCACTGGGCGCTTCGCTGGGTACTATGGTGGCAAACCTTTCATCTCACAAAAGAGGCTGGGACGAGCGATGGGAAGAGTTCTCCGAATGGGCCGAAAAAGGCCAGCACTACAAAGACCGCCTGCTCTACCTGGTTGATGAAGATACACGCGCATTCAACCTTATTATGGATGCATTTGGCCTCCCGAAGAAGACAGATGAAGACAAGGCAGCCCGGAAAGCAGCCATCGAAGAGGCTTCAAAATATGCCATACAGGTGCCTTACGAGGTTATGGAAACTTCGCTGAACTCGATGGAGGTAATGAAGGCTATGGCCAATAAAGGGCTGAAGGCCTCAGTGTCGGATGCCGGAGTTGGCGCTTTGTGTGCACGAACGGCAGTGATGGGTGCCTACCTGAACGTAAAGATAAATGCTGCCGGTATAGACGACAAAAAATACGCCGGAGAAATGGTGAAAAAGGGACAGCAACTTGTGGACAAGGCCATTGAGGAAGAAAAAGAGATACTGAGGATCGTTAGTGAGAAGATCGGGATTTAAAAAGCAATTACCTTAATTTTATAGTCATCCGATGAATTTCTGTCCGGCAGTATATAAGTTGAAACTTCATACTCAGCTGGAACCTGTATTCATCGGATGACTTTGCAATTTATAATATCATGATCAAACACATAGTGATGCTCCGCCTGAAGGATTATCCTTCAGAAGAAAAACAACGGCACCTTGAAAAGCTGAAAAGCATGATCGAGGGACTTATGGGCAAGGTCCCCGAACTTAAATTCATGGAAGTGGGACTGAATATCAACAAAAAGCCATCAGCCTATGACCTTGTGCTGACCTCGCATTTCGATTCGGAAGAGGCGCTTGATGCTTACCGTGTTCACCCCGAGCACAAAAAAGTACTGGATTTCCTAGTTGAGGTAACGAAGGAAACTGCTGTGGTTGATTACGAATATTGACAGGAGGATTAGCTGAAATGTAGGGCGGTCTGAATTTATTCAGGATTTCTTTTTGAAATACCTGATCGAAAGGATAACCAGCAGGGCCAGTGCGCCTATAAGCAAGATCATGTTTCCGGCAAACCACCCCCAGCCGTATTCCGACAATCTCGAGAAATCAAGTGACAATACCCTGTAACCTGCATACACAGCAATAAGCGCAAGGATAAAAAGATAAATGTACTTCATTTGAAAGGACAGGGAAGGAACCTTTCTGACCCCTTCCCTGAGATAATTTATTTTTTAACGACCGTGGTAGTAGG
The DNA here is from genome assembly GCA_964567785.1 of uncultured Bacteroidales bacterium. Classification (GTDB taxonomy): domain Bacteria; phylum Bacteroidota; class Bacteroidia; order Bacteroidales; family JAGOPY01; genus CAZMOK01. Next base: position 1,700 of record CAZMOK010000063.1, on the reverse strand, counting down.
TGCGTATAAGCCAAATGTTATGCCTGAGAGCAAACCGTTAACAAATGAGTGCTTAACTGTAACACTGTAATTTTCAGCGCCTCCGGCCATTGCTTTTGCATCAGAAACACCAATGGGCGCCAGCCCGTAGAGAAGGTAATGGTTCCACTCGGTGACCTCCTGATTTCCTTGTGGGCCGTCTCCTACAGTTGCTGTGTAAACATAGCAGGAGGAGGCAAGTGTAGCGATCAGAAATAATACCACTCCTGTAAGTAATAACTTTTTCATAATTGTTGAATTTTGGTTAACACTAATTGAGTTTTAAGATAGTTCTGCACAAGATCATATTCCTGGCAATTCTATCACAAAGATCAAAATTTTTTTAATAAAGACTAAGTATAAATAAAAATAATGGGGTTAAATATTCTATTCCTCACTTGTTCCCATCACTTCCTTCAGGAAATCGTGTAATTGTGCAGGTTGCACGTTCCTTGTGAGCTTTCCGCCTGCCGAGTAAGATATTTTCCCGTTCTCTTCGGATACGATAAGTGCAATGGCGTCGGAACTTTCGGTGACTCCAACTGCTGCGCGGTGCCTCATGCCCAGGCTCGGCGGAAGTTTCTGGCTCCTGGAGACGGGAAGTATGCAGCGGGCAGCCCTGATCCGGTTTTCGGTAATGACCACGGCACCGTCGTGAAGGGGACTGTTGGAGAAAAATATGGTGTCGAGCAACTCAGTTGAAATCCTCGCATCTATGGACGCTCCCGTATCCACAATATTGTGCAGTTCGTTCTGCCTGGTGATGACTATCAGGGCCCCCTGTTTGATGTTTGACATTCTCTGGCACGACTGGACTATCTTATCAATATCCAGGTCTTTGTTCTCCTCTCCGAAACGCCACCAGAAGAACCGTCGCCTGTGGTCCCGTAAAAACCCCCCCTTGCCCAGGGTCAGGAGGAATTGCCTTATTTCAGGCTGGAAAATGATGATGAGCGCTATGAACCCCACACTTATAAAAGCGCCCAGGATCTCCCTCAGCAACTGCATCTGGAGGGCATCCACCACCTTCCAGATGAGAAAGATTGCCACAATGCCAAAAAAGATGCTTATAGCGACAGTCCCCTTTACGAGGTTATAAAGAAGGTATAGTAAAACGGCCACCAGCAGGATGTCGATGATATCCAGCCATCTTATCTCGATGAAGCCGGTGATTAGTAATTCTGTCATTTATAAAGGTACAATGGCAAAGATATGAATTTACTTAGCTCTGTTGAATAGTGGGGTTGTACGTGATCAGTTTCACACCGACCGGTAATATTTCACGAGTTCCCTGGCCTGTATTGCTTCCCTTACGTCATGGACCCTTAATATATCGGCCCCCTGGAGTAGGGCCAGGGTGTTCAGGACGGTAGTGCCGTTAAGGGCCGATCCGGGAAGTGTGCCCAGTACCTTGTTGATCATTGATTTCCGGGAAACACCCGCCATTACCGGATAGCCTTTGTCACTGAACCTTTCAAGGTGCTTAAGCAAAAGAAAATTATGCCTCAGGTTTTTCCCGAAACCGAAACCGGGATCTACGATGACATCCCTGATCCCCTTAGCCCTGGCTTCTCCGGCAGCATTGAAAAGAAAATCCCTGACCTCCGAAACAACGTTGTCGTATTCAGTATTCTGCTGCATGGTTTCTGGTTTGCCTTTTATGTGCATGATAATATAAGGGA
>CAZMOK010000062.1:12455-17018 GCA_964567785.1 uncultured Bacteroidales bacterium | reverse complement strand
AGGTCGCGGAATGCATTCAGAGGGTAATCCTTTACCTGCATGGGTTCGCCTTCCAGTTCAAGGGCAAAGACAAGCGGACCGTAACTGACAAATATGTTTCCCTGCTTATCGGTTTTTGTTACAGGGCTTAGTTCAAACTCAAGTCCGATTGTATCACCTTTCTGCCATTTTTTGGTAAACACGAAATGGTTACCCACCTGTGTGACCTTTGCATCTGTTTCAATATTGACACGGGTTGCCCATGAAGGCTTTCTCACCTTAATGCTGAACTCGACCTCCTTTTCAGGATCGACTGCAAAGAGCAGGTCTGTATTGAAGGGGTATTCGTTTACCTGTACGATCTTTACATCAGTTCCCCTGATCACCGTGTTCACTTCACAGGGCCCGAAAAGGTTGGCAACAAGACCTTCTTCATTTTTCATCCACATTGCCTGTACATAATAGGGATATATCCTACCGGCATTGGGCACGCAGCACACCGCCACATCTTTATGGGTGGGGGAGTACTTGTAACGTCCCGGATGGTCATCCTGCCTGTTTTCCGGGTTGAGGGTACCCATCATGTGGAATGAATTGTCTGTTTTGCAATAGGCAATTGAATGTTCCCGGGGGTGCCTCGCCCCCTGGCCGGCATTGAAAAGCAGCCACTCAATTTTTTCTGCCCAATGGCGTTCGCCGCTTTTCTGCAGTAAGAGGGAATAGGAATGTAGAAGTTCGTGGATGGAACAGTATTCGTATCCTGTCGAAGCGGCATTTGCCATTCTTCCGGCAATCCATTCATCACCCAGTGGTCCGCCCGAAGGGGTAAGCACATCCTTTAATTTGTCCCGGTATGCATCAAGGGCCATGTTGTAAAGAGGGTCTCCCGTAGCATAGGCCGTGATGGCAAGGGCCCTCATGTGCTCGTAGGTATGTACGCCATGGCCCCGGAACTTATATTCCGGGTCAAGCAGGTTGTCAATGTGAATGTCTTCTTCTGCAAGCGGATGTTTGTTATAATCTTCGAAAAGAAAAACGGCGTAAGAAAGATAATCCTCATCCCCTGTTATACTGTATAGATGTTCAAGGACATCTGTAAAGGTGAGGCCATGGCCCACACCGGCGAAAGGCTCCGGGATCCTGAAGGGCTCTGAATCATACTCGGGATAGGCTTCCATTGTCCGTTTCACCCCTTCTTCAACAGCTTCAAACACTCTTACGTCTCCTGTTGCCTCATAATAGGCCAGCAACCCGCGGAACAGTGAAGCCTGCGCCCATAGCTCGCCGTTTTCGGTTTTATGGTCGTAGCGCAGGTCTTCGGCATAGATACCCATGTATCCGTCATCATCCCGGGTTTTAAGTTTATCCTCAATGTATTTTTCAACCTTTTTGATCTGCTCCTTATCCTCCAGGAGTATTGCATGACGGATCAGGCCATCCCACCAGTTCGACTGGGTTTCACTGTTCCACCACAGGTACTGGATCTCCCAGTCGCCTCCGTCGGAAACATTTCCTACATCTTTCGATTTTATCTTTTTTGTCAGCCTGTCTTCGCCATAAATATCATCTTCTGCAATAAGTTCAGGTACCAGCTCATCAAGATGCCCTACAAAGCCCTCTTCGAGGTCTTTTTTCATCTGTTCTTCGATCCAGCCTTTTGGCTTGATCTCACCGACCTTTAAGAACTCTGTTTTATCCCTGTGCTCTATGTCGGGTTTACCCGGGTTATTGCAAGATAATGAAATTAGGATAATGATTGATGTAAGAATGTAAACTGATTTTCTCATAGGTGATCCAACTTTTTATTTTTCGAGAAGGAAAGCAAGGGGTATGTGAAGCCTTTCTTTCCAGGCATTTTCCGAATGTTCTGCACCTTCAAATTTAAGGGTTTTCCAGTTCTCGACGGTGTAGCCTGCTGCCCTCATTACCGAGTCGACCTGCTTCTGGAAGGGTTCATACATGGCATCCAGGGTTTTCGTTCCGTAATCAAAATACAGCTTATGAGTGGCCGGATCAGGCAGGTTCTCGCCCAGGTAATCAACAAATGCCTGTGGGATAGGGTTGTCCTCTTCGGTGAAGCTGCCCGGCCAGTGGGTGGAAAGGCAGGCAGCGCCGCCGAATATATCCGGGAATTCGCACAGGGCATACCAAGAGACCAGCCCGCCCATGCTTGAGCCTGCTATGAAAGTGTTTTCCCTGTCCCTCAGGGTTGAATAATTATAGTCGATGTAGTTTTTCAGCTCATAGACGATGAAGTTGATGTAATTGTCGGACTGGACGCTTGTGGAGAATAGCTTTGCCTCACCCTGCCGCCTTGCCTGGTCCATCAAAGAGTCGCGGATATTCTGCGCGAGGCTCTCGAAAGGTTTTTGCGGGAAATAGTCGGAATGTCTTTCTTTTCCGGCGTTCCAGATCCCCACGACAATGCAGTCCCTGATCTTTCCCTGGTCTATGAGCCCAGAAATGGTTTCATCGACACCCCATTCCTGCTTGTTCCATGTGTTGGTTGAATCAAATAGCATCTGACCATCGTGCATATAGAGTACAGCGTATTTCTTTTCAGCGCTGTACCCTTCGGGCAACCAGACGTCAACATTCCTGGGCGTCACGAATTCAGTGTCGAAGTTTTCAAGACGTTCTACCGCACCGGAAGATACGGTGACCGGAGAGGTGTCTTTCCGGGCAGTGTGGCAGGAGGCCAGAAATGCAATGCTCAATATTATAGACATTTTACTTTTCATCGTAAAATAATAATTATCAAGGTTTATTTTTCGGGTATCGGAAGATATTGAAGGCTTAACAATGCCAACCCATTTGCGGAACAATATACCCGTATCCATAAATTTAATTTTTTTTGTATTCTTATTCTTAATCCTGCTCCTATAATTATGAGATCCCTCCGGGATCTTAATAAATTTTCAAATCAGAGGTCCTGGATTATAACCTCACTTATACATCTATTCCTAATCCTATTCCTGATCCTGCTCCTATTCCTGATCCTGTTCCTGCTCCTATTCCTGTTCCTGCTCCTGCTCCTACTCCTTCTTCCCTTCCTGGTCCTTAATATTCTTTGCCAGCCGTTCCTTCACATCCTCCAGGCGCTTGATGGTTGATTTCACCTTTTCAACTTCTTTATCGTCTTTCAGTTCTTTCAGTTTTTCCTTCAATTCGGTCTTGCGCTCATCTATCTTGACCAGGTATTCCCTTTTCTTTTCTATCTCTTCCGATTCTATGGCTTTATCGAATATTAGTTCTTCAGGGCTCTTTTTATTTTCTTCGGGCTTTTCCTTGACAGGCTGCTCAGGGATGAACTGCATTTCATCAACCCGGCGCTGGTTCATGAAAGTTGGCGAAACGATCTCTATATTGTATTTATGAAGGTTGTCCATTACATTGGCTTTCAGCAGGGAAGTGGTGCTGAAGAATTTGGAGCTGTCGGCAAGGAACCCATGGATCTTATAAACTACGGAATAATCGCCGAGTTCCATTATATAAACATACGGATCGTTCAGGCCGGTCTTTTCTGCTGCCTCCTTGAGCGAATCCTCAATACGGCTTCTTGGCACATCGTAACCGAGAGAAACCGACGCCGAGATGACCGTATTGGATTTCCGGGTGAGCTTTACCGGGTTGGATGCTATAAAGAGATTTGGAATGGTAACGAAGTTGCTGTCTTCGAGCTGGATCTCTGTATGGAAAATGCTTTTTTTGGTGACCCTTCCCTGTATTTCCCCGATGCTGATCAGGTCGCCGCTGGCGAACCGCTTCATGGAGTTGTTCATGATCCCTGCGATCATATTCCCAAGCACGGTGGTTGAACTGAGAGCAATACCGGCACTGATTATTATTCCAAAAAAACTTAGTATCTGGCCCTTCAGGCTTTTATCAATGGGAAGTGCAAGTATCAGGATCAGGGCTCCGATAAATACCAGCAAAAAGGCAATTGTCCTCCGGATGACCTTTACGGTTGCCTTGCCCGAGCTAAAGCGCTTGAAAATAAAAGTGTTCAGGTATAGCAGAGCTATAAGGACAAGTACCACTGCAAGTGAACCTGAGAAGCTTTTAAAAATATCGAGTAATTGTTCCAGCATAGTATTTTGTATCAGTATACTAATGTCAAAATTAAATGGTTTCAATAAGGCCCGGCGATATTTTCGGGAGTGTCATGGAAAAAATCTACCAAAGAGTTAAAGATAGGGATAATTATTTCATTTTTTGAAAAAGTTGAAATATACACTAACTACCAAGACGATGAAATATAGGACAATAGTGACTGTGTCGACGAAAGCAAAGCTTATGTCGGTACCGGAGACCCGTTGTAAGATATATTCAATGTAGGAATGACTTGAGGGGTCCCTGCCAAGTTTTTCCAGTACCTGGAAATGCCAGTCGGTGAAGGGACAGTAGCCTATGCCAAAAAACAGGCCCAGCACAAACCATGATAACCCTGTGATTACCAGGGCAATGAGGTTGGCCTTCCTCAGAGGTTTCCATATCCAGCCAAGGAGGTTGAAAAGGATCAGGGCCGTGTGGAACACTACGAAAAATATGTCGGCAACAACATAAAGCATTCCAGCAAAAATA
>CAZMOK010000062.1:0-12355 GCA_964567785.1 uncultured Bacteroidales bacterium | reverse complement strand
TTTATGTTGTTTTCCACCACTGTATCACCATTGCTGATATTTTTAAATTTCATTTTCTGGAAAAGCTTCCATGAGGGAATATTACCTGTTTCTGCTGTAACATGCATTTTCTTACAACCTCTTTCCCTGGCATGTTCTATCAGCCTTGCAACCAGGGATGGAGCTATCCCGCTGCCCCTGTGTTGTTCCGAAACGCCGATCTGCCAGAGAAAGAAAACACTGGGATCGGCCTGTGATACAAAACCCCATACAACACCAGCTATTGTTCCGTTTCTTTTCACCACAAAAAAAGAGTCGCCGAAATACCTCATCATTATGTTGTAAAAATGGACCGGGTGCTGGACCAGACCGTCCAGGCTGCCTATAAGATCATGTATCTCACGGTAATCTTTCAGCTCCGCATTTATTACTTCATTCCTTGATAAAATCATATTTCTCAAATTGGTAGGTAAGATCGGGAGTGCCTATATCCCTTCTATGGAACAGCCCTTTCCCTGTTATGCCCGAAAGCCCTTCCTCGCATTTTTCATTGGCATGTTCTATTGTCTCGCCCAATCCTGTCACGGCAAACAGGCGCGGACTGGGTTGATAGAGATTTTCTTCCTGCTCAAAGCATGACTGAAAGAGATGGGCACCGGCATTTTCTATCTTTTCCCTGTCGATATATACTTCTGCAAGCCCGGTGGGTGTGGGAAATCCTTCGGGCACCACATATTTGCAGACCGATGCAAGCTTTTTGAACGAGATATCGATACTGTCGAGTGTACCCGTTGCAATTGCTTCGCAAATAATCCCGAAGTCGGTTTCAAGCAGCGGGATTGTATTCAGGATCTCCGAATCGCCGGGCCTTACATTGATCTCTATGAGCTTGATCCCATCTTCGGTGAGCATATACTGTCCCGAGAGAAAGCCCTTGAATCTTTCATCGTACTTTTCGAGCATAGCATCAAGGATCTGCCTTATGATCTCAATGCTTTCATCAAACAACGGATATGTAAGGAAAGGCAGAAGGTGGTCCTGGCTGCTGTATGATCCCATTCCGGGGGTGTTCAGTCCACTGTCACCTTCATTCAGCAGTTTATAGTCCCTGATGGCGGGAGAGTGTGAAATATTTTCCCCGTCGCAAAACAATTGCAGCGTATATTCCTCACCTTCTATTCTCTCTTCGATCAAAACTGAGGGCAGTTCACCTATCGCCTTGTCGAATATCTCTCCTGCATAGGCTATTGCTTCTTCTTTGTCTTTGAGCTGTTTCCCAACCACTTTCACACCATCACCTTCAGTAACCCCTGCGGGTTTGACTGCCACAGGCTTAGGGTAGTTGCGGATAAACTCGGCCGCTTTTTCCTTATCATAAAAGATCTGGAAATCAGGGTAAGCATCTATGTTGTTTTCCTTCATCAGGAACCTCAGGAAACCTTTGTCCCCTTCGAGCTTGGTGCAGAATTCCGATGGCCCCACACAGGGAAGGCCCTTCTTGCTGAAGTAGTCGGTAACTCCCCTGTTCAGGGAGAACTCCGGTACCACTACCAGCATGTCGATGTTTTTTTCTGTAACATAAGGTTCTATTTGCTTTATATCGCTTATATCACAGATCTTATAGTCATTGCATAATTCTGCTATACCACTGTTCTTCTTGTCCATTAAGGAAAACAATTCAACATCTTTGCTCTTTGCCAGGGCCTGTGCCAGTGCATGTGTCTTTCCCCAGCGTCCGATTAGTAATATTTTCATAGTTCCGGTTTTTGGTCCGAAATGCTGATTTCGGATCTTGTTTTGCTACGGATAATGATTGTGCAATTTTCGCTCCAAAAAAAGAAAATTAGCCTTAGTGCTTTGATAGGAGGGGGTGTCGGCAGGTTTATTGAAAAAAAGGCCGGTTCATATGTTCCGGATTATTGTTTGTTCTGAGAATCTTTTTCTATAAATACAAAGGTGTAGCTTTCGTTAAGCTCATCTCCTTCTCTGTAGAAAGTGACCTTTTCTTTGTAAGCCTGGGCAAGAGGATATACTTCTTCTTTTTTTATCTTTTCCTGGAACTCCCGGATGGTTTTTTTCGAGTCGAGCTTACTGGTTTTGATCTTCCACTTGTTGCCGAGGTTATCCTGCAACCATTGCTGCGTGATCTTTTCCGGGAAAACGATCTGGACATCGTCAGAGAGGCTGGCGTTTTCGGGGGGGCTGGATTCTTCCTCGGGTATACCTGTCCTGAACACATTGTCACGTCCCAGGTCATTGGCCCATAACTGGCAGGCCAGGATATTTGTCTTTTCGCTCGGAGTCATTGCGAGAAGTTTACCGAACCCGGCGAATTCAAATTCCTCTATGACATATTGCGACAATGCATTTGCAGTTTCGGCCGAAAGGCCTTCCTTCTTTGCCCTGGCAACCATCGACTTGTTCGAGTCGATAAGGACCGTTTCTATTTTAAGCTCATTTAATTGCTTTGCAACCATCCTGGCCGCATGATTGGCGCCAATAATGACAACACCATGGGGATCGGGTTCTGTTACCTTAAGCCACTTGCCCACATACCTGGCAGTTGCCCCCTGGAAAAACACAGTGCCTATTATTATTAAAAATGTAAGTGACTCAATGTAACCTGCCTGCGGAGCAAAGTCGGGATTGGCTTTCAGTGTTTCTGCAAAAAGGGATGCCACTGCAGCAGCGACAATACCCCGGGGGGCGATCCATGATACGAAGAGCTTTTCCCTTAAGGACAGCTTTGAGTTTATTCCGCTGACAAATACATTCAGGGGCCTGATCACGAAAAGTATAACCAGCAATAGCAGTAAACCGGGCAGGCCCAGGTTCCATATGGCATTAAGGTCCAGTTTTGCGGCAAGGAGAATGAATAAGATGGAGACCATCAGGATGGTAAGCTGGCCTTTGAATGATTCGATCTCTTTCAATCCCCTGGGCCTTAGTATACCCAGCACAAAACCTGCCACCGTTACAGCAAGTATGCCTGTTTCTTTTTGTACCCAGTTCGACAGTGAAAAGACTACGAGGATCATGGCAAGCACCATCAGGTTTCTTAGTTCCTCCGGGATCAGGTGGGTCCTTTTTAACAGGAAGTAAAGAATGAAGGCTGTCACCCCTCCGAACACCAGCCCGATGGAAAGGCTGCTTACAAAGGCCTTTACCACCGATTCATACCCGCTCACGCTGGTGTTTAGAAAGGTCAGGATCACAACAGCCAGCAATGCCCCTATGGGATCGATAAGTATGCCTTCCCACTTCAATATGGTGGCCACTTTTTTGAAAGGCTTTACGATCTTTAATATGGGCATTATCACTGTTGGACCTGATACAGTTACCAGTGCACCGAACAGGAGCGATATCTTCAATCCGCTTGGGTTGTGGAGGCCCGGAATGAAATAATAGGCGGCGGCAGCAGATAAGAGCCAGGTTATTACAAGGCCGACAGAAACAAGATTCCGTATTATGGAAGGGCCCTCCCTGAATTGCTTTACCTTGAGCCTTAATCCGCCCTCGAACAGGATGATGGCTACCCCGACCTGCACTATCGTATGCAACCCGTCGCCGAGCTGGCCAAGGTCGATCATCTCAAGCTGACCGATCAGTGCCCCTATGATCAGCAGCGGGACAATGGCCGGCAGTTTCAGCTTATTGGCAAGTGCCTGGGAGAATATCCCGGCAAAAATGACAAGGCTTATGAGCTGGATCAGTTCCATAAAGGTCTACTCAGTAAAAATTATTTTTATGGAGGCAATATACCGCCCGCCGGCAGTTAACCGGGCGAAGTATATCCCCGGACCTGATGGTCCCGGTTCCCACATTAATGCTTGCGATCTGTCACCTGCAAACAACGAACCAACCATCTTTCCTGTAAGTTCAAAGATATCGATCCTTACATCAGTAAGGTCCTTACCAATATAAAATGTTGTGTTCTCTTTAAAAGGATTAGGGTAATTATAAAAAATGATCTCTTCTCCATTGATCTCCGTAATAGCTGAGGGTTCGCTTATGTGCAGTTTCAAGCCGACAGGCCGGTGGTCGGAGACATATTGATCGTATTCGTTCCAACCGCCCGGAAGGTAGTCATCAATCCTGATCGTGAGAACTTCTGAGGCCGGCTTTTCAAAAACTTCATAGAGCTCGCTTGTGATCATAATATGGTCGAGGTGCGAGGGCCAGGTGGGATACGACCAGTTTGAGCTGCTGCCCTGGGCGATTTCCATATCGGCAAAACGATAATTTGATGGGTCGTTCAGAAAGACCTTGAAGACATTGTTGGAGGTCTCATCAGTGAGAAGGTCGTTCAGGTCGCCCAGCAGTATGACATTGGCATCCATGTGGCTTGAATTGATGTATTCTTCGAGCATGATAGATGCATCATACCTTCTTTTTTCCTCGTCGTAGGGATCAGCCGGGTTCAGGAACCCATCCCCGCAACATTTAAAATGATTGTTGATGAGCACGTATTCTTCGTTTTCATGTATTGCCTCCATGATGTAAGGGGCCCGTGGAAATACCCTGAGGTTCCCGGTGTGGACCCGGTAGTGGTCCTTCAATACAATATCCGATGATTTGAACAGGTAGGCAAGTTCAAGGTAGGTGCTGCTGACATAAAATCCCTCATACCCATCGAGCCGGTCTCTCAGTTCAACAAAAGATGACTTGTCATCCATCTCCTGCAGGGCGATCACATCGGCATCGAGTGAAAGGATGATCTCTTCCACGTAGTCGATGGTGGCCTGGCCGTTTTTCGGGAACCATTCGATGTTCCAGGTTACCACATCCAGGGTAGAGTCTGTGCCGAAGTGGAGGTCGTTGAGGTTTTGTGCGTAGCTTTTAACGAGAGCAAGAGAGAGCAGCAATAATAAAAAGTTCTTAAACATAGTTTTAATGGACTTATAACACCGAAAAGACAAAAGTACAGGATTTTTGGCTGCTGGCTAAATTGTCTCTATTTTCAGGTAGGTGTTGGGTCCTGGGTGCTGGGAAATCCGTGAAGCGTGAAGTGTGAAGCGACTCCTCCTGTCTTATTTTTTGTTCCGTGCTTCTGTGCTCACCTTCTGATTTTCAGTTTTTTAATTATTAATTGTTCATTGTTCATTGTTCATTGCTCTTCGCCTCTCTGCCACTCCGCTATCTTCCCATCTTCCCGTCTTCCCGTCTCCCCGTCTTATTTTATTAACCTCTTATCCTAACTGCTTATCATCCGTATTTCATCACTTCAACCCGATCTTATCGATGATCAATTTGAATTCTTCAGCCTTTTTATTGCCAACCAGGAAAGATATCTCTTCCATGGTTGAGGCCGGGAACTTTGGAAGGTCCAGCCTCATCCCCCTGAAGGTGGCATACATTTCAGGTAGTTCAAGCTCGACAGTCTGCCACTCACCGGAGGTTTCGAAGTAGGTGATATAGGAGTAATAATCAGACGACCTTGACTTAACCCTGAACTGGTACCTTTTGCCGTCACCCTTAAGCCTTATGGATACCTTTTCATAGCCTTCGATGTTTTCAGGTGCAAATCTGTGCCTGATGGAAGAAAAGCCTCCGTTATTCTCCAGCGACACTTTACCGGTGAAAACACCATGGCCATCTTTGTTTATGTAGAAAGTGCCTTCCGAGCGCCCGCCCATCACTCCATCGTCAACCACCCTCCATTCGTTGGGGTTGGAATCACTGTTGAAATCATAGATCACTGTTGGCTCTGCCACGACCGAAAAGAAAAACACAGATAACAAAATTACTTTTACCATAAGGAAGAAACAATTTCAGGGACATTATGTTGGTTGATGGCTTATAGCTTTTAAGTTACAAGAATATAAACAGGACGAGACACTCCCCTCCCCGGGTGGGGAGGGGCCGGGGGAGGGGTTGTTGGTTGATGGCTTAATTGTCTCTATTGTCAAATTGTCTTTATTGCCTTGCCCACCAAAGCTTTAGCGACGGTGGGTCAGGTAGGTGTTGGGTGCTGGGAAATCCGTGAAGCGTGAGGTGTGAAGCGTGAAGCGACCCCTCCTGTCTTATTTTTTGTTCCGTGCTTCTGTGCTCACCTGCTGATTTTCAGTTTTTTGATTATTAATTATTAATTATTAATTATTCATTGTTCATTGTTCATTGATACCTGATAATTGATTCATTTTTTTTCGCTAAATCCATAAATTATCCCCAAAAACCATATTACCTATCACTATTATATTTAATTAATCTATATAAAGATAATCAAACCATCGTCGAGTCAGTTTTTTATTGATCATTTTAAAAAAGGAGGTTGTCATGGCTGTACACATGGTCAAAAATTATGTATTGAGGTACGACCTGGATAAGAACCGCCCGTGGGTGATCTTTCATTACCAGGTCAACAACCAGTGGAAGAACGTGAACTGGTTCCCCCCGAAAGAAGATGCCGTCTACCTGGCAGACATGCTGCGGAACGAAAAGCCGGTCTACTATGTTGAAAGCTCATCAGGCAGTAAATGGATAACCACGTCGGCTGAGCAGATAGGCGAGGAGGAGAGCTAAAGGATTGTCGGTTGTTGATTGTCAACTTATAACAATTAAGCGGGCAGATTGGGTATTGTCACCGCTGCTGAAACGGAGAAGGTATATCCCGTTCTCAAGCAAGCCTTCTTCCAGTCTGACCGATTGCTGATGCTTGCTTATGTTTTCCCGGTGAACAACCCGGCCGTCGAGGGCAAAAACAGAAAGCTCTCCCTCTTTGTACCCGGTCACGATCTCTATGGGCCCGTCTGAAGGATTGGGATAGACCAGTAAACGTGAAGCCGTAGGTTGCGGTTCCACTGTTCCAAAAGGGAAATCGTAGGGAGAGAGGAAAGTGCCTTCTATAACCTGCCTCGGGAAACCGGCAAAGTCCCAGGCCACCCTGACAAAGTCGTCATTATAAGCTTCCTTCTGCAAGGCCATAATGAAATATTTCTGATCCACGTCGAGGTAGATCTCCTCTGAATGTTGCTCCGGGTATTTTGTCCATTCATTGGGAAGTGTCCATCCCGGGACCTCCGCGATGAGTTCGCTGCTGGCCATGGTTGAATCGGTGCTCAGCCACAGTTCGCAATAGTCATCCCCGGTTATCCAGAAAGAAAAAATACCTGAGAACGGTGGGTGCAGGTATCCGATAATTCGGGATCCGTATTCATCACCCGTATTCATAGGGGAGCTGAAAAAATCGATCGTTGATGACTCATCAGGGGTGTCAGGATAATCAGCCTGTGAAGTAAGGTCCGACACAAAGACACCACCCCCTATATCGTTCCATTTTTGCCAGGTGATATTGCCTTCTCCGAATTCACCAACCTGGATTATGACCATTTCTGATGTGATATCGATCCCGATACCGGTTGAAGCCACACAGGTGATCAGATGAAAGCCTTTATCCACATCCTGCCAGGTGAATTCCCAGGGTTCCTGTGTTGCTTCCCCGATGAGCCCGCTTACCGCTGAAAAGAATGATACTTTGTTGATCTGCAGCTCTCCTGAGATATCCGCGCTTAGCAGGATATCACTCCCTTCTTCAAAGATTTCGCCGTTTTGCGGTGAATCGATAGCTACGAACATGTCGGGCAGGTAGGGGATCTTAAAAACCGAATCATTCTTCCAGCCGGAGTAAAAGATCCCGTAATTGGTCACCAGACCGGCCCTGTAATGCCTTTCCCCAGGGATCATGTCCCCTCCCGTGGTCAGGCAACTGACCAGCAATGAATCACCGGGTGCGGGAACAACGCTGAAGGATGTTTCAAGGAATTCCCCTTCACGGTAGCCGAATCCATCGCCGGCATCGGCATAGAGTTTTCCTGATGCTACCCTTGAACCGTCGGTTGCTATGAGCAGGGTTATGCTGTCAGTTGAGTAGGTTTCTGTACTTTGCGCTATTTCTGCCATCGGCAATACGGAACCTTCCCTTTGTTTCAGGATTGGCTGGTAACCGTCGTCCTCAAGCAGTTCATCCACCAGGTACACATCCCTCCAGTTCCCTTCCGGAAGGATTGGTGAGCCGGCCCAGGTCGGGATCACCATGAGATCTTCGCCAAGAAGGAATGAATACTGTACATTCCTCAGTGCAGGGTCTGCCGGATCGGCAAAGAAGACGGGCCTCATGACAGGCATGCCTGTTGTTGATGCTTCGTGGAAGAGGGTATACAGGTAGGGTAGGAGCCTGTATCGGCGCTGAAGCGCCGTCCTGCTTACCTCCTCTATGGCCGGGCCGTAAGCCCACGGTTCCTGCTGGTCGGTTCCCGTGGCGGTGTGGTTCCTGGAAAACGGATAGAAAGCGCCCAGGGCCATCCAATGCCCTAGCAGGTCGCTGCCGGGGGAGCCGACAAACCCTCCTATGTCAGGGCCGTTGAACGGTTGGCCCGACAGCCCGAGGTTTAACGACATCGGTATGGACATGACCATATGTTCCCAGCTCGAGATATTGTCGCCCGTCCATGTAGCGGCATAGCGGTGGCCGCCCAGAAAGTTTGCCCTGGTCAGCACAAAGGGCCGCTTATCCGGATTGGACTGCAAAACTCCCTCACGGGTGGCCTTGATCATCAGCATCCCGTATACATTGTGATACCGCAGGTGCGGCCCGGGAGGAAGCTCACCGCCACCCCTGTGGATGTTATCAACAGGCATGGTCTTGTCTGGGCCGTTGAACACTGCCGGCTCGTTCATGTCGTTCCACACCCCGTCGATACCGGTTGCCATGAAATCGGGATAAAGCGTGCCCCACCAATCTCTGGTCTCAGGCATGGTATAATCGGGGAATGCGCATGGGCCGGGCCAGACATCACCGATGTAGGTGTTGCTGTCGGCATCCATCACCCAGTGGTCACCGGCCGTGCCCTGGTCATAGACAAAATACCCTGTTTCCTGCTTCACGCCCGGGTCGATCATCCAGATGGAGTGAAAACCGAGGTTGTGGAGGTAATCATTCAAGCCCTCTGGGTCCGGAAAGCCCGCAGGATCGAAAGTAAAGACCCGGAACCCGTCCATATAATCAATATCCATCCAGATGACATCGCAGGGGATATCCTTCTCCCTGAAAGTTTCTGCGATCTCCTCAACCTGCGAAGCAGGATAATAAGAGTAACGGCACTGGTGGTAGCCCAGCGCCCAGAGGGGGGGCATTTCAATTGTGCCTGTAAGCTCTCCCAGCGCTGTCATGATCTCCTGCGGTGATTCCCTTTCTACAATGATAATCCTGAACGGAGGGCCTTCCGAAACTATCTTTATGGGATCATCCAGGAAAAAGCTTTGCTTCCAGGTATGGTCCACCAGTATCCCGTAGGAGCTTCCGTCGGCCCGGAGGGCTAAAATCCAGGGGTGCGACTGGTACAACCGCTTGCCCTGGTCGGTAAAATAGCCGTAATTATCTGTATTCCATAATATTACCTCTGTGTTGTTCCTTCTCAGGTCCCCGACAACTTCACCCGTACCGTATAAGTCAGTGCCCTCCTCAATGTCGATGGTGGCGCAGTTCTTTCCGTCTTCCATGAAGAAATCCGGAAAAACAGACCAGTTTGCAGGCACTTCACCTATCGAGTCGGGTTCGGAAAGCAATGCCATGGAAGGAAGGGTTTCAGCAGGGACGAAGTTTTGGGGATAAAAGGCCACGGTCCTGTCGCCGATCAGTTCGCCGTAGGGCTGTGAGGTCAATGAACAATGAACAATGAACAATGAAAGCAATATGATGGGTTTTGGAAGGAGATATTTCATGGGGTATTTTTTAGTGTTGAATGTTGAGATTTGAGATTTGAATGTTATTCATTGTTCATCATTACTTATTCATTATTTATCCGGATCCTGGTGATAGCCGGGTTCAAGTCCCCTGATGTTACTTTTACTTTAACCTCTCCCTCTTCATATGCTGATGAAATGATGATCATTGCTTTGCCGTAGAAGAGTTCCACTTCGTCTGACTGGAAAGGGTTCAGGGACTGGGGATTCCCGTTTCCAACACCGGCGACCCTTCCATCTCCCGATATCTCGATCGTTACCCAGTTATCTGCCAGTGGGTGGGGGAGGCCGTCCTTGTCAAGGGCTTCAACAAGGATGAACGAGAGGTCCTTGCCGTCGGCTTTTATTGTGGTCCTGTCGGGAGTGAGCTTCAGCCTGGCGGGCTCACCGGTTGTCCGGACCCTGGCTTCACCGATCGTCACCCCATCTTTATATGCAACTGCTTTCAGTTCACCCGGCTCATAGACGACGTCTTTCCACATCAGCCTGAACCTTTCGGTGGAGACCTGTGATTTTGGGTTCTTGCATTGTTTACCCTGTGATCTGCCGTTAAGGAACAGTTCAGCGCAATCGCCGTTGGTGTAAACAAAAACCGGAGTTATTTCCCCCTTGCGTCCTTCCCAGTTCCAGTGGGGAAGGATGTGTATGGTGGTCTCTTCCGGTTTCCAGTGGCTTTTATATAGATAGTAGCGGTCTTTGGGTATGCCGCAAAGATCGACTATACCAAAGTAGGAGCTGCGTGACGCTTCCCGGTCGGTCATGCCCTGCTCTTTTACCCATTCATTGTTGTAAGGGGTGGGCTCGCCGAGGTAATCAAAACCGGTCCACACAAATTCACCGGCAATGTAAGGCTCCTGCTGCTGCCACATGAAGTCATCGTCGGCGAGCTCGGCCCACCACGGGGCGTTCAGGTCGTACGAGCTGATCTGCAGCGACCTGGTGAAATCTGTTTTTTCTTCCGGCAGCGGGAACTCATAGAATCCCCTGGTGCTCAGTGTTGAGGCTGATTCGCTTATGACAACCGACTTGTTGGGTTCGAGTTGCCTGGCCAGGCTGTAACGGCGACTGTAGTTCCAGCTATGCACGTCGTAATAATCGAAATGGCGCAATCTGGCGCTTTCGCGACTGTCGCAGACAAGTGTAACCGGACGGGTTGGGTCATACTTCCTCACATAATTGACCATTGTGTGAAGTTTGTGGAAACCGTTGTCGATGTTCCACTGTACATCGCCTATCTCATTCCCTACGCTCCACATGAACACACTCGGGTGGTTCCTGTCGCGCACAACAAAGTTCCTGATATTTCTCCGGGTGAAGTTTTCAAAACCGGTGGTATCGACTATACCGGCTTTGCCATCATATTTATCAAAAACTTCATTGAACACAAGGAGTCCCATTTCATCGCACAATTCCAGCACTTCAGGCGCTGCTGTGTTGTGGCTGGTGCGGATGGCATTGCACCCCATCTCCTTCATGATCTCCAGTTGCCTTTCGGCGGCTCTTTTGTTGAAAGCTGCACCCAGCGGGCCCAGGTCGTGGTGCAGGTTTACCCCTTTTAGCTGTAACCTACGCCCGTTAAGCCAGAAACCGTCATCCGCCGTGAAGCGGATGTCCCTGATCCCGAAAGTGGATAGATAGGTGTCGATCACTTCACCTTCTTGATAAAGCTCTGTTTTCAAAGTGTAAAGATGAGGATGGTCCACATCCCATCTGAGTGGGTCACCGACAGTGACAGTAGCTTCAAACCTTTTGCTCTTGTCGGGGGGGAGTTCAATATCGTCTGTACTTCCCGACACTTCCAGGTTTTTGGGCGACAGTACCGTATGCCGGACGGTTATCTCAGTGTCTTCATCGGTGGTGTTCCTTATGTTAGTGGCAATTCTTACATCAGCGTAATGCTCCTTTAAGTAAGGAGTAGTTATGAAAGTGCCCCATATTTCCACATGTATGGGGTTGGTGATGATCATTTGCACCTTCCGGTAGATCCCCGCCCCCGGGTACCAGCGGCTGTCGTGGTTTCGGGTGTCGGCATGGACGGCAAGCACATTTTTAAATCCGGGTTCAATGAATTCAGTAATGTCCAGATAGAACGAATTATACCCATAATCCCACCTTCCGGCAAGGTGACCGTTTACAAATACTTCCGGGAATGCCATGACGCCATCGAAAAGCAAATAGATCCTTTTCCCCTCCAGATCAGGAGGAATGTTGAGGACCCTCCTGTACCACCCTTCCCCTTTCCAGGGCAGCTTTCCTGTGTTCCCGTCGCCATCGGCGAT
Source organism: uncultured Bacteroidales bacterium (assembly GCA_964567785.1). Lineage (GTDB taxonomy): Bacteria > Bacteroidota > Bacteroidia > Bacteroidales > JAGOPY01 > CAZMOK01. Next base: position 356 of record CAZMOK010000062.1, on the reverse strand, counting down.
GAACGGCTGCGCGACAGCCCAGTCGTGTGGGATATCGACTTCCTGCCAGTCTGAAAAATCATGATCTTTCATATAAATATAAGCACTAGTGTCATGACCTGTTTTAAAGGCCCAGCCCCTTTCGAGGGTGGTGGCCATCCTGGCTGGCATTTCGGGTTGAGAGAGTAATGCTGCATTATGAAAAAATATCGTGAAAAACAGGATGGATGCAAGCAGTCGAAGGGCCATGGGAATTTCAGATTTCAAGATTGCTATCGAGATGCAAAATACGAATTTTACTTCAAAGAGCTGATCGGAGATAGTTGTGGGCTGTTAGCTAAATTGTCATTATTGTCAACCAGGTGCTGGGTGCTGGG
>CAZMOK010000061.1:0-17042 GCA_964567785.1 uncultured Bacteroidales bacterium | reverse complement strand
TTGCCACGAATGCACGAATTAAGTTCGAATATTCTCCTCATCTCTTACATCTTAAATCTGAAATCTTATCTCTTAAATCTATTTTCTTCCGTATATTCGCGCACCGGAAGAAGGCAAAGCAGCTTCAGAAGATCTTTGACCCCGTGAAAATGAAAACTTTTAGCTGGTTCTTTTGTTAGAATCAACGTTCCTGGACTACCTTCGGTTCAGGTTTTTATTTTGGTACCATGAGCGAACAATCAGACCTTAAACAGAAAGTAGTGCGTCAGTTCCCGCTGACCAATCTTGCACTCAATAACCGCAACACGGTATTCCTCCTCATCATTATCCTCTTCATTTTCGGCGCCTACTCATACCGCTCACTCCCCAAAGAACTGTTCCCCGACATCGTCATACCCACTGTTTACGTCCAGACCATCTACCCGGGCAACCCTCCCGTCGATATTGAAAACCTGGTCACCCGGCCCATCGAGAAAGAGGTGGAAGTGATCCAGGGGATCGATAAAATGACCTCAACCTCTTCACAGGACGTATCCTCTGTTTTCGTTGAATTTGAACAGGGCACCAATATCGATAAGGCGGTCCAGGATGTGAAAGACGCCGTCGACAAAGCCATGAGCGAACTTCCCGACGACCTCGACCAGGACCCGATGGTGCTGGATATCGATTTTTCTGAGTTCCCGATCCTCAATGTCAACCTCTCAGGCGACTACAGCCTCAACGAAATCAAGAAATACGCCGAATACCTGGAAGACGAGTTCGAAAGTATTTTCGAGATCTCAAAAGTGGATATACAGGGCCTCGATGAAAGGGAGATCAAGATCAATGTGGACCGGCATAAAATGGAAGCCCTCGAGATCAGTTTCGACGATATTGAGAGCGCCGTAAACCTCGAAAACATATCCATGTCGGGAGGGGATATCAAGCTTGGCGATTCACGAAGGACTATAAGAGTAATCGGTGAGTTCACAAACCTGGAAGAGCTTGAAAACATCATCGTAAAAAGAGAAGACCTTGAGATCGTCTATCTGAAAGACATTGCAAAAGTGGTCGATGGTTTTGAGGAACCTAAAGACTTCGCCAGGCTGAACCGCCAACCGGTCGTATCCCTGCAGGTAGTGAAAAAAGGGGGCGAAAACCTGCTGGCAGCAACCGACCAGGTATTTGATGTAATCAATTATGCAAGAGAGAATAAAGAGATCCCCGATGAACTGAATGTTACCATCACGAACGATCAGTCTGATATTGTCAGGAAACAGCTCAGCAACCTGGAAAACAGTATGATCATGGGGGTTATCTTCGTGATCCTGGTACTTTACTTTTTCCTGGGTACGAGGAATGCCTTGTTTGTCGGCTTCGCCATCCCCCTTTCGATGTTCATCTCATTTATAGTCCTGGGGCTGATGGGATCAAGGGTCAATATGATCGTACTGTTTTCCCTTATCCTTGCACTAGGTCTGTTGGTTGATAATGCCATCGTGGTGGTCGAAAACATATACCGGTTTATCGACAGGGGGTTCGACAAGCAAACCGCTGCCAAACAGGCAGTCGGGGAAATTGCCCAGCCTATCATTTCATCCACCTTCACCACACTGGCCGCTTTCTTCCCCCTGTTGTTCTGGAAATCCATCATAGGGGAGTTCATGAAATACCTGCCAATGACCCTTGTCATTGTACTTATTTCGTCGCTCCTGGTGGCATTGGTGGTTGTCCCTGTTGTTTCATCCTATTTTATTAAATCGGGCGATCAGTTACCCAGGCCGAAGAAGAAAAGATCGCTCATTGTGGCCTCCATAATGGCCCTTGTTGCAGTCCTTTTCTATCTTGCAGGATGGAACATCATGGGAAGCCTGCTGGTGATATTCGCCGTCATAGGAATTTTCAACCTTCTTATCCTGAATTCCGCTGCAAGAGGTTTCCAGAGTAAATTCCTTCCCTGGCTTGAGAAAGTGTATCTCGACACCCTGAATTTTGCCTTGAGAAAAAGAAATCCGAATTATTTCATCGGAGGGACAGTATTGTTGTTATTCCTGACATTAATATTTTTAGGCCTCCGAAGCCCAAAGGTAGAATTCTTTCCTTCGAGTGACCCCCAATACATCAACATCCTTGCAGAACTTCCGATAGGCACCGATATTGAATACACAAATGAATTTATGAAAGATGTGGAAAAGGATGTATACCAAATACTTGATCCCTATGACCACATTGTTAAATCTGTTCTCACAACGGTAGGAAGCGGTGCAAAAAGTGAGAATGATTTCCTCGATTTTTCCGAAACACCTAATAAGGGAATGATAACCGTAACCTTTGTAGATTTTGAGGAAAGGGGAGGTATCAACACTTTCAATATAATGAAAGAATTCAGCAGTAAGCTGATCGGAAAATACCCGGGTGTGCTCGTGAGTGTTGAAAAGCAAAGCGACGGACCACCGGTAGGCAGGGACATCAACCTGGAAATAACCGGTGCTGAATTTGACAAACTCATTGATCTTACCGACAGCATACAGACTTTTATTGAGAGGTCTAACATTCCGGGAATAGAGGGGCTGAAGATCGACCTGGACGTTGGCAAGCCGGAGATCATATTCCACATCGACAGGGAGCGTGCCAGAAGGTACGGATTGTCGACCGCACAGATAGCAAGCACCATCAGAACAGCGCTGTTTGGCCGTGAGGTTTCTGATTACAAAGTGGGGGAAGATAAGTACCCCATACAGCTCCGCCTGAAGGAGGAATACCGGTACAACCTGCCCTCTTTGCTTAATCAGCGTGTAACTTTCAGGAGCCAGAGTTCAGGGCAAATAGTGCAGGTTCCCATTTCTGCAGTAGCAGATGCAAGTTACAGTACCACCTACGGAGCTATCAAGAGAAAAGACATGGACCGGATGATAACTCTCTACTCGAATGTTATCGAAGGTTATAATGCCACTGAAATAAACGACCAGTTGAAGGCGCTACTCGAAAACTTCGAAATGCCGGCCGGTTACGACTATGCATTTACCGGGGAACAACAGGAACAGGCAGAATCCTTTGCTTTCCTGGAACGGGCAATGCTCATCGCACTTTCATTGATCCTAATCATCCTGGTTAGTCAGTTCAATTCAATAGTAAAGCCACTGATAATTATTGCAAGTGTTATCTTCAGCACTATAGGTGTTTTTGGCGGTATAGCAACGTTCAATATGAACTTTGTAGTGATCATGACAGGAATAGGTATTGTTTCACTTGCCGGCATCGTGGTTAATAATGCCATCGTACTTATCGATTATATCGACCTGCTGAAAAGAAGAAAGCGAAAGGAGCTCGGCCTGGATGAAGATGCAGTCCTGTCAAAAGAGATCAATAAAGAATGTGTGGTTGAAGGCGGAAAAACAAGGTTACGGCCCGTACTGCTAACAGCTATAACAACAATACTTGGACTACTGCCCCTGGCTTCGGGACTGAATATCGACTTTGTTTCTTTACTTGAAAATTTTGATCCTAAGATCTATTTCGGTGGCGATAATGTAGCTTTCTGGGGGCCCATATCATGGACTATCATTTTCGGGCTGACGTTCTCAACTTTTCTCACACTCGTGATAGTGCCGGCAATGTATCATTTATTTTACCTTGTAAAGCTCAGGATGACCGAATGGAGAAAAAAAATGGGGGAAAAAACCTCATCTGTCACGTCATAACAAAGAAAAGTTAAAATTTGTCTTTCCAGGCCGTATCATAGAGGACTTTTGCCCTGTAGGCCACTACAGCCGCTATCAGCAGAATTGATAATGAGTGTATCAGTGTTGCCGTATTAATCTGAACTGCCAGGTTTTGTTTCAACTCAAAACTTTCGGGTGAGGATGCCACCATCACGTTAAAGGCTGAAAGTATCAACATTGCCAAACCCATCAGAATGATCCTGAGACCGGGCGTTGCCTTGCCTTCAGATGCTTTTTTCTCAGCTTCGTTCATAAGCGAAATTTATGATTGCCTTACCGGATGGTGTTGAATTTTATCCATAAATAGAGAAAAAGTAATATACCTGATCAGTTATTTAACTTTTAAATAACAATACTGTTCCTGATCCCGGGATGATCCGCCAATAACACTTTTAACAGGCCGATGCAACCATTTTGCCCCTTTGCTTGTCTAAAGAGTGTTCGGTAAGCACCGAAATAACTGAAGTTCTTTGAAATTGTAGTTGCAAAAAGCGAATGCGCAGTTCCTCTGACCACACTATTGCATACTTTTGTTTATTTTCTTATGTTTGTAGCTTATTAGGTTAAAAAGGCGTATTCTATCAACCCGCTTATTACGGGGCTCTTAAAAGTTTCATGGATTCTGAAAGGCAACTTATAGAGAGGGTCCTTCAAAAGGACCCAAAGGCCCAGGAAGCCATGTACCGGCATTTTGCATCCAAAATGTATGGTTTATGCCTGAGGTTTGCCCGTAATTCAATGGAAGCAGAAGATATCCTGCAGGAAGGTTTCATTAAAGTTTTCACCTACTTAAAAGACTACCGTTACGAAGGTTCTTTTGAAGGTTGGGTAAGGAAAACCTTTGTAAACACTGCCATTAATTTCTACCGCCGAAAATCGAAAGAACTGGTTGAAGTCAGTATCGAGCAATCGGAGATCTCAATTCCTTCGCAATCAACTATCATTGAAAACATGAGCGCAGATGAACTGTTGGCCCTCATTCAGAAACTTCCCGAGGGGTACAGGCTGGTTTTCAACCTGAGTGTTGTTGAAGGGTATACCCACAAGGAGATCGCATCTTTGCTCGGAATATCTGAAAACACTTCCAAATCTCAGCTTTCAAGGGCAAGGAATGCACTGCAATTAAAGATTCAGCAACAAAAATCAAAGAATAAGTGAGCGGAGAAAGCAACCATATTGATGAACTGATAAGGCAGAAGTTTGAAGGCTTTGAGCCTGAACCACCTCCATCAGCCTGGAAAAAGATCAGGAAACAACTGGAGCCGGGAGCAAGCCCCGGGAACAGCGGGCCTGTCGTCTTTACCATACTTACCGTCACAAGCCTCATCATCACACTTTTCTTCATCTTTACAAACTTGAAAGATATGCCAGTTGAAGATCCCTTCCACGATGAGTTTTCAACTGAGAACTCCTCCTGGTCCGAACCCTATATAGACAATTATGAAAGACCTGAAAAGAGCTACAGTAATTCCCCTCATACCTCCGATGGAAACGCCTTTTATGATTTCAGGAATTATGTAGCTCCCGATGATGATGATGAAGCAAAGCCCGTGGATCAAAAACAAAACAGTGCCTCCACAATTACGGTCGGCAAGAAAAAGAAAATTGAAAAGGCCGGCAACTTCAGCAGGTTCGCGGATAATTCCGAAGGCCGGGGTGCAGTTGGCACTCTTAGCGGCCAGGAGATGATCAGCAGCGGTCTTCTCAAAACCAACTACAGTAAGGGTTTGAAATTAAATGACCATATGTTTAACAGGTCAGCCGGTTTTGAATACCGGAAGGAAAAAGACCACAGCCTGAAGGTCGCCTTTGAATTCCTGCCTGAGGTAGCAAATTATTCGAACGAGAATCCAAACCTTACGGGGCAGGGCTATCATTTAAGCCTTACGTACGGAATATCCAATATCTACCTGAAAACAGGCATAGGCCTCAGGAACCTCAAAGAAAAAGGCAATTTTACAATCCACTACAACGAGTACCTCGGGAATTACGAACATGTGTACAATGTCACCTTCGATTCAACTGAGAATGGGGTAATTCCAACTTACCACACCTTTACAGTGGATGTATACGATTCAATAGAGCACGTTAAGATAGGGGAGGAAAAAATAAAGAGCAGGTACCTCGACATCCCGATCCTTTTCGGATATAAAAAGGATTTTGGCAGGTTGTCGCTGCATGTACATGCAGGGCCAAATATCTCGGTCCTTCTCGGCAGGAATGCCACAACAATAAATTATCCGGAAGAACAGATCAGGATAGTCAAGGCACAGCAGGACCTTGCATCGCGAAAGAAAATTAACTGGCAGATAATGGCCGGTGCAGGAATTGATTATCGCCTGACAAACCGTATCGACCTAACAATAGAGCCTGTATTCAGGTATTACCTGTCGCCTGAATTCAAGCAAAATAACAGTAATGGAAATGGTTTTGGTTTTGGGCTGAGAACAGGTATCAGTTATACAATAAGCAAATAATAAGCGTATGGGAAATAATTCAAAAACCGGGAAATCATTAAAGATGCCGATCTTTTTCAAGATTGCACTTGCCATGATTATCCTGCTGTCTATTTCCTCATCTGCGTTTTCACAGTTCCACGGTGAGGAGAACACCATCTTCGTTACCGGGCAGGTCACCAATAACATGAACGGTGCCCCCATCAGCAATCATAAGATATATGTAGAATCCGACTCCGTTACCAATAATGGTTTCTACTTCTATTCAACTATTTATACAGACGTAAATGGTTTCTATTATGACACCATAAAAACAACCCTCAACGACGGCAGCCTTGATATTTACCTGTACGACTTTGAGGAAGACATTCACTCGGCAACCAAATATTACAGGTTCAACTGGTCTGACAAATACACGATCGTTGCAGATTTCTTTATTCATGACCCGAATGCCAATAGTACCTACCAGGCCAATTTCGAGGCCACGGAAGATACACTCGAATCACACCCTTACAGAATGCATTTCAATGATGAGTCAGTTGGATTCGTTATCAAATCATGGCTGTGGGACTTCGGCGACGGGACTTTTTCTGATATTCAGGATCCGGTACACGACTTCCCCGGCCCGGGCATGTACATGGTATCGCTTACCATATCAAATGTGCCGCTGGTAAACGAAACCAACAAGTACAGTACCATTACCAAACAGGTTTTCGTGGGGCTTTCAGATTATTATAACATCGGTGGGCACATATATACCGATGTACATTTCCCGATAGATAACGCACTGGCCTACCTGTATAAGATGGATAGTACAGATTATCCGGTACCGGTGGATACAACTGTGATTGATACCCTGGGATATTACTATTTCTACCAGATTATTGATGGTGAATACACTGTAAAGACCAGGCTGACCAGGGAATCAGAATACTACGGTCAGTATATCCCCACTTATTATGGGAACAGCTATGACTGGGAAGAAGCTTCCGTTTTCAATGTAGATAATAATAATTTTGCTCTGCACGTAGATCTCCTGAAATCGGAAGGAACGAATTATGGCAGCGGACAAATCAAAGGTCAGATACTTTACGATACAAACACCATTACCACCTCCTTCGCACCGGCAGGAAACATAGAGATTATTTTGCTCAACGGTATGGATATCTGCCTTACGTGCAACTTATCCGACCTTGGCGGTGAGTTTATCTTCGGGGATATTGAATATGGCACCTACCAGGTATTCCCCGATGTAACAGGAATAAAGGCAGAGCCGATGTTTATCACCATATCGGAAGACACACCCGGTGAACAACCCTTCAATGTAGTGATCCAAAGGGAACAAATCACATTCGGTATAGATGATGAGCCTGTAATTGAAGAGGCATCAGCCAGCTTCTGGCCCAACCCGGTAATCGACAGGGCAAAATTGAGCTTTACACTTGAAAGGTCATCAGCGCTAAATGTTTATGTGGCAAACCAGGCAGGACAGGTTGTGCTGAAACAAAAATTCATGCTGACCAAAGGAAAGCAGACACTGGATATCGATCTTGGCCAACTGAGCCAGGGGATATACCATATCATTGCCAAGCCTGCAAACGGGGCTCCGCTAACTGTAAAGATGATCAAGTTTTAAACTTTCGTCAGGAGCAGGAAAACTGTAGCTACACTTTTCCCGGTTTTATCACTTGCCTGTTTATTAGTAATTTCAGGCAACCCTTCTTAAATTTATCAGTCTAAAAAATATCCGGATGTTTGATGATTTCTGACCAGAAAATAGTGGAGGGATGCAAGGCAGGAAAGCATAAAGCCTTCAGCATGCTGTACAAGAAATACTCTGCAGTTATGCTGGGGCTTTGCCTCCGCTATTGCAAAAACCTGCAGGAAGCAGAGGATGTCCTTCAGGAGGGTTTCATCAAGGTGTTCAGGAACATTAAAAACTTCAGGGAAGAGGGATCCTTCGAAGGCTGGATAAAAAGGATCATGATCAATTGCGCCATTGACCACTATCAGAAAAACCTCAAACATGCCTTTCACGAAAACCTCGACGAACTGAATGAAAAAATTGCTGATGACGAGGAAATTACAGGCAAATATCGTGATCAAGGGATCGATAAAGATCAGCTCATGAAAATGATCCAGGATCTTCCGGATGGCTACCGGATCGTATTTAACATGTACGTCATGGAAGATTATAGCCACCGCGATATAGCAACTTCCCTGGGAATTTCGGAGAACACCTCGAAAACCCAGCTTATGAAAGCCCGAAGGGCGCTAAGAGAAAAGCTGGAAAAAATTGTAGCAAAAGAATTAAATAAAATATACAAATGAAAAGGCAAGGAAATCCAATTGATGATCTGTTCCGTGAATCCCTGTCAGGGGCCAGGAGAGAGCCCTCTGCCGGATTATGGAGCATGCTGGAGTCGCGCGTTTTTGGCAGTGCCGGGAAAATGCGCTTCATTTTGTTTTTAAGTAGCGCTCTCATCCTGATCTCCGCGGGCCTTGCACTGTATTTCAGGCTTGATTACCCTGAAAATTCCGCTATTGCCGGCACTGGTCCCGAACAATTGCAAGAAAATTTCATTGAGAAGGCGGTACCTGTTGACAGATCATCAGATGAACTCTCTCCCTCCGGTTCGGTAAATGATAATTATACGGGTGTCGCTGCAACCGGCATAAAAAATAAAGATGACTATAAAGATGGCCCTGTTTCAAAAAGCAACACTGAAAACGCATCATCCGGATTTCCGAAAAAGGATTTTCCAGTAAAAGTTGAAAACAATTCCCCTCCGGTTCACACCCCGGTTAGAGAGGACAAAACAATGTTCAGCATTGCAGATGCTATCGCTTACCTGCCCGGCATAAACTCCGTGTGGCTTGATTTTAACAGTTCGGCAGAAGGCAGGCAACTGGAGCTGTCTGCCCCGGAAAGTCCCGGTTTTGAAAGCATTAGGATGAAAGATGACTATGCCATCCCATCAAACCTGGGCTTTGGGGCGTATGTCAATCCCGGTATCACTTTTTACGATCCGAATCCGAATAAATACTTTGCAGGTGCTGACCTGACGGCTAATTTCACTTTCTCAAAATGGCTGATACAGGCCGGGGCAGGCTACCACCTTATGCAGGATCTTGGTAAATACCAGGTCAGATACACAACCTGGGACAGTGTGGGGTTTTATCGTGAAGTCACTTCTTTCGAATTTGCCAAGGATAATCCTGATTCGATAATCATTCACTATACCAAAAGGACAGTTTACGATTCAATTGAGAACATATCGCTGTCTGAAAGAAACAACAGATACAGCTACCTTACCCTGCCATTGCACCTGGGTTATAAAATATATGAAAATCAAGTAATGACAGTTCGCCTTAAAGCAGGTATGGTATTTTCACTCCTGGTAGCAAAAAACGAACCTGTTGTGAACGTTGACGTATCGGATGCTTCCCAGGTCTCCGTGGAGAAGATCGTACCTGAAAGGGTGAAGACAAACTGGCATTATACACTTGGAGTCCAGCTCGGGTTCAGGCTGGGTAACAATACCAGCCTGTCGGTTGAGCCTTATTACGGGCAATATCTGAATCCAGTATATTTGAATTCAACAGGCTGGAATGGAAAAAGACCTAGTATTTTTGGCATACGAACAGGGATTGAACTTAACTTTTAGCAAACATGAAAAAGATCTTACTGATATTACTTTTCATACCGGGCCTGCTGACCTATTCGCAGGTCAAAACCATCCAGATAGCAGGTAATGTTCTGGATCTCTCATCCGGCTCCAAACCCGTTCCGGGATGGGAAGTTAATGTGCTGGCCTACAGCAATTCTATAGGCTTCTCCTATGAGAATACACTGACTACGGATTCCTCCGGAATTTTCTACGGGATCGTTCCCTTCCCACCTGTTCTCGATGAAGTGCTGCTAAGGATCAATACCTACGATACCTGTAAAAATGAATACATTGAGTATACTGAGATCATTACCGACGACACCTCCCTTTTCTATGTCATTGGCCTTTGTGAAGAGGCGCCGCAAAACTGTGCAGCAAACTTTACATATCATACCGACAGCGTTAATGAACTGACTGTGCTTTTCAATGATCAGAGCACCACTTTCTCCGGGGGGCCCCCTGCAAACTGGTTCTGGGAATTCGGCGACGGCAGTGTCTCGCTGATGCAGAACCCTCAGCATACATTCAGCGAGCAGGGAACCTATCTTGTATGCCTGACCATAATTGACACCCTTGATCTGTGCTATGACCAATTATGTAAAGAGATCGTTGTTGGCAATCCGCAACAACCGCTGAGCGCGGGTTTTGAATATTCTCTCGATTCATTGCTTTCAATTCCAAATCTTTACTATTTCAATAGTAGTTCAGCAGGAGATATCGAGAACTGGACCTGGGACTTCGGTGATGGAAATACTGCAGAAGGCCCTGAGGTGAGCCACAGGTATGAAGAACAGGGCAACTATACGGTATGCCTGACCGTTGAAGATTCGGCCTCGGGTAACGTGCAAAGTGATACTCATTGTGAAATCATCACTACGCCTGAATACACCTATTTCGGAGGGCAGGTATTTGCAGGGAATTTTCCGCTGAATAATCCCATACACACAGGAGACACAGGGATTGCCCTCCTTTTCAAAATCCACGAGAATACAGTGGTGCCCGTCGACACTAACCAGTTTATCAATGAAGGATTATATGCTTTTAATCATCTGCTTGACGGGAGCTACATGGTGAAAGTCAGGCTTACGGAAAATTCCACAAATTACGGGAAATATTTCCCCACTTATTATCCTGACCGGCTTATGTGGCAGGAATCACCGATGATGATGCTCCATGAGCCGGTTTACTCGGCAAATATTCACCTTGTACCTGTGCCCGGGCACAGCCAGGGCCCGGGATCTATTTCCGGAAATGTAAGTTTGAATATCAGCGAAACGGAATTATCAGACAAAGGCGCGGACCAGTTTGAAGTATTACTTACAGATGGAACGGGGAATCCCCTCAAATATTCATTTACCGATGGTTCCGGCTCCTTCGGGTTCTACAACCTGCCATACGGGACTTATCGCGTTTTTGCTGAACACACAGGCTGGGCTAGCACCTCACAAACTATTACGCTTGCGCAGAACAATTTTACTGCCGGTAATATCTCACTGGAACTTGATTTCCAGGGATCTTTCAGCATAGAAGACCCCTTCATCAGCGAGGAGCCTGATGTGACCTTATATCCTAATCCTGTTAAAGATATCTTAAAGCTTTCTTTCAACTCTCCGGAGGAGGGCATGTACAGCATTTCCATTTTTGATCCTGCCGGCCGGTCATTGGAGGATCTTTCAATTTATATCGGAAAAGGTGAAGCCAATGTTTCTATCCGCACTTCCCGTCTGCATGGTGGAATTTACCTGCTGAAACTAACCGGCAACCACGGAAGGTTCCAGTCGGTAAAAAGGTTCGTGAAGCAGAAACATTATTGATCTATTCTTCCTAACTTTATGGCCCTTTAACAGGGATCATGAATTGCATCACTAATCATCAAATCCAACTTAAAGATGAAAAAGCTACTCCTTCTGCTTATACTTACATTTCCTTTCATTATGGCAACCGCACAGCAAGGTGGCTGGAGAACCGGGGAAATGGAAGTCAAGGTCTTCTATGAAAATAAACAGGATATTGAAAAAATAGAACAACTTCGTTTAGAAGGCGACATTTATCATGACGGTACAGGGATATTTTTTGTGATTCCCGAAGAACTGGAACAACTCAAATCAGCCGGCCTGAAATATGAGATCCTGAAAGATGACCTTAACATCTATTATAAAGATTTCTGGTCGACCAGGGACGAATATCATTCTTATGAAGAGATCATCCAGGTGATGAACAGCCTTGCTTTCGGTCACCCATCGATATGTAAGAAGCATACTTACGGAACCTCCGTACAGGGAAGGGAACTGGCTGCACTGAAGATAAGCGACAATGTTGGGACCGATGAGCCGGAACCTGAAATAGGGTTTGACGGGGGCATTCACGGTGACGAAATAGGAGCTGCGGAAAACCTGATCCGCTTTGCGGAATTCCTCTGTGAGAATTATGGCTCCGACCCTGAAATAACCGATCTGATCGATACCCGTGAAATATGGCTTTACATCATGGTCAATCCCGACGGCCGGGTTAACATGACAAGGGAAAATGCCAATGGTGTTGACCTGAACCGCGACTGGGGCTATATGTGGGATGCCTGGGGAGGGAGCCCGGGAGCCTATTCCCAGCCCGAAACAAAAGCATTGAGGAACTGGTTGTATGATAATCAGTTTGTGGTCCATACTACATACCACAGCGGAACTGAAGAGCTTGTTTATGCCTGGAGCTACAGGCCTGATCCCACGCCTGACGATGCTACCATAGACCAGCTTGCTTCTGTTTATGCTTCGACCTCCGGTTATTCAAACCTGCCCTATGCACAGGGATACAGCGGACTATATCCTATAAACGGTTCTTCAAAAGATACATATTACGGTACAATGGGATCCATAGGATGGACAATGGAGATCTCATATAACAAACAGCCACCCGCATCGCAGATCATGACCTATTATAATTATAACGAACCTTCGATGATAGCCATGATCGAATATTCCGGCTACGGCATTACAGGTACCGTAACCGATGCTGAAACAGGAGAATCCATACCTGCCGTTATATTTATCGAAGATTATTTCCCTACATATAACGATCCTGAAGGAGGGGACTATCATAAATATTTACTGGCAGGGAATTATTCGGTAACCGCCATAGCCAATGGTTATATCCCTCAAACAAAAAACAACATCAGCATAAGCGAGCTTACAGCCACAACCTGCGATTTCAGCCTAACACCCGGGGGTGGAAAATACGCCTTCAGGATCCCGGCTTCACAGATCCCCGACAATAATTATGATGACGAAGGCAATACGCCCGGGGCATTGGGTGAACCTGATGAAATTAATTATTCGATCGGGAAAAACGGCTGGGTCATTGTGGATATGTTCGAATCCATCCTTGACGGACCGGGAAATGAGATCAAAATATACGAAGGGGATGACATCCCTGAAGGGTATACCTGTTATGCAAGCCATACTATGGACGGTCCATGGACCCTTCTGGGAACCGGTACAGGGACCAAGAGTTTCGATTTTGATGACAGCAACCTGGAGGAAGCCAGGTTCATCAAATTAGTTGATGATGGTGATGGCCCGGCAAGTGCCGACAACGCCGGCTTTGACCTGGATGCAATAGAGGCGCTGCCACAACCTGATATCATTGTTCTGAAATTGGACTGTGATATTCAGGATTTTACAGGGAATAATAATGGAAGGATAGATCCCGGTGAAACAGTTGATCTTGTTTTCAAGCTGAGAAACCACGGAGGCAGGACCGTTGAAGGGCTGGAAGGCAATTTGAATTACGATTCGGCATGGATCAGTGTACCTGATCCTGATGTCTACTTTGGCAGCATCCCCCATGCAGCCACAGCCCAGGCAACAGTGACTGTCACAGCAGATGATGCAACAACGGTTGAGGAAATTATCATGAGCGTAATGAACCTTACAGGAAACAACGGGGACTACACTCATTCATTCCCCTGTCATTATACTGTGGGGGCGATGATAGAAGACTGGGAAACAAACAGCTTCGAACAATTTGAGTGGGGTTCCACCAATACACCCTGGATCGTATCACCGGTGCTGCCCTATGAAGGCTTATACTCAGCTAAATCGGCCAATATTGATGATAATGAAAAATCAGGCCTTACGCTTACGCTGGATGTGATAGGCTACGATGAGATCAGCTTCTACAGGAAGGTCTCATCAGAGGTTGGGTTTGACTATCTGAAATTCTATATCGACGGCGTACTGAAAGATCAGTGGTCAGGGAACACTGATTGGGCCAAAGTATCTTTCGAAGTAACACCAGGAACGCATACATTTAAATGGACTTTTGAAAAGGACGGCGCCACCAGCCAGGGTTATGATTGTGGCTGGATCGACTGGATCACATTGCCCTCATATAATGTTTCAGGTGAGTTACATGCCATTGCAAATGCAATTCCTCATAAATTTTGCGGTCCCGGAGAATCACAGCTTGGAGCCTATATAATTGGCGGTACAGGAGATTACACTTACGCATGGACCCCGAATCAGAATATCTCTGATACAACCATACAATTCCCCACGGCTACGCCAGGCGAAACCACCACTTATTCTGTAATTGTCAATGACGGTGAGAACAGCGTCTCGCCTGAGATCAAGATAAGTATTTACCCTATACCGGAAACCCCTGTTATTGAGCAGCAGGGCGATTCACTTATCTCCTCTGTGGAGAATGGAAATCAATGGTATAACAGTAATGGTCCCATTTTTGGAGCAACAGGGCAAGTCTATTACCCATCGGCAGAGGATCTTTATTATACAATTGTGACAAGTGAATTTGGTTGTGTATCAGATACCTCCAATAGAATTGAATTCTTGTTCACAGACGTTACCGAATTGTCACACAGATCTTCCGTACGAGTTTATCCCAACCCGGTGAGATCTGACCTGAATTTATTGCTGCCCGGGCCTGAAACGGCCAGCGTCAGGTTAATGGATATCTCAGGAAGAATTATCTCCGAATATCAATTTGAAGGCCGTAAGCAGGTAAAAATCCCTTTCGGTAACCATAAGCCGGGGATTTACCTCATTTCAGTACAATCTCAAAAGGATAATTTTTTATTAAAGGTTGTTAAGTAAAGAGAAATACAAATTTTTGAAGGCGTTAAATATGCACATGAGGCCAACAGCCATCAGCTAACGGCTAACATCAAAAGCCATTATTAGTTTTTATATACATCCCCCGGGCAACCAAAAGCAGTTGGCTCCGTCTTACCTTTAAGAAACATCAAACATTCCGTCATTTTGAATGTTAAATCCTTTGTTAATTGCCAATTATGAAAAGAAAATTATTGCTATCCACCTTACTCCTCATCTTTACACATTTTGGATTCACCCAGGTACCTGATCTTATTGTCAGCGGATATGTCTTTGACTATTCGACCGGTACAACTGTACCAGTAGAAGATCAAGCCGTTGATATTATGATCGACAGCACCAATTCAGGCTTTTCTTATGAAAACACGGTGCTTACTGACAGCATGGGCTACTTTGCGGATACAATAGAGCTTAACCCTCCATTCGTTGTGGGCCTTGTGCATATCTCCACATTTGATTCGTGCCTTGGCCACAACCAGGAGATCATAACCTTGTTCAACCCCGGGGCACCGCCGTTCCCTGTTGAATTTTTGTTGTGCGATAATTTCACCCCAGGTTGCGAGGCATTCTTCTATTATTATCCTCTAGATTCGAACGCATTCTCGTCGCTTTCATACCAGTTCATGGATGCATCATTTGGTGATCCTGACACCTGGCTGTGGGACTTTGGTGACGGTGATTCCTCCTTTCTAAAGAATCCTTCGCATACATATGCCGATACAGGTTATTACGAGGTATGCCTGACTATTACAGACAGTCTTGATAACTGCACCGACACTTATTGCGAAATCATTTACGTAGACGAGATCGTTCCTCCTACGGGTTGTATCAGCGGCTTCACGTATTATCCCGACACATCTGCACTGACCATAAATTTCGAAGGCTATACACAGAGCCTGTTCCCAACAACATGGTCATGGGAATTCGGTGATGGAACTACAGGTTCGGGTCAGTTCGTCAGCCACACCTATGACAGCGCCGGTGTTTACCCTGTAACCCTTATCACAGTAGACAGCACAGGCTGTAGCTGGGTGACCACGATGGATGTATGGGTCGGAAACCCAACCTTCGATATTTCCGGCACGGTGTTTCTCGACAGCAATCTCACTGCTGATGAAGGAATAGTGAGGCTCATGACTGCCGATTCACTGTGGCAGGATGTGATCGTGCTGGATTCAACCGATATACTTCCTGACGGCAGTTTTATCTTTGAAGATGTGCCCATGTACTTCTTCATGCTCTATTACGTACAGGCCGAACTGACTGACAGCTCAGCCTACTTCGGAGATTACCTGCCAACTTATCACATCAGCTCCCTTACCTGGCAAAGCGCCTTCCCGGTCCTTCCCGTTTTCGGCTGGCCCGCCGATGTTTACATGATACCGTCCAATTCGATGAATTCAGGACCTGGTTCAATAACAGGAAGTGTTACCAGTCTCGATACACGCGGAAAGATGTCAGGAGTCCATGTAATGCTTATGGACGAGGAAATGAATCCCTATACCTATGTTGTAACCGACGAGGACGGCATTTTCGAATTCGACAACATTGCCTACGGAACGTATGCGGTACATGCTGAATTGATGGGTATACATACCACCCAGGCAGTGATCACCCTGTCTGAAGAAACACCTGAATCCCAGGTTAATTTCATAGTTGAAGGCAACACGGCAACCTTATCCATAAGTGAAGACCACGGGTTAATAAGCAGCTCCGGTAATGTTTATCCAAACCCCGTAACTGACAGGGCCTGGCTGGAAATTGATTCAGAAGAGCCGGTCGAACTTGATGTGATGATCTTCAACCAGATGGGACAGAAGGTTTATCATGAAAGATTGAAAATCGGGGAAGGCAATCAGCGGATATTACTTAACACTTCTTCTCTGAGTCCGGGAATTCATTTTCTGAACATCATTACGGAGAACGGTGATAATATAAGCAAGAAACTTGTTAAGACCCGTTAATACTTCCAATTAACGAGCGCGTTTACTTTCAGAAAGGCTGCCTTTGGGTGGCCTTTTTTTTAGTGTGAAAATGAGATGTCTTCCAGATGTCTTCCAGATGTCTTCCAGATGTCTTCCAGATGTCTTC
>CAZMOK010000060.1:0-17549 GCA_964567785.1 uncultured Bacteroidales bacterium | reverse complement strand
AACCTGATCGACGAGCTTACCATCGCTCCGAAGAAAAAGAAGACCGAAGTGAAAAAGAAAGCAGTGATGGAAGAGGTGGAGTAACATAGTACTATGACTACGTTATCCCCATTTTCTTCATTAAAAACGTCGCATTCATCTGCCTCGCTATGCCGTCGCGGATCTTGTAATCAAAAACAAGCTGGTCGTCCCTGATAACCACTTCGAACGATCTGTTGGTAATTTCGCCCGGGTATTCCTGTTCAAGCTCTCCGAGGGCAAGGTCATGTGTGGCAACCAATCCATAGGCTTTATAATTCAACAGCTTTTTCATAAGCTCCATCGACCCGGCCTGCTTGTCTTTCGAATTGGTGCCCTTCAGGATCTCATCAAGAAGGATGAACAGCCTTTCGCCCGATTCAAGCGTTCCGATGATCTGGCCCAGGCGCTTCAGCTCAGCGTAGAAATACGATTCATTTTTTAGCAGGGAATCAGAGGTGCGGATGCTGGTCATGATACGCACCGGTGAAAAGATAAATCTCTTCGCCGATACAGGCGCCCCGGCCATGGCAAGTACAAGGTTTACACCAACAGTGCGCAGGTAAGTGCTCTTTCCGGCCATGTTGGCCCCTGTGATGATTTGGAATTTACCTCCGCCATTCACCAGGACCGGGTTTCTTACCAGGTCTTTTTCAGGAATAATCGGGTGGCCCAGCCCTTCACCATCAATAATGAAATCATCATCATGGCCTGGCTCCGGGAAAGTGGTTTCAGGGTAGTTATACCGGAAATTTGCCAGGCTTGCCAGGGAATCTATTTCTGCTACGGCGGCAATCCATTCAGGTAAAAACCCCTTGTTTTCCGCCACCCAGTTTTCAAGCCTCCTGGCCTGGATCATGTCCCACAGGAAAAAAGTGTTGAGCAAGAAACCGGCTATCAGGTTCAGGCGCGTATCAAAAGCATTCAGGATATGGTAAAGCTTCTTCACCCTTTTCCCCGGCATGAGCTCTTTATCCCCCATCGATGATTTGATCTCTTTTAAAAGGGATGAATTGAAATCCATATTTTCAATAAGGGTCAGCAAACGGGAATATTTTTCGATGATCGTTGCCCTTCTGCCCAGATTACGGTGTTTCTTGTCGATCAGTTTCTTGTACCTGGCCGATACCGACAACGAGATCCCCAGGAAAAACAGCAGGGCTATGGCCGGGATCGAACCCAGGGCAACAAAAGTAATAGTGGCAATACCGAGAACAGGGATGATGATAAGCCATGCAAGTACAGCAGGCCTGTGGAATTCGGCCGGTTCATCCACCCATCGGATAAGCTCATCAGAATCCTCCCTCTTCTCCTCCGCCTCATATCCCGTTGCCCTGAACTCCTCCCTCCAAAACTTTTCAACGCTCAGTTCCCTTACTGCCTGCTGGCGTTTTTCAATTGCCCCGGCATCCGGTTGGTAGGATGCAAGCCAACTGGCAAGCATTGATTTGCCCCTGAACGTGGATGTCCGGTTAATGAACTGGAAAACTGATCCTTTTCCAAAAATATCCAGGTCGGAAGCATAGGGGTGCTCATGACTGATGAATTCAGCGCCCGGATCGAAATGGCCGAAATCATGGTCCAGCGCTTTCAGCTCGTCTTCGTTTATTTTTTTAATCTTTTCAAGATGTGATATTCTCGAACCCATTTTCAGGTGCTGCCTCACCACAAAAAGAAATACGGCTATCCCGGAAACCAGGATGATTGAAAGGGCCGTGTAGCCCCAATTCACTGCAAAATATATGAGTACCAGGGTGAGGAGAAAAATGCCAAGCCTGGCGAGGGCTAACCACCTGTACTGTTTAGACAGCTTTTCCTTTATTGAGCGGATGTATTCCAGCCGGTTGTTATATTCCTGTTGGGGTTTGCCTTCCATGCCTTCCTTAGAATGATTTCCAGTTTTTATAGGGATTTTTTACAAGATTGGCGTTGAAATAGCGCGAATCATCGGTCACCTCTTCGCCTACCCAGGATGGTTTTTCAAATCTTTCATCCTCTTCCGTAAGCTCTATCTCTGCAACGACCAGGCCCTCATTTTCGGCATGGAACTCATCAACCTCCCACACATGCCCGCCTGATTGAATACGGTACCTGTGCTTTTCCACAGTGGGTTTTTCGCACAACTCGCTCAGCATGGTTTCAGCATCCTCTTTCGGTATCTCATATTCAAATTCGGTCCTGGTGGCCCCTCTGGTAATTCCTTTTACGGTGAGGAAACCTTCATCGCCATAGATCCTTACCCGCACTACCCTGTTCTTGTCGGTATTCAGGAACCCCTGGTGGATGTATACCCCTTTTGCCTCTCTCTTGAATGCATCCGAAGTAACAAGAAATTTTCTTTCTGTCTCTTTGCCCATGCTTATATCAAATTGTCAGGTCCTTAACGATCTTCACATAACTTATGTTCTCCATCCCTTCCATACCGAACATCTTCATAGTTTCCAGTATCTTTTCAGGCTCGGTCGATTCTATGCTCACTGTCTGGGTCTTTTTTCCGTTGATGGTAACGTCGGCATATTCTGCCATGCATTCGTTTATGCTGTAACCATAACGCAGTTTCCTGACATCGGCAAAAAAGAGATGTTCCTGGCCCGAAACCACCTCATCCATAAACTCATCGAGGGTGTAAAGGCTTTTATCGATCACTTCAGGATGGATATGCATGAGCGGACAGATCTTTTCAACCAACAGTTGTGCATCCACCGGAAAGCCAGTTTTCACGACCGGGTACCACTGCTCGAGCTTTCCTTTCACTTCAAGCAGTTCTTTGACGTCCAGCTTATCGAACCGGAACTTGAAATTGTATTTGTCAATTTCCGGTGAAACTATGTATTTCTCTTCCGATTCCCTTTTGATCTCGTCGGAGGAATGTTTTTTGAAATCATCCCTGAACTTCGTCAGGTTATCGCTGAAGTGCCTGAATTCATATCTTGCGTCGTCCATAGCTTGATATAATTACTTTTCTTGTGAAAGATAATATATTGAAAACCCCTCTTTAGCTGGGTTAGTATCTGTTACGCCTGTTTTATTTTCGTCCGGGGCTTCTATTTTCTGCTCAAAAACATTGTCAACGAAAAACAATGCAAAGAAAGTTATTATTGCGGTAATCACGGGTGTGGCGACCCATCCGGCCACTATCTGGCCAAGGACTTTAGGCTTTATTTCCCTGGCGCCTTTGAGCAATCCTATCCCGAGGATGGCGCCGATCACTGCCTGTGAGGAAGATACCGGAACCAGTGGTATCGCCGGCAAGCCTATCCCAACAAGAAACTGTTGAAGGGCGGTTGATGAGAAAACGAAGAGCACCAGCCCCTGGGAGAGCACAACCACTATGGCTGCCTCGGCATTCATCTGCATGAGCTGACTTCCGACCGTCTTCATGATCCTACCCGAATAGGTAAAGATCCCTGCTGAAATGGCAAGTCCGCCAAGAAAGAAAAGCTGCTGGGTCCCGGTGATAGTAAAATAACCACCGATATCTATATCACTGAGCGGAATGGCAGGTACGTAAACTCCCATTACATTTGCAATGTTGTTGGCTCCAAGCGAATAGGCCCCGAAGGCCCCTGCAATCACAAGGCTTATTCTTATCAGCATATCGAGCCTCAGCAGATGGATCCTCATCTTGATGATAATGAGCTTCAGCAGCAAGTACAGCAGGATGCTGAAAACTGCCGCGAGCACGGGACAAACAACCCAGGTCAGGACTATGTCGATAAGTACACTGTAGTCGGTGCTGTGACCTGTGTAGAAGTTCCATCCTACAATAGCTCCCACTATGGCCTGTGAGGTAGATACCGGAATGGCATACCTGGTCATCAGGAAAACCGTAAGAGCGGCAGCTAATGCAACAGTGAATGACCCGGCAATGGCATTTACCGAGCCCAGATCGCCAAGCGTAGTGGTGGTACCGGAACCCTGCACCACAGCGCCGATAACTACGAATACAGCGCCTACTAAGGCAGCGAGACGGAACCTTACCATTTTTGTACCCACCGCAGTGCCAAATACATTGGCAGCATCATTGGCGCCAAGTGACCAACCCAGGAATAATCCGCTAGTGAGAAAGATAAAGATCATAGCCGTTAAATACTTCTTTTTATGGCCAGGATGTTCAGTGTGTCGGCTATGCGCTCGCTCATATCGGATAATTTCTCGATGTGCGTGACAAAGTGCCGGAGGTGCTGCTTCTCTGCCAGGTCAAGCTTTGTCTTTTCTTTAAAGAGCTTCAGTTTTATCTGGTTCGATTCCTTATCTACCTCCTTCTCATAAAAATATACACGATGTACATTGTCTTTCACCGTGCCGGGATCCCTGAAAAAAGAGCGGGCCGATAATACCAGGCTTGCCACAGCTTCAGTGGATGTTTTCGCCAGGTCTGTGATGTCCTGCTCAAGATATTCCGGGATAACAGGCTCCTCTATACGGAACTGCATCAGGCTCTCCTTCGCTGTGTCAACCAGGTCGTCCATGTTTTCCAGAAGCTGCAGAACATCACCCCTCAGATCAGGCAAAAGGCTTTTACGGTAAAGCAGGTTCTCTATATCCCGCCTCAGGTCATCCGCCTTACTTTCAAGTTCGTCGATCTCTGTGATGCGCTCTTCAAATTCATTTTCATCATCCTTGATGTAGCTTTTTATACCCTTTTTGAATACAAGGCTGCTTTCGTCAACGATATCGAGAAACTCATTGATCTGTCCTATTACTACCGATGTGCGCTTAAAAATTGAAAACATCAAAGGTCTGGTTTTCCTGGTCTTATTCCCTGTTGGCAACTGCAATTTACGAAATTATTCTCTCTTGACTGAAATATCAAAAAAAACCCGGTGCAGAAAACTGTACCGGGTTTGCTGGTATTCAATTAAATGTTAACGCTCTTCCATCATGAATTCATCCCTCTTGATCTTGAACTTTTTGATATCTTGCTTCACATTAGGCTCTGTTTTAATCAGGGTCAGCTCATCAATAATGTTCTGTGCACCGGCAAACTTGTCGATGATGAAAAGGACATACCTGATATCCACATTTATAGTGCGTTGAAGGTCAGGCTCATAGGCAATGTCGCCACTCATGGCCTCCCAGTTACCGTCGAAAGCAAGTCCCACAAGCGCCCCCACGCTGTTAATGACCGGGCTGCCGGAATTTCCACCGGTTATGTCATGTGTGGTAAGGAAACAGACTCTCATGGTTCCGTTCTCACCATAATTACCATAATCCTTTTCTTCATAAAGTAACTTTAGCCCATCGGGGACAATGAACTCCCAGTTTGTCGGATCTTCCTTTTCCATTACACCTTTCAGGGTGGTGTAATAGTTATAGTAAACGGCATCGGCTGCTTTGTAATCCTGAACCGTCCCGTAAGTAAGCCGCATGGTGAAATTGGCATCGGGATAGAAATCCTTGTCGGGATGCATTTCCTTCAGTCCTGCAACATAAAGCCTGCTGGCCTTACTGAGTTTGTCATAAGCTTCTTCCGTGTTTTTCGAAAGAGAATTGTAGTTTTCTATGAAAGCCTTGTAGGCCTCATAAGCAGGGTCTTTGGCGATCTTTTTAGCTTTTGGTTTTTCCAGGAATTCAAGCACGCTTTCTTTGGTAGCGAAGATAGACTTATCAAAGACCTTTTCGGCATACCTGTTAAAATCTCCTTTGTATTTCCTGGTGAGACGTTTTAGATAATCAGGCTGTTGATCGGCAGGCACATTTTCTGAATACATCTCCATCATGGCTGCTAGCAAATTCTTATCTATGCCCTGGTCATAGTTTTTGAAATATTCATCTGCCCTTTCTTTCATGCTTGCTATCATCCTGTCGATCTGCTCCTGGTCGGGTTCATCGGCATTAAGCAGATCGTACAGCCTGTCGGAACTCCTGGCCAGCGAAAGGATCTCTGCCCCCCTAATAACGGCTTCACTTATATAAACACGTGATACAGTGTATTTTCCGATAGTTTCATATGCTTCTTCGAACATATCCAGGACATTACCGTAATTATTTTTCCTGTACGAAGAGCCTTTCACCCAATTAGCAAAAGAAAGCTCCTGTGACCTTTTCTTATCAAACACTTTCAGCCTTTTCAATCCCTTTGTCTGTCCAATGAAATACTTCCAGTAGTTCGACGTGCGGGCATATTTGGTGGCATATTTGATCCTTGTTTCGTCACTGGCATCCATTGCTTCGCGCATGATCTCGAGTTTCCGGTCTCTAACATCCACTATTGTGGGATTAAAGTTATTTATGGCATTGTCGACACCCCAGGAAGTCATATATCGCTGAGTCCCCCCGGGATATCCCAGTATCATCGTAAAATCATCTTTTTCCACCCCATCGATAGAAATAGGAAGATAGTATTTGGGTTTGAGCGGTATATTGTCTTCAGAATAAGTGGCCGGTGATCCGTCAGGGGCTGTGTAAACCCTGAACAATGAGAAATCGCCTGTATGACGCGGCCACATCCAGTTATCAGTATCTGCCCCGAATTTCCCTATGGATGAAGGGGGTGCGCCCACAAGCCTGACATCCTTGTATGTTTCGTAAACAAGAAGGTAGTATTCATTCCCTTCGTAAAAACTTCTGACCACAGCATCGTAATGAGTGTCGTCTGTGGCATCTTTTATGATCTTGCTGGTGTTTTCCCTCACTTTGGCCGATCTTTCATCTTCTGTCATTTCATCTGTGACCCCTTCCCGTGCTGCTTCAGTCACATACTCCATCCTTACCAGGAACCTCGCTGTGAGTCCCGGGTTGGGAAGCTCCTCTTCCTTGCTCATTGCCCAGAAACCGTCCTTGAGATAATCATGTTCCACCGAACTGTGCGACTGTATCTGCCCGTAACCACAATGGTGGTTTGTTAGCAACAGTCCCTGGTCTGAGATGATCTCACCCGTGCAGCCCCTTCCAAAGATCACTACTGCGTCTTTTATGCTCGACTGGTTGACGCTGTAGATCTGCTCAGGGGTCAGTAAAAGCCCCATCTCCTGCATTTCATCATAGATCTTGTCATCTATGAGCATCGGGATCCACATCCCCTCATCGGCCCGCAGGTTGATGGCAAAAAGTATCGACAGGCTTAGTATTCCTGCTATAATGCTTCTTTTCATTTTCTTAATCTTATTAGGTTTATACAAATTTTTCTCCTTTCTGGATCCTTACATCATTGACGATCTGCTTGATCTGTTGCTCTTCCTCTTTCCTGCATATCAGCAAAATATCCTCATCTTCCACAACAATGAAGTCATCAAGTCCCTGTATCACGGCGAGCTTGCCTTTCGGCATATTGATGATGCTGTTGCTGGTATTGTATGTCATGACGTTCTTGCCTGTAACTGCATTGTTGTTTTCGTCCTTGCTTCGGATATCGTGAAGTGAGCCCCAGGTACCCAGGTCTGACCAGCCAAAATCAGACGGCAGAACATATACATTTTCCGCCTTTTCCATTATACCGTAATCGATAGATATGCTTTTGCACACCGAATAGGTTTCCTTTATGAACTCATCTTCAGCAGGCTTGAAATACTTGTCGTGGCCCTCCCTGAAAAGGTTGTTCACTTCGGGCAGGTGCTGGTCAAGAGCTGAAAGGATGCTGCTGAGCGACCAGATGAATATGCCGGAGTTCCAGAGGAAATCACCGCTCTCGAGAAAGGTTTTTGCCATTTCAAGGTCAGGCTTTTCAGTGAAGGTGCGCACTTTTCGCATCCCGTCGTCTTTCCTTCCTTCGAGTGGCTCCTCGTGGAACTGGATGTATCCGTATCCGGTATCTGGTCTCGAAGGCTTGATGCCGAGGGTAATGAGCCAGTCGTTCTTTTCGGCGGCATCCAGTGCCGTTAGAATATTGTTCTTGAAAATGTCTTCTTTAAGTATAACATGGTCGGAAGGGGCCACCACCAGGTTGGCATCCTTGTCCTTTTCATAAATTTTATGTGCTGCATAAGCTATGCAGGGGGCAGTGTTCCTTCTTGCCGGCTCGCATAGGATCTGTTCGTCCTTCAGCTCAGGCAATTGCTCCTTTACCATGTCTTTATATATAGCGTTGGTAACTATATAAATGTTGCTGGCAGGGCAGATCCCTTCAAAGCGATTGAACGTCTGCTGAATGAGGGTTGTTCCTGTTCCCAGGATATCGATGAATTGTTTCGGATGGTCGGTTTTGCTCATGGGCCAGAAACGGGAGCCGATTCCTCCGGCCATAATAATGCAATAATTATGTTTCATAAGAA
The DNA here is from genome assembly GCA_964567785.1 of uncultured Bacteroidales bacterium. Classification (GTDB taxonomy): domain Bacteria; phylum Bacteroidota; class Bacteroidia; order Bacteroidales; family JAGOPY01; genus CAZMOK01. The sequence continues at coordinate 9,318 of CAZMOK010000060.1, read as the reverse complement.
AACAGGAATTTTAGATACGACAAAAATATAAAATCTAACGTTATTTTCTTGAAGAAGCAACAGGAATCACAATTGCAGTGGGTTTTACAGTGTAGTATTTGCGGTTGTCGAGGCAGTAGCAGCGGTAGTTCTTCCTGATTTTGCCGAGCTTCCTGAAAGTTTTGCCGTTGTTGATCCTGAAAAGACTTTCCCGGGGTAAAGTTTCAAGCAACACAGCATCACCGTTATTATCATAGCTGCTGAGCATCCTCGATACGTCAGGGTTTGAAAATATCGAGGCAGGCGGGTTCCTGAAATAGATCCTGAGTGATTGCACCAGTTCTGACGGGAAGATCCCGTTGTTTATAAATGGCAGGGCTATTTCACTGAAGGTTTGCTTCCACTCACGGCCATGCGGTGGTACTTTACGGCCATGATTTATCCAGTTTATTAAATGTGCAATCTCATGGAGAAGAGTGAGAAGAAAAGAATAACGGTTTAAATCACCATTCACTGTTATATGATGAAAGCGGTTGTTTACGGGCGGCCTGTAATCGCCAAGCTTTGTAGTGCGCTTTTTCTTTATTGTGATCTTTAAGGGATGGCCTTTTAGCAAAGAGACCACACCGGCATATGACCCACCAGGCAAAAATTCCTTAAGCCCCTCCAGTTCTGCCATAAACAGTTGTTTTCTCTTCAAATTCAAGATCAGGGATGCAACTCCACCGGGAACAATCGCATCTACGGGGCTTTTTCCTTTTATACGGATGCCTGGTGGATGAGCAGGAAGCTGCTATCAGTGAAATTATCAGCAATACCGGTAAGTAATGGCGCAGTTTCATCAATTCATTTTATCCTTTACACGAATTGAACGGATTGAACAGGTAAAAATTTCATTTCAAATTTACAAAACAGTTTTGCTTTGGAAGTTCGTCCAATAGTTTCATCAAAATATCGTTAACTTAGTACTTTTATAAATTTGAAGTGCTAACAAACCTGGGTAAATATGCCATCCTGATGTTCCAGGCAGTCAGGCATCCTGATAAATGGAAGATGTTCTGGCGCCAGCTCATGGTAGAATTCCAGAGCCTGGGTGTGGAATCAGTCGGCATTGTGGCAATGATCTCCGTTTTTATGGGGGGCGTGGCTGCCATCCAAACTGCCTATAACATAGATAACCCGCTAATACCCATGACAATGGTAGGGTTTACCGTAAGGCAGTCGATCATCCTCGAATTTGCCCCTACGGTAATGAGCCTTATCCTGGCCGGAAAAGTGGGTTCTCGGATCGCTTCAGAAATCGGTACCATGAGGGTTACCGAACAGATCGATGCCCTGCAGATAATGGGTGTCAATTCAGCCAATTTCCTGATCTTCCCCAAAATTGTTGCCGCGGTTATCTTCAATCCGGTACTCATAACCCTGAGCATGCTGCTCGGACTTTTCGGGGGATGGCTCGCCTGTGTTTCGCTTAACCTTGTCTCATCAGGGGATTACATTGAAGGATTGCAGTCGTGGTTCGATCCTTACATCGTAACATATGCTCTCATCAAAACAGCCATTTTTGCTTTTATCATCGTTTCGGTATCGGCTTTTCATGGTTACGTGATAAAAGGCGGGGCCCTTGATGTAGGAAGCGCCAGCACCAAAGCCGTGGTGCACAGCAGCATCCTGATAATCCTTTTCAACCTGCTGCTCACTCAACTCCTGTTGTAATGATAGAGGTTAAGAACATATCAAAATCATTCGGCGAAACCGAGGTGCTCAAAGATATCTCCTGCAAGTTCGAAGCAGGTAAGACCAACCTGGTGATCGGTCAGAGCGGCTCGGGTAAAACGGTGCTGATCAAATGCATGGTCGGACTCATTGATGTCGATAAAGGGGATATCCTTTACGACGGCAGGCCGTATATTAAGCTGCCGTTCAAAAAGAAAAAGAGGATACGGCAGGAAATAGGGATGCTTTTCCAGGGGGGTGCTTTGTTCGACTATATGAATGTTGAACAGAATATCATGTTCCCGCTTTCGATGTTTACCAAAAAAACTCCGGCCGAAAAGTCCGAGCGGGTGAACTTTTGCCTCGAAAGGGTCAATTTGGAAGGAAGAAACAAACTGATGCCGTCGGAGCTTAGCGGGGGTATGGTAAAAAGGGTTGCCATTGCCCGGGCCATCTCTATGAACCCGAAATACCTCTTTTGTGATGAGCCCAATTCAGGCCTTGACCCCAAAACTGCCGATGTGATCGACGACCTCATCATGGAGATCACACACGATTTCAATATCACCACCATTGTTAACACCCATGATATGAACTCTGTGCTGATGATTGGCGAAAGCGTGAATTATCTGCACCAGGGGCAATTATGGTGGACCGGAACCAAAGAAGAGATCCTCGAAGCCGAAAACAAGGAGCTTCAGGATTTCATATTTGCCACAGAATTAACCCGAAGGATCAAACAATGAACCTGCTTGACATTATCTTACTGGTACCTCTTTTATGGCTGGGATACAGGGGCTTCAGAAAAGGCCTCGTCATAGAACTTGCTTCCCTCGCCGCCCTCATTCTCGGGATTTATGCATCAATTCATTTTTCCTGGTTCGCCGCCGACCTGCTCGACCAATGGCTGAACATAGAGCCCGAATACATGACGATAGTTTCTTTTATCGTAACCTTTATCGCTGTAGTGGTATTGGTTTACACCCTCGGAAGGATCATAGAAAAGATGGTTGATATGGTAGCCCTGGGATTCCTCAACAAGTTGCTGGGAACTGTTTTCGGGCTGCTGAAGGCTGTGCTTTTCCTTTCGGTGATCCTGCTTCTGATTTCTTCTTTCGATCAGAACGAAAAGCTGATCACACCTAAAATGAAGTCAGAGTCGAGGCTTTACAAACCCATTGCCTCGGTCATACCCCTTATCATCCCACGCATCGATTTCGGTGATTCTGACAGCTGGAAGATCTGGCAGGAGAAGGAAGATTTGAAACTCATCTAGGGACGACGTCTCAAAAAATGAGACGTCGTCTCCGAATAATTTTTTTATCTACCTTTTGTAGAAACCCCCTCGTAAGTTATTTTTATTCAATTAATTGCCAAATAAAAACATGTGTTGCTGGAAATTTCTTTTTTCTGCAAATAGGGACGACGTCTCATTTTTTGAGACGTCGTCCCTGCAGGATCCCTCCAGAAAAATTTACTCCTCAATCGCCGAAACCCCCGGAAGCTCCTTGCCTTCAATATATTCCAGCATGGCCCCGCCACCGGTCGAAACGTAGCCTACGCGTTCCTTAAGGTTATATTTATTAATGGCGGCCACTGAGTCGCCGCCGCCGATCAGTGAGAAAGCACCCTTTTCTGTAGCATCGGCAACGGCAAGTGCAACCTCCTTTGTTCCTTTTTCAAAACTGGACATCTCGAAAACACCCATAGGGCCATTCCAGAGAATAGTCTTCGACCCCTTTATCACATCATTAAACTTTTTAATGGTTTTGGGGCCAATGTCGAGGCCAAGCCAGCCTTCCGGGATTTCAGAAGCTTTGCAGACCTTCTGCTCTGCATCACTGGAAAATTCAGAAGCTGAAACGGCATCTTCCGGTATCAAAAGATTAACACCAAGCTTTTCGGCTTTTTCAAGTGTGCTTTTGGCGACTTCAATGAGGTCTTCCTCAACCATCGACTTGCCAATTTCACCTCCCATAGCTTTGATAAAGGTAAACATCATGCCCCCGCCGATGATCAGGTTATCAACCTTATCGAGAAGATTGTTGATGATCTCGATCTTCCCTGAAACTTTGGCGCCTCCAAGCACAGTGGTGAAGGGCTTCTCAGGCTCCCCGAGAACCTTATTGATATTTCTTATTTCATTACCCATGATATAACCAAAACATTTGGCATCGGGAAAGAATTTTGCTATAACTGCCGTGGAAGCGTGCGCCCGGTGGGCTGTACCGAAAGCATCGTTGACATATACATCACCCAGTTCAGAAAGTTTTCTGGCAAACTCCTCATCACCTCCGGTTTCTTCCTTATAAAACCTGAGGTTTTCAAGAAGCAGGACCTGTCCCGGCACCAGGTCGCCGGCAAGCTGCCTTGCTGACTCACCAATGCAATCATCGGCAAATTTCACCTCCGTATCAAGTGACCCTGAAAGATATCCCACCAGGTGGTTGAGTGAAAACTTTACCTCGGGACCTTCTTTCGGCCTGCCGAGGTGTGACATCAGGATAGCTGATCCGCCGTCATCTAGTATCTTCCTGATAGTGGGCAGCGCAGCGTCGATGCGCGTGGTATCTGTTATGTTGTAGGAATCGTCGAGGGGAACATTGAAGTCGACCCTGATCAAAGCCTTCTTTCCTTTAAAATTTAAGTCGTCGATAGTTTTCATAATGATATTATATTGAATGATTATTAAATACGTTGAAATACAGACAGGCTGCAAAATTATTAAATTCAAAACTGTTAGTGGTGATTATTGACTAATTTTGTCAATCCCCTGAACGTATTAACTAATTGAAACTGACATGAATTATCCCGGAAATATTACTTCCAAACTTCCCGACACGGGATCATCAATTTTTGCTGTTATGAGCCAGATTGCCAGGGAAGAAAATGCAATTAACCTTTCCCAGGGGTTTCCTGATTTTGAGATCGCACCGGACCTGATCAAGCTCGTTAACCAAAAAATGAAAGAGGGCTATAACCAGTATGCCCCTATGACAGGAGTCCCCGAGCTGAGAGAGGCTATTGCAAGGAAAGTGGAAAACACTTATGGCCTAAGCTACCATCCTGATAAAGAGATCAATATAACTGCCGGAGCAACGCAGGCAATTTACACTGTCATTTCAGCCCTGATAAGGGATGAGGATGAAGTGATCATCCTCGAACCAGCCTATGATTCATATGCCCCTGCAGTAAAGCTAAATGGGGGAAGGGTAAAGTATGCCTCCATTCTGCCTCCCGATTATAAAGTGAACTGGGGACAACTGGTCAAACTGATCAGCAACAGGACTAAAATGCTCATTATCAATACACCTCATAATCCTACAGGAAGCGTCCTTAAAAAAGAGGATCTGCAGATGCTTGAAAAGATCATTCTGAGGAACGACCTTATCCTGCTGAGCGATGAGGTTTACGAACATCTTATCTTCGACGGGGAGCGCCACGAAAGTGTCTGCTATTATCCTGAACTGGCCAAAAAGTCGTTTGTTGTGGGATCTTTTGGCAAAACATTTCATGCTACCGGATGGAAAACCGGTTTTGTGCTGGCACCTGAGGAGCTTATGAAAGAGTTCAGGAAAGCACACCAGTTTGTTGTCTTTGCAGCAAACACACCTATACAGCATGCCATTGCCGAATACATCGAAAACCCTGATAACTATAACTACCTGCCTGACTTCTTCCAGGCCAAACGTGATCTTTTTACTGACTTATTGAAAGATTCACGGTTTAAAGCTCTTCCATGTAAGGGGACATATTTCCAGTGCCTCGATTACTCAAGAATAAGTAACGAACCTGAGATGGATTTTGCAGTAAGGATGACCAGGGAACATAAAGTTGCATCTGTCCCGCTTTCACCCTTTTACCAGAAAAACGGTGATAACAACGTGCTCAGGTTCTGCTTTGCAAAGAAAGAGGAAACCCTTGAAAAAGCAGCCGAAATATTATGCAAGATCTGAATGTAACTATTGTACAGAGTTTTCTCCACTGGGGTGATAAAGAACGAAACCTGGAGCAATTTGAAAAATATCTGGTTTCAGCGACCGGCACCCACCTGGTTGTGCTGCCCGAAATGTTCAGTACCGGCTTCATTACAGAACCGGCGCCGCATGCAGAGGAGGAAAACGGGCCTGCGCTGGAGTGGATGAAAAAACAGGCTTCTCAAAATAATTTTGTGATAACCGGGAGTATAATAGTAAATTCTGATAATAAATATTACAACAGGCTTTACTGGGTCAGGCCGGATGGAAGTTACGAGTATTATGACAAAAGGCATCTCTTCAGGATGGGCGGCGAAGATGAGAAGTTCAGCTATGGAAGGTCGAAACTGATAGTTACTCTGAACGGGTGGAATATACTTCCGCTGATCTGCTACGACCTGAGGTTTCCGGTCTGGAGCATGAACAGGTACCTCCAGGGCGATTACGAGTATGACCTGCTCCTCTACGTTGCAAACTGGCCACAGGTAAGGAACCATGTTTGGAAATCGTTACTTACAGCCAGGGCTATCGAAAACCAGGTTTATGTCATAGGCGTAAACCGGATCGGAAAGGATAATAAAGGGATAGACCATTCTGGTGATTCTATGGTAATCAGCCCGAAGGGTCATCCGATAATAAAAATGCCGCCATCAAGGCAGTCAATCCAATCGGCTTCCCTTTCGTACAGGGAACTCAACGAATTCAGGGCAAAATTCACTGTGGGGCTCGACTGGGACCATTACAAGCTCGATCTGGATTGACAGCCCAAAACCATCGTAATTTCATCATCGTTATTTCAATAAAAATTATATTAGCAGGCCGAAAGGAGAATCAATATGAAAATTGTCCTTGCAGGAGACGGTGAAGTGGGAATGTATCTTGCGCAGGAACTGTCAAAGGAAGATCATGAAATAACCATGATAGTCCCCAACAGCGAACTGGTGGAGAGTATAGAAGGGCATACAGATGTAAAGGCCATAGTAGGTGATCCTACCTTTATTTCTGTGCAGAAAAGAATGAGCGTTAAGAAGGCCGACCTGATGATATCGGCCCTGCACGATGAAAGGATAAACCTGCTTTCAGCGGCTATAGCTAAAAAACTGGGCGCTAAAAAAGTAATCTCCAGGATCAATAACCTTGAATACCTTTCCGATGAAAATTCAAAAATTTTCAGGGATATGGGTGTTGATTCGCTTGTTTGCCCCGAATTCATAGCAGCCAACGAGATCATAGACCTGCTTAAGCAAACTGCTGCAACGGAGATCTTCGATTTCTCGAACGGCAAGTTATCACTTTTTCTTATCAAGCTTGATGAAAAGGCCAAAGTGCTGAATAAATCCCTCAACCAGATAGCGGCTGAATATTCACACCTTGATTTCAGGGCCGTGGCTATACACCGCAACGGTGAAACCATCATTCCTAAAGGTAATGATATCTTTCTTGAAGATGACCTCTCATACGTGATCACAAAACCTGAAGGCATAGATGCATTGCTGAATCTTGGCGGAAAAACCAGGATAGAGATCAGGGATGTTATGCTGGTAGGCGGTGGAAGGGTAGGGAGGACCGTTGCCCGGAAGCTTGAACACCAGTTGAACCTTAAGATCATTGAAGCGAATAAGGACAAAGCCCTTCAACTGGCAAACCAGCTCGACGCCGCGCTGGTTATCCAGGGCGATGCCAGAGACATAAACTTGCTTGAGGAGGAAGACATTAGGGGAATGGATGCTTTTGTGGCACTTACCGATAATTCGGAAACTAACATTCTTTCATGCCTCAATGCCAAAAGGTTCGGGGTTAAAAGGACCATAGCGCTCGTTGAGAATATCGATTATATTGATATTTCACAAAACATAGGCATCGACACCATAGTTTGCAAAAAGCTCAGCACTGCCAGCTATATTATTAAATTTACGATGAGTGCCGAGGTCACTTCCATCAAGTGCCTCAGTGGTATTAATGCAGAAGTGCTCGAAATGGTGGCAAAACCTCACTCACTGGTAACAAAGAAGCCCATAAAGAACCTGAAGTTTCCCAGGGGGGCCATAATAGGCGGGATAGTGAGGGGGGATGAAAGTTATATTGCCGTTGGCGACTTCCTGATCGAAGCTGGTGATAAGGTGGTTGTTTTTGCGCTTCCTGAAGCCATACACAAAGTAGATGATTTTTTCAATTCCTGAAAAATATTGATGTGACCTGACATGCTATCTTACATTGAAGTAAACATAAGGTCGATCATCCATGTCCTGGGTTTCCTTCTCATTGTTGAAGGGTTTTTCATGTTTACCGGACTTCCTTTTGCTTTCTATTATGATGAAGCCAAATGGTATGTATTGCTTATTTCGGGCCTGATAACCATATCAGTCGGGTTCCTTCTGTGGATAACCACAAGGGGCAGGTTTAAAAACATCAACAAGAGGGAAGGGTACCTGATAGTTGGGCTTACCTGGTTAGTAATATCTTTGTTTGGTACCTTACCTTTTATAATCAGCGGCTCCATTCCTTCCTTCACCGATGCTTTTTTTGAAACCATGTCGGGGTTCACTACCACCGGGGCAACTATACTAACCGATATTGAATCGCTTCCCAAAAGCATCCTTTTCTGGAGAAGCCTTACCCACTGGATCGGTGGAATGGGTATCATTGTTCTTTCGGTGGCTATACTGCCTTTTTTGGGTATAGGTGGAATGCAGCTTTATATGGCTGAAATGCCGGGTGTGAAAAAAGACAAGTTACACCCCAGGATTACCGAAACAGCAAAAAGATTATGGCTCATTTATGTGCTTTTGACCTTTATACAGACAGGCTTGCTCATGTTTGGCGGGCTGGATCTTTTCGAGAGCCTTTGTCATGCCTTCGGAACTGTGGCAACAGGTGGTTTTTCAACCAGGAATGGCAGCATTGCAGAGTTTTCACCTTACATACAGTACGTGATAGTAGTCTTCATGGTGCTGGCCGGGACAAACTTCACATTACACTACCTGGCGCTCAATGGGAAATTGAAAGAGGTTTGGGGAAATGAAGAATTCAGGAAATACATTTACCTGATCGTTTCAGTTACCGTATTCATAGCTGTGATTATGATCTTTGTTTATGGCGGCGATTATGAGGTTTCTTTCAGGAACACTGTATTCCAGGTAGTTTCAATACTCACAACAACCGGCTACATCACTTCCGATTACCTTACCTGGTCCGGCAACCTATGGCTGCTGATCTTTGCGCTGATGTTTATCGGGGGAATGGCCGGTTCGACCGGTGGCGGGGTCAAAGTTGTAAGGCAATTGCTCCTTTTCAAGAACGGTGCACAGGAGCTTAAGAGGGCAATCCACCCCCACGGAATAATACCTGTAAGGCTCAATCACGAGGCGGTACCACAGGAGATCATTTTCAAGGTCATGGCTTTTTTCCAGCTTTACATCGTTGTATTGTTAATTGGTTCTGTGGCCATGGCCCTTATCGGCCTTGATTTTGAATCAGCCGTCGGTGCAAGTATTGCAACCATTGGGAACATAGGCCCTGGTTTGGGCAAGGTAGGTCCGGTGGGCAACTATGCGTTCATACCGGGGTTCGGCAAGTGGTTGCTTTCGTTCATGATGCTGCTGGGCAGGCTTGAGTTGTTCACAATTTTGATACTTCTTTCGAAGGC
>CAZMOK010000059.1:0-17930 GCA_964567785.1 uncultured Bacteroidales bacterium | reverse complement strand
ACTCAACACTCAACACTAATATGCTCAAGCTCATAACATATAACGTCAACGGAATTAGGGCAGCAATCAGGAAAGGTTTCCTCGACTGGCTCCGGGCCACGGATGCCGATATAGTTATGCTCCAGGAAACAAAAGCCCAGCCCGAGCAGGTCCCTGTATTTGATCTCGAGTCGATGGGCTACAGGACCTACTGGCATTCTGCCGGAAAAAAAGGTTACAGCGGCGTGGCAATACTGACACGGATTGAGCCTGACAAGGTTATTTATGGTTTAGGGATAGATAATTACGACTGGGAAGGCAGGTTCCTCCGCGCCGACTTTGGGGATGCCACAGTTATCAGCGTATATCACCCCTCGGGCACAACCGGCGAAATCAGACAGGCATTCAAGATGAACTGGCTGAAAGATTTTCAATATTATGTTGAAGAATTAAAAAAAGAAAGGCCTAACCTTGTGATCTCAGGCGACTACAACATCTGTCATAAGCCTGATGATATACACGATCCCATAGGCAATGCCAATTCATCAGGTTTTCTTCCCGAAGAGAGGGAATGGATGACAAACTTCCTCGACAGTGGCTTTATCGATACCTTCAGGCATTTCAACCCTGAGCCGCATAATTACACCTGGTGGAGCTATATGAGGAATGCCCGGCAACGGAACCTCGGCTGGCGTATCGACTACCACATGGCCAGCAAACCACTGGAAAGCAAGCTGGGAAGGTCAGTGATATTGAAAGAGGCAGTCCATTCTGACCATTGCCCGGTTTTACTGGAACTGGACCTGTAATCGGTGGGGAATATCATTTTTTTTGTTCTCACAGATTACACTGATTTTTTAACAGATTTCACAGATTAGCCGAAAATCCGCCGGAAGCCTTCTTCTATTCTTTTGAGCGGAATAATTTCGATCCTGAATTTCTTCCTTTCAAGGCCCTTGTAGTTATAGTTTGAAATAAAAATTTCTTCCATTCCCAGCTTTTCAGCCTCAAAGATCCGCTGCTCCACCCTGCTCACCGGCCTGATCTCTCCTGAAAGGCCAACCTCTGCGGCAAAGCACTTTTTCCCTGAAACAGGTATATCGGCATTGGATGAAAGTATCGACATAACCACCGAAAGGTCTATGGCCGGATCGTCCACTCTTATGCCCCCTGCTATGTTCAGGAATACATCCTTGCTGCCCAGCCTGAAACCACTTCTCTTTTCCAGCACAGCCAGCAGCATATTAAGCCTTCTTGTGTCAAATCCTGTAGTTGTGCGCTGAGGGGTGCCGTAAGCAGCCGTACTCACCAGCGCCTGGGTTTCTATGAGCATTGGTCTTATCCCCTCGATGGTTGATGCCACGCTCACACCGCTGACCTCTTCTTCCCTTTGAGAAACAAGTATTTCGGAAGGGTTAAGCACCTCCTTCATCCCTGATTCGTGCATTTCATAGATGCCCAGCTCCGATGTAGGACCAAAGCGGTTTTTTATCGACCGCAGGATCCGGTAGCCGTAATTCCGCTCCCCTTCGAACTGAAGCACGGTATCGACCATATGTTCAAGCACTTTGGGGCCGGCAAGGTAACCGTCCTTTGTAATATGCCCGATAAGGAAAACGGGGACGCTTGAAACCTTGGAATATTTCTGCATTTCTGCGGCACATTCCCTGATCTGTGAAATGCTCCCGGGTGAGGATTCAATATGATTTGTGTGAAGTGTCTGGATGGAATCGATCACCATCATGTCGGGATCAAGAGAATCGATGTGACGGAAGATTTCCTGTGTATTGGTTTCGGGCAACAGGTAACAGGTTTCATTGTCAATCCCGATCCTGTTGGCCCGCATTCGGATCTGTTGCTCACTCTCTTCACCCGTTACATAAAGGATCTTTTTTCCTGCAAGCTTCAGTGCTATCTGCAGAAGAAGCGTGGATTTCCCTATTCCGGGCTCACCTCCCACAAGAACCAGCGAGCCTGGTACAATACCGCCACCCAGCACTCTGTCGAATTCGCCGTTCTTGCTTGAAACCCGTGGAAGCTTATCCTCCTTTACATCCTGGACTGGCACCGGGACAACTTTCCTGTCGCCCTTGACCGGTACCGAAGCCCTTCCTCCCGGCTCAGGTTTCTGGATAACCTCCTCAACATAAGTGTTCCACTCACCGCAGGCAGGGCATTTACCTATCCATTTCGGCGACTGGGCTCCGCAATTCTGGCAAAAAAAGGCTGTTTTGGTCTTCGCCATTATAAGGGTCTATTCCGTGCTCTTGTCAATAATGTCCGATGTAGAGTACCCGGGTACAAGGTCTATAGTTACTATCTCACCACCGTTCTCTTTTACAATATCTGCGCCTACGATGGTATCCTCTGTATAATCACTCCCTTTTACGAGGACATTGGGCCTTGCCAGCTTGATCAGTTCATAGGGGGTATCTTCGTTGAAAAGGACAACTGCATCGACAAATTTCAGGGCAGCAAGTACCATGGAACGTGCTCTTTCATCATTTACAGGCCTGTTTTCGCCCTTTATCCTCCTTACCGATTCGTCAGTATTAAGCCCTACGATCAATATATCGCCAAGGTCAGATGCTTTGGCGAGGTACTCAATGTGTCCCCGGTGGATTATATCGAAGCAGCCGTTTGTAAACACCACTTTGTGGTCCAGGAATTCCCAAACCTCCCTCATTCTTTTGAACGACTCCGGGTCAAAAAGTTTTGACTGGAGTATCTCCATCTGAGTCTTTTTCATTTTTTACCTTTTTTTTCATTAGCAACATGTAGTATGAGAATGCCCCTACAGCAAGGATAAGCACAACCTGGGTGATCCACATGATAATGGAAAATGAAGCTGCGGGCTCCGAGGGTATCAGGTAAATTTCGACCAGTATGGCTTTGACTATGAACTGATAGGCGCCAATGCCTGCCGGAACCGGTGCCACAATCCCGAGGCTTCCGATAGCCATGATGGTTATACCATCGAGAAAGTTGAAGCCAGAAGTGGCATCAATGGCGAAAAAGGCCACGAAGGTCATAAGCACGTAGAAGCCCCACAGCAGAATTGTCAACAGTATAAATTCCAGCTTGTGCTTCATCTTCATTATGGTTTTGACCCCCTCAAAAAGGCCCCTGATAAAATCGCTGATCTTTTTATAGAGGACAAAATGTTTGATCTTCTCAAAAAAGAGCCTGAAAAGTATCAGAGGCAAAAGGATGACCGCTAATGCAATAAGCACAAGCACAAGCACCGACTGCGCGTTGAAATAACCCTCTATGGAAGAGAGGAAATATTTATCAACAAAGCCTCTGAGGAAATCGAGCTGGAAGATCACTACCGCCACAAGGATCAATACAAGAACCAAAAGATCAAAAACCCTCTCGGATATAACGGTCCCGAAAAGTGAATTGAAGGGCACCCCTGATTTCTTGCTAAGAACAGCACACCTTGTCACCTCTCCCAGCCTGGGAAAAGCTGAATTTGCCAGATACCCTACCATGACTGAGTAAAAAGTGATGTCAGTCCGGGTGTCGTATCCCAGCGATCTGATGAGTATGTTCCACCTTATAGCCCTGACAATATGACTCAATATGCCGAAGAATATGGAAAGCAGCAACCATTCATAATGAGCGCTCCTGATCTCCTCCCATACCAAATCCATGTCGAGCTTCCTGAATACGAGGTAAAGGAGCAGAAGTCCGATACACAGGAAAAAGATATACTGTATTACAGAAACAATCTTCTTTTTCAACCCGTCTACTTTATCTGATTATTACTGTCGGGGAAAATTATGGCAGGGGTGAAATTCTTTGCCTCTTCAGGGCCCATGAAGGCATAGGCTGCAATGATCACAAGGTCGCCCACTTCAACCTTCCTGGCTGCCGCGCCGTTCATTGAGATTGTCCGGCTTCCTCTCTTCCCTTTGATCACATAGGTTTCGAAACGCTCACCGTTATTAATGTTATAAATATGGACCTTCTCGTTCTCAATAAGGTTTGCTGCATCCATCAGGTCTTCATCTATCTCAATGCTGCCTATATAATTGAGGTTTGCATCGGTTATAGTGGCCCTGTGGATCTTCGATTTTAAAATATCGATCTGCATCTCGAAAATTGTTTTCTCAGGTATAGCCCTCGGGGTAAATATCCCTGTTTTTAAGCGAGGGCAAAGTTATGAAATAAAATCATATTGTCAATCAGCCTTATTCCCCCCAGGTGCACAGCAATGCAGGCTATAATATCAGGGCTGTCGCTCCATCTTTCAACAGGTTCAAGGTTATCGGTATTTACGATCTCGAAATATTCAAGATCAAAATCGGGATGATCTCCGAACCTGTTTGCCACAAACTTTTTGATTTCATCCGGTGTATGCCGGGGTATCATTTCAGCGGCCTCTTTTAGTGTTCGGAAGATCAAAGGCGCTTTTTCCCGTGACCGGGGATCAAGCCTTACATTGCGGGAACTCATTGCAAGACCGTCAGATTCCCTCACAATAGCGCAGGGTACAATGGTAACAGGTAAATTCTCCATTTCAACCAGTTTTCTGATTATCTGCAACTGTTGAAAATCCTTCTCACCAAAATAAGCCCTGTGGGGCTTTACTATATTGAAAAGCCTTTTGACTACAACGGCGACACCCCTGAAATGGCCGGGCCTGAACTTACCCTCAAGAACCTGTTCCAGCTTGCCAAAATCATAATCTTCTTCTGGTTCATCAGGATACATCTCTTTTACTGAAGGAATAAAAACGAGGTCGCAGCCTTCCGAATTAAGCTTTTCCATGTCCTTGTCAGTGGTCCTGGGATATTTCTCAAGATCTTTGCTATTGTTAAACTGAATGGGGTTAACGAATATGCTGCAGATTACAATATCATTTTCGGCGCGGGCCTTTCTCACTAGCTCCAGGTGGCCTTCGTGAAGTGCACCCATAGTGGGAACAAAACCAATCTTTGACCCCTTCTGCCTATGCTGCTCCGAAAAAGCAGTGGTTGCAGCTTTTGATTCTTCAACAAGCATTATGATGAACTTTACAACACTATCCACCAAGGATCATCAGCATGTCCTCCTCGAGCGATTTAACCGGTGTTTCAATTATGCGGCCTATCTCAGCCCCATCCTTCAGAAAAATAAAAGTGGGAACCCTCTTGATATCGTAAGGTTTTACATCAACCCCTTCAGCTTCTTTCAGAGTGTTGACACAGATGATCTCGATATTCTTTTTACGCCACCACAGTTTCCTGAGTATCTTAAAAAACCTTGGTACCTGTTCTTTGCTGTCGTGACACCAGGTGCCGAGCACGATCCTTACATTTATATCTTTTTTAAGTGGCCTTATTTTTTTGATAATATCCCTGTCTGGTTTGTAGGCACCATAATACTGATCGTAGACTTCACCAAATTCACCCTGCTGAAGGCCTTTCTTATCGCAGTAGCCTGATAGCACAGGGTTCCCGGTCTTTGGATCAGTAACGGTCTTGTTAATTTCCTGGCTAACGGTTGTCCCGGCAGTAAATACGATAAGGATGATAATAACTGACAGTCTTTTCATAAGGAGGTTATTTATGGCAAATATATGGATAACAGGAAGGCTATTCAACAATTATCGGCCCGGGTATGTTAATTTGTTATAAGCAGCAACCTTTTTACCCAAAATTCAACATACGAATTTGATATACAAGTTGTTCAGGTGGCATTATTATTGTACAGCAGTATACAGCAATATTGTAAAGGCAGAAAAATGCCTTAACTTTGTAAAAGAATTATAGCAATGAGCGAAAGCGATAAATCATTCCATGATAATCTTGATCTCCTGATCAAGCTCCTCAGGAAGCTGAAGGAAAAATCTTCAGGGGATGAGATCCCTGGTATACCTAAAATGTTTTTCAGCAATTTCGATTTTGTGATCAACAATTATGAAATGATGAAGAACCAGATCTCTGATCAGCTTCTGAACCAGTTTGGAGAACCCATCAAAAAAATGGTTGCCGAAATGGTTGAACAGCTTAAAGAGGAGGTTGGAGAAGACTTTGACCTTGAAGAAGAAATTGAAGCACCGGAAGAGGAACTTGAGATAGAACCGGGGGCCGACAGTAGCGAAGCGCTGGAAAAGATCGATGAAATGCTTAAAAAACCCGGACTTTCGGAAGAAGAGATCGACAAACTCCTTGATGAGCGTTCGAAGCTGAAAAAAGAATAAGCACCAGGGGTGGCCGGAACAAACGCCCCTGAGGCCCTTATGCATTGGCATAACATGAAATTTCCCCTTTTTTTGATCATGCTGGCCTTTATTAATTAAACCATGTATATATCTTTACGTCTAAATGAACAGTAGCATGATAGATATTAAAGATAATATTGCCATTAGCGAAAGCGGCCTTGTTTTCAATCCCGATACCGGCGAATCCTTTTCAATCAATCCTGTAGGGCAGACCATTCTGTCACTTATGATAGATGGAAAAGATTATGAAAGCATTAAATTAGAGATCATGTCTCATTATCATGTGGATGACGACACTTTTGAAAAAGATTACCAGGATTTCACAAGGCTTCTATTACAATACCAGATAGCCGAAGAGGATGGAGAAAAAGATGATTAACATCGCTGTCACCGCCCTCAACGCGATCGACAGTCCCGGCCCCGGAGTCCCGGTGATCAGGGGCCTGAAAGAAGCAGGCTCGTTTGATTGCAAAATTATTGGTCTTGCTTACGAATCACTTGAACCGGGTATTTATATGAAGGATCTTTTGGATAAGACCTACCACATTCCCTATCCTTCCTCTGGAGCTGATAACCTCTTGCAGCGTCTTGAATACATCCATTCCGAAGAAGCCCTGGATGTCATCATCCCGAATTTCGATGCCGAGATCTTTCCCTTCATCAAGCTTCAGGATAAACTGAAGTCTATGGGTATAAATACCTTCCTTCCGGTTGAAAATCAATTTGAAGAACGCCAGAAGATAAACCTGCCGGAGTTTGGCAAAACATATGGATTGGATGTGCCCGGGAGCCATTCGGTCTATTCTTTTTCAGAAATATCCTCAACAATAGATAAACTCGGCCTTCCGGTTGTTATAAAAGGAAAGTATTACGATGCCTACATTGCATTCAATCAGCAGCAGGCGGCAGAGTATTTCAACAAGATCATTTCCGGGTGGGGAGGTCCTGTGATTTTACAGGAATACGTCAAAGGCACGGAATTCAACGTTATAGGCCTCGGTGACGGCAAAGGCAACACCATAGCCGCAGTGCCGATAAGGAAACAATACATCACCGATAAAGGAAAAGCATGGGGCGGTATTTCCATCAGCGATAAGAAAATGCTTGAGCTGACAAAAAAATTTGTTTCAGCCACAATGTGGAGAGGCCCCTTTGAACTGGAACTTATGAAAAATGAATCGAACCGGTTCGTTATTCTTGAAATCAACCCAAGGATCCCTGCATGGGTATACCTTGCCGTAGGTGTGGGACAAAATATCCCGGAGGCGCTTGTGAACCTGGCACTGGGCAAAGACGTAAAACCATTTGAAAAATATGACGTAGGCAAAATGTTCATCAGGTATTCATGGGACATGATAGTGGATGTGAAGGAGTACCAGCACCTGAGCACTTTTGGAGAGCTATAGGATAAATTCCGGTCTCAACAATTTAACCTTATGGAAACTAAAGAAAGATATGAAAGGCCGGCCATCAAAAGGCTGGAAACCAACATGCCGAACAAGTTCGGTACAAGGACCGAATACCAACCGTTGACCCATATCGACGGTGTAGCCGTTAAAGACCTTATCAAAGAATTCGGATCACCGCTTTTTGTGGTCAGTGAATCCACCATCAGGAAAAAATACAAGGAAGCCTACCAGGCTTTCAGCACCCGCTACCCGAAGGTCCAGTTTGCCTGGTCGTACAAGACCAACTACCTGAACTCTGTTTGCAGCGTATACCACCAGGAAGGCTCATGGGCCGAAGTGGTTTCGGGCTTTGAGTTCGATAAGGCCCTTGCCAATGGTGTTGAAGGTAATTTTATAATCTTCAACGGCCCCGACAAAACCGAAGAGGACCTGCGAAAGGCGATCAGCCACGATTCGCTGATCCACATCGACCACCTTGATGAACTCTACACGATCATAAGGCTGTCAGGTGAATTTGAGAATAAGCCCCGGGTTGCGATCCGTGTCAATATGGATACAGGTGTCTATCCCCAATGGGACAGGTTCGGTTTCAATTACGACAATGGGGAGGCCTGGGATGCGCTCAACAAGATTATGAGGTCAGGGAAGCTCGAACTGACAGGGCTTCACTGCCATATAGGCACTTTTATGCTGGCCCCGAATGCTTACACAGTGGCTGCCAGAAAACTGGCCGACCTGGCTATAGGCCTGAAGAAAAAATACGATCACGACATTCAGTACATTGACCTGGGTGGCGGGTTCCCATCAACAAACACTTTGAAAGGAGCATACCTTCAGGGCAAAGATTCAAACCCTGATTTCGACCAGATGGCCGAAGCAATCAGCACTGCCCTTGTGAATGCCGACTTCAACGGGAACGAACTTCCTCTTCTCATACTTGAAACAGGAAGGGCCCTGATAGATGATGCCGGTTATCTCCTCGGAACTGTGATCTCGAACAAGCGATCGGCAACAGGGAAAAGGATAACCATTGTGGATGTGGGCGTTAACATCCTTTTCACCTCCTTCTGGTACGACCATAAAGTATCCCCTGCACAGTCCTTCTCATCATATACGGAAGACACGGTCCTGTACGGGCCTCTTTGTATGAATATAGATGTGATAAGAGAAAATGCCGTGTTGCCGCTGCTGAACAAAGGCGATCATTTTGTAGTGCACCAGGTTGGTGCCTACAATATGACCCAGTGGATGCAGTTCATCACTTTGAGGCCTGCGGTTGTTATGATTGATAAAGAGGGCAACACTCATCTTGTAAGGAAAAAAGAAACCCTTGAAGCGGTTAATTCCATGGAGCAAACTCCCGGTCATTTGCGTAAATTCGAACTTTGATTTATAAACCGGTGAGAACCGTTACGGATCAACCAACAGTTGCCCGATGAACGAACAGCGTACTCCATACCGTCAGGTCATCTCAAGCACCCTGAACAGTTATGTTCAGGTATTCTTTTCCAACAATAAGTATTTTGCTGTTATCCTGCTGGCAGTGTCATTCCTCGATTTGTTTGCCGGCATCAGCGGTCTTGTTTCAGTGCTTGTAACAAACCTCCTCGCTTACCTTGCGGGTTTTCGAAAATCAAACATTATCAACGGTTTTTATGGTTTCAACAGCTTGCTTGTAGGACTGGGACTGGGCACCTTTTACGAACCTTCACCCGAGTTTTTGCTTATTATAGTGGCCGGTGCTTTTCTCACTTTTTTCTTTTCGGTGATGCTGGAAGGGGTGATTGGCAAGTACGGACTGCCCTACATGAGTGTGCCCTTCCTGCTTTCGCTCTGGTTGGTCACCCTTGCTGCCCGTCAGTATACCCAGCTCGAAGTAAGCGAAAGAGGGATCTTTTCACTGAATGAGATGTTCGCATTGGGAGGCTTCACCCTGGTAAACATCTATGAATGGTTCGACAACCTGGGCTTTCCTAAGCCTGTAATTGTTTATTTCAGGTCGCTCGGGGCGATATTCTTTCAGTACCACCTTTTTCCGGGGCTCCTGATTGCCATTGGGCTGCTTGTTTATTCAAGGATAGCTTTCAGTTTGTCGGTTCTCGGTTTTGCTTCGGCATACTTTTATTACCAGGCCGTAGGGGCCAATATTTCCGAACTGAACTATGCCTATATCGGGTTCAACTTCATTCTCACTGCTATCGCAATCGGTGGTTTCTTTACGATCCCCTCTAAACTGTCTTACCTCTGGGTAATCCTGCTTACACCATTGACTGCCATTATTCTCACTGCCACCAATACACTCTTCATCACCTTTCAGT
The DNA here is from genome assembly GCA_964567785.1 of uncultured Bacteroidales bacterium. GTDB lineage: Bacteria > Bacteroidota > Bacteroidia > Bacteroidales > JAGOPY01 > CAZMOK01. The sequence continues at coordinate 8,013 of CAZMOK010000059.1, read as the reverse complement.
TATCTATCTATTCCCTTCCCTTCAATATCATCGTCCTTGTTTTTATCTATTCACTGAAATTCCGCGAAAGAGGGCTTAACAACCCACAGTTAACGGTAGTCCAGCACTTCTCGCCCGAAAAGAACATCTACTACCACAAGAACCACCTGCAACGGTTCGGTGAGTACCAGCCGGTGAAGATATTCCTGCCATTTTTCGGGGAGTGGACGGTAACACAGGGCCACAACGGCGAGATCACCCATAAAGAGGGATGGGCCCATGCCTGGGACTTTGAGATATTCGACAGTGACGGAAACAAATACAAGGGAAGCGGCAAATCCCCATCCGATTACTATTGTTACGACAAGCCTGTGATTGCCCCCGCCGACGGATGGATAGAAAAAGCCCGGAGTGATGTGGAGGACAATTCCATAGGTGATGTAGACCTGGTCAATAACTGGGGCAATACGGTTGTGATAAGGCATGCCGATAGATTGTACTCCGCCGTAAGCCATCTGAAAAAGGATTCTGTCACCGTAAGACCGGGTGATTTTGTCAAGAAAGGTGATGTTATCGGCAAGTGCGGCAATTCCGGAAGGTCGCCAGTGCCGCATCTTCATTTCCAGTTACAGGAAACTGCTGATATAGGCTCGAAAACGATCAGTTACCCGGTTTCGAGATATATTATTCACGGCAATGAAGCCTGCAGTTTCGGCTCTGCCTCCATTCCTTCAAAAGACCATAGAGTAAGCAATGTAGAGATCAATAAGTCGATGCAGAAAGCCTTTCACTTTGTGCCGGGGCAAACCAATAAGTTCCTCGTCAGGGAAGATGAAATGGAATCCGAAATTAGCTGGGAAGTGGAGGCCGATATTCTGAACAATACATCCGTAATTTGCAAGTCGACCGGTGCCAGGGCCTATTTCGTGTATGAAGATGATATGTTCTGCTTTACTTCATATGAAGGTCCAAAGAACACTCTTCTATATTATTTCTACCTTGCATCTTTCAGGGTCATAAACGGTTTTTACCAGGATATGACCATCAGTGACAGCTATCCGTTGCCTGCATTTACGCCAAAACCAGCGCTTCTGCTACATGATTTCATTGCCCCTTTCACTCAGTTGCTGAAAGCAGAATATACTTTGGAGTACCGCAAAATGAAAGGACAATTCGGGAAACATGAGATTGAACTGGCAGGAAATGCCAGGTACATATTTTCGGGGAAGACAAGACAACGAATAGATTTTCTGCTCAGGATCGGGGAGATGAAGATTGAAGAACTGGAAATAAAAAGGTCGGGCGAAACGATCATGACTGCCAGATGGGAAGATCAATCATAATAGCATTCATGTTAATAGCGGCAGGGACAATGGGATTTGCCTGCGAAAAGCTTGAATTCAGGCAGGTGGATACTTTAACTTATCAGTACTACCTGAATGCCGAATGGGAAAAGCTGGCCGGCCTGGGTGAGGAGGCCATAGAGCAGGGCATTGATTATTATTATCTCAGGATGCGGATAGGGATTGCCTGGTATGAACTTGGAAAGTACCTGTTTGCGGCAAAGCATTTTAAAAAAGCATTGGTATTCAATTCACCCGACCCACTTGCAGAGGAGTATCTGTACTATTGTTATCTCAATTCAGGTAAATACAGTCTGGCCGGGGAATACCTGCGAAAACTCAAGTCCCCTGAACGTGAAAAGGCAGATTCACTTTATGGTCTTCCGGCCTTGAATGCTGCTGGTGAAGCAGGCCCGATGTTCCATTCATACAGTATGGATCCAAAAGCAAAAGACCTCGACGGTGCCCGGAACATCTATGGTGAGATCAGCTATCCCGAATCCGCATTCTATTCGAACGTCACCCTTGGTCTGAAAACAGGCCGGGCAGCAGATGTACTCGCTTCATACACTTACCTGGCCAATAATAAAAAGCATCTAGCCATGGCAGGAGATTCAACTATCCTGAACGAAGATGTGAGCCAAACCCAGCACCAGTTCTTTGTGCAACTTCCCTTGCACCTTGGAAAAGGATTTAAGCTCACTCCTGCAGTCCACCTGCTTAACCTTTCGTTCACTTCAACCAATGTTTCTTACGACGAAGAGGGCCAAAATTTTGACTTCACAAAAACCAGCACAAAACAAAATGAACGGATCTGGCATATCAGTGCAGAGAAGGACTTCGGGTTATTTTCCTTAGGCCTGGCCGGGGCATCAGGAAATCTTAACGGCAGGGACCAGCTACAATACGGAGCTTATCTTACAGCCTTCCCCATGGGTAATCTCAACTTCTGGTCGACGACCCGTTTGATAAACCACAGGAATGACGGGACTGACCATCTTGTATTCGAACAATCTGCAGGTTTCAAAGCCGCTGAAAAAATATGGGGCGAAGTGTATATTACAGTCGGGCCAGTTGTTAACTACTTCAACAATAATGCATTCATCATCTACAATTCCGGTTATGAAGTGAAAACGACAGGCGGTACCAGATGGACCTTTTATGCAAGCGAGAACGTGACATTGACGTTCGACTATAAATTCCTGGAGAGAAAGGCCGGTTACCTGCAATATTCCCTGGGGGAAACGGGTTATTTTGATTACGAAGTTTATCCTGATACAAAGAATTATTACATAACATCACATATGATCCTGGGAGGAATATCATGGAAACTATAAGAAGATCTGTATTGGGAACATTCTTGTTCCTTTTTGTCCTGACCAGCATTCAGGCACAAAGCTCCGGTGAACTGCAAAAGGCTTTCAGTGAAAGCTACACCCTTGAGACCGAAGGTGATTACGCAGGTGCAGCTGATAAACTACGGAAACATTATGAAGAGAGTTCCTATGAAATCAATGCCAGGATGGGCTGGCTTACTTATATGGCAGGAAATTTTACCGAATCCATTGCCTTTTATCAAAAGGCCATCAGTTTGAAGCCCTATGCGCTAGAGCCCAAATTCGGCATTGTTTTACCGCAGTCGGCACTGGGGAACTGGAATGCTGTTTTGAATCAGTATGAAGAAATCCTTGAGATAGACCCTAAGAACACCACGGCAATTTACAAAACCGGCATGATCTATTATGGTCGCGAAGATTACGAAGAGGCTTCGAAACGTTTTGAAAAAGTGGTGAACCTCTACCCTTTCGATTATGATTCGGTGATCATGTATGCATGGTCGCAGTTTAAAATGGGCAACCTCAGGGAAGCCAGGGTTCTTTTCAACAAGGCCCTGCTGATCAATCCCGGAGATGAATCAGCGCTGGAAGGCCTTGGCCTTATCCAGTAGAGAGCTTAGAGCTAAGATCAGGTTGGTATTGAAACTCCACCTCATATTTTCACTTTTACATAGGTTCAACTGATTTATTGTTATCTTTGGTTTAACCAAAAACTACGATCAGAATGTCAATTAAACTGCGATCTCTTTTATACATGCTGCTAATAGCTTTACTCGCAGGTGTGGGGTCCTGCAAGCATGATTGTGAAGATGTTCCCGAACCTGAGCCGCCCAATGGCTCATGCGACACTGCCAACGTAACTTACCCGGGATCGGTTGTGCCGATCTTTGAACAATACTGTATTGACTGTCACAGCGGCCCGGCGCCATCGGGCAACCTTGACCTGACAAACTACGACCAGGTTGCTTTCATCGCAGAAAGCGGTGCATTGATTGGCTCCATAAGGCATCAGCCGGGTTATTCCCCCATGCCCCAGGGTGGGGATATGCTGGATGAATGTCTTATAAGGACCATCGAGATATGGATCGCCGACACAACCTTTGAAGAACCCGAACCGCCTCATCCCTGTGATCCCGACACGGTATATTTTGAAAAAGACCTGCTGCCCATACTATTGTCGTCGTGTGCGCAGCCCGGATGCCACGATGCCACTGCCCAGGATGGTATCCGGCTCGACAGTTATGATGCAGTTATTGCTTCTGATATAATCAGGCTTGACGACCCGGTTGACAGTGAGATGTACGAAGTGATCACCGAAACCGACCCTGACAAGAGGATGCCTCCGCCACCGCAGGAACCCCTCAGTGAGGACCGTAAACAACTTATCCTCGACTGGATCAGCCAGGGAGGCCAGAACCTTTTTTGCGATGCCGGTTGTGATACCAACAATGTCACTTTCTCAGGAACAATCTGGCCTGAAATAATAGAAAAACATTGTTTCGGATGCCATAAAGACCCTAATCCTCTGGGCGGGCTCAGGCTCGAAAACTACAGCGATGTAGCTGCCATTGCAGGGGACGGCAGGCTGCTGGGCGTGGTCACCCATTCAGCAGGGTATTCACCGATGCCGAAAAACGCACCAAAGCTCAGCGATTGCAAGATCACTCAAATAACAAAATGGATTGAAGATGGAATACCTGGTAACTAAATTAAGAAGCACCATAAGCATTCTGTTCATCATTTCGCTCATTGCAGCGAGTGGCTGTTATTACGACAATGAAGAATGCCTCTACCCGGAAGGCAGCACTGCCTGCGATACAATGAATGTGACGTATAGCACACATGTTTTGCCTTTAATAAACGATTATTGCATCACCTGTCACAGCGGAGGGACCCCTTCGGGAAATGTTTCACTTGAAGGATATAACAACATCAGGGATGCAGCCCTTATACCGGCAGGATCCTACGGGAGCCTGATAGGTGTGATAAGCCATGCACCGGGAAATTCGCCCATGCCTAAAAATGCGGATAAACTATCTGATTGCAGGATAAGGCAGGTGGAGATATGGATCGAAGAAGGTGCGACGCAGAATTAAGATGTAAGACTTAAGAATTTAGATATGAAAAAAAAGTGGATCATTATTATTGCAGGCATTGTTATAGTAGGTGTAGCGATTGCTATCATTGGTTATAATTACGTCTTCCAGGGGCAACCGGATTTTGCCGATATGGAGCCGGAGTATGAGATCAGGGCCAAGAGGCTGCATAGCGACTTTACTGAAAATACCGGGCTTGCCACTGAACGCTATGTAGGATCTCAGGGAAAGATGATACAGATCGAAGGCCCCATTTCTAAAGTGGAACTGGTGGATACAATTGCTGTACTTGTATATTCCTATAACGAAGGAATGTTCGGCGATGAAGGCATCAGGGTTACCATGCTCCCGCAGTTCACCGATGAGGCTAAACGGCTCAGCAAACTGAAGCCTGTCAAAGTAAAAGGCCTTTGTACCGGTTACAACGGGACCGATGTGATCATGATACACGGTTCACTGGTGAAATGACAACTGAAAACCCAAACAATCAGGCTAAATGAAACTGTTAAAACTATCATTGATATTTTTCCTGGTAACCTCCTATGTGAATGCACAGGACGATCTGATGGACCTTCTTGATGACGGTCCGAAAACAGAATACGCAACAGCTTCCTTTAAATCCACAAGGGTTATCCTGGGACATTCTCTGGAAACACCACCCAAAGGGGCGCTGGTCTTCCTTGTTTCCCACCATTTTGGACGGGTAAATGACGGATGGTACGAATTCTTTGGTCTGGACCAGGCCAACATAAGACTCGGGTTCGATTATGGGGTCACCGACTGGCTTTCGCTAGGGATTGGCAGGACATCGGTACAAAAGGTGTTCGACGGCTATGTAAAAGTCAAGCCCCTTCGGCAGAGCAAAGGCGAGAGGAACATGCCGGTAACGTTGACTTATGTGGGTGCAATGGGCATCACATCACTGAAGTGGGCCGAGCCTGACAGGGATAATTACTTCTCCAGCAGGATGTCGTACGTACATCAATTGATCATAGGACGTAAGTTTACGCGGAACCTTACTCTTCAGCTTGTGCCGACTCTTGTTCACCGCAACCTTGTGGAGACAAAGGAGGACCAGAACGATGTCTGGTCGGTTGGCGCGGGCGGAAGGTATAAGGTCAACTCCTGGGTTTCTGTAAACATGGAATATTACTACCTGCTGCCCGGCAAGACTGCCGATGATTTCAGCAACTCATTTTCTGTTGGAGTAGACCTTGAGACCGGCGGGCACGTTTTCCAGCTCTTCCTGACTAATTCACGGGGTCTTATCGAGCAGCAGTTCATTCCTCAGACTGACGGGGTGTGGGGTGATGGAGACATCCATTTCGGTTTCAACATCCACAGGACTTTCCAGGTTGCAAAGCCCAAAAAGCCGCCGGTTGATTAGCGGGTTGAGTTTTGTTTTTGGTTGATAATGGGAAGCTTTTTCTCAATAGTCACCCAGTGACTATAGTCACTGAGTGAAAAATTATTTCCAACTACAAAAACCTGATCTTCAATTATATAAATATTTCCTAAATATATTTTAATCGAATACCCCCTTTCTTACCTAATTTTTCGCCTGCAAAAACTTTTTAACCAATTACTTGTTTAAGCATACTTAAATATATATTTTTGTACCCCTAAATCAAGTAAAATGTCCGTAAAGAGCCCTTGCCGGTTGGTATGCAGATATGACAAGAACAAAATTTGTATTGGCTGCCACAGAACAATGGAAGAGATAACAGATTGGGTGAAATACTCAGATACGCAGAAACTGGACGTGTGGAAGAAGATCAGGGACAGAAAAAGATCAAAATAATTTGACCATGGATGAATCTGGTTTTTATGAAGAGGTTGCCAGGCTTGCCGTAAAAGACCTGGAAAGGGAACCGGGATCCTTCCTGCCTGAAAAACAGGGCAGCCTCGACCGCAATATGTTGAAGCAAAAGCTGGAAGAAGTTATATCCTTCATGCTCGACAATGAATTTGAAAAACTTTGCAATGCCATGTACCGGCTGGATGTATCTGAAAAGCTTTTTCACAGGGCATTGAACGAAACTCCGAAAGATGTTGTACCGGCTGTAATTGCAGAACTGGTTATTGATCGTGAGCTGCAGAAAGTAAAAACACGAAAGTTATACAAGAACGGTAAACTATAAAATTATGTCTGTTTCACAGGAAGATTTCCTAAAAACGGTCTACCACATAATTTTTGACGAGGGATCTGAAGCAACAGCTTCTGAACTTGCAAAGCGCCTTTCGATAAGCAATGCTGCGGTAACCGATATGGCCAGGAAGCTATCTGCCCGGGGAGACATTAGCTACGTAAAATACAAGGCTATCAAACTGACAGCAGATGGCAAGAAAAGAGCTGTCGACCTGATCAGGAAACACCGCATATGGGAAACATTCCTGCACAGTGTGCTTGGCTTCCCGACTGAAACGGTCCACAAGGAAGCAGAACTGCTGGAGCACTCCACGTCAGATACACTGTTGGAAAAACTGAATGAATACCTGGATTATCCCGAATACGACCCTCACGGCGACCCCATCCCCGGGAAGGAAGGCAGAATGCCCAAGCAATCCGGATCACTATTGCTGAGGGATTGTGGGCCAGGTGAATACATGGTTATCAGGCTTCAGCACAGATCACCTGAGATATCCTCCTTTCTTAGTAAGAACGGATTTGAACTGAATAAAGATCTTTCAGTTATTGACAAACTGAAACAAGATAATTCCATAGTAATAAATATTGATAATCGTTCAATTGTGCTGAATGAAAGCCTTGCCGGCCACATTCATGTTAAAAAAACAAATTGACCATGGAACTGGAAACCAGCACTGTATTATTCGCATTCTCATTAACCCTTTTTGCCGGTCTTTCCACCGGAATAGGCAGCGTTCTTGCTTTTTTTACAAGACAGACAAACACAAAGTTCCTTTCAATGGCACTCGGTTTCTCTGCCGGAGTAATGATCTATGTGTCATTTGTAGAGATCTTTGCCAAAGCAAGGGATGAACTTGTGATCGTTTATGGCGACCGGCTGGGATTCTGGGCTACGGTCATGGCCTTCTTCGGGGGAATCTTCATCATAGCGCTTATCGATAAACTCATCCCCTCGGCTGAGAACCCTCATGAGATCAGGAAGGTTGAGGATGTAGGTGATAAACCAGCCGTCAATGGCAATCACAAACTGATGAGAATGGGGCTCTTCACGGCACTGGCCATTGCCATTCACAACTTTCCGGAAGGACTGGCAACCTTCACCGCTGCCC
>CAZMOK010000058.1:2260-18007 GCA_964567785.1 uncultured Bacteroidales bacterium | reverse complement strand
CAACTCACCCCCCTGCCCCCCGCGCTCCCGTGTTCCCGTGCTCCTGTGCTTCTCCGCCCCTCTGCCTCTCAGCCCCTCAGCCTCCTCGCTTACCGCTTGGCGCTTAGCAACATTATGATTTGTTAACATTATTTACTTTCCAGAAATCCAGAATTTCCTACCTTTGCACCTCTTTTTCAACTGTTTATGTGTCAACTAACTAAGTAACAATAAATTCGATAACTATGTCAAAGGAAAAACATGTCTATAATTTTGGTAACCGTGAAGCCGATGGTAATGCCAAAATGAAATCCCTTTTGGGTGGAAAAGGTGCCAACCTTGCCGAGATGAACCTCATAGGTGTGCCGGTCCCGCCGGGTTTCACCATCACAACCGAAGTGTGTACCTACTACAACGAAGAAGGCCACGATAAAACAGTGGAGCTGATCAAGGGTGAAGTGGAAGACAGCGTAAAGAAGCTCGAGGAGATCATGGGACTGAAGTTCGGCGACAACAGCGACCCGCTGCTTCTCTCCGTAAGGTCGGGTGCCCGCGCCTCGATGCCGGGTATGATGGACACCGTGCTCAACCTCGGTATGAACGACGACGCCGTGGAAGGCCTCATAAAAAAGACCGGCAACGAAAGGTTTGCATGGGACTCCTACCGCCGCTTCGTCCAGATGTTCGGGGACGTTGTCCTTGGCATGAAACCTGAAACAAAAGAGGATGTAGATCCTTTTGAAGCCATCATCGAAGAGATGAAAGAAGAAAAAGGTGTTGAGAACGACATCGAACTCACTGTTGACGACCTTAAGGAACTTGTAAAAAGGTTCAAAGAGGCAGTGAAAAAGGTTACCGGGCATGATTTCCCAACCAACCCATGGGATCAGCTCTGGGGTTCTGTGATGGCCGTATTCGACAGTTGGATGAACGAACGCGCCATCTATTACAGGAAGCTCAACAACATCCCCGACGACTGGGGTACAGCCGTGAACGTGCAGGCCATGGTATTCGGTAACATGGGCGACAACTCCGCCACTGGTGTCGCCTTTACCCGCGACGCCGCCACAGGCGAAGACCTGTTCAACGGTGAATACCTTATTAACGCACAGGGAGAAGATGTTGTAGCCGGCACCCGGACACCGCAGCAGATCACTAAAGAGGGCTCTATCAGGTGGGCAAAGCTGGCCACTATCGACGAAGAGGTCAGAAAAGAAAAATACCCCTCACTGGAAGAGGCAATGCCCGAAATTTACAAAGAACTTGATGTATTGCAGCAAAAGCTCGAAGATCATTACGCCGATATGCAGGACCTCGAGTTCACCATCCAGGAAGGAAAGCTGTGGATCCTCCAGACCCGTAACGGGAAACGTACCGGTCCGGCAATGGTGAAGATAGCCATGGATATGCTCAGGGAGGGAAAGATCGATAAAGAAACAGCCTTGCTGAAAATGGAACCCAATAGGCTGGATGAGCTGCTCCACCCGGTATTCGACACTGAGGCGCTTAAAAGTGCACATGTTATCTCCAAAGGCCTTCCGGCATCACCCGGCGCCGCCACAGGCCAGATCGTATTCTTTGCCGATGATGCCGAAGAATGGGCTGATAAGGGAAAAAGCACCATCCTCGTAAGGATTGAAACTTCGCCCGAAGACCTCAAAGGCATGAACGTATCCAAAGGTATCCTCACCGCACGCGGCGGGATGACATCCCACGCAGCCGTGGTTGCCCGCGGCATGGGTAAATGCTGTGTTTCGGGTGCAGGAAGCCTGAAGATCAATTACAGGGAAAAGACTATGACCGTTGATGGCAAGGTCTTTAAGGAAGGCGACTGGATCTCGCTGAACGGGACTACCGGAGAGATCTATGAAGAGCGCATAAAGACAAAGAACCCCGACCTCAGCGGTGATTTCGGCGAACTGATGGACCTCGCCGACAAGTTTTCGCGCATGCATGTGAGGACCAATGCCGACACACCCAGGGACAGCACAGTGGCACGAAACTTCGGCGCACAGGGTATCGGCCTGTGCCGTACCGAACATATGTTCTTCGAAGGCGACCGCATCATTGCTATGAGGGAGATGATCCTGGCCAATGATGAGGCCGGCAGAAGGAAAGCCCTCGACAAACTGCTGCCCATGCAGCGCTCTGATTTTGAAGGCATTTTTGAAGCCATGCAGGACCTCCCGGTAACCGTTAGGTTACTCGACCCGCCGCTGCACGAGTTCGTTCCGCATGAAGAGGAAAACCAGCAGCAAATGGCAAAAGAGCTGGGTGTGGATGTTGAAGAGATCAAGAGGACTGTGGATGAGCTGGCAGAGTTCAACCCGATGCTTGGACACCGCGGCTGCCGCCTTGGCAACACGTATCCGGAAATTTCCGAAATGCAAGCCAGGGCTATCATTGAAGCAGCCATGAACCTTAAGGAAAAGGGTATTAAAGCCATTCCGGAGATCATGATCCCACTCACGGGTACGAAGAAAGAAATGGAAATGCAGGAAGAGATCGTCCGTTCAACTGTTGAACAGGTATTCTCAGAAAGAGGCGACCGGATCGATTACCTTGTGGGTACCATGATCGAAGTGCCCAGGGCAGCCCTTACTGCCGATGAGATCGCCGAATCGGCCGAGTTCTTCTCGTTCGGTACCAACGACCTCACGCAGATGACCTTCGGTTTCTCACGTGACGATGCAGGTAAATTCCTTAAGGTGTACCTTGAAAAAGGTATCCTGGAGCACGACCCGTTCCAGGTGCTCGATCCGACAGGAGTTGGGAAGCTCATGGACATTGCTGTTGAAAAAGGCCGGAAGGCCCGCCCTGAAATCAAGATCGGCATCTGTGGCGAGCATGGCGGAGATCCCTCTTCCATTGAGTTCGTGAACACCCTCGACTTCGACTATGTTAGCTGCTCACCTTACAGGGTGCCTATCGCCAGGCTGGCTGCAGCTCAGGCAAACCTGAAACAGAACAAATAATCAAGATTACATATATAAATATAACTATAAAGGCTGCCCTATGGGTGGCCTTTTTTCTTATAGTCAAGGCTTTCGCAGTTTTGTAACAATCGTTTTTTTCTTATTTTTGCTTCAAATCAAATCATTAATCCACAAACACATACGAAATGGCAAATCTTGAAACGATAAGGGAAGACCTGAAAAATTATGGTATCAGGGATGTTAAGGATATCTATCATAATTTATCGTACGACGAACTTTTCAAGCACGAAACCGATCCCTCCCTCGAAGGTTATGAAAGAGGGTTTGAAACAAATACCGGTGCTGTAGCAGTTGATACCGGTATTTTCACAGGAAGGTCTCCCAAGGATAAATTCATTGTGGATGAAGAGACTTCCAGGGACAACATATGGTGGAGAAACCCTGAACGAAAAGCATCAGATAACAAGCCCATCACTGAAGAGACATGGGCAGACTTGTGGGAAATAGGAGCAGAGCAGTTGTCAGGCAAGAAATTGTATGTACAGGACGGATATGCCGGGGCCAATGAAGATACGAGGATGCGCATCAGGATCGTGACGGAAGTTGCCTGGATGGCACATTTCGTAAAAAACATGTTCATCAGGCCAACCGACGAAGAACTGGCTGAATTCAAGCCGGATTTTGTCATGCTGAATGCCTGCAAGACTATTGATCCCGACTGGAAGGACCACGGCCTGCACAGCGAAGTGTTTGCTGTTTTTAATCTGAAGGAGAGGCGCTCCGTTGTTGGCGGAAGCTGGTATGGCGGGGAGATAAAGAAAGGCTTTTTCTCCATCATGAACTACTACCTCCCTCTCAAAAATATAGCAGCCATGCATTGTTCAGCGAATATGGGCAAAGACGGGGATACTGCCATTTTCTTCGGGCTTTCAGGAACAGGTAAAACCACCCTCTCGGCCGACCCCAAGCGCGCCCTGATCGGTGACGATGAACACGGCTGGGACGACGACGGCGTTTTCAATTTCGAGGGCGGCTGCTATGCCAAGACCATTCACCTGAGTGAAGAAAAGGAGCCCGATATCTACCGTGCTATCCGTCGCGATGCATTGCTGGAAAATGTTGTGTTCGACCCCAAAACAGGCGAGATCGATTTCGACAACAACTCAAAGACAGAAAACACAAGGGTAAGCTACCCGATCTATCACATTGACAATATCGTTAAACCGGTTTCCAAAGGAGGGCATCCAAGCAAGGTGATCTTCCTCACTGCTGATGCCTTCGGTGTATTGCCACCGGTTGCAAAGCTCACAGAAGACCAGACCGAGTACCACTTCCTGAGCGGGTACACCGCCAAGGTTGCCGGAACCGAAAGGGGTATCAAAGAGCCTGTGCCTTCCTTCTCAGCCTGCTTTGGCGCTGCGTTCCTGCTTCTCCACCCAACCAAGTATGCCGAAGAGCTTATCAGGAAAATGAAAGAGCACGGGTCGAGCGCTTACCTGGTCAACACAGGATGGGTTGGCGGGCCTTACGGTGTTGGCGAGCGGATGGACCTGCCATCCACACGCAAGATCATAGACGCCATCCTTGACGGATCGATCGACAATACCGAATTCGAAAACCTGCGTTATTTCAACCTGTCGATACCAAAATCTGTCGAAGGTGTCGACAGCAAGGTGCTGAACCCGAGGAATAGCTGGGAAAACCCTGAAGACTGGGACAAAGCGGCCAAAGATCTTGCACAGAAATTCATCAATAACTTCAAATCGTTCACCGACAGCGAAGAGGGAAGGCGCCTTGTTGCCGCCGGTCCGGTGGTTGATTAAAGCAGGCGGATGAAGGTTGAATGTTGAAAGCTGAAAGTTGAAGTAATTTTCGACTTACCATTCTTTTAGCTGCTATCTCGCAAAAATTCAATTTCCGTTTATTACTGAGGGATCCCTGCCTTAGCTTTGTTTCGCAGACACTAACCTGTGTAAGATCAGGTGTTATATAAGCTTCACAAAGCTTCGCAGGGATGACAGTGGTTGTTAATTATATAGAAAAAGCGGCGCGGCACATCTTAAAGAATCAAACAAGGTGTGCCGCGCCGCTTTTTATTTCAATGAGCTAATTGTCATCCCGCATAGCCTGAGCTCCTATACTGATACTTCTAACCCAGACAGGATGCAGCGAAGGCGTAGTGCGGGATCTGCCGCTTGTTCAGGAAAAGATCTCCAGAAAATATTCTGCTGTTCGCTTATCGCTTTGCTATATTTAGTACCTTTTCGCAACAGGCCTTTAAAGTTGCCATATTTTATACTTTTACTATGCATATTAAATTCTGAATAAATGAAGGAGTATTTTATAGTCTTCCTGTTACTGGTCACGATCCAATCCTTTTCACAAGTCCCGAAGCTCAGCACCGGGGATGCTTCGCACTTCGCAAAGCTGGCCCTGAAATGCATCCACCAGGAGTTCCCCAACAAGCCCGGTCATGTGATGGACGATGCAGAAGATGTATTGCCCCCACAGGCGCTGCATCCTGCCTTTTACGGTTGTTTCGACTGGCACTCAGCCGTGCACGGGCACTGGATGCTGGTAAAGCTTCTGAAAGAATTCCCTGACCTGCCCGAAGCCGGAGAGATAAGGGAAAAGATAGGTGATAACATTGCCGCGGGCAACATAAACCGGGAAGTAATGTATTTTTCGGAAGAATCGAACAAGTCGTTTGAAAGGACCTACGGCTGGGCATGGCTATTGAAGCTGGCCGCCGAGCTTTATACCTGGGACGATCCGCAGGGGAAGCAATGGTATTCAAACCTGAAACCTCTAACCCACCACATCGTCAACAAATACAAAGTTTTCCTGCCCAAACTGACTTATCCCAACCGTACCGGCGAGCACCCCAATACGGCCTTCGGGCTGAGCTTTGCCTGGGATTATGCCTTAATTACAGATGACACCTCCTCGCTCAAACTCATCAGGTCGCGGGCTATGGATTATTATGGGGATGACCGGTCATGCCCTGCTGATTATGAGCCGGGAGGCTTTGATTTTCTTTCCCCGTGCCTGCAGGAAGCCGATCTTATGGCCAGGATACTGGACAAAGATGAATTCACTAAGTGGATGAAAGGTTTTTTGCCAGGACTCAGGGAAGGAAAACCAGCCATACTTTTTGAGCCGGCAACGGTCACTGACAGGTCGGACGGCAAGCTGGTCCACCTCGACGGCCTGAACCTGAGCCGTTCATGGTGTTTCAGCCGGATCGCCATGAATTATCCGGATCAAGGGGGAGAACTCGAAGAAGCTGCCGTAAAACACCTCGAAGTCACACTCCCGAACATTGCCAGTGGCGACTATGCCGGTGAACACTGGCTGGCTAGTTTTGCCGTATATGCGCTGTTTTCCCTCCCGGAAAAATAAGATCACGGTGGGAAGCGCTCCGGATTTATTAACTTAGCTGTGAAAGTACGCTTTCATGCCAAATATCTTCGTAATATCCGACGGTACGGGAAGGACTGCCCAGCAAGCCCTTGAGGCCGCCCTTACCCAGTTCGACAGGGAAAATGTGCAGATAACACGTTTTGGCTCGGTCAGGACCGAAGAGCAACTGGAAGCCGTTGTGAAACTTGCAAAAGAAACCGGCGCCTTCATTATCCACACCCTGGTGACCGATAAACTGCGGGAAGCGCTCTTCCGTGCAGCCAGGCACGAAGATGTGGACAATATCGACCTGATGGGTCCGTTGCTCCAAAGGCTTTCCGATCAGCTTTCGGCCGATCCTTCGGAGCAGCCCGGGCTTTTCAATGTGCTCAATGATTCCTATTTCCGGAAGATCGAAGCAATGCAGTTTGCCTTCAAGCACGACGACGGCAAAAGGATTGAGGACCTGAAGCTGGCCGAGATCGTCCTGGTAGGGGTTTCACGTACTTTCAAGACCCCCCTGAGCATTTTTCTTGCCTTCAAAGGCTGGTTTGTGGCCAATGTGCCCATAGTACTGGATGTATCACCCCCCGAAGAGCTTTTCCAGGTGCCCCCTGATAGGGTCTATTGCCTCACAACCTACCCAAACAGGCTGGCTATTTTAAGGAGGGCAAGGCAGGAACGGCTGGGGGGCCATACAGGTTCCTACGCCCATCCCGAACATGTTAAGAAGGAAATAGCTTATGCAAACCGGATCTTTGAAGGAAAGCCCAATTGGCAAAAGATAAACGTGACCAGTAAGGCAATCGAGGAGATCTCCGCAGAGATCCTTTCAATCCTTCCCAAGAAAAAACCTGACGTAGATATTTTTTAGACCGGGAAATAAAAAAAGGGATGAAGCAACAGATTGCCACACCCCCGTATCCTATATTTTATCAGGGTTTAAGAATTCAGCATGACCGGCATGACAAGCATGAGGATCTCTTCGTCCTTATTATCACTATCGACCGGTAGAAGGATTCCTGCCCTGTTGGGTGCCGACATCTCGATCTTGATCTGATCGGTGGTAAGGTTACCGGTCATTTCGACAAGGAATCTTGAGTTGAAGCCTATTTCCATGTCATCCCCTTCGTAACTGCAGGTGAGCCTCTCCCTTGCTTCATTCGAAAAGTCAATGTCCTCGGCCGACAGTGTAAGTTCTTTACCCGATATCTTGAACCTTACCTGGTGCGTCGACTGGTTGGCAAAGATCGAAACCCTTCGGATTGCATTGAGCAGCAACTGCCTGTCAACAGTGAGCACATTCGGGTTATCGGCGGGGATAACTGCCTCATAATTCGGATACTTGCCATCTATCAGGCGGCATATCATGGTGACATTCTCGAACCTGAACATGGCATTAGTGGCTGTGTATTCAATGGAAACCTCTGCATCTTCGTCATCGGTGAGAACGTGCCTGAGCTGGTTCAGGGGCTTTTTGGGAAGAATGAAACTGGCTGTGCTTTCAGCTTTCGCGTCCTTCCTGCGGTACCTGACAAGCTTATGGGCATCGGTTGCTACAAATGTGAGATCCTCTTCCGACAGTTCAACAAAAACACCTGACATGACCGGCCTGAGCTCATCATTGCCCGTGGCGAAGAGTGTCATTCCGATAGCTTCCTGTAAAAGCTCCGACTTTATGTTCAAAGTGGTAGGGTTTTCGAGTACTGGCCTTTGCGGGAATTCCTCGCTTTTGTGGCCGCTGAGCTTGTATTTACCCTCCCCTGCCGAGATCTCGACGATAAGAGTTTCCAGGTTGATGTTGAACGATACGGGTATATCGCTGAATGTCTTCATTGTGTCGAGAAGTATCTTGGCCGGAATGGTGACCGAGCCTTCCTCTTCGGCTTTGCCCGGCTCTACAGAAACAGTCATTGTTGTTTCAAGGTCAGAGGCCGTTACATAAAGTTTACCCTCTTTCAGCTCAAACAAGAACTCGTCAAGGATTGGCAGGGTGGCATTTGAACTCAGAACCCCGCTGAGTGCTGAAAGATTTTTCAGCAATAATGAACTCGATACGATAAATTTCATACTCCTGCTACTTATAAAGTTTTGCCTGAAAAAGGTAAAGTTAAGTAAAAAACACTTTTTTCAGGGCAAGCCACTTGCTGTTTCTTAACAATTTTTTCCACATCCGCTGCTGTATTGAATTACTGCATAAGCAGACTGATTATCAGGGATTATACTGGTCCATTTTCCTCAGAAAATCGATCCTTTTCCTTCTGCTGGCCACTACATATTCGTATTGTTCCTCTTCATCGTCATTTTTAATGACCCTTTTTTCGGTCTTCACCTCGGCTATCCTTGCATTGAATTCCATATCGGAAGATACAACCTGCAGGAAATTATTGGCATAATTGAGGAAGTACCATCCCCTGGGCGAAGTCTCTATGTAGATATTCAATTCGTCGCCTGAGCGCTTCTTGACCAATTCAACAAATCCGTTCACATATCGGTTTACCTGGTCCTGTCCTATTGTGCTTATTCCATACCTGCCTTTAGAGATAAATGACCTTGTTTCCTCATTCCAGTGCATATTCACATCGGTAAGGAACAAGGTGCGTTCAAGGCTCTCGGGCAATTTTTTCCCTGATGTGAAAAAACCGAAATCCTTGTCTACCTCGAAAGTCTCATCTTCCTTCAGCAGGTAATCTATCGCACGGGCATAGCTATCGTTTGAAAGGTCAAGCCCCCGGGCGGGTGACGACCTGATGCTGTCAGACATCATTTTCAGGGCGGCATCGAGGAAATAAAAATCGAAAAGCAGAGATACATTCAACAATACCGAGTCGGGAATGACCTGGTATTCTATTTTACCAATGGCCTGGTCTTTGACATAGCTTCCGAAATCGAGACCCATGTTCAGGTTCCCCGAACCTTCAATGATACATCTGCGTGTGTTGAAACGCAATTCATCAGCTTTATCGGCATTTGCCGATAGATCAGTAATGATATAGCTTGAAGAGGCTGTATCGAAATAAATGTTCCCGGAAGCTTCAAAAAGAGCGGTATCACTGAGCACCTTCCGCCTGCTTAGCAAAGCCGGATACACATCGCCAAATACCGAAGAATGGAATATACCCGATTCGATCTCTTTTCCGTTAATGTCGCGCAGAGAGTCAGGAACGGGAAGCACTATTGTTCCGGGGTCCAGTTTCTCCCTGAAATACACCCAGGTATCATCATTTTCGGCCAGGCATCCCTCTTCAAGGCGATAGCCACCTTCGAAGTCCAGTAATTCTTCGTCAGCCTTCATTTCTATATTGCCTGCAAATGAAAAGTTTTCGTTCAGCAGGAAATATTCATCAGTGCCCACATATCCTATTCCAATGGTGGTTCCGAGGGAATCGACCCTGATTTCGTTCATCACAACCTCCTGGTCGAGGCCTGCGGCATCGGTATAGAGGTACAGTCCTGATGCTTCATAGTGGGCAGCAGAAAATATTTCAACAGTGGCCTGCCTGACCAGGTGGGCCGTATTCATTGTATCAGCAAGCAATACGGCATTCTGCAAGGGCGTAACCTTACCCCCCTTGGTAATCTCCACTAGTCCGCGGTAAGGGAATACGGCTGCATCTGCCACTTTGATGAAGGGTACTTTTTCTGCTGAAATTATATAGTCGTTGAGGTCGTACAATGCATATCCTGCAAAGAAATCGAGCCCCTGCATTTCAGGATTGCTTGAAAAAAAAGTTGATGTTTGAGGATCTTTAAGCATTTCGCGGTAGCTTACCTCGGTACCTTCCCGGTTGTTCATCACTTCATTCCTCAGCACAAGCTCGTTCTCATCCATGTCCCAGTCGATGGTGGCCATGGTGCAGTTATAGCTGTTATACGGAAATGAAATAACTGAATTTTCCTTGTTCGACCTGAAGAGGATCTCTCTTTCCTCGAAGTCGAGGCGTGTATAATAATTGTTTGAAGCGAGCAGCAGGCTGTCAGTAATTTCATCATAGAGTCTCAGGTCGAGTGTATCAGCTTCGACCACGGTATTCCCAAAATCAAAATCCTCGGAGAACATTTCGGCCTTACCGTATTCCACAACTCCTTTTCCCGTAAGGTCCCTGTCGGTGTACAGAAGCCTTCCAAACAAACTTGCCTCATTGTCGTACATAGCAAAGGGCTTTTCCTGCATTGTCACAAACATACTGTCGGAATAAGGATACCACTGGAGGTATGCTGAATCGGAAACAACATCGGGGTACTCCACCTGCCCTGCCCTCTCCTCTATTACGAAGCTTTCCATATTGGAAGCCACAAGTGAATCGGGATAAAAAATAAAATCATCAGATTCGGTTACTGAGGTAAGATAACGCAATGTTCCCCGGGCCCGGAGACCAAGGTTACTGAGGTCGACTGTAGAGAAAAACCTTCCTTTTCCCCCGTAAACAGGAAAACCCTCCTCGGGCGCCTCCTTTATGAAACCCAATGAATAATCCTGCTGTACTTTTAACGGTTGTTCAATTTCAGGAAAGATCCCGTCTGATGCCAGGAATCCCGAGAACTCCAGTCCTTCGGTTGAGAACTTATCGAGGCTTTCGAGCCTGAAAGGTGCAATATGATACTTAAAATTGTCCCTGTGATAGATGGTGTCGTTTCTGTCGTAATAGACAAAAGACTCTTCCTCGCTCTCGAAAAGAGGATATCTAGGGTGTGACACCAGTCCGGACTTGTTGTTGGGCTCATCGATATATATAGTCCCGCTGAGGTCTTCAATAACATTATCGATATTGACAAGCGGGAAAGCACCCTCTTTGTTCTTCTCAAAAGATTTTACTTTAAACATGAGTGAATCCACTGTGGGCAGGTTCAGCCTGAATGAATCATATTCGAACGAGCAATCGCTCGCAAAGAACTCGAAAAGACCAGCCCGTACCCTTCCGGAGAAGACAAAATCCCTGTTCTTCTTGAGGATTATTTCCCTGTTTTCGGGATAAATGTAAACATTCTGCGAATCGCTGAGGAAGACCTCCTGAACACCCCTTACAAGCATATCCAGGTTATCGAGGTTAAGTACAGCATTGCTTTCGCTGAAGGTTTTGGAATGGATCCTGATAACATCATAATCAGTGCGGCCAAGGTTTGCGTCGATGTAGGAGAAAAGCCTGTCCTCCACCACTGCCCTGTCGTTCTCAACATCAAAATAGAGGAAGCCCAGGTTGCTCAGCCTGATCAGCATAGCCCTTATCTGCTCGGGCGGCTTCCTCATGTAGGAAGCAAGAATTTCAGGACTGATCTCCCTTGTACCGTATTTGTTGCTGAAATTCCTGATAACATAAAGGGGGTTCTGATCATCAATTCCCCTTAATCGGTCGAAGGCATAGGCCGAATAAAAATTATTCGATACAAAATCAGCCACGCTTTCACGGGTAATGCCGAACATTGACTGAAAATTTATCTCTTTTTCTGCCAGGTTCCACAGCAGGGCTTCAACGAACATATCCACTTTGTGGTAACTGTTAAAAAAAGGTGACCGGGAAAGTCCGCGATCACCCCTGAAAAGATTGAGCAGCCTTGATCCATCCTCATACTTCATCTTTAGTCCCGGGTGATAAAGTGAATCCTCCCCGAAAGAGATCACTACCGAAGCCGGATTGGCCCTGATTTCGTCATCGCTTATCAGAAAAGCCTTCGAACGAAGGAACATGTTTTTATTATCCTCTATCCTTATGCTGACCAGGGCATTATTTTCCCTGTCGCCTGAACCAATGAACCGAATTCCCTTGAGGTTTACCCCTCCTTCGTAATTGATCCCCTCGAACAGCTCCTTTATTGTATAATTGTTCAAAAATGAATTGAATTCGGGGTAAGCAGTATTCTTGTTTGGGCGTGATGAAAACACCTTTTCGCTGAAACTTCCCAGCATCGGCATGTCGAAAAACCTTTTGTCGAAAAAGGCCACACTGTCGATATCGTAGTTTGAATGTTCCAGGTCTATTTCATATTCCTGCAGGTTGACATAGATCGTATCCGCTGAAATGCCGAACCTTCTCCAGGTTATTTTACCTCCAAACCCTTTCCATACCCCTTTCTCCGGGTAGTATACCCCGGATGTACCATTGATATAAGAGGTGTCGTACCTGGAAGCACAATAGAGGTCTGTTTCCTTGAATAGAAAGCGGGGAACACTGTCGTATTCAAAAACGATACTTGTATCGGTAACCGCCCAGTCGAACGATCCGGAATTATTCAGTATCTGCAGTTCGAAAAACCTCTGGTACTGTTCAAGAAAATTGTTTATCTGGCTGAATCGGGCCTCTTTCTCAAAACCGAGCAGATTTTGTATCCAGTCTTCAACCTGCCCCTCACCCCGGTGGATATAGAGTATATTTGAAAAGAAATTGTAAAAACCCGGGAATGGTTTTACCCTCCGGTCTTTGAGAGTTTTTGAGGCTTTTATGATGTAGAATTTTTCCTCCTGTGAGAAGCTGCCTCTTTGCCACTCCGCTGTGAGGCTGTCAATAACGAAGAAAATGTCAAAAAGGAGATCTTCATTCTTAATATTATCATAAAGAAGCGGAAGGTCGCGGATGAATTCACCCGGGTCGTCAGGAAATTCCTTCAGCGCTTGAGAACCGGCAGAAAGAGACAGGAATATTGTGAGTATAAGAAGATACCTTTTTTTCATCCAGGACAAATCCTATTCCTTGGTAAACCGGGCTGCAACCCAGTTGTTCATTGTTTTCTTTTCTGAGAGATCCCATCCGGCCTTACCGGCAGCCTGGCGGATACTTTCAAGGTCTTCTTCATAGAAACCGCTCAGCAGGGCCTCCCCCCCTGCATTCAGGTGTTTATCGTATGCAGATATATCATCCAGGAGAATATTCCTGTTGATATTGGCCAGGACCACATCAAAACTTTCATCAATAAGTGAAGTAGAATCTCCCATGATTACAAAGATGTGTCTGAGATCATTCAGCTCAATATTGTGGAGCGTATTATTGTAAGCCCATTCATCATTATCGATAGCTATAACGTTTGATGCACCCAGTTTATTTGAATAAATGGCAAGGATACCTGTGCCGCAGCCCATGTCGAGTACATGCTTATCACTGAAGTCCATATCTCCCATCATTTCAAGCATGAGACGGGTTGTTTCGTGATGTGCCGTACCGAACGACATCTGGGGTTCAATAATGATTTCATGACGAAACTGTTCATCCTGCTTATGGAAAGGTGCCCTCACCTGCAGTTGCTTACCAATTTTTACCGGCGTATAATCCTTTTCCCACTTCAAATTCCAATTCCTTTCACGGATATTGTTAAAACTGAAGTTAGCAGGACTGTCTCCGAGTATCCCCTCTAAAAGTCTTGTTATTTCTTCTTTCCTGAAATTTTCACCGGGTATGTATGCCAGTAAATCCCCACCTGTTTCAACAAAGCTTTCAAACCCGGCATCCGATAACAGAGCCGTAAGCAGGTCCTGTGTTTCCTGATCGGGGCTGGTAACCGTTAATTCTATGTAATCCATTTTCAGTGAGGGGTGTTTAAAAAGAGCGGATGATCTTGCAGAACTCGTCGGCCTTCAGGGAAGCGCCACCAATCAGCCCTCCGTCTACGTCCTCATTCGCGAACAGCTCTCTGGCATTCCCTGCATTGCAACTGCCTCCATAAAGGATGATCGTCGATCCGGCAATATTTTCAGAATATTTCTCCTTAAGCAGATTTCTTATATAGGCATGCATCTCCTGTGCCTGTTCCGGTTTGGCGGTTTTGCCCGTCCCTATTGCCCATACAGGCTCATAGGCCAGTACAATCCTCTTGAATTGTTCGTCACTGAGGTGGAAAAGCCCTTTTTCCAGTTGCTGTTTTACAACATCAAAATAATTACCCTTTTCTCTTTCTTCAAGCTGTTCGCCACAGCAAAAGATAGGGCTCACACTGTTATCAAGGGCAAGGTTAACTTTAGAGGCAAGGATCTCATCGGTTTCCCCGAAGTATTTTCTTCTTTCAGAGTGGCCGATGATGGAAAAGGATACATTCATCGAATTCAGCATTCCTGCTGATATTTCTCCCGTATAGGCCCCTTTTTCATGATCACTGAGGTTCTGTGCCCCCACCATCACCGGGAATTCATTCACCAGGTCGGTCGACAGTTCAAGGTATACGGCCGGCGGACAGACTATTACATCCACATCATCGGGTTTTCCCCCGGATTTCAGGTTTTCGATGATCTTCTCAATAAGCTCCTGTGCTTCGGAAAATGTGTTGTTCATTTTCCAGTTTCCTGCTACGATCTTTCTTCTCATATCTAAAAATATTCAATTTATTTATCAGTTCAGGCAATCTTGACTCGCGGATCAAGATAACCGTAAAGAATGTCTACAAAAATATTAATTAAAACCAAGATTGCGGAAATGAATAAAACTGAACCCATCAGTACGGGGAAATCATAATTTTCAAGTGACTTTACGATCAGTACGCCGATCCCTTTCCAGTCGAACACATATTCCACAAACACTGCCCCGGCCATAAGGGAGGCAAACCAACCTGTAACGGCTGTCACTACCGGATTGAGGGAGTTCTTGACAAGATGTCCCTTCACCACTCCAAAAGTTCCCAGGCCCTTGGCCCTGGCGGTACGGATGTAATCCTGGTTCAAAACGTCAAGGGCTGCCCCCCGGGTAAGCTCAATGATGATCGCCAGTGGCCTGATGCCCAGTGTTATGGCCGGGAGTATCAGGTTCTTCAGGTCGAGGTACTCACCCCTCCCATAATCATCGATCGAGAAAAGGCTACCGGTCATGTTGAGACCTGTGAGATCGGACAACAAAAAAGCAAAGACCCAGGCCATGAGGATGGCGGCAAAAAAAGAAGGCAGCGACATACCAAACACTGATACGAAGAGGGCGATCTTGTCAAACATCGTATCCTTGAACAGGGCGCACAGTAAACCAACTGTGAACCCCACAAGGAAAGCAAAAGTAATGGCAGTGAGAGCCAGCAGCAAAGTCTTTGGAAAAGCTTCGGCTATTATGACACTGACTTCCCTGCCGCTCTGGTATGACTTTCTGAGGTAGGGATACTTAAGTATTAAAGCGTTACTCCCCGGAAGGCTTAAAAGTTTAATATATGGGGCGTAGGCATCAGCATCAAGGTACCAGTAGCTTTCGGTATCTGACGTATTATGAATTGAAAGGGGTGAAATGTCATTTAGAAAACCGGCATACTGTGTGATCTTTGGCCGGTCCAGCCCAAGTTCTTTCCGGATATTCTCCACCGACCTTATATCCGTGCGCTGTCCCATGAGCATACGGGCAGGATCGCCAGGCAATATGTTGAACAGGATGAAGACTACCGTTACCACACCGAACAATACCAGGATACCGTAGAACAAGCGTTTCAGGATATAAGCCAGCATGATGCAAAGATACCGATATTAGTGTTGAGT
>CAZMOK010000058.1:0-2160 GCA_964567785.1 uncultured Bacteroidales bacterium | reverse complement strand
AAAATCCGGAAAATCATTGTAGTGCCATTTATCGATTACCACTCCGTCTTTGAGGAGTACCAGGCCGGGGTTGGCCCTGATAATAGTTTTGAGTTCTATGTCGTCGGCGTTGTAAAATTCAAGGTCGGGATGCATATACTGTTTTACGCGGCTTATTTCTTCCCTGAGGCTCCCGGTGATCACGATCATTGAATACCCGGCATGGTCGAGCTTTTTGTATAAATCGTTTGCCATGGCCATGCCCTCCTGGTCGGCTTCGGCGAGGTTGTGTGCTATGAGCAGAAACTGGAATCCCGGATAGGTTATGTAGAAATCTGTGACTTCGTTCCCTTCGGCATCATAAATAGCCAGGTTGTGTCCTTTTACCACTTCACTGTCGTCGATGCGCTGGTCGACGAATTCCCATTTCGACATCCATACGGAATCATCCCATGGATAATCAGGTGATAGATATTCTTTTAGCTCACCTGTTTCCTTGTTCCGGTAAGTGAGGTAGACCTTTGTTTCGCCCGTATTCTCGGGATCCAGGTTGGTGCCTACGCTGTATCCTCTGAAATCAAGCCATGGCAGGTGATGGTACTGATAAACTGAAAAACCGATAAAACCACCAAAAATCAGGATAAGTATTGCATTCTGAAACCATTTGGCCATGGGATTATGAAATCGCCTGGCAGAAATAAATATGATAAAGACGAATACGATCAATACAAGGTTTTTATAGAAGGTCTGCCAGTTGGTAAGGATCACGGCATCACCGAAGCATCCGCAATCAGGGACCGGCTCATATACGGCATCGTAAAGAGTGAGGCCGGTAAAATAGATCATCAGGGGGAACAGTATCCAGCTAAGAGGCTTTATCCTGAGGTTGAACAGTAAGGCAACACCCAGCACAAACTCCAGGGCGCACAAACCCACTGAAAGGAAAAGCGCAAACGGCAGTGCCCATTCCCATCCGTAGGCAATAAAATAATCTTCGATCCGGTATGCAGTACCGAGAGGGTCAACACCTTTAACAAACCCCGAAAACACAAATACAATACCTACAAACAGGCGGCTGAAAGTCCTTAAAAAACTCATAGTCAATTAGTCTCTCCTTCTTCAATCTTGATCAACGCAAATACAGCGTAGTTAATTATGTCGTAATAATTAGCATCTATACCCTCCGATACGGATGTGCTGCCTTCATTGTCTTCGATCTGCTTGATCCGCATCAGTTTCATCAGGATAATATCAGTGAGGGAACTGATCCGCATGTTCCGCCATGCCTCGTCATAATCGTGGTTTTTCCTCACCATGAGATCGAGCGCTTTCCCGATAAATTCATCATAGTAACCAAGGGCTTCCTCATCGTTCATTTTATCCTTCGCTGCTGTACCAAGCTCAAGCTGAACAAGAGCCATCGTCGAATAGTTCACAATTCCAATGAATTCTGACTTAATACCTTCATTGACCTTGCTTGTTCCCTTCTCCTGGATGTTCCTTACCCTGTTCGCCTTAATATAGATCTGGTCGGTCAATGAAGGGGTCCGCAATATGCGCCATGAGCTGCCGTAATCTTTCATTTTTTCAACGAAGACACCACGGCACATATTTATCACATCTTCAAATTGCTGCAGAGTTTTTTGCATCTTTTACACTATATTAGCCGGTGCAACCACTTTTTGAAATGAACGATAAAAGTACATCTTTTCACGAAAAACAGCCCATTAATTGTAACGGTAAAATATTGTCGTTCGATATACCCCGTATCATGGGAGTTCTGAACGTCACCCCTGATTCTTTCTACGATGGAGGGAAATTTGCTGCCACAGACAATGCCTTGAGGCAGTGCGAGAAAATGGTGAATGAAGGCGCCGATATAGTGGATATAGGTGGCGCTTCCACCAGGCCGGGGGCCACAGAGATTTCACTCAAAGAAGAAACTGAAAGGATCCTGCCTGTTTTGAAGGTTGCCAGGGAAAAATTCCCGGCCCTGATCATTTCGGCAGATACCTATCATTCGGAGGTTGCCCGAATCGCCATTGAAGAGGGTGCCGATATCATCAATGATATCTCAGGCGGGACCTTCGACCCTATGATGACTCAAACTGTGGCGTCCTCCGGTCTCCCTTATATTATCATGCACATAAAAGGCAAACCAGAAACCATGCAGCAGAATAC
>CAZMOK010000057.1:13182-18137 GCA_964567785.1 uncultured Bacteroidales bacterium | reverse complement strand
GATCTCGATAAAACATTGTGGGATTTCGAAGCCAATGCGCTGGCGGCTTTTAAAGACATTTTCGAAAAATTCGGCCTGAAAAAAAAAGGCATTAAAGACCTCGAAATTTTTTTATCGAAGTACACGAAGATCAACGACATGCTCTGGGGACTCTACAGGGAAAACCAGATAAAGAAGGAAGTCCTGAATATCAAAAGATTTGAGATGACCCTGAATGAATTCGGGATCGATGACCTTATCCTGGCAACTCATATAGCAGAAGATTACATTACCATAAGCCCGCAAAAAACCTTTCTTTTTCCGGAGGTACACAGATCACTCGGAATCCTGAAAAACTGCTACTCCCTTCACATTATTACCAATGGATTTGAAGAAGTACAGCAGAAGAAGCTTGATAACTGTGACCTCAGGAAGTACTTTACCACCATTACAACATCGGAAGCTGCCGGTGTTAAAAAGCCTGAACCGGGTATTTTCAAATATGCCCTTGAACTTGCCAGGGCCCATTTGAAAGAAAGCCTGATGATAGGTGATGATATCAGGGTTGATATTGATGGGGCACGCAACATCGGTATGGACCAGATGTTCTTCAATCCCGGTTCATCCAATGGTTCTGATGATGCTGCAAATTATGAAGTCAGCTCCTGGAAGGAGGTACCCGGGCTGCTGGGCTGTTCTAGGAAATGATGGTTCCCGATTTCTCCCCTTTTAGTATCTTCAAGAGGTTTCCCGGTTTGTTCATATTGAATACTACCACCGGCATTTTGTTTTCCCTGCAGAGAGTGAAAGCTGTAAGATCCATGATCTTCAATCCTTTATCATATGCTTCATCAAAAGTGAGGTCGAAATATCTCGTAGCCTGGGGGTTCTTTTCCGGATCGTCACTGTAAACACCGTCCACACGGGTGCCTTTCAGGAAAGCATCCGCCTTCACTTCAAGGGCACGCAATGCCGAAGCCGTATCGGTTGTAAAATAAGGATTGCCCGTGCCACCGCTGATGATGACGATCTTTCCGTCTTCCAGGTCCCTGATGGCCTCGGGCCCGTACATTTTCCTCGTTACCGATTCGATACTGAAACCTGAATAAAGGCTGCACCGCAACCCTTCTCTCTCAAGCTCTGACTGAAGGGCAAGGCTGTTGATGGTTGTGGCAAGCATGCCCATGTAATCCCCGGCCTGACGGTCGAAACCTTCAAGGGTACCTGAAAGCCCCCTGAAAATGTTACCACCACCCACAACGATTGCTATCTGGACACCGGTTTCGGCAGCAAGTTTCAACTCACCTACAAAATAAGCCAGCCTGTCCTGGTCAATACCATAGCCTTGATTCCCTACCAGTGATTCTCCGCTCAGCTTGAGCAAAACCCGATTGAATTCCATATATCTTTTTATTGATTAATTCAGCTCTAAAATCACCTGTTCTGGTGATCAATTTACGATCTGGCAGTTGCCCCTCTCAAGATCCACTTCCACCTTCTTAAATTTTGCCGTCATTATACGGCCGTCGCTATACTGCACCTTCACCTTGTCGTTTCGTCCTATCTTCTTCTTTTCCCTCTTAACCGGCTGGGCTTTTCTCGGACCCTGGGTATCGCTGTGCGACTGCGCCAGAAGGTCGTTTCTCTCCTCTTTCATTTTCGACCTGTCGAGTCCTCTGGTGATCTTTGCCTCCTTAACGGCAGAAGCATCCTGGATAGGCAGTTTTCCTTTGATGAGGAAGGATGATATATCCCTGTTCACCCTGTTCAGCATATTGTGGAAAAGTTCGAACGACTCAAGCTTGTATATCACGAGAGGATCTTTCTGTTCATAGGTTACATTCTGCACTGATTGCTTAAGATCGTCGAGTTCCCTGAGATGTTCTTTCCAGGCCTCATCGATCATGGCAAGGGAAATGCCTTTTTCGATAGAAAGGATGACTTCCATTCCTCCGTCTTCAACAGCTCTCTTTAGGTTGGCAACCACCTGCATAGTCTTCTTGCCATCGGTTATGGGTATGGCAATGTTTTCGTACTGAGGCTGGTTCTCATATACATCCGTTACTACAGGCAGGACCTGTTCAGCGATCACTTTGGATTTTTCCCTGTAATTTTTATAAACCTGTTCAAAAATCTCCTCGGCCATCTTACCAGGAGGCAGGGAGAAAAATTCTTTGTCGTCGTAGGGAGACTCCACAGAAAGTGTTCGAAGCAATTCCATTTTGAAGCCTTCGAAGTCCTTCATTTCCTGGTATTCGGTCACGATCTGCTCCGAAACCTCGTACATCATGTTAGAAATGTCAACAGCAAGCCGTTCACCGAAAAGGGCGTGTTTTCTTTTCTTGTAGATCACCTCCCGCTGTGAGTTCATCACATCATCATACTCAAGAAGTCTTTTCCTGATCCCGAAGTTATTTTCCTCGACCTTTTTCTGGGCCCTTTCAATAGACTTGGTGATCATGTTGTGCTGGATGACCTCACCTTCTTTGATGCCCATTCTGTCCATTACTTTGGCAATCCTTTCCGAACCGAACATCCTCATCAGGTCGTCCTCAAGGGAAACAAAAAATTGCGAACTGCCCGGGTCACCCTGTCGGCCGGCCCGCCCTCTGAGCTGCCTGTCGACACGCCTTGATTCGTGTCTTTCAGTCCCAATAATGGCAAGACCGCCTGCTTCCCTTACACCTTTTCCCAGCTTGATGTCTGTTCCTCGTCCTGCCATGTTCGTGGCAATGGTAACCATTCCCGGTTGCCCGGCTTCAGCTACTATCTGTGCCTCTTTCTGGTGTAATTTTGCGTTCAGTACATTGTGGGGTATCTTCCCACGTGTAAGCATCCTGCTCAACAGCTCTGAAGTTTCCACAGAAGTAGTACCTACCAGTATCGGTCTGCCCTGTGATACAAGATCTTTGATCTCATCGATCACTGCATTGAATTTTTCCCGCTTGGTCTTATAAACCAGGTCCTGCCTGTCGTCCCTGACAATAGGCTTATTGGTTGGAATTACCACCACATCCAGTTCATAAATATTCCAGAACTCGCCGGCCTCAGTCTCCGCGGTACCGGTCATACCGGCCAGTTTATTGTACATCCTGAAATAGTTCTGCAGCGTGATGGTGGCGTAAGTCTGCGTGGCTGCTTCTACTTTTACATTCTCTTTTGCCTCGATAGCCTGGTGCAGCCCGTCGGAATACCTTCTCCCCTCCATAATACGGCCCGTCTGCTCATCAACGATCTTGATCTTGTTATCCATGATCACATACTCAACGTCCTTTTCGAAAAGTGCGTAGGCCTTTAGCAACTGGTTGACCGTATGTACCCTGTCAGACTTAAGGGAGAAATCCTGCATCAGCTCATTCTTTTTTTCAAGGACTTCATTCTCCGGAAGGTTTGATTTTTCCAGCTCCGCCAATTCGGAGCCAATGTCGGGCAAAATATAGAAATTGGGGTCATCATACCCTTCTGTCATCAGGTCGATCCCCTTCTCCATAATATCGATAGAATTGTGCTTCTCGTCGATAACAAAGTAGAGCTGATCGTCGATAAGATGCATATTCTTGCCCTGCTCCTGCAGGTAGAAATTCTCCACTTTCTGCACAAGCGCCCTCATTCCAGGCTCACTGAGAAATTTTATCAGGGCGTTGTTCTTCGGCAACCCCCTGTAGCAGGTAAAAAGCAGGTCACCTCCCTTTTTCTCCTCTTCTGTAGTAAGGTTTTCTTTCGAGAGTATCGATTTGGATTCGGCCAGCATCTTCGTTACCAAATTTTTCTGTACAGAATAGAGTTTCTGAACAACAGGTTTAAGATGGTCGAATTCCTGGTTTTCACCCTTAGGTGCGGGGCCTGAGATAATCAGGGGTGTCCTGGCATCATCGATAAGGACCGAGTCAACCTCATCCACTATCGTATAATTATGTGGGCGCTGAACAAGCTCCTTCGGGTTTCCTGTCATATTGTCACGGAGGTAGTCAAAACCGAACTCGTTGTTTGTGCCAAAAGTGATGTCAGCGAGATATGCCTGCCTTCTTTTCTCTGAATTGGGCTCGTGCTTGTCAATACAATCAACTTTCAGGCCATGGAACTCATAAAGTGCACCCATCCACTCAGAGTCACGTTTTGCAAGGTAATCGTTAACTGTGACTATGTGAACGCCAAGCCCCGAAAGGGCATTCAGGTAAACAGGGAGCGTAGCGACCAGTGTTTTTCCTTCACCGGTTGCCATCTCTGCAATCTTTCCCTGGTGAAGTACAACCCCTCCTATTAACTGGACATCGTAATGCACCATGTCCCATTTAATGAGATTTCCCCCTGCCATCCACTCATTCTTGTAGCGGGCTTTATCGCCTTTGATCTCGATGTTGTCCCTCATAGCGGCAAGTGTCTTATCCCATTCATTAGCTGTAACTTCCACCACTTCATTGTCCTTGAACCGCCTTGCAGTCTCTTTAATTACTGCAAAGGCCTCAGGAAGTATCTCGTCCAACACTTCCTGAGCCTTAACGTAACGGGCTTTCTCAATCTTGTCAACTTCTTCCCATAATCCCTCACGTGCCGCGATGTCTTCCTCAGCCTCTATCTGCTTCTTGATCTCACTTATCCTGTTTGTTTCAGCAGCCGTATGCTCCTGTATCCTCGCCTTAAATTCTGTGGTCTTATTCCTGAGGTCATCATTACTCAACTTCTCAATATGTTCTGAAGCTTCTTTGATCTTATGGACAAAAGGCGACAAAGCCTTCAGGTCGCGAGTGGCTTTATCACCGAATATTTTTGTAAGAAAACTCATCTCTTAGTTACATTTTTCTTTATCTGTACAACAATCATACCCCCGGATGAAGCATTATTGCCAAAGCAAAGTTACTCCAAATATTCAATTTTATGTAAACCTATCATTTCAGTTGCCTGAAGATAAATGTCTCAAGATCTTCGCTAGGCCTTGGGGCAGGGTAACTTACTATTTTCCCTTCGGGCGAAATCAG
>CAZMOK010000057.1:0-13082 GCA_964567785.1 uncultured Bacteroidales bacterium | reverse complement strand
CCCGCCCCCAGAGGAAGGTAAGGTAAAAGGTGGTGCCTCGGTCCCGGGGTTCAACCTGTTAAGCTTTTCAACCAGGTTATTCGTTATGTTTGTATGCATAGCGTATTGGGTAACCCTGCCGAGTTCCCTGATAAGACCGATGACCTGCATTCTCGGAATGTCCGGATGTCCGTACAGCGACTTGAAGTTACTCAACAGAAAAAATTCGGTCATTCGCCGGCTTGAAAGAAAGGTATCATTTCCGGCCACTTTTATGAATTCATCGATACTTTTATCTTCGGCGAACATTGTCAAAATGACAGAGAGATTGAGTTCTCCGGTACTGTTAAGCAGGTATTTATCAAAGAATTCCTCGAAAAAATAGATGTATTCAACATTACCATACAACAGTTCTTCATCTTCGAGGAATTCGTTTGCAAGCGCTTCCCTGCTTTTAATCCTTGCTGCCTGTTCGAGCGATGCCAGCTTATACTTTATGTAATTCGCTGCGTAATCAGTACCAGAATCGTCTGCGTTTTTCATTTTCAGCCTGAGCGTATCAATCAAATGTTCCTTCCTCGACCTGTAGATCTCGTTAAAATATTCAAGTATGAAGTCATTGTACACCCTGTTGATCTCCATTAAAGAGTTATTTAAGTCACCGGAAGGTGCATCTTTAACAGCATATTCAAGCGGCTGCCTGTCGAAATAAAGGCTTTGCCTTTGCTCAGGGTCAAAATTGATTTCGAGTATTAATTCCTTCCCGGGTTCCAGGTAGATCCCGGCACGCTGGAACTCTACATCAATGAATGCATAGGTTATTTCATCATTTTCGCATTCCAGCCTGAAATTCCCGTTTTTATCAACGGTATCGGTTGCCATCACGGAATCAAGGCGTGTAAGAAGATCCTTATACTTGATCAGCCTGATGACATAGCCTTCCGCACGGTTTGCATGGCCCTGCACAACTGTAGATTTAGCCGTCAGGGAATTCACTCCCGCCAGTAACACCAGGATGATCGCCAGAAGCCTTGGAGAAGTCATTTCTATCTAAATAAACGGACTACTGTGGATTTTATTGACAGATAATTTATTCCGGCCTGTTTTGCCTGAGTATATCCGGGGCAATAGCCTCGGGTACAAATTTAGAGGGATTACCCCCGTGGCGCAGTATATCCCTTACAATGGATGAATTCAAGGCTGTGAATTCAGGGTTGGTGAGCAGGAAAACAGTTTCTATTTCAGGGTCCAGGTTTTTGTTTATCTGGCCGATACTGCGCTCAAATTCAAAATCGGCCGAGGTTCTCAAACCGCGTAAAATGAATTCAGCTTTTACTTCTTTGCAAAAATCAATGGTAAGGCCGTTATATCTTACGGTTTTTACCTTCTCCTCGTCTTCGAATACTTTTGTGATCCATTCCAGTCGCTTTTCAATACTGAAGAAGGTAACCTTATCCGAATTTTCCCCTATTGCAACAAATATTTCGTCAAAAACCCTCACTGCCCTTCTTACGATCGACTCATGCCCCTTCGTAATGGGATCAAAAGAACCTGGAAAAACTGCAATCCTTTTCATAGGCCGTTTTTACAAAATTAATATTAATTGAATAACTAATAGAGAATTCTAAAACGGATCATTCCAATATCCTCTATATTTGTAATCATGATTTTTAATGAAGAAATAGCCGGTACAACAGCCGAGTTCCTGTTGCAGGTAAAGGCAGTAAAGCTTAGTCCCTCAGAACCCTTCACCTGGGCCTCAGGCATAATTTCACCCATTTACTGTGATAACAGGGTTACTCTTTCATTCCCTACGATAAGGACCTACATACGCCAGCAAATGGTGCGGATCATCAATGAAGAATTTGGTGAGGTAAACCTCATTGCCGGGGTTGCAACCGGTGGCATTGCGCAGGGTGTCCTGGTTGCACAAGACCTGGGATATCCCTTCGCCTATGTGAGGTCTTCAAAAAAGGGCCATGGGATGGAAAACCTTGTAGAAGGCAGGGTTGAAAAAGGGCAGTCTGTGGTTGTTATAGAAGACCTGATATCTACGGGAAAAAGCAGCCTTAAGGCAGTTGAAGCACTAAGGGAGGCTGGTTGTGTAGTAAAGGGAATGGTCGCGATATTCACTTACGATCTCGACATTTCGAATGAAAACTTTCACAAATCCCAGTGCACTCTCTACACGCTTTCCGATTATCATTACCTGGTGAGAAAGGCCATGGAGAACGATTATATCAAGGAATCCGACCTTGAATCACTGCTAAGCTGGCGCGAAAAACCGAAGCAATGGGGAAAGTAAGCTTCAAGAGCCCCCTGAAATTGGTACCGGCAGCCGCTGATGAAGTATATAACTTCATTTCGGATCTCCGCAATTTTGAACCACTGATGCCCGACCAGGTGGAAGAGTGGTCGGCTGAACGCGACCGCTGTGAATTTACTATCTCAGGTCTTTCAACCTTTACAATGGAAATAGTTGAGAGGAACAAAGACAAGGTCATTCTCTCCTCGGGCGATATTACCCCTGTGGACTTTGAACTTAAATGCAATATTCTCGAAAGCAAGGAAACAACACAGGTTGAAATTGAACTTGAGGCCGAA
Source organism: uncultured Bacteroidales bacterium (assembly GCA_964567785.1). Classification (GTDB taxonomy): domain Bacteria; phylum Bacteroidota; class Bacteroidia; order Bacteroidales; family JAGOPY01; genus CAZMOK01. The sequence goes on along the minus strand of CAZMOK010000057.1, from coordinate 10,499 downwards.
CTTAGTCCGATGATTAAAATGATGGCATCCAGACCTCTGCAGAACCTTGTTGATATTATGGCTGAAAAGCTTGGTGAACAGTTCGGTTCCTGATAGCTGCAGGCAGGCCGGTCAGAGGTATCTTATCTCTTTGATATCACAGATAAATTCCTCCCCTCCTCTACCGGCAAGGCAAAGTCGTCCGAATTCATCCACGCCTGTGATCATCGCCTCAACTCTCTTTTCATTGATCACGTAATCGGCCATTTTACGATAGCGATAAAGCGAACCAAGATAATCCTCCTTGAGCCTGCCAGGTGAACCGGTTACCATTGCGAGTCGCTCATCCAATTTTTTGAAAAGATGTTGCCGGCAAGCAGGGAGCTCATGTTCCCATGAAGTTAGCATCTTAAGGGAAACTGCCTCTCCGGCCTCTTTTGGGAAATTGTCCTGGTTTACATTCAGGCCTATTCCGATAATGGAATGGGCAATGTAGCGACCCGATACGGCATTCTGGATCAATATGCCTGCAATCTTTTTTTCTCCTGCAAGAATATCGTTGGGCCACTTGACCTTAAAATCGATGCCTTCTGTTGCTTCCATCAGCATGTCACGTATACCCAGGGAAACAAACATTGAAATAAGGAACTGCTCACCGGCTTCAAGACTTAAAGGCCGAAGTATCACACTCATCAGCAGGTTCTTACCTTTTTCACTGTACCACACATTGCTGCCATATCCTTTTCCTGCTGACTGGTAAGAGGCTGTAATAACGGTTCCTTCAGGAATATAGTCCATCCCGAGCAATCTTTCGGCAAACTCGTTGGTCGAACCGGTGATATCCTTCTCTATTACCTTTCTTCCTATTATCATTTTAAGGTGCCTAAAATCACGGCTAAACTAAACAATAATAGGGTATTTATGTTATATCTTTTTAGCCGGATGCTTCATTTCGCAGCAAGAGTGATCTTAAAATCCTTTGGTAATAAATGATTACTTTTGCCTGGTAAACAGTTGATTGAATGACGAAACGGAGAAACGCCACAGAAGTCCTTACCAATGCTGTTATAGAAGGTATCAGGAAAAAAAAGGGAGAAGACATAATCCTAATGGGGCTGAAAAATATTCCCAACTCGGTTGCTGAATATTTTATCATCTGTCACGGTACAAACACTCCTCAGGTACAAGCAATTGCAGAATCTGTACTTGAAGAAGCAGATAAAAAAGCAGGTGAAAATCCCTGGCATAAGGAGGGATTACAAAATGCGGAATGGATTTTGTTGGATTATGTAAATGTAGTTGTTCATGTTTTCAGGGAGGATACAAGAAATTTCTATCAACTGGAAAAACTTTGGGCAGATGCTGATATCAGGGAGATCTCAGGAAACTGACAAAACTTAATTGAAAAAAACCGGAAAGACACAATGGCAGAACCCTCAAATAAAAATCAGGAAAATAACGAAAAAGCCAATGGAAAGAATCCTAAGGGCAAATTCAACTTTTATTGGATCTATGCTGTAATCGCACTGGTCTTGTTTGGAACTATCCTACTCAACAATTCAGGCTCTACGGAAAAGATCAACTGGGGTGAACTGGAACAGATGCTTAAGAACAGTGATGTTGAAAAAATTACACTTGTCAATAAAGAAGTAGCAGAGATCACTATCAAGGAAGAGAGGCTTCCTGACAGCAGGTATGAAGACGTCAGGGACCAGGGATTTAGCGGAGGCCCTCACTATGAATATATTCCTTCCTCACCCGATACATTCGAAGAAAAGGTAACTGAGGCACAGGAAAATATAGCCGAACCGGTATATATTACCAATGAAATACGCCGTAACTGGTCCGGTGAAATACTTGGATGGGTGATTCCCATCGTCGTTCTTGTCGTGATATGGTTGTTCATAATGAGAATGATGAGCCGTGGTGCAGGCGGCGCGGGAGGCCAAATCTTTAATATAGGAAAATCAAAAGCACAGTTATACGATAAAAGCACAAGTGTCAATATCAATTTCAATGATGTTGCAGGTCTTGAAGAGGCAAAAGTGGAGGTAAAAGAGGTTGTGGATTTCTTAAAGAATCCATCAAAATACACACAACTGGGTGGAAAAATACCCAAAGGTGTTTTAATAGTCGGCCCCCCGGGAACCGGTAAGACCCTTCTTGCCAAAGCCGTTGCCGGCGAAGCACAGGTACCTTTCTTTTCCCTTTCGGGTTCCGATTTTGTTGAAATGTTTGTGGGTGTTGGTGCATCCCGGGTCAGGGACCTGTTCAAGCAAGCAAAGGAAAAGGCACCCTGTATCATTTTCATAGATGAGATAGATGCCATCGGTCGGGCCAGGGGTAAAAACCAGTTAACAGGTGCCAACGACGAGAGAGAGAATACCCTCAACCAGTTGCTGACCGAAATGGATGGATTCTCTACCAACTCGGGCGTTATAATAATGGCTGCCACTAACCGTGCCGATGTTCTCGACAGGGCCTTGCTCAGGGCCGGAAGGTTCGACAGGCAAATCCATGTGGAGCTTCCCGACCTGGAGGAGAGAAAAGCCATCTTCAAGGTCCATACAAGAGAACTCAGGCTTGATGAGAAAAGCCTCAATACTGACTTCCTGGCAAAGCAGACTCCCGGTTTTTCGGGGGCAGATATAGCAAATGCCTGCAATGAGGCCGCACTGATAGCTGCCAGGAAGGATAAGACCCTTATCGATAAGCAGGACTTTATGGATGCCATCGACAGGATCATTGGTGGGCTGGAAAAACGCAATAAGATCATCTCTCCGGAAGAAAAGAAGGTTATCGCTTTCCATGAATCAGGTCACGCGTCGGTGAGCTGGCTGCTTGAGCACGCCCACCCGCTGGTAAAGGTGACGATTGTGCCCAGGGGCAAAGCACTCGGTGCCGCATGGTACCTTCCCGAAGAGAGGCAAATCACCACATTTGAGCAGATGTATGATGAAATGACTTCTGCACTCGGGGGCCGTGCCGCAGAAGAAGTTGTCTTCGGCAAAGTATCGACCGGGGCCCTGAACGACCTCGAAAAGGTTACCAAACAAGCTTACAATATGATCGTCTATTTTGGGCTGAACAAAGAAATAGGCAACATAAGCTATTACGACTCAACAGGCCAGCAAGAGTATTCTTTCCAAAAACCGTATAGTGAAAAGACGGCAGAGCTCATCGACAAGGAAGTTAAAATCCTCGTCGAAAAAGCCTATAAAAGAGCTGTCGATATCCTGAAGAAGAACCGTAAGAAGCTTGATGAGCTTGCAACTATCCTTCTCGAAAGAGAGGTTATTTTCAGTGAAGACCTTGAGAAGATATTCGGCAAACGGGAATTCCATTCAGGCCTTGCCGAAGAGATAAAAGAAAAGAAAAAACCAGCTCCCAGGTCGGGGCCAAAAAAAGAAAAAGAAGGAGCGGTTGATAAAAGTTCCAAAAAACCCTCTGCAAAAGACTCATCTGCAGTAGATAAGAAAAAACCCGGAAGCAGTAAAAAGCCTTCTGAAAAAAAGCAAGATAACAAAGAGGAGGAAGTGCCTGAGACCGAATCGAAGGATGTATCCTGATCTGTATTATATTTGTACTTATCATGGAAGAAAGCACATCCCGGGAAAAGATCCTGAAGAAGATCAGGAATGCTCTTATCTCAACTGCTGGTACACCTTACCCAAATCTCGACTTTGATGCCGAAGTATACCATCGTTCCGACGATCCGGTTGAGATTCAGTTTGCTACAGCTTTGAACTCGGCAGGAGGAAAGTTCATTTATTGTGAGAATAACAGTGAATTCCTGCTGAAGCTTCAGTACCTTATCAGGGATGAGGAATGGGAACCTGTTCATTGTTCTGATCCTTTACTGGTGGAGATACTGAAAGATTCTGAAGTACCTTTTATAACAGGTCACGAAAAACTCAAAGAGACATCCGTTGGTTTAACCCGATGTGAATTCCTGGTGGCAAGGCTGGGAAGTGTGCTGGTATCTTCGGCACAGATGTCGGGACGACGTTCATTTGCTTTTCCCGATACTCATATTGTCCTGGGCTACACCTCACAACTTGTGGATGACCTCAAAAGTGCCCTTGATAAGATGAAGAAGAAGTATGACAAAAAACTTCCATCCATAATGACACTGATCACCGGTCCGAGCCGCACGGCAGATATTGAGAAAACCCTTGTTATGGGGGCACATGGCCCGAAAGATCTTTTCGTATTCCTGGTGGAGGACCAAATATGACCTCTTCGTGAAGAACCTAATCACCAGGACAATCACCGGAATTTTTTTCGTCGCAATACTTGTGGGTGCCACCCTATGGAATGTTTACTCGACAGCCATTTTGTTTCTCGTAATCGCAATTGGTTGTTATGTTGAGCTAGGGAATGTTTTCGGGGAAAGCAGGCACAAACCCTGGCTGACCGGGGGACTGTTTACCGGTATCATACTGTATGTATCGGTATTCCTGGTAGTAACAGGAGTGATAATCCCTGAGTACCTTTTTTTACTTGTCCCTCTCTTCTTCCTGGTAATGGTAGCCGAATTGTTTAATAAGAAAGGCTATTCCTCTCTGAATGTTGCCCTCACCTTTCTGGGAGTGATATACATTTTCATCCCTTTTTCTCTTACAAGCCTTGTTGTGAAGGTGCCTTTTGAAGGAAATTCATTTAATCCGGGCACACTGCTGGGGATCTTCATCCTGATATGGGTCAATGATGTGTTTGCCTACCTGGGTGGACTGATGTTGGGAAAGCATAAACTTTACGAAAAGCTTTCGCCCAACAAAACCTGGGAAGGAACCATCACGGGCATAGTGTTTACCATTATCGCTTCCTATCCTGTTTCACTTCTTTTTAAGGGCTTTTCTCTCCCAGATTGGGCCATACTTTCGTTCATGATATCTGTTTTAGGTATATTTGGAGACCTGTTCGAATCGATGATAAAGCGGAATAACCAGTTAAAAGACTCAGGTAAACTACTTCCCGGTCACGGAGGGCTCCTCGACAGGTTTGATGCTTTCCTGTTCGCCATGCCGGTTGCAACTGCCTACATCATATTGACAGCATAATGCGGATCCACTATAAAGGAATATTAACCATTTTGGTCATACTGGCCCTTGAACTGGCCATACTGGCGGTGATAAATATTATCTGGCCTGCGCAGACATGGGTACACTATTCACTTTACGGACTTGGTTTTGCCTTTTTTATAGCCGTAATCCTGTTCTTCAGGCATCCGAAAAGGACGGTTGAGGTTGACGAAAAGAGCGTTCTCAGCGCCGCCGACGGAAGGGTCGTGGCAATTGAGGAAGTCATGGAAGACAAATATTTCAATGACAAAAGGATCCAGGTATCGGTCTTTATGTCCCCGCTGAATGTCCATGTTAACTGGTACCCTATTTCCGGAGAGATAGTGCATACAAAATATGTCAGGGGAAGATATCATCCGGCCTATGTCCCGAAATCATCGGAAGAAAATGAACGGCAGGTAGTTGTAATAAGAAATGAATACGGGCAGGAGATCATGATGGTGCAGATTGCCGGAATAATGGCAAGAAGGGTCTTCACCAATGCAAAATTGGGAAACTACGTCTTCCAGGGCGAAGAAGCCGGTATCATTAAGTTTGGGTCGAGGGTGGACCTGTTCATTCCTGTTGATTCAGAAATACAGGTTGATCTGCTCGACAGCGTCACCGCGTGCAAGACAAAAATTGCCTCACTGAAGTAAAGTTTCCCTTTTTCTTATTGATCCATGTCCACGTCAAAAAGATCCGATGTAAAAAATTCAATTTATATTTGCATAAACTAAAATCCGGGTACTATGACAGAAGATGCAAAAATGGTCCTCGAGGAAACACAGGACAGTATGAACAAATCACTGGTCCACCTCGACCGGGAGTTCCAGAAGCTCAGGGCAGGGAAAGCCAGTCCCCAGATGCTCGAAGGTGTAATGGTGCAGTACTACGGAACAATGACACCCATCGAACAGACTGCTAACATTAATACGCCAGACCCCAGGCAGATCATTGTTCAGCCCTGGGATAAAAGTGTACTGGGAGAAATCGAAAAAGCTATCCTTGCCGCCAACCTGGGTTTCAACCCGAAAAATGAAGGTGAGATACTTCGCATTATAGTGCCTCCGCTTACCGAGGAAAGAAGACTTGAGATGGTGAAAAAAGCCAAGAATGAAGCTGAGAATACCCGGATAAGCATAAGGAATGTCCGCCGCTCAGCCAACGAAATGGCCAAAGACCTTGAGAAAGAAGGGTTACCGGAAGATGAAGCCAAGAAACTCCAGGACGACATTCAGAAAGCCACCGATGAACATATCGTGAAAGTGGATAAGATGCTCGAGGCCAAGGAGAAGGATATTATGACAGTGTGATCCAGTCGTCCATAAGGTCAGTTGTTGGCTAACAATAAATAGTACTGGCGAATAATGGAGATCTAGTTATTCATTATTCATTGTTCATTATTTACTCTTTACTATTTATTATTTAATTAAGCTCTACTTCTCCGTGCAGTTCCTGCAGATGTCGATCCCGGCCCTTTCTGAAAAAACTTTTTTCCTGAAATTGCGATAAGTTTCACTTTTCCAGATCTCTTCAAAAGATTGCTTTTTGAGGTCTCCAAGCCGGTAGGTGGCATCTTTATCGAAGCAGCAGGGCACAACGAGCCCATCCCACGTAATCACACTTCCCCTCCACATCCTGAAACAATGGTTGTTCAAGCTATTCATAATTATATACTTGCCTGAACTATCCTTTTTATACCTTGAATATTTTTCGTTCTCAGGTATCAGATCGTTGGCTTCCTCATAATCATAGACCTGTGCCGATTTTAGCTCAAGCTTATCAACACCGGTCATTTCAGACAGTGCCTTTACATCTTCAACCTGGTGCTCATTCGTCCTGAAAACTATGAATTGTATAACAACATAAGGCGTGGCAGACTTCAATTCCCTCTTCCATTTCACAAGATTCTCAATCCCTTGTATCACTTTGTCGAGCTTCCCTCCCACCCTGTACTTCTCATAGGTCTCCTGGTCTGTACCGTCGAGCGATATAATTATCCTGTCGAGACCGCTCCTAACAGTCTTTTCAGCGAAGTTGTCGTTCAGGAAATGAGCATTCGTGGATGTGGAAGTGTATATACGCTTCTGCTTTGCATATTCAACCATCTTAAAAAACAGGGGATTCAGGAACGGTTCCCCCTGGAAGTAAAGAATGAGATAAAACAGGCCTGGAGAAAGCTGATCCAAAGTTCGCTGAAAGAGTTCGAGCGGCATTTTCCCTGTAGGACGGGTAAACTGCCTCAGCCCCGAAGGACATTCAGGACACCTGAGATTGCAGGAAGTTGTGGGTTCAATGGACACTGTAAAGGGTTTCCCTGAGTGCACAAAGCCACCGGTATACCTTGAAAAGTAATAAGATGCATAGAGTTTTACAAGGTTCAGGAACCGGCCTGGTGTGATTTTCCGTATAAGGTTCAGACCATCCTCAAAGTAAGAATATTTCACTCCTCCTCAACCTGTTTACGGTTTCTTACCTCCCTTACAATGGAATAAGCAAGCATACCGGTCCTGACAATGATTTCAGGGCGTTCCAGAAGCCTCTGTATCAACTCATTCTTGACATTGACCATTGAAACGTCATCCCTCAGGTTCCGTGTCAGTTCCCTTATATGGAACTCTTCCCTGATCAGGTTATTCCTGTTCTTCTCCCTTTCAAGAAGGAGATCATCATACGTTTTGATCTTCTTCATCTTCATCGTTATTTTCATGTTTTAAAAGATCCTCTGCCATAGACCTCGCTACATGATCGAGGATGAGAGGTTTCCTGAACAGGTAAACCAACAGTGCAATTATGGCCCAGAAGGCAGCCGTGAGAATAAAGCCCAGTGCCCATCTCCCGGTTTCTTCGCCGAACCAGTATGCGAAGGCGAAACTCAGGAACATCAGGATAAAGATTACCATCACCATGACAAGAATGAGGATGATTATATCCGATACAAACTTTACCCACCCCCTGGCTATGCTGAATTTAATATCGTTGATCCTAAATTCCACATATCGCCTCAGGTGTGTAAAAAGTTCCTCAGTCTGGCCAAACAAGCTTTTGTCAGACGCCATAAGTTACTTGGTTGTCAGCTATTTTTTAGCTGTGGTTGTTTTTTTGCTTGTTGCTTTGGGTGGGGTTTGCGACTCCTTTTTCAGTCCTTCCACCCTTTCTGAAACTGTCGACTTGATCTCGTCGAATTTATCTTCAATATCATCTTTGAGGTCCTGTGCCTTATCCTTGATCTTTTTCCTGGTTTCCGTTCCCTTTTCAGGGGCATATAAGATTCCGAGCGTTGCTCCGGCTGCAGCACCTAAAAGCGTTCCTATCAAAAAACTTTGTGTTGATTTTTTCATAATTTTTCCTTTTTATATTTTAAATGTAACCAGTAAAATGGCCAATGATTAATTATAAAGGTACAAAATTAGAATGACTTTCAAATATTCTTTGTGAGTTCATCCACAACCTTGAACCCGCTCAGGAACTCCTTGGCGACGATCCTGATCACTGTATAAGCAGGAATTGCAAGGATCATGCCAGGTATCCCGGCCAGGCTCCCTGCCATTATTATCACCAGGAAAATTTCGATGGGGTGGGCATTCACACTCTTTGAATAAATGAGGGGTTGCAGCACTATGTTATCAATAAGATTGGCTATGGCGAAAGTAAGTACGATAATTACCGCCGTTATCAGCACAGCATCATAATACCCCAGGCTCAGGACAGTGGTAACCCCGAGCAGAACCCCTATGGACCCCCCGATGATTGGGCCCAGGTAAGGGATAATGTTCATAAGCCCTCCCAGGAAGCCAATAAGAAGGGCATTCTTAACCCCGAAAATGGTAAGACCTAAGGAGATCAGAGTGATCATCGAAGCTAATTCGGTCATTAGTCCGAGAAAATATCTCGAAAGAAGGATCTTGGTCTTATGCAGGATGGTTTTTACGTGGTCTTCCCATTTTATCGGAGTTAAGATAAGGATACCGCTTTTCAGCATGTGCGGATCCCTGAGAAAGAAAAAGGCCAGGAACATGACGGAAAACACTCCGATGAACAGGCTCCCGGTGGTGCTGGCAACCCCTGAAACCACGTTCGAGAAAGTGGCAATGTTTATCCACGACTTGATCTGCTTGTCAATAATGTCTACGATCCGCTCCTCAGGTTTCATCACCTGCATTTCCACAAGTAGCTGTTTAAGGGAGGTGATCTCATCTGAGTAATATTCAGAGATCTTGTCGATGTTGATATTGGCGATGGTATTGGCCTGGTTGCTGATAAGTGGTACAAAAACCATTATAAGACCAATGGCAATTGCCAGTATAAGGAGGAGTGTAAAGAGCGAACTTATCCAGCGGGGAATGGAAAGCCTGCCTGCCCTTATTTTACAGATCATTTCAACCAGCGGGTTACCAACCAGCGACAATACTCCTGCAATTACGATATATACTATAATATTGGAAAAATACCAGGCCATGAAAAGGGCCAGGATAATACCAAGGGCTGCAAAGATCCACCTGTATTTATCTCTCATCTCCTGTCAAGATACTGTTTCCGCTTAAGGCAAAGATATTACAATTAAGTTCCTGATCAAACTATAATGACCTGACCAGTTCCCTGAAAATTACGATGAGTCCTTTCTCCGCTTTTGCTGCGGATCTGAGAAGATCAGCTATATCGACGGGCTCAAGATTATCGGGATCGCATTCATCAGTGATCACAGAAACTGCTGCAACAGGAAGGCCCATATGATTGGCTGCAATTGCTTCAGGTGTGGTCGACATTCCAACCACATCCGCACCTATCGTTCTCAGCCAGCGGTATTCAGCAGGTGTCTCCAGGTTCGGGCCTGTGACTGCCACATACACACCCTTATGAAGGATAATGCCATGCTTTTCAGCAATTTCAATGATCTTGCTGTTGATCTCCCTTGAATAGGGTTCACTCATATCCGGGAACCTCGGGCCTAACTCATCAATATTGGGCCCGATCAATGGATTTGGCAATAAGTTGATATGGTCTTCCAGCAGCATTAGTTCACTCTTCCTGAAATCAGTATTCATTGCCCCGCAGGCGTTCGAGACAAGGAGGTATTTGATGCCCAACAGCTTCATGGCCCTTATGGGTAACACGATTTCCTGTGTGGAATAACCTTCATATACGTGGAACCTGCCGTGCATGGCAAGAACAGATTTACCTTCCAGCTTTCCATATACCAACTCGCCTTTGTGAAATTCAACTGTTGAGACCGGGAAATTCGGTACGTCCTCATACGGAACGGTCAGTTGTACGTCCATCTCATCTATCAGCTTGCTCAATCCGGTACCGAGTATGATCCCCACTCCGGGCTCTGTTATTCCTTTCTGCTTTAGGAAATCCGCTGTCTGCCTAATCTTTTCCATTTCCACCATAAATTTTGACCGGTGAAATTACGAATAATAAATAGTAAATAATAAATAGTAAATAGTAAAT
>CAZMOK010000056.1:0-18764 GCA_964567785.1 uncultured Bacteroidales bacterium | reverse complement strand
TCGCTTCGTTCCGCTGATAACTGATAACTGATAACTGATAACTGATAACTGATAATTGATAACTGATAAAGGGGTAACCTTTTCCCTTTATCCCTATTAACAATAAACTACGCGGATGACTGCACGACTGCCCCTTTACTGCCTGCTGACACTGTTATTTTTTATCCCATCTAAATTCCATGCCCAGTGGGGCCACAGCCCCCGGATCGACTCACTGGTCAACCTTGTTACCGACAGCACCGTGTCATTGCTTGTGAGGGAACTTTCGGGTGATACCACCATAATGCTCGGAGGTAGTGTTGATTCCATCATGTCAAGACATTCCTACCATTCAGATAACCCGAAAGCGGCGCAGTTCATCCTGGAAAAATTCCAGTCATACGGTCTGGATGCCAGGATACAGGATTACGATGCCAACGGACAGAATGTAATTGCGACGATAGAAGGGGATGTATACCCCAATAAGCAATTCATCATTTGCGGACACTATGATTCACGGCCATCCGGTTCACCTTCGCCCGGCGCTGATGACAATGCTTCCGGAACAGTTGGGGTTCTTGAGGCAGCCAGGGTGCTGAGCAATGAATCTTGCGATTACACGATAAAATTCATTGCCTTTGATGAAGAAGAACAGGGGCTGATAGGCTCAGAGGCCTATGCCGATTCTGCCTTTGCCCTTGGCCACGATATACAGGCCGTGATCAACCTGGATATGATCGCCTGGGATTCCAATAACGACGGGGAACTCTCTGTGGCATCCAATTATGCATCAACAGATCTCTTTTCAGACTATATTGAGATCATCAGGCTCTATGAACCGGAATTGTCAGCACACTTGATTACCATAAACGCCAGCGATCATGCTTCGTTCTGGAACAAGGGGTGGGATGCCTTGTTAGCGATTGAAGTTTATCTTTTTGATTTTAATTCACATTACCACACTACTTCCGACCTGTTCCAGAACCTCAACATTGATTATTTTGCCAAAATGTCGAGGGCTGCCATCAGTGCATTGGCTACCCTTGCATACGAATATGAAATGGAACTTCACCACGATCCGGTTGGATCGGCTATTTACACTGATAAACTGACTGTCGCACTTGTTGCAGCTTCGGAATATTCACTGGCAACCGGAGAGAATGGACCCCGGCTCTGGTACAGGGTGGACGGAGGTGATTTTTATTCATTGCCGGCAGTGAGTACTGTTGCAGATACCTTCTGGTTCGATCTTCCGGTTTTCAGCCCGGGACAAAAGATCGAATACTGTTTTGCGGTTCAGGACAGCAGCGGGGAATTCGTATCCACCTCGCCTCCGGGGGGAAGAGGGCTCTCTCCGCCGGGCAGCGTACCGGGAGGTGATTATTATTCTTTCTATGTCCTGAATGATACTACAAACCAGTTTGCCCATCAATCATTGCCCCAGTCCATACCCACAAACATTACTTCGCTGTATCCTATTGACATACCCGTAACTGCACGGATTCACGACATCAATGTTACACTTTCGATCGGCCACACCTATCCCCGCTATCTGAATATATTCCTGGTCCATCCTGACGGCACCCAGATAGAATTAAGTACGGGCAACGGTTACGATCTAAATAATTACATCAATACAGTTTTTGATGATGAGGGTTCACTTTTTATCCACCAGGACCGGCCGCCATTCAGCGGGATATACAGGCCGGAAGAACCGTTGAGTGCGTTTGATGAAAAGATGCTTTCAGGCGAATGGAAACTGAAGGTCCACAATTCAGGCAGTAATACCGGAACCCTCTCCGCATTCAGCATTGAAGCTACCTACACTGACAGATATTTATTTGTTGACAGTGCTCTGGCCCAGAGTGGGCATGGCATGTCATGGGATTCTGCTTTCAATTCTGTATCGGAAGCTATGAACAAAATCCCCGGTCCGGGCAGCAGGGTTTTCATTAAACCTGGTACTTATCATGAAGACCTGGTGGTTAGGAGCAGCGGCGAGGTGGTTGTCCCTGTCGCTACAGGTGTGTCTGTGCATCAAGGAGACACGGTTAGGCTCAGTTCCCCTGCAGACCTTTCGGGCATTGACCTTGACAACAACCCGGGGGAGTACTATGCTTTGATCTACCGCAGCAGCTATTCGAATAACGGCTGTTTCCGGGTGAAGAAAGTTGATGATGCAAACGACTTTTTGATAGCAGAAGGGGCAGATTTTGTTGATGAAACCGGACTGACAGGAGATACTAACAGTTTGAGCGCTGCCGTAGTCAGGCCGGTAGTGTACGAAAGGTTTCCGGGGCAGGAGGGATCAGGCAGGGTAATCGTTGATGCCTTACAAAGCGATACCATCTTCACCATCCTTTACATTGGTGATCCCATAGGTGACGGATCGACGGATGCCTGGCCTGCCGATGCTAATTTCATTAAAGGGATAGACCTTACTAACTCGGCCGAGGGAAGCGGGATCCATCTGCAAAGTTCTTCGTTCAACGTTATTTCAGGAGGAAGGATCTTTGAGACGAACGGCGCCGGTATATACATTAACGGAAATGAGGAGAGGCCGTCAAAATACAATATCATTTGCGAAAACGAGATCTTCAACACTCCTTTTGAAGGCATATATGTGGGGGCCGGAGGAATGCCACCATACAATAATTACGCACATTTTACCCATATTATTGATAATGAGATTTATACTGTTAATGGCAGTTCGCTGGCACAGATTGAAAATGTCATCGACCTTAAGGAGTATAATTACGGAAATGTTGTCGATGGCAACCTTTTGCGGGACATTGACCTCGTGACCGCCGGAAACGGGGCCGTTGACATCAGGCAGGGACAGCAGAACGCCCTCGTTTACGGAAACACGTTCCACAACATCGGGGTGAGCCATACCGGGACAGGTGCAGTTATACAGGTTTATGCCGATAACCAGTCGGTGGCAATTTTCAATAATGTAATATACAGGTCAGCGCCGGAAGAGGACGATCTGTATGCTTTCAGGCTCGACGGCACCTCACATACAAACTCCGCTGTTTTCCACAACACGGTATTCAATCTTAATAATGGCCTGCTGCTTGAAGATTACGGTACGGATCCGGATTTTACGGTAAGCAATAACATAATAAGCATAAACAATGAATTCTTCACTAATTGGGGTACCGGCGGGCGATTCGAGGTAAGCCATAACCTGTTTCCCGAAGATCCCACCCCTGAGAGCTGGATGCATTATTACGGCTCCCCCGGCAGGCAGGTAGGTGATCCCGGATTCGCCGATACTCTGACCGGTGACCTGAACATTACTATCTTCAGTGATAAGGCGATCAACAAGGGGCTGATCATGGGGGATTTCCAGCTCTATGACAGGGCAGGGAACAAAAGATACCTGCAAGGACCTGATCTGGGAGCTTTTGAGCTGGGCGGGAAACTGGTATGGACAGGAGCCGTGGACACTGACTGGTTCTCTCCGGGGAACTGGTCTGCCAATACAGTCCCTGACACCAACAGCAACGTGGTTATACAGCCCGCTGTCAACAGTCCCTTGCTTCAGGGGCAGAATACAGTAGTGTCGGGATTGATCATTTTAGAGGGATCAGGCCTTACCATTGGCGCTGTTCTTGAGACCCGCTGAGGGTATCGTTTAAAGAAAAGTCTATTGAAAAAAATATAAGTTTCCTTAACACTCCAGACGTATCTGACTTTTCCCGTAATCAAGCACAGCATTGTAATCTGTAAGGATATCCCCGCCGATGACACCGTCGATTGCAGGCATTTCAAGCATCTTGTAAGAATTGTTCACGTGCGACATGTCGATGAGAACTGTTTCGAAATCCTTTAATGGGAGGTCGCCAAGGCGGAACTCTTCAAGGATTATGGTAAAGCTCTCCATGGTGTTGGTTCCCAGTCCGGAGGAAAGTTTTTCAAGTTTTTTGAAGACTTTGGGATCGATACCGGGAAACAAGGTGATCCTTTCGATATCGAAGACCGTGCGTGAGGCGCCCGTGTCGATCAGGAGCCTGGCATCATCACCGTTCACGCTACCTGCGGTGATAATGTGGAACCCCTCATCTTCAATAGGTACAATTTCGAGTGGCAGTATGGTATGCATCCGTTATCAGAAGTTTGGCTTGAGATCGTATTTCTGGTAGAAATCTTCGATAACCCTCACTGCTTCATCGGCTGTATCGACCACACTGAAGATCTCCAGGTCTTCAATGCTGATATGCTTTTCTTCGACCAGCCTGTCATTTACCCATTCAACCAGCCCTTTCCAGTAATTCTTATCCACAAGCACTATCGGGAAATGGACCAGTTTCTGGGTCTGGATCAGTGTAATAGCTTCGAACAGCTCATCGAGGGTGCCGAAACCACCGGGGATCACGATGTATCCTTGCGAGTACTTCATGAACATGACTTTTCGCACATAAAAGAAGTCAAAATCAATAAGTTTGTCGGGATCGATGAACCCGTTGGCCATCTGTTCAAAAGGCAGGTTTATGTTGAGCCCCACCGATTTTCCGCCCGAAAAGTGGGCGCCTTTGTTGGCGGCTTCCATAATGCCGGGGCCTCCGCCGGTAATGATTCCGAAGCCTTTTTTTGCCAGCAAGTAGGCGATTTCCTCTGCCACTTTGTAATATTTTGATCCCGGTTTTGTGCGTGCAGAGCCGAAAATACTGACACACGGGCCTATCCTGGAAAGTTTTTCGAAGCCTTCAACAAACTCCGACATGATCTTGAATATCTGCCATGAGTCGGAGGTCTTTATTTCATTCCAGCTCCGCTGCTTTAATGCTTTTCTTATTTCATCTTCTTCTCTTGTCATGTTGAATGTTTTTTTAACGGACCATTCAGCTCTTTTACAAGAAAACGGGCTGTATGGTTACTGTTGATCTTTACTATTTCTTCCGGGGTCCCCGTACAGCTTATCTCACCGCCCCGTTCCCCGCCTTCAGGGCCCAGGTCTATAATGTGATCGGCAACCTTTATCACATCCATGTTATGTTCAATGATGACCACTGTATTGCCTCTGTCCACGAGCTTATGGAGCACATCCAGCAGTACCTTGACATCTTCGAAGTGGAGGCCTGTGGTTGGCTCATCCAAAATGTACAGGGTTTTTCCCGTATCCCGCTTGGATAGTTCTGCCGCAAGCTTAACGCGCTGGGCCTCGCCTCCGGAGAGGGTTGTAGATTGCTGCCCCAGGGTGATATAACCAAGTCCTACTTCCTTCAGCGTTCTTATCTTCTGAATGATTGAAGGGATGTTCTCAAAAAACTCAACTGCCTGGTTTATGGTCATGTTGAGGACATCGTTGATGGATTTTCCTTTGTACCTCACCTCCAGCGTTTCCCGGTTGTACCTGAGCCCGTTGCAGTTCTCACAAACCACATACACATCCGGTAGGAAGTTCATTTCGATGGTTCTCACTCCCGCACCTTTGCAGGTTTCACATCTTCCGCCCTTCACATTGAATGAAAAACGTCCGGGTTTGTATCCCCTTACTTTAGCCTCAGGAAGGTTTGAGTAAAGTTTCCTGATCTCATCGAAAACCTTTGTATAGGTGGCCGGGTTTGAGCGGGGTGTCCTGCCTATCGGCGACTGGTCTATTTCGATTACCTTATCGAGGTTCTCTATTCCCGAAATGCTTTCATAGGGCAGCGGCTTCTTTTCCGAGCGGTAAAAATGATTGCTCAGGACAGGATAGAGGGTTTCGTTGATCAGGGAGGATTTCCCGCTGCCCGAAACCCCGGTTACGCAAATCAGCAAGCCGAGGGGGACCTGGAGTGTGACTTTTTTAAGGTTATTGCCTGTTGCCCCGTGCAGCACCACTTTTTTACCGTTGCCTTTCCTTCGTTCTGCGGGAAGTGCGATCTCTTTCTTTCCCGACAGGTAATCACAGGTAATGGTGTCACAATCGACCATCTGCGAAGGCGTTCCTTCACCTACTATTTTTCCACCATGGACACCGGCTCCCGGACCGATATCAACCACATGGTCGGCGTTGAGGATGGTTTCTTTGTCGTGTTCAACAACTATCACGGAATTCCCGAGATCCCTGAGTTTTTTCAATGAGTTGATCAGTTTAAGGTTATCCCTCTGGTGAAGGCCGATGCTGGGTTCATCGAGGATATATAAAACATCCACCAATTGCGAACCTATTTGTGTAGCGAGCCTGATGCGCTGTGATTCCCCGCCGGAAAGGCTTCTGGCGGGCCTGTTGAGCGAGAGGTAGTTAAGGCCGACATCGAGGAGGAAGTGAAGCCGGTTCTTCAGCTCCCTTATGATCTCTTTTGCTATTGTTTTATCTCTTTCATCCAGGTCCAGTTCAAGGTTATCGAGCCACCGGTCGAAATTCCCGAGGTCCATCATGGCCAGTTCGGAGATGTTCTTTTCGTTGATCTTGAAATGCAGCGATTCTTCCTTGAGCCGTGTACCTTTACAAACAGGACAACTGACCCTGTTCATGAAACTGTTTGCCCATTTCCTGATACCGCTGGATGAAGATTCGTTGAACTGGTTGTTGATAAAATTGATGATCCCCTCGAAATTCAATGAGTAGGAGGAAGTCACTCCCGCATATTCCTTTTTAATCTGAACGGCTTCGTTCGAGCCGTAAAGTATTGTATCGATTGCTTCATCGGGTATCCCGGAGATAGGGGTATTGATCGTAAAACCGTATTTATGCCCTATGGCCTCAAGCTGGTTAAAGATCCAGTTGTTCTTGTATTCACCGATAGGCGCCAGCCCGCCTCTCTTAATGCTTTTCGATCTGTCGGGGATGATCTTTTTAAGGTCGATTTCAGTAATAGTACCGAGGCCATTACATTTGGGACAGGCCCCGTAGGGCGAGTTGAAGGAGAAAGTGTTGGGCTCGGGCTCATCGTATGAGATGCCGCTTGTGGGGCACATGAGCAGCCTGCTGTAGGGCCTCACATCCCCGGTTTCAATGTCGAGGACAAGCAGGGATTGTTTGCCCTGTTTCAGGGCTGTCTGGATCGACTGGGTGATCCGGAATTTAGTCTGTGAGTCATCCGATACCTCAACCTGGTCAACCACCACTTCTATGTCGTGGATCTTGAACCTGTCGACCTTCAGCCCGGGACGCAGTTCGGTTATTTTGCCGTCGATCCTTACCTTTAAGAATCCCATTTTTCTGATGTTCTC
The DNA here is from genome assembly GCA_964567785.1 of uncultured Bacteroidales bacterium. GTDB lineage: Bacteria > Bacteroidota > Bacteroidia > Bacteroidales > JAGOPY01 > CAZMOK01. Next base: position 11,621 of record CAZMOK010000056.1, on the reverse strand, counting down.
GAACAGCTCGCGGTAGTGGCCCTTTCTCCCCCGCACAACAGGGGCAAGGATCATGATCTCTTTCTCACTGAAAGTGTCGATGATCAGGTTGATGATCTGCTGCTCGGAATACCGTACCATCTTTTCACCAGTAACATGGGAGTAGGCATCCGCTATGCGTGCGAAAAGAAGCCTCAGGAAATCGTATATCTCGGTAATGGTACCTACTGTGGACCTTGGATTTTTATTGACCGATTTTTGTTCTATCGAAACAACCGGGCTGAGTCCTGTGATCTTGTCAACATCAGGCCTTTCGAGGTTCCCGATGAACTGCCTGGCATATACCGAAAAGGTTTCCATGTACCTTCTCTGTCCTTCGGCATAAATAGTGTCGAAGGCCAGGGAGGATTTTCCGCTTCCGCTCAGTCCGGTGACGACAACCATCTTGTACCTCGGGATTATAACATCGATGTTCTTAAGGTTATGCACCCTTGCACCGAACACTTCGAGGTGCTGGTTTTCGCTGGGGGAAGTATTTACCGGCTCTTTTTGTGCTGATCTCATGCTGGGGTCCTGAAAAGGGATGCAAAGTTACCCATAATATGGTCAACTATCATCGGGGAGAGCAATCAAATATGAAATATCGCCAGGTACCCTGAGCTTATCGGAGATCAGCCAGGGATTAAGCTCTTTCAGCATCCTGTAGCTGATGTTGTGCGACTTTGCAAATTCCGCAAGGTTGTCGATGGTTTCGGTAACAGGGACATATTTAATATCGACCGGCCGGTAAAGGTCCTCTTTATTGAGGAAGAAGCCGTATTTTTCAGGGTTCGTGAAGATCTCCTTGGCTGCAAGTATGCGGTAAACATACCGTGCAGTTTCAGAGTTGAGGTGAAGGTCGTAATAGGTTTTTCCTTTTTGTTCTTCGATACTTTCTGACACCCTTCTTTTGCCTGCATTGAATGATGCGGCCACCAATGTCCAGTCATTGTATTTTTCATAGGCAGCTTTGATATACCTGCAGGCAGCATAGGTTGATTTTTCAACGTGGTACCTTTCATCGACGTGCCGCGATACTTCCAGGCCATAATCTTTGGCCGTTCCTCTGAGGAACTGCCAGAACCCGGCGGCCCCCGACGGTGAAACCACCTGCATGAACCCGCTTTCTATGAGGGCAAGGTATTTAAAGTCTTCCGGCACCCCTTCTTCCTTCAGGATGGGTTCGATCACAGGGAACCACCGTTCGGCCCTTTTCAGCCAAAGGATCGTTGATGAATGCCAGTAGGTATTTATGGTAAGCTCCCTGTCGAGGTGCTCGCTAACATAAAAGACATCAAGTGGCACCTGTTCCCCGGCAAAATCCAGCTTTTCAGGCAGGGTAACAGATTTTATCGGGGCGTAATTATTGAGATCGGCTGCAGGTTCTTCTTTCTTATCGGTATCGATGAATGATACGGCAACGAGGATGACCACAAAAATGGAAAGAAAAATGAAAACCGTTTTACCTGAGTTTTTCATCAAAAAAGATTTCTGGTATAACAATACCTGTTGCTAAACTGTTCAGAATGGGCTGATGAATTCACCGAAAGACGGTGCTTCTTTGTCCTTTTCGGATAGAATGGGGTCCTTTGTGCCCCAGTCTATTTCAAGGTCAGGATCGTTCCACCTGATAGTGCCTTCAGAATTGCGGTTGTAGTAATTTGTGCATTTATACTGGAAAACAGTATTATCTTCAAGAACAAGGAAGCCGTGGGCAAAACCTTCCGGTACGTAGATCATCGTTTTTGATTCCGCATCGAGCCTGAATGATTTCCAGCCTCCGTATGTGGGGCTGTTCCGCCTAATGTCGACTGCAACATCGAGGACTGCACCCCTGACAACCCTTACCAGTTTTCCCTGGGCATACGGGGGTCTCTGGAAATGCAGTCCGCGGAGCGTGCCTTTCATCGACATTGATTCATTGTCCTGCAAAAAATCGACATTGATACCTGCTTCAGCGAATCTTTCCTTCTGGTAGGATTCAAAGAAATATCCCCGGTCGTCGTAAAATACATCGGGTTTAACAATGAGAAGGCCGGGCAGGCCTGTTTCTTTCAGTTCCATTTATCACTCCTGATCAGATATGAATGACTTCACCGTATGCATCTGCAACTGCTTCCATCACAGCTTCCGACATGGTCGGGTGCGGATGCACGCTCTTTATTATTTCGTGGCCGGTTGTTTCAAGTTTCCTTGCTGCAACAGCTTCAGCGATCAGTTCGGTAACATTGTCGCCGATCATATGGGCTCCCAGCCATTCGCCGTATTTTGCATCGAAGATAACCTTCACGAACCCTTCCTTGTTCCCGGCAGCATTGGCCTTACCGGATGCAGAGTAAGGGAATTTCCCAACCTGGATCTCATAACCTGCCTCTTTGGCTTGTTTCTCGTTCATGCCCACAGAGGCAACTTCCGGGTTGGTATAGGTACAGGAAGGAATGTTGTTGTAATTGATCGGTTCGATATCCATACCGGCAATCTTTTCAACACAGGTGATCCCTTCATGTGAAGCGACGTGCGCCAGGGCAGGGCCGGGAATGATATCGCCTATGGCATAGAAACCGTCAACTCCTGTCCGGTAGTAATCATCCACCTGTATCTTGTCTTTTTCAACCTTAATGCCAACATCTTCAAGGCCAAGGTCTTCCAGGTTGCTTTTAATGCCCACTGCCGAAAGAACAATATCGCAGGAGATCTCTTCCTCTCCCTTTTTGGTCTTGACCTTTACCTTGCACCCCCTGCCTTTTGTGTCGACTGATTCGACCGTTGCATCGGTCATAACCTTGATACCGGACTTTTTGAAGCTCCTTGCGAGCTGCTTGGAGATATCCTGGTCTTCGAGGGGGACAATATTGGGCAAGAGTTCTATGAGAGTAACTTCAGTGCCTATTGAGTTGTAGAAGAAGGCGAATTCCGAGCCTATGGCCCCTGAACCAACCACCACCATCTTTTTAGGCATTTTCTCCAGGACCATGGCCCTGCGGTAGCCGATGATCTTTTTATCATCGATCTTGAGGTTGGGGAGTTCCCTTGAACGTGCGCCAGTTGCAATGATAATATGTTTGGCCTTGTATTCTTTCTTGTCGCCTTTTTCGTTGGTGACTTCCACCACTTTACCCGGCTTCACCTTTCCGAAACCTTCCAGGCTTTCGATCTTGTTTTTCTTAAAAAGGTACTGAACGCCCTTGCTCATTCCGCCTGCAACTTCCCTGCTTCTTTTGACCATTGCGTCAAAGTCGGGTTCAGGTCCTTTTTCCAGTTTGATGCCATAGTCGGAAGCATGTTTCATATAGTTGAGAACCTGTGCGCTTTTCAGAAGGGTTTTTGTGGGGATGCAGCCCCAGTTGAGGCAAACCCCGCCCAGTGATTCTTTTTCAACAACTGCTGTTTTCATTCCAAGCTGGGAGGCCCGTATTGCGGCTACATATCCTCCGGGGCCGCTTCCGATAACAATAAGATCGTAATCCATTATATAATTATTTATTTTAAACTATTTGAAAATCAGATATGATCAAAAGCGATCATGGCTCCACAAAAATATATAAAATGGAGGAAAGAAATCATTTCATTTCCTCTAACTTTATGATCAAATAATGAAGCGATGAAAATTAATTTTGAAGGAAAGACGGTATTGGTAACAGGTGCTTCCAGGGGCCTTGGAGCGGCAATTGCCGAAAAGTTTGCAGAAGCCGGTGCAGATGTGATAATCCATTTCAACAGCAATTCCGCAGCAGCGGAGAAACTGATGGCATCCCTGCCCGGTGCAGGTCATGCGCTTGTAAGCGCCGATATGGCAGAACCGGCGGAAATTGCAAGAATGGTTGACGAGGTGGTCGATATGAAAGGGAATATCGATATACTTGTAAATAATGCAGGGATTTATGAGGAAGAGCCAGGGTGGCCCGAAATGGATTACCTGCAGTGGCAGGCACACTGGGAAAGAACTATCAGCATCAACCTTAGCGGCCCTGCCAACCTTTCGTTCCTTGTATCTAAGTTAATGATCAAGCAGGGTGGAGGTAAGATCGTGAATGTCACATCCCGCGGAGCGTTCAGGGGCGAACCCGATGCGCTGCCCTATGGCGCTGCCAAATCAGGTTTGAATTCCGTGGGGCAGTCGATGGCAAAGAAACTTGCCGGAAAGAATGTCTTCATTTATACCCTTGCTCCCGGGTTTATCTATACGGATATGACCAAAGACATACTTGAATCGGAGCGGGGGCTTGAGGTCATGGCCCAGAGCCCGGCCAACAGGGTGGCTACACCTGAGGAGGTCGCCGGGGGGGTGATCATGCTTGCTGCCGATGGCAATGAATACATGACGGGATGTATACTGGACATGAACGGGGCGTCTTACCTGAGGTAAATAGTAAATAGTAGGTAGTAAATAAGATTACCTAATCAGAATTGCTTTGATTAAGGTATTGAAATAAATTTTGTAATCGGGGGTGTGGAAGAAGTAAAAAGGGTCTAATAATAGATCACTTCGCAATCCGGGTTCAGGGATTTGAATTCCTCGATCCTTCTGTCGGAGATCCTTGTGTTATAGCACTTCAGCATTTCCAGGTTTGGAAGGTTCAGGATGGGATCGAGCTTCCGTACGCGGGTATTATAGCATTCGATCACCTTCAGGAGCCGGAGAACTGAAAGTGGATCCAGCTTTTTAACCTCCGTGCCGCTGAATTTGAGGTGCTGGAGCTTGATAAGCCCGCTGACCGGGTCCAGTTCGTCAACAGGGGTGTTGCTCAGGTTCAGTTCTGTGAGCTCTTTGAGGGAGGCCAGTGGAGTGATGTCCACTACAGGGTTATTCGAAAGATTTAGTTTTTTGAGTCTCCCGTTCTCCTCCAGGGGAGTTATATCTGTTACCTGGCAACCTGAAAAGCTCAGGTCTTCAAGATAGATGAGTTTTTTTAGCGGATCCAGGTAGTCAATTTCAGTGAGGTTATCTACCGAGACGGCTTCAAGGTTCCCAATCTGCTGTAATTGCTCACGTCCGGGATTCTCTTTAAGACCTGTCTTTTCCATGAACACGTCTTTCCAGGTGTCATTGAGGCTTCCCCACCAGGCCTTCAGTTCGGGTGTCTGGTAGATAATCAGGCAACCGGGTAAAATTGCTCTCAGTTCAGTTACATTTTCCTGATAGAGCCCGGTCCCGTCGCAATAGACTTTCTGTAAGCTCTGGTTCGTTTTGAGGGGAAGAAGGTCCTTCACACCTGTATTTTCAATGTTTACCCTTCTTAGATTTGTAAGCCCGTCAAGTTCTTCCAGTGTTGTTATCAATGTGTTCTTTAAGGAGAGCTGCCTCAGGTTGAGAAGGTCAGATAAGGGCGACAGATCTTCGACCGGGGTATTATCAGCACTGACCGTTTCCAGGTCTACCAAATCCTGTAACGGTTTAAGCGAGAAAATTTCAGTATCGTTCATCAACAGGCTCACAAGCGTTGTAAGCTTTGATAGAGGCGTTATGTCTTTGATCTTATCATTTCCTGATATATCGATCGATTTGATGAGGGTAATTTTGTGAAGTTGTTCCTTGGTTGGCACAGAGTCGAGTGAGATGTAGCTCCGGAAGACATTTTTCCATTCGGTATCAAGGCCCTGCCACCATTTACCGAGGGTTTCAGATTCATAAACGACCAGTACATCCTCGTTTGCAAACATGAACCTTTGGGCTTCGGCAGCTTCGATGTCCGTTCCATCGCAGTAAATATACCTTAAGGCAGGAAGGTCTTCGAGGCCTTTGAGGCTTTTGATCTCACTTCCGTCGGCATAAAGTATTCTCAGGTTTTCCAGGTTTTCGAGAGGTGACAGGTCCGCGATCCCTGTTCTTTCAATATAAAGCCTTTCGATCCTGACCAGGAACCCTACCGGCTCAAGTGAATTCACCTGCGTTCCTGAGCAATTGAGCAGTTCAAGCTCTGAGAGCCCAGATAGTGCAGTGAGATCATCGATGCCCGAATTTTCAAACCTCAGGTCGCGCATCCCTGAGAGGGATGATGCCGGGAAAAGTGAATCTACCGGTGTGTTCGAAAAATCAAGCCTTTCCAGCTCCCTCATGTTTGAAACGGCCGATACGGACCCTACCCTGGTGTTGCTAATGTCGAGGTTTCTGAGCCTGGTTGAATAAACAAGTGGTTCAATATCGTTGATCGCCGTACCGGAGGCTGCCAGCAGTTCGATCCTGATAAGGTTCCTGATCGGGAACAGGTCGTCGATAAGGGTATTCGATATATCCAGCGATTCGAGATTCGTAAGTTTGCGAAGGGGTTTGAGGGATCTTATATTCAGGTTGCCCGACAGGTCGAGCGATCTTATATCGATTATTTTCTGAAGGATGTTGAATACAAGGTCTGTATTGATGGGAATGCTGTCCCGGATCGTTGTTTCAAGGGTGTCTGTTTCCCTGATGCGAAGAGTGTCTGCGCCAAAGACGAGGAAAGTATCTATCTCGATAGTAACCAGGGTGTCGCGCATTACCACGAAAACAGAATCTTCGAGCGACTCAACCTGGCTGAGTGAAATGGAATCAACTAGGTAGGTGTCGTTTCCAAATATCTCCTTCCAGGCCAACGGAAGGTCTTCCCACCAATTTACAAGTTCTTCCCTCTCATTGAGCCTGGTAGTGTATATACTGACTATTTTCAGTATTTCATCGCTTTCGTCAAGGTTCAGCTCGAAATATCTGAGGCGGTCGTTAAGGACTGAATCGCCCTCTATGGTAACCCCTTTGAGGTTTCTTGTGGCAATGACCTTGAAGTAAAGTTCGCCGCGGTCGTTGAACTGCGGGAGTATCTCCTGTGTTTTGATATCTAATTCAACCTCTTTGAAGAAAAAATCGACATCCTTGAGGTAAGCCTGGACCGATTTATGGGTGACCATTTCCCGGTTTTCGTCGAGGTCGTCCTCAATCATCACTTCTTCATCCCTGAAAGCCTTTAAAAAACTGTCGTTTATGATGATCTCTTTTTCCCTTGTCGGGGTTTCCGGATCGCCGAGCGTGTTCAGGGAGAATTCAAAGAAACTGAGCAGCCTTTTCACCTGTTCCTTATAGTTTTCTATCCTGTCGGCGGCTATTTTGGCGGTATCCTGGTCCTGACCTGCAACAGGGCCTGAAAGCAATGTCAGACCAATAAGAATGAGAAGAAGTTTGTAAGTTTTATTCATGGTAGATGAATTTCATCAAAACATCTTTATCCTTATCTGTTATCTTCATCAGTGTAGAGATGAGCCAGCCTTTGTTATATCCTTTCCTGTTGAACTCTGAAAGTTCAAAGTACCATTTGTCGACCTGGAAGAAATGGAACTTCACATCCGAGATCGTCTTGAAAACAAGGTTTCCCTGCTTTACTTCATAGATAAAGAGGGTCAGGTAATCAGGCTCGTATTTCCATGCAAGGTAGTGCTCAATGCTGTTCTGGTCTTTAAAAGCCCTTACCAGGTTCATGAAATCCAGCTCGTGGCTTAGCGGGTGAAGGAATTTCTGACCTTTCACCCTGAGGGAGTCCTGGTCCATGAAGGCTTTGCTGAATGGTTCAAAATATACATTGGTGATCACCCATTTTGACCCCACCGTATCCTCTTCCAGCTCGAGGAAAAGGGTAAGGAACCTTTCTATCCCACGGTAATCAAATTTTGTGGTTACCTCGGCAAACCAGTTACCGCCGTGGAAATTCAGGAATACCGGGTTCCTGTTATCAAGAACATGGTCGGTGAAGTCGTTCTTGAGGTCTTCAGTGATGAAAGGGTTTTCGTTATCAAAAAGTATTTCGAGATATTTCTTCCTCAGTTTTTTGCCCCGGTATTCACGGTCGCTGGGATAATATCTTTCTCCTTTCTGGTCCTCCTCGCCGTTGAAGCGTCTGAAGAACTGGTTTACCTGCTTGGTCTGTGCATAAAGGTCGGCCTCATCGCCAAGATACTCGTTAACGACCTGGGCCGGTGCTATTGCCGCTGCAAGGAACAGGAAAAGGAATGCAGGTATTTTCAGCCAGAAAACTTTATTCATAACGATAAAAGGTTGATCACCGGGATCAACCTTATTAGAGAGTGATATTTACATGAACTTTAGCGCATTGTTTCGGTAACCCTGACATCACCCAGGAGCACATCCCAGAAGTCGATGAGACGCCCACCGATCTGCGTTTGTTTTCTTTCAACGTAAACAGTGATATCTTTTTTCGTTGTGTCCTTGTAGACCAAACCGTCGTCTGATGTCCCTTCAAAACGCTGGTATATTGTAATAACGCCCACATACCTTCCGTCGGGCTGAAGCTCGAGGTCGCTGATATACTGGATGTCGTACCATTTTATGGTAACCTGGTCGTAGTTAAGCGCCATCAGTCTTTCCAGGTATTTTCTCACCGGGTAGTACTTGATGTCTTCGCGGTAAAGTGATGAAACCCCCATCCGGGCATCTTCAACGAACAGTTCAAGGGTTCTGTCGATCACCCGGTTAGCTTCGGAGAACGGAGTTTCCTTGCTGCCGATTATGCTGATGTATTTACTGAGGTCGCGGATCTTTTCAAGGGCGAGGCTGTCGATTGCCGCCTTTCGCTCAGGGCTTACCGGGTCCTGTGCCATCAACCCTGAACCAATGAGTATACCTATAAATGATAAGAGGAATATCTTGACTTTCATTTTTCTTACTTTTTAATAAGTTCTAATTCAGTGATCTTTCCGGAATCGTTGTACTTAACATTATATATCCTGTTGATATTGTTACCCGTGTCTTTGAGGTAGTTGAGGTAATTCAGGATCGTGGTTGGCCTGTCATAATCAACGGCATCCATGGTTTTGGATATAATGATGAGCACAGGTGCATCAGGAGAAGAAAAAAGCTGAAGGGCTTCGTTAACAAAGAGGTTTGCCTCTGATGTCGACTGTGCTTTTGATACCGAAGAGAAATAGTCTTCCAGCATCACATTCATGTTTTCTTTTCGTTTGGCCTCTTCCTCGGCCTTTCTTTTTTCTTCCAGTTGTTTTTTAATGAGTTCCGATCTCTCTTCTTCAAGAACTTCTTCGGCCCGGCTGATGAGATCATCGATGCCGGGGTCGTCGATGTTCTGGCTTTTTATTTCTTCGAGCCTGTTTTCTTTTGCATCGAGTGGAAGAGTGGAAGAGCCATCAATGAATGACTGAAGGTCCTGTTTGGCTTTATCGACCATAGCAGCGTATTCAGCTTCTGCCTTTTCCCTTGCCAGTTTTTTCTGGCTTTTGCAGCCCGGCAATGAAAGTGCCAGTGCAACAGCCATCATCAGGATCAACAACAGATGAATTTTTTTGGTCATGGTTTAACGTCTTTAGAGTTAGTAATACACTGTAATTAACGGACAAAAGTATTTAAAATTATCGCTTCGGGGGGTATTATCAGGGAATACTTTTTATATGAATTGCTAACAAGAAAATCGATATCTTAAAGCCCGAAAATTCTGACTTATTCTCTAACTTTGGCAAAAAAAAATAAACCAGATTATGGCAAAACCAAAATTTGATCCCACTACCAGGTTATTCGACCTGAAACAATTCGGAGAGTTCGGAGGTGTCAATCCTTCAATTACTGACTCTTCTACCTATACTTTCATGGAGGCCGACACGATGGTCGATACATTCCATGGTGAAGCCGAGGGTTGCTTCCTGTATTCAAGGCACTGGAATCCCAGTAATAAATATCTTGCCGATGCCCTCGCGGCGATGGAAGGGACTGAAGGGGCCTGGGTGACTGCTTCGGGCATGGCCGCCATAACCACAGCCATCCTGCAGCTATGCAATTCTGGCGATCATATCATTACCAGCGTTACAACCTATGGCGGTACGTTTGCTTTTCTTAAAAATTACCTGCCCAAGTTCAACATTGAAGTATCCTTTGTCAATATCACCGACCTGGAATCTGTGAAAGCCGAGATAAAACCGAACACGAAGCTGATCTACACTGAAAGTGTCACAAATCCTCTTTTACAGGTTTCCGACATACCGAAGCTTGCTGAGATAGCAAAACCGAAAGGGATCAAACTTCTTGTCGACAATACATTCTCACCGCTTATCCTGGCCCCGGCGCAACTGGGAGCCGACATGGTACTTTACAGCATGACCAAGTTTGTGAATGGTAAAAATGATTGCGTTGCAGGGGCAATATGTGCTGATAACGATTTCATCAATGCTATCAGTGATGTTAATACCGGGACGGCCATGCTGCTCGGGCCCGTGCTCGACCCACTGAGATCATCCAGTATCCTTAAAAACCTGCACACGCTGCATATAAGGATGCAGAAGCATGGCAGCAATGCACTTTATATTGCCCAAAAACTTGAAAAAGTAGGCGTAGATGTAAAATACCCGGGACTGGAGAAGCATCCTGAACACGAACTGATGAAATCACTGATGAATCCTGACTATGGATTCGGAGGTATGGTGGCCATAGACCTGAAAGATGTTGATACTGCAAATAAGCTGATGGAAACAATGGAATTGGAAGGGGTTGGCTACCTCGCAGTGAGCCTTGGGTATTTCAAAACACTTTTCAGCAATTCAGGAAAAAGCACTTCTTCTGAAGTTCCTGAGGAGATACAGCGTGAAATGGGGCTTTCTGAAGGTCTTACAAGGTTTTCTGTGGGCCTCGACCATGACATCGAAAGGACCTGGGAGATCATGGAAAAATGCCTGAAGAAGGTAGGCATTATTTGATCGCGGGTTGAAATTATGGCACGGACAGAACTTTTTTAATGTCCCTTTAACAATTTTTAACGGCTCTGCAGGCCGGTTTACATGGCCTAAATCTATTTTTGCTTTTTCGAGCAGGTGAAGAAAATATTTCTGTGCATATTCCTGGCCGTTTTCATTACCCCGGGTTTTTCCCAGGATGCAACGGCATTCCTTACCGGACGTGTTTATGATAAATACAATGAACGGGGTGTTTCTTATGCACATGTAATAAACAGGGCAGTGTTGTCTGGCACTATCTCCGATTCGCTGGGAATATTCACAATCCCCGCCACAAAAGGGGACACCCTTTTTATTTCTGCAATGGGCTATCAGTTCGACCTCGCGGTAGTCGATAGTGTCTCTGCTGACACTGCTTTTGTTGTGAACCTTGTTCCCAGGGCCTATATGCTTCCCGAGGTGGTGATCTATGAGCTTAATACCTATGAAAAATTCAAGAAGCGGTTTGCAGAAATTAGGCTTGAAGATGAAACTTATCACATTCCCGGTCTTCCGCATGTGAAGCCGTTGGGGGTGCCGAGCCTGCGGGATACCAATTATTTACAGAATCCATTGTTCGCGTTAAGGAGTCCTATATCTTTCCTGTATTACAATTTCAGCAAACGTGAAAAGAACCGGAGAAAATACTACCAGCTTCTGGAGGAGGATCAGGTGCGGAAAAGGGCAAGGAGCAAATACACCGATGAACTCATCATCAGGGCAACAGGCATCGAAGAGGACGAAATTGATGATTTCCTCCGGTTTTGCGATTTTGACCCTCAATACATTCTATCCCTGACTGATTATGAGATCTACCGGCTGATCATCGAAAGGTACAGGCAGTATAGGGAATTGAACAATGAACAATGAACAATGAACAATGAACATATCATATCTTAATCTTGTGC
>CAZMOK010000055.1:15921-18953 GCA_964567785.1 uncultured Bacteroidales bacterium | reverse complement strand
TATACGTCACCCCAACCGAAGCGTAATTGAACAACGAAAAGTTGTACACCTCGTCGTTGTCGGCGCCGCCTTCAAGGATGCGGTAGCCGGCCCGCAGCTCAAAACGGTCGCACAGCCGGTAGGTTGCGGCAATCAGCACATCTTCGGCCCTGCCCTGGGGCGCGGCCAGCGCATCGCCGTAAAGCAACAGCCCGAACCGGTCGTCAATGTTCCACAGCAGCCTGAAGTTGATGATCGGGACAAACCCCACGTTGGTTTTCTCCGATGATATGTCCGGTGTGGAGAGTGCAATCTTCGCATCCCGGATCTTTGCGGTGAACCCCAGCCCGAACTCGAACCGGGGCTTTTTCACAATGTCGTAACGATAGGTCAGCCGGTACGAATTGAACACATAGGTGCCTTCGAGCTCTGTATTGGCCGGGAACACCTCTCCTTCAAACAGGATATCCTTCGGCACACTGCCTTCCGACCGTACCTTCAGCGGGGCGTATAACAAAGTGAGTGTATGGCGCGATGCAATGGTGTATCCTGCCGTTACCCGGTAGAAGAACGTGGCTTCCGGGACCAGGTCGTCTTTCATTGAAAAGAGGGTGCCTTCGTCGCCGGGAATGCGGACGTCGTTGTAGCCGGTAAAGACCAGGCCCGCTTCCACACCGATTTGTGCCTGGGATTTTACAGAATTTATAAACGAAAAAGTCAGGAACAGGACAGAAAGGGAATAAATTATTGTCTTCATTGGGGTTGGTTTTTTGTTCTTGCAAAGATCGTAAAGAAAACCCCGCAGCCCAAACCTCATATCCAAATAATAATAGAACGCGGATGAAACGGATTAAGCGGATTATCGCGGATTAGATCTTACCATGCAAATCCCCTTTCCACTTTGAAGATTCACCTGATATATTTTCATTTGTAAATTGTAAATTCCCAGTACCTAGCACCCAGTACCCAATACCGACTTAATAGAACACGTATGAAGCGGATGATCGCGTATTGTACGTGAAATGTGAGGTATGAAGTGAATATTCTTCCCGTCTTCCAGTCCTCCCGTCTTCCAGGTCCTTGCTGTCACGTTCACCCTTCGCTTAGCCCATGATCTCAATCTGCAGCTCGTTCAGCTTGCGGTAAATGCTGTCTTTTTCGGCGATGAGCTCTTCGTGGGTGCCCGATTCCTTCAGCTCGCCCCTGTCGATGACCAGGATCTTGTCGGCCTTGTGGATGGTGGAGAGGCGGTGGGCAATGACAAAGGAGGTCCTGCCTTTCATCAGTTTCTCCAGGGCTTCCTGCACCAATCTCTCTGATTCGGAATCGAGCGAGCTGGTGGCCTCGTCGAGGATCAGGATGGCGGGGTCTTTCAGGATGGCCCGGGCGATGGCGATACGCTGCCTTTGCCCGCCCGAGAGCTGTATCCCCCGCTCCCCCACTACGGTGTCGAGCTTATCGGGGAAGCTGTTGATGAAATCCATGGCGTTGGCCTGCTCTGCGGCACGGATCACCTCTTCTTCGGTGGCTCCGGGCCTGCCGTAGCCGATGTTCTCCCTGATGGTGCCCCCGAAAAGCAGCACCTCCTGCGGGACGATCGCCATGTGACTCCTCAGCACCGTAAGGTCGTATTCTTTTGTATTTTTCCCGTCGATCAGGATCTCGCCCGTATCGGGATCGTAAAACCTTAGGAGGAGTGCGGAGATGGTGGTCTTCCCGCTTCCGGAGGGCCCCACCATGGCCACCTGCCTGCCTTTCTCAATTTTGAAGGATATGTTCCTCAGCACCGGGATCTCCCTGCGGGAAGGGTAGGCGAACGATACGTTCCTGAACTCCACCTCCCCGTGGCAGCATTCCGGCTCTTTCTGTGTTTCCTTCAACACCTCCTCGGGCTTCTCCTCCAAGATGTCGAGCAGGTTCTCGGTGGCCCCTATGGCCTTCTGCAACTGGGAGTAAAGATCGGCCAGCCCGGAAATGGACCCGCCGATGAACACCGAGTAGAGCACAAACTTGATAAGGTCGCCTGAGGTAAGCCCGGCCCCCTGGTTCACCAGGTACACGCCGTACCACACCACGCCTATGATGGATCCGAAAAGGGCGAAGAAGATCAGCGAAACGAACACGCCGCGCCACCTTGCCCCGGTAAGGCCCACCTTCACCACCTCCTCGGTCTTTTTCTTGTACCTGAGGATCTCGAAGGCCTCGTTGGCAAAAGCTTTAACGTTGGAAATGGCCTGCAGGGTCTCCTCCACGATGGTGTTCGAACCCGCCACCTCGGCCTGTGCCTTCTTCGAAAATTTACGGATATACCCTCCAAAGACCCGGGCAATAATAGCTGCCACCGGCACCAGGGCCAGCATGAACAGGGTCAGTTGAGGGGAGATGATGGTGAGTATGGCCACGCCCCCGATGATTGTCACCATCTGCCTGATGAAGTGGGCCAGTGTCGACGTGAAGGTATCCTGCAGCAGTGCAATGTCGGCGGAGATCCGGCTGTTCAACTCCCCCACCCTGCGCTGTGAAAAGAACGACATGGGAAGCTTTATGAGATGGTTATAGGTATCCTGCCTGAGGAGCGCCAGCGTTTTTTCGCTCACCAGGGCAAAGAGGTAGATCCGGAAGTACGAGAACAGGGCGTTCAGCCCGAAAATGCCCAGCAGGATCAGCCCTATGCGGTTGATCTCCTGCATCGTTCCTTGCGCGGCCGAGTCGAGAAGGTCGCCCATGAGCATGGGGAACAGCAGGAAGATCAGGCTGCTCAGTACCAGGAACAGCAGCCCGGCAAAGAAAGCGTAGCGCTGTGGCCTGATGTAGCGGAACAGCCGCAGCAGCCGCTTCATCCCTTCGCGGGTGATCTTTTTCTTCGGGGTTTCCCGTTCGTTTTTGTAGATCCCTCGTTGTGCCATTTTAATGAGCGTGTAAAGGTAACAATAATGAGTGTTCGGGTCCTCCTTCGCTTCGCTTACGCTTGCGCCGACCGCGTTCGCTATAACTTTATCGGTTGCGAAAGCTCCAGCGTAGGCGCACGGAGGATAAATGTTCAGGTGTTCGGG
>CAZMOK010000055.1:13456-15821 GCA_964567785.1 uncultured Bacteroidales bacterium | reverse complement strand
GTTTGAGGGTTAGGAAAAACTCCTTTGTAAATTGTAAACCGTAAACCGTAAACTGTAAATTCCTAAAACCAGAACCCCACATTGAGAAACAACTGTATGCCGGAATTGAAGTTCGAGCCCATGGCGGTAAGCTCCACGGGTCCGATCATGCTGTCGTAGCTGGCGGTGAGGCCGTAGCCCAGGATCTGGTTCTCCGGTTTGAACACATCCTCTATGTATGTCTGGTTGGCGCCGGCATTGACCATGCCGGTCAGGTAGAACTTCCGGTAAATGTTGTACTGGAGCTTCAGCCTCGCCACATAGGTGTGGTAACCGAAATTCTGCAGGAAATTCAGCCCCGCAAAATAGGTGTGCTTGTCGACGTAATTGGACGGGTTCAGCCCGCCCAGGGCAAAAGTATGGTGTATGGGAGGGACGTCGTCCTGCCTGAGGGTGGTGCCGACGAACAATCCGGGCTTGAAAACGAACCTCTTTCCCGCAGGGATGTTCTGCAGGTATCTTGCATAGGCAATGAATGAACTGGAAAACAACTGCTTCGACCAGTTCTTCGAAACCGGTATCACATATTCGCCCCGGGCCTTGGCCAGGAAGCCCTTTTTGGAGAAGTAGGCCCTGTCGCGCGTGTCGGCGTTGATCTCGGCAAAGAGGGTCACATAGCTCGAGAAATCCCTGAATTGTTCAAGCAAGGTGTCGACAAGGACGTTCTGTTTGAAGCTGAAATATTCGTAATCACCGCCTGTGCGGAAGTTGTAGGTGTTTTTCAGGTTCTGGTTGAAAAATACGCTGGCCTTGTAATTGGAAAAGTTGATCTCGTTGGTTTTGGTATCTTTCTCGTACAGGTCGAAGGAGAAATCAAAGAAATCGAGCTTGATCCCAATTCCCGGCTTAATGCCGTTGTCGAACAGGTACATGGCCCTGAACCGCGGTTCGGTGCCGAGCACCAGGTCGGCGAAGAGCTTGGTCCGCTTGCCCAGCAGGTTCCTGAAAGCCCCGTTGATGATGATGCTGCCCCGGTAATCGTTGTCGTAGTGGATACCGGCTGATATGGTTCCCGTTTCCGAATCGTCGGCGCGGATCAGGAGGTGCTTTTTGTCGTCCTTATTGATGATCTCGTACGATACGGTCTCAAAAAAGCGTGTCCCCGAGAGGGTATGGATGGCATCTTCGAGGTCCTTTACGGCGATGGTGGAATTCTTGAGACCGTCGAAGATATCGCCGAAGTATTTCACCGGCATCTTATCGAAGCCTTTATAAATAATATCATCGATGGTGATGGAATCGATGGGATGGGTGTTATATTCCTTCATAGGACGGTATTCCAGGGCATTCAGCGAATCGGCCAGTGCCTTGATCTCGTCGTAGTGTTCCCTGGCCACCCTTTCACCAATGGCGATTATCGAGTCGTAGTCGGTGAAGCTCATCACATCGTAGGGTTTTGTGCTGATAGGGACATACAGGTCGGTCAGCTCATACCCGATCTCATTGGCTTCCGTCCGGTTGAAGGTGATCACCTGGTCGATGATGGCCGTGAGCGTGTTTAATTGCTTCCGGGTTTTGAGCCCTTCCTGCACGTCCCCGCCGAGGATGAATGTGGCGCCTGCCTCCTTCACCTCTTTCACAGGATAATTATTGACAACACCGCCGTCCACCAGGTAATAATCGAGGTATTCTACAGGAGAGAAATATCCCGGTATCGACATGCTGGCCCTGATGGCCATGGCCAGGTATCCCTCATCGAGCACCACCGGTTTGCCTGTGAGCAGGTCGGTGCCGATGCAGAGGAAAGGTGTTTGAAGATCGTTGAAGTCATATACATCATAAGCGGGTGAAAAATACCTGTTCAGCAGCAGGTTGATCTCCTGCCCGTGGTAGAGCGAGGACCGGAGTCCAATCTTCTTTTCCTTGATGGGGAGTGTAACAATGAATTTCTCCCCGAACTCTTTCTCTTCGTACGAAATGAATTTACGTTCGATGACATCGGTGAGCAGGTTGTCCCAGTCCTGCTGCCTGATCATCTTCTCGATCGAATCGGGGTGGTAGCCTATGGCATACAGTCCGCCTACAATACTTCCTATCGAGGTACCGCCTACATAATCCACCTGCAGCCCTGTTTCGTTCAACACCCTGAGGAGGCCTATGTAAGCAAAACCCTTGGCCCCGCCCCCGCTCAGCACCAGCCCCACGGCCGGCCTTGTGCGGTTAATGGTTGAGTCTGCACTTCCGGCGAAAGCCGAAATAAAATAAAATGTGAGGATGATTATTGCTGCAATGCGTATCCTGTTCATTGGCTGTGTGATGAGGATGTAAAAATAAGAAAAGTTTTAGGGTGTTAGGGTAATGAACAATGAAAGCACAGAAGCTCAGG
>CAZMOK010000055.1:0-13356 GCA_964567785.1 uncultured Bacteroidales bacterium | reverse complement strand
CACTGTAACACCCTAACACTCTGACAATAAAGACAATTTGACAATAGTGACAATAGTGACAATAATCTAACAGCCATCAGCCATCAGCCAACAGCCCTCTAAAACTCAGAATTATAGAATTGAAAGATCTTTGCGAGGTCTTCTTCTTTCCTGTATCTCAGGTTGTTCTCTTTTACGTATTCTTCGATCTTTGCGGCATGGTCGCCGAAGATCTCAAGCACCTTTTTCTTTCTCTTTTTCACCCGGATGGCAGATTCAACGCCTTTTTTGTAAAACAATTTCTCTTTATCGATAAAATGGAAATTTTTATCGCCGCCGCCACCGTTGTATTTAGTGGCGAAGGAGTTGTACTTGAAAGACTTTTCATATTTCTTCAGCAGCATTACCTCGCCATTGATAAGCAATTCGAGGTAACCGTACTTGAATTCCCTGGTCCATTCATCATACATGAGGCTGTTGATAAAGATCTTATCGCCTAACTGCAGGCCGGTCATCCTGTAAGAGGGTTGTATTCCGACGGTGTCGCCCTGGAAAACAACCTCCATCTTGTCCTGGTAAACGTTGTAACGAAGTTTAACATCTTCAAGCTTTGTGCTGTCAGAGAAAAACACGGCCCCATCTGTGAATTCCGGGTCAAGGAAGGGTTCCCCAACAACCCCTCTGCCGGCATCCCTTCTGGACCTGTAAGTCTTTATGCCATCGATATATTCCACAGCCATTTCAGAGTTGGAGATGGGCGTAAGATCGTAGAAAAAGGTTGTAGGCATGCCTGCGGCGTACTGGGCAGATGTTTCAGCGGCCAATATGAAAAAGGCAAAAACAGTAGTTAAAACAGTTCTTTTCATGAGTAGAGTGTGTCTTTGGTTTAGTCATATCAAAGGTAAATAAATTAAAGAAAAATGCCATTAGCAGTTTACGGTTTGCGCTTTACAGTTTATGGATTTCCCCTGCAATTTCAGGTCTTGCAGTCTATATTGTGCTACTGCCTTCTTTTTTGTTTCTCGCAGAGATTCTGTGTTGATTTCCAATCTCAATTCTCAACTTTACTTAAGCCCCTTCACCCTCGGTATGCCCGGCCTGAACTCCTTGAGGTAGAAAGGCTCGAAATAGGCGGTGTCGGCAAAGTTATTTTGCTCATAAGCCCGGTGGGCAAGGGGCGCCATGAACTTTGCCGAAGGAAAGATATCATCAAGATAAAAGGCATTGGGATTACCCGCCAGGATAGCTTTGGTTTTTTCGGCGCCGTTGCCAAAAAAATAAACCCTGTTATCTTTCAGATAGTCTGAAAAGGAGTCTTTTTCAATGATCTCGGGCTTCACTTCCCTTACCTGTTCGTTTTTGCTGTTGAACAAGGCAGCATACACCTCCATCCGCCTTGCATCGATCATCGGGCAGAAAAGACAATCATCATCATCCACTGTAAGTGAAGCCCCGTAAGCCATTGCCTGCAAGGTGCCCACAGCGATGAGTGGAATGTCCAGCGAATAGCACAAGCCTTTCGCCACGGAGGTGCCTATGCGGAGTCCGGTGTAAGAACCGGGCCCTTTGCTCACGGCCAGGGCGGAAAGATCAGTGTAACGTACAGCCTCTTCCTTTAAAACTTCCTCTATGAAAAGAGTGGTCATTGAGGCATGGATGTTCTTCTCGCTGCTCTCCCTCAGGGCCTGCACCTCGCCATTGAAGGAAAGCCCCACAGAACACAACGGTGTGGCTGTTTCTATGTTAAGGATAAATGCCATAAATTTTATTCCTCCTCCGAGAAGAGTGCTTCGCGGTCGACCCTGAACACCTCATCGCCGTCGGAGAGCAACTTGGAAACGGCGCGGTAGGGGCCTGTTATTACTTCCTCATTTTCTTCCAGGCCTTCGAGCACCTGGATATAGGTATTATCCTGGATGCCGGTTTCCACTTTCCGGAATTTGGCAATGCCTTCATCAAACACAAAAACACATTCCACAAATTCTTCATCGATGAAACCGGCCTCTTCGGTTTCACTCTGTGCAGTATCGGCCCTGGTCGTTACGGCCTGGATGGGAACGGTGAGCACCTTGCGGCGGGTCTCGGTCTGGATATCTACCGTGGCCGACATGCCCGGCCGGAAGGGCGACCTTACCGTACTATTCCCGGGGATCAGCTCTTCATAGGTTTCCCGCAGTATCCTGATCTTTACATCGAAATTGGTTACCTGGTCGGCGCTGATGCCTGTTACGTTTGCCGATGTCGCTATCTCTGTCACCACACCCTTGAACTTATGGTCGAGGTAGGCATCCACTTCTATGATGCAGGTGTCCCACATGGAGATCCTAACAATGTCGTTCTCGTTCACTTCCACGTTCACTTCCATCTCCTCCAGGTTGGCCAGGCGCATGATCTCGGTACCTGCCGAGAACTGTGAAGCCCCTGTAACCCTTTCCCCCTGTTCAACATTCAGTTTGGAAACGGTGCCGTCGGATGGGGCGATAACCGCAGTTTTAGTGAGGTTCTCCTGTGCCTCATCCAGAGAGGCCCTGGCACTGGCAACGCCGAATTCAGCGCTTTTCACACTTTGCTGTGCAGCTTCCACTTCGGCCTCAGCCACCTCGAAGGCTGCTTTGGCCTGGTCGAACTCTGCCTCTGAGATTACCTCCTGCTCCCAGAGCTTCCTGCTCCTTTCGAACGATAATTTTGCATTGGCAAACTCAGCCTTCACCTGGGCAAGCCGTGCCCTGGAATTGGCCAGGTTAGCCTTCTGGGAATTCAGGTTGGCCTCCATCCGTTCGAAATTGGCCCGGTAGATCTCGGGGTCGATCTTTGCCAGCAGGTCGCCCTTCTTCACTTCATCACCCTCCTTTACGGTAAGTTCGATCACTTCGCCTGAAATGTACGGACTGATCATGACATCCTGAACAGGTTGTATCTTGCCATTGGCAGCTACCGTTTCTATAATCGTTCGCAATTCGGCCTTTTCAGTGGAAACCCTGATGCCGCCCGACTGGTTCCCTTTCTGGATTGCTAAAATGACTAGCACTGCCACAACCACTATGCTGGCTATGATAATGAGTCTTTTTCTTGACTTGGCTTTCATTAATAATCTTGATTATCCGGTTAACATTTATTGACTGAATCGATTCGATGATCAACTCAAAAGTAGAAAAATTATGGTCATAATTACTCCTGAACTCACGATATTAAATAATTTTACATCATAAACAGTTCATAATGATGTATTCAATCTCCATCTTTACCCTTTTCCGCATACCGCTTTCCCTGGTCCTGTTCTTTTCCTTTTTTTGCGCACTGCCCCTTGCGGCACAGGAAAACGAGGACCTGGATGCCGTTTCTTACGATATCAGGATCGAAAATATAGACATGGCTACCCAGTTCATCACTGCAAATACAACTTTAAAGCTGGCTGTGCTCACAGATGATCTCACCCAGGCCATCCTGGACTTCAAGTATTTTGAGATTGACAGCATTACAATCGACGGAGAGATGATCTCTTCGTTCACCCAGGACGACGACCTGCTTACCATCGATCTGCCTGCAGCGGCAAATACAGGCGATACGCTGGATGTTTCAGTCCACTATAACGGCACCCCCTACCACGAAGACTGGGGAGGTTTTCACTTCTCCGGAGACTATGCCTTCAACCTTGGAGTTGGTTTGAATGATATACCGCATAACCTGGGTAAAAGCTGGTTCCCTTGTATCGACAATTTCACCGACAGGGCCATCTATCATATCTACGGCACCGTGGACAACAGCATGATGGTAGTGAGTGGCGGCCTGCTGATAGAACAGATCGACAACGGTAACGGTACCACAACCTACCACTGGCATACAGCACATTCACTCCCCACCTACCTTGTTTCTGTTGCCATAGGCGATTATGTGGCCGTAAGCGACACCTACAACGGGATTGAGGCCGACATACCTATCGACATTTACGTCAGGCCCCAGGATACGATGAAGGTGGCGGGTACCTTCGTCAACCTGAAAACCATCCTTGCCCAGTTCGAAGACAGGATGGGGCCCTATCCCTGGGAGCGGGTAGGTTATGTAAGCACGGCACTTGGCGCCATGGAGCATGCGACCAACATAGCGGTGCCGCACTTCACCATTTCAGGGAATACCTCCTACGAATCGCTGATGGCCCACGAGCTTACCCATATGTGGCTCGGTGACCAGGTTACCTGTTCCTGTGCGGAGGAGATGTGGCTCAACGAGGGCTGGGCTACCTTCTTCCAGATGTATTATGCCATCGAGCTTTACGGTTATGACTTTTTCAAGGAGGAGATGCGCGACGTTCACCGTGAGGTGCTCCAGTATTGCCATACCCCCGGCGGCGACGGGGATTATTTTGTGCTGAACGACATCCCCCAAACGCATACCTATGGCATGACCGCCTATGACAAAGGTTCCACCGTAGTGCAGGCCATGCGGTTCTACCTGGGCGACAGCCTGTTTTTCGACGGCCTCAGAGCTTACACCGATGAATTTGCCTATAATTCTGCCTCTTCTTATGATATGAGGGACTTTTTCACTACACAGACGGGTGTGGACATGACCGGTTTCTTCGACAACTGGGTGTTCCATGCCGGCACACCGCATTACTCGCTGGATCATTTCGAAACCACACCTTCGGGGCCAAATTATGAGTCGACCGTCTTCCTCAGGAATAAAAGAAAAGGGCCATTATTCACCGGTAATGATCATATTGTTGAAATTACATTCATGAGCGATACCTGGGAAGAGCAGACCGAAAGGGTATCTTTTTCCGGTGAAACCGGGGAAGCCACTTTTACAACACCCTTCGAGCCTTTGGCAGTGTTCATCGACCTGGAAGAAAAAATGTGCGACGCCACCACCGATCATTATAAAGTAATTGATGAAACAGGGAGCTATACGTATTCAAAAACCTTTTTAGAGATAGAGGTTCTCGACATCACTGATTCGGCGTTCGTGCAGGTTACCCATAACTGGGCTCCGCCCGACAGCCTTGAAGAGCCGATCAACGGTCTTACACTGTCGGATTACCGCTACTGGACTGTTTCGGGCATCCTCCCGGAAACTTTTGAGGCCAAAGGCTATTTCTTTTACACTATTAACAGCTATCTCGACAATACCCTTATCACAGGCCCGACCGACTCGATTGTGGTCATGTACCGTGCAAATGCCCAGGAAGAATGGCAGGATGTGGAGTATGAGCAACTGGGCAACTGGACCGTGGGGAACATAATAGTACAGGACCTGAAAATGGGTGATTACACCCTGGCAGTATGGGATACCCAGGTAGGGATATCCGAAGAAAATAACACAACCGGTAAAATTGAGGTCTACCCGAACCCGGCCGGGGAAAAAATAAGAATAGACCTGGCGGACCTTGACATTGAAGGGGACGTAGCCATTTACGACAGCAACGGGCGGTTGATCGACAGGTTTGCCGTTGACCCGGGTCGCAGGCTGCTGGAATATAGTACCGGCAAACTCGTACCCGGCACCTATCTATTGAGTTTTACGGGTAAAGGCAATGGGCCGGCCGCAACACATAAGTTCATTGTTGAATGAAGGTTGACAATTACGGGGGGGTCTGCAGCCTATTTTACAGATCACTACAGGGTCAGGTAACCATTTTTGCACTTAAAGTTTTATTTTTGCCCGCGCTCCGGCAGTTGTCAGGAACACTTGTCATGAATTTGAATTTGTTGAAATACGGGATATTTACCTTCATACTGATCTTTCTTTTTTCCTGTGGTGCAGGTGAGAGGAAAGAGCGGCCGCCGGAACTGAGCACCTATTTCCCCGACAGTGTTTTCATCGACCTGGATGAAAAACTGATTGAAAAGAGGGCGCGGCAGATCGACAGCATTTTCTCAGGCATGGCAGATAACCATTGGTTCAACGGCAGTGTGCTGTATGTCGAAAAGGGCCGGAAAGTATTCTGCAAAGCTTACGGAATTACTGATACCCGGTCGAAAGAACCGCTGACAGTCCACTCGGCATTCCAGCTCGCCTCGGTATCAAAGATGTTCACGGCAATGGCCATTATGATCCTGAAGGAAGAAGGCAAGCTGGACTACGAGGATACTATCCAGCAATTCATTCCTGAATTTCCTTACCCCAACATAAGCATTCGCAACCTGCTCACCCACCGTTCAGGCCTTTCGAGGTACATGTCGGTGGCCCACGAAAAATGGCCCGACCATCATGTTCCGCTAACCAATGAAGCGGTGGTGTCGCTTTACGCAAATTATCGGCCGAACCCCTATTTCAGGCCTGACAATGGCTTCCACTATTGCAACACCAACTACGCACTGCTGGCAAGCATAGTGGAAAGGATCTCGGGCTTGTCGTTTAGCGAGTTTGTAAGGGAAAAGATCTTTGATCCGCTGGGGATGGACGATTCTTTCGTTTACAACATGGACCAGGATACGCTTGTCCCGCCCTATCCTGATGCTGAGGTGCAGGGGCATTATTACCGGAGCTGGAGGCTTATTCCCCAGAGGAATTATTACCTGAACGGCGTAACCGGCGACAAGGGCATTTACACCTCTGCGGCCGATCTTTTCAAGTGGGACCAGGCCCTCAGGTACAATAAGCTGGTTGGTGATTCGACCCTCAGGGAGGCCTTTACACCAGGCAGCCCGAAATACTGGAAACGCAAGGATAATTACGGCTTTGGCTGGCGCATAAAAGAGAGTGAAGACAGCACCGTATTCCATTTCGGCTGGTGGCGGGGCTTCAGGACATTCTACATCAAAGACCTCAAACAGGACAAAACCATTGTTGTTCTAACCAACAAGGACAAAGGACCGGGGTCATCCACCCTTTGGAGGATAATCCGCGATCATAGTTACGACCTTGGCTTTATATGCCGTATCCCCGAGGAGGAATACTACCTATCTGACGAACAGAGTGACCCGCCTCTTCAGCAATAATCAGTATATTTGCTTGAACCATTATTAACCGTGCTGCCGTCAATCACTCGGAAGTGCACATCAGCAAACATACACTATGACCATCAGATCTGTAATAATTACTGTACTTATAGCTTTTCTTACGGGCCACCCGGTTTTATCACAGGACAACGGCCTGCCGGAGGAGTTCCCCGAATTTGAATTCCTGGTAAAGGAAGAGGGCACAGCCGAAGGCTACCTTTTCATTGCGCCTTTTGAAAATTGGGGCACATGGGAAAACTTCCCGCCATACATGATCATTATGGATGACAGGGGTACGCCGGTTTTCTATGAATCGACCAACGGTGTTCCCGTGTATGATTTCAAGCTTCAGCCTAACGGGATGATCACTTTTTACGGAAGTGACAGGGGCACACATTTTCATATTATGGACAGTCTGTTCAGGGATGTTTCCCATATATATGGTGACGGTTCCGGAAGCGATTTCCACGAACTGGTCCTGCTTGAGAACGGGAATTATCTGATGATAAGCTGGGACGACAGGCTGGTGGATATGGACACGGTAATTCCCGGGGGGCATAAAGGTGTAACAGTGCGAGGTAACAAGATACAGGAGTTTACACCAGGCAATGAACTGGTAAGGGAATACAACACCTGGGACTATTATGAGATCACGGATACTTATGAGGCTTTCGTCAGTCTTACCGATCCCTCATTCATTGATTTTGTGCATTTGAACGCCATTGAACTGGATACGGACACCACTATGCTTCTGTGCCCGAGGAACCTGAACGAGATCACACGGGTCCACAGAGGCACGGGAGAGGTGATCTGGAGGCTTGGCGGCAAGAACAACATGTTCACTTTCATAAACGATGATATCCGTTTCTCGATGCCGCATGACGTACGGAAGCTACCTAACGGCAACATTCAGCTTTTTGATAATGGCGTTGAGCATTCACCCCAGTTCTCAAGTGTGATCGAGTACGAGGTTGATGAGGAAGAAATGACTGCTACTCTGGTGGCCCGTTTCAGGAGCGATCCCGACGACATATTCGGACTTATTATGGGAAGTGCACGCCGCCTTGAAAACGGAAATGTCCTTGCCGGATGGGGGTCGGGATCCCCCAATCTTACCGAATTCAGACCCGACAACAGCAAAGCGCTTGAGATCTCATTCGAGGGGCAGCACTACAGGGCCTTCAGGTATCCCTGGCAACCCAAGGTGTTTTCATTCGAAAGGGATACTTTAAGTTTCGGCGAGGTGCTTATCAACACTACGGCTGAAATGGAAATAAATGTCACCAACAACTATGACGATACCGTTCAGATAAATAATGTGGTGATCTTCGAGGAGGCTTTTGAACTGCCTGCCGGTCAGTTGCCCCTTGTCCTGGAGCCCGATTCAACTGGCACCCTGATCATGCATTTCAATCCTGCTGATACAGGGCAATACCGGGACAGGGTGACCGTGTGCTACGACCATATGTACATGGAGAGGCACCGGAGGTTCGCAAAGCAACTGTTCGTTGAAGGATATGGCTTCAGCGATGCAGGACTGGAAAAAAGCAGCATACGGGTAACCGGGCTCTATCCGAATCCGGGGCATGGCTTGATCAACCTGGAAAGCGAACATCCTGTCAACAGAGTGGTTTTCAGGGATGCAAAGGGCTCGGCAGCCAAAGTTTTTGTCTTGGATCATTCAACAAAGCATACAATCGATGCCGGGAATCTCTCCCCCGGTCTTTACCTGTTAGAGATCCATTTCGATGACGGTTCAAAAAATACGGTGAAATACCTGAAAGAAAAATAAACAGAACTTTTTCTATTTTTCAAAACTATGAGCAAACAAAAGACGCTAATTGTACTGATAACAACATTTATCATCTCTTTCAATTCAATTGCACAGCTATCTGACTTTGAATACATCAACCCGCTGCCGGGGTCAGACCTTGTTATGCCGGAGAACAACATTGCACTTCGCATCGGGGAACCTATAAAAAGGACGAGCCTTGACGCTGTGGAGCTTACCGTGACCGGTTCGGAATCAGGAGTGGTCCCCGGAAGTATCAGCTTATCGGCCGACGCCAGGACACTGTTCTTCAAGCCAGGGAGGAAATACCATGAAGGGGAAAAAATTACGGTTGACCTGAGGGGTGAGCTTGTAACCACTGGATCGGGTAGGGCCGGGAACATACGGTTCAGTTTTTCCGTTACTCCCAGGGTAATCAACATAAACAGCAGGCCCGACATACTTGAGAAGATCAACGAATGGCCGGCCATGCCCCACCATCCGCCGGCAGGCGAAAAAATACCCTATAACAGAAATACAAATGACGACCCTACCTTACCCGATGATTTTCCGGTAATCGAGATAGTAAAATCAAACAATCCTCCGGAAGAGGGGTATTACTTTATGGCGCCATCCTGGGGAGGCTGGGTATTTCCCGGCGCCCCGGCTTACCTGGTCATTTTTGATAATTACGGTACACCGGTCTATTACAAGAAAAGCGCCAGCCAGAACAACAACCTGAGCCTGCAGCCGAACGGGATGATCGCCTACCATGAGAATGTGCCGTATAATCGGTATGTTGTGCTCGATAATAAAATGCAGCAGGCTGATATTTACAAGGTCCAGAACGGGTACACCTTTACCGATCATCACGAGTTCATCCTTCTGCCAAACGGGCATGCCTTTGTGATGACAGCCGATGCCCAGCAGATCGACATGGACACGGTTGTGCCTGGTGGTCAGCCCGGGGCTACCGTTGTAGGTTTTGTATTCCAGGAACTTGATGATAATAAAGACGTTGTTTTCCAGTGGAGGAGCTGGGACCATTTTGAGATCACGGATGTTTCGGAATACGAAGATATCACTGCTGACCTGGTAGACTATGTCCATGCCAACTCCATTGAAATTGAATCAGATACTTCCCTCATCATCTCTTCAAGGAACATGAACGAGGTAACAAAGATTGACCGGCGCACCGGCGAAATCGTCTGGAGGCTCGGCGGTGAAAACAACCAGTTCACCTTCGTTAACGATACACTTGGTTTTGATTACCAGCATGATGCAAGGATCTTATCGGACGGGAACCTGTCTATTTTCGACAACGGTCAGCACCATCCCGATCCCAAATTCTCGAGTGGTGTTGAATATGAAATAGATGAAGAGAATATGACGGCAACTTTGATCCGCAGGTGGAGGACCGATCCCGATATATGGTCTGTGATCATGGGGAATATGCAGGAAGTTGAGACCGGAGGAAGAGTTATAGGCTGGGGATCAGGTGTGCCCGGCATCACAGAATTCCATGCCGATGGATCTGTTGCCCTGGAGGTTTATTTTGATAACATAAATTATCGTGCCTACCGGTACAAATGGGAAACTGATGCATTCGATTTTACGGATGATACACTCAATTTCGGGGAAGTATATTACCAGGGGAGTGGGAAGAAGCTTGTTGAGATAACCAACAACCTTGACACCCATCTTGTGATCAACCATGTTGATTCCCATACGGGGTATTTCGAGGCCGACCCTGAGGAATTGCCCATGTCAATTTCACCGGGGGATAACCGGTTACTGAGCCTCTATTTTTACCCCGATACCATTGGTGTGTACAGGGACGTGCTGACCGTCTGCAACAATGTTGATGAGGAAGACCTCATCAGGCGTATCGGCAAGCAGGTTCATGTGAGGGCCATAGCCAATGAAGAAGCGGGGGTTGAGGAAGGGAAGCTGAGCAGGGTGATAGTAGGCCCGAACCCTTCAGGCAGGGGAATCTATACCATCCGGGGGATCGACCCTGGGGAAATCACGAATCTGTCGGTGATCAGTCCCAGTGGGGAAATATTGCTGAACAGGGAACAGGTAGCCGGCAGGCAGCTCGACCTGGGCGAATATCCACCGGGGATCTACCTTCTCAGGATCACGGCAAATGACAGAACCCTAACGAAAAAATTGATCAGATTATAGTAAGGATGCTTTAATCCTGCGCCCTACCCTTTGGATGATCTGTATTTTCATTGAATAAGCCGTGGCTATTTTACTACCAGTTTAAATCCCACTCCATGCACATTGATCAGCTCAACAGCGGGATCAGCTTTAAGGTATTTCCTGAGCTTTGTGACGTACACATCCATACTGCGGGCATTGAAGTAGCTGTCGTCCTGCCAGATCCTTTTGAGGGCCACGCTCCGGTCGAGCACATCGTTCATTCTTTCGCAAAGCAGTTTCAACAGTTCAGATTCTTTTGATGTGAGTTTTTCTTCCTCTTTATTGGAGATAAGCACCTGGCGGTTATAATCAAATATCAGTTTCCCTATTTTATATTTCTCCTTGCCTGCAGCGCTGCCGGTCCTTTCGCTCGCCCTTCTGAGTATCGCCCTTATCCTGGCCAGGAGCTCTTCCATGCTGAACGGTTTGGTCAGATAGTCATCGGCACCTATTTCAAAACCTTTGAGCTTATCTTCCTGCATCGACTTTGCTGTAAGGAAGAGTATAGGAACTTTCTTATCCATGCTCCTGATCTCCCCGGCGAGGGTGAAACCGTCTTTCACCGGCATCATCACATCGATGATACAAAAGTCGAATTGTTTCTTCTGGTAGGCATCCAGCGCCTCTTTACCGTTGATGTAGAGGGAAGTGGGGAATCCTTTAGCCTCGAGGTAGGCTTTAAGGATGGTACCCAGGTTCTTGTCATCTTCAGCCAGTAAGATCTTTGTTTCCTCTTTCATTTTCTTTTCAACTTGCTAATTACTGTTAAGGGGTAAGCTTATTTCAAAGGTAGTACCTTTTTCGGGTTCACTTTCGAGCCTCACCGTTCCGCCGTGTTTTTCAATAATAGTCTTAACATAGCTCAGTCCGAGTCCGAAACCTTTGAAGTTATGGATATTTCCGGCAGGCACACGGTAGAGTTTCTCAAATATCTTTTTCTGGTCCGATTTTGATATTCCGATGCCGTTATCGCTGATCCATACCAGCAGTTCGTCATCTGTATTTTTAGTGGCAACCACGATATGCGGCTTTACGGGGCTGTATTTATTGGCGTTATCGAGCAGGTTTTGGAAAACATTGGTCATATGTACCTTGTCCAGCTCAATTACAGAACTTTCTGCTTTGAAGTCTTTCACTATTTGCCCATCTTTGATTTCCACCTGTATCCCAATGTTGCGTATGACATCGGATAGGATCTCATGCACATCCCCGGCTTCTTTTTTCATTTGAAGTTCTCCTTTTTCCATAGCCACTGATTGCAGGATCATTTCCGACATATAGCCAAGCCGGCGGTTTTCTTCGCTGATGACCCCGATATAATTTTTAATCAGGTCTTCCGACTTTTGAATGTCTTTATCCATAAGGGCTTCGCAGGCCAGGGATATGGTTGACACCGGGGTTTTGAACTCGTGGGTCATGTTGTTGAAGAAGTCGGATTTCATTTCCGAGAGTTTTCTTTGCTGGTCGATTGTACGGATGGAGTATATAAATGCGAGGATGATGGTCAGCATCAGGAAGATTGATATGCCCAGGAAATTCCACATCTGGCCGACAAGGTATTGTTGTTCATTAGGAAAGTAGAGGATCAGAAAATCGGGGGTTGAGTGTATTTCTTCGGGAAACAGTTCGAACTGGAATACTTCGTCGGGTTTGGTAAGCTTTTCGGTATACTTACCTGTTTTCTCCATTATAAGGTCATCTTTAAAGGGATTGAAGATGGCGTATTCATATTCGGTGGTGATATTCCTGTTTTCCAGTTCAAGGTTGATAAGGGAGTCGAGTATTTTCTCATCCACTCTTTTATTTACTGGGGGATTATGGAGGGGCAGGAAGGCGTTTTCCATGACGTCGCGGTACATGAAAAACTTATTGATAAAGACTTCCAGTTCTTTTTGCGTTGTTATATCCTGCATTTCCATAAGGAGTATCCTGTTAATGGAATCCATGGCAGACTGGAATTCTTCAGGTTGCTGCGGTGTAATTCGTTTATTTTTATAGAGTTCAGAAAGTTCTATCAGTTCAATTTTTTTGACCACGTTGCTACCGGCTTCGGCCACATCACGTTCAAAGTTGACTTTTCTAACGAGGAGGTCGCTACGCAGCCAGAACACCTGGATTACGAGCAGTCCTATCATAGCGAATGCGATGAATACGGCAAGGGTTATGAAGATATTCAGTTTTTTCTTCATGGTTCAAAAATACTGTAAACCCCACATTATCAGCAGTAATTAACATTTATTAACGTATCTTAAACTTCTTTAACACGGCAGGCTGGAATATGGTTATAATTTAGCGAAGCAAATCCACCCAAAATGTGTTAGGTTACACATTGCGCAAATTAAGTCTGATTCGTAAATTTTGGTTTTTGGTTAGTGCGGCTCCCTGCCGCACTTTCTTTTTTGTGGGAGATGACATCCGGATGTCTTCCAGATGTCTTCCAGATGTCTTCCAGATGTCTTC
>CAZMOK010000054.1:0-19243 GCA_964567785.1 uncultured Bacteroidales bacterium | reverse complement strand
AGACATCTGGAAGACATCTGGAAGACATCTGGAAGACATCTGGAAGACATCTCTAGGTCACCCCATCCCTCAAATCAGAAAACTCTTCAAAAAGACCGTTAACAGCTATTTCCCTGATGCGATTCACAGCCATCCAAATCTCCTGGTAGGTGTTATATAAAGGAGCAATGCCCAACCGGATGTTGTCAGGTGAACGGAAATCAGGGATAACCTTCATACCTGAGTCAGGTGGGTTGATAAGGGCCTTGCAGATGCGGTAACCCTCAGGATGCCTGATAGTCACATGTGACCCCCTCCTATCGGAAGAAGACGGTGAGCCAGATTCAAATCCCAGTTCACCCAAGCACTCGTTTACCAGGTAAAGCAGGTACTCTGTTTGTTTTATGGATTTTTCCCTGGTCTTTTCAATGCCCGCACAAAGCGTGATATTCAGGGCCGGTTCAATAGCCGAAAGGGACATTACCGGTGGGGTGCCGACCAGGAATTTATCGATGCCCCGGGCAGGGTCATATCCGGCGCGGAAGGCAAACGGGTCGCTGTCGCCGAACCAGCCCCAGACAGGTGACTCCAGCTTATCAATGAGAGATTCTTTTATATAAAGGAATGCAGGAGACCCCGGCCCCCCGTTAAGGTATTTATAGGTGCATCCAACAGCAAGATCAGCGCCTGATTTACCAATATCTACTGGAACCGACCCAGCGGCGTGGCTCAGGTCCCACAATATCAACGCCCCTTTTTTGTGTGCAATTTTCGTTACCTCCTCAATGTCATAAAAAAAGGAGCTCTTGTAAGAAACCAGCGAAAGGACTACCAGGGCAGTGTCTTCATCAATATACTCTTCAACATCCCTGCTCCTGGTCGAGATACCGTCATGGCTCGGTATCAGCTCCAGCTTATGCCCCTCTTCCGAATCGTTGACAATGCCCTGGAGAACATACAGGTCAGTGGGAAAATTCAACGCATCACTTACGATCTTTTTCCGGCCTTTCCGGTATTTCAACGCTGCCTTTGCCAGTTTATAAAGGTTTACTGATGTTGAATCCGTCACAGCCAACTCTTTTTTATCGGCTCCTATTATCCGGGCGATCAATTTAGCGGCTTTCTGCGGTTTCTCATACCAGCTTTCATTCCAGCTTCTTATCAACCGGGTGCCCCATTCGTACTCTATCAGGTGATGGAGCTTTTCTCTCGACTGCATCGGCAGCCGGCCAAGTGAATTCCCATCCAGGTAGATGACATCCGGCTCGTTGATGACAAAGCGCTCCCTGTAACTCTTAAGAGGATCAAGTTCATCCAGTTTCCTGGCAGTTTCAATATCTTGATTAAAGGTTTTGTCAGGCATATATTACTCTTTTTCAATTACTTCAATCACAACTGGCACAGCGAGCTTCACCCATTCACTGTACATCTTGCCCGAAGGGTGTAACCCATCATTAGCAATCAAAGTGCTATCATCGGCAGCTATTCTTGAAACGGGGGTTACATTAACATAAGATGCTTCAGTTTTGAGGGTTTCTTCCAGGTTAATAGCATTGAAGGCATCAATTTCCCTTGCAATTTTTTCAGGATCCTTATTGACGGCAAAAGGCGTGACCCCATAATCCGGTATGGAAAGAACTGACACATTCCCGCTATTGTTGCCGGCAAGCTTTATTGCGGTCTGCAGCAAATCAACAAATTCATTCCGGTACTCTGCTGTATCCTTTCCCTCGTATTGGTTGTTTACCCCAATCAGCAATGAAACAAAATCGTATGGGCCGGCCGGACTTTTCTCATTTATAGCATCAATCAGGTCACCTGTTGTCCAGCCTGTGCGCGCTATTATTTCAACATCAATAGTTTCATCAGTTATTCTCTCTATTGTATCAGCAAGCTGAACGGGCCACCTTTCGGTAGGATCGACACTTTCACCTATGGTATAGGAGTCTCCCAGGGCAAGATAGCTAAGTGCTTCTTTATTATTCTCTATCGGTTCCATATGATCATTATCGCTCTTCTGGTTGCAGGCAAGCAGCACAGAGGTGATCAAAATAAGTGTGATAAATTGTTTTATCATTTTGTCCGTACCGCATTTTTGCAGTCTATTTCCATAATACGGGATAAAGTTAAGATAATGCCTGTAAAATTATTTGCCGGCTTTATGTTTAGTGTAAAATGAAAAAGATACTTTACTGGTTAAATTGTCACCGAGAACTTTAACGGCACCAATTTTGTTAATAGGTCAAACTTAATTACAAAAACCTATATATTATGGATATTTATTTTGGAGGAAATAAAAAAGTATTTGCAGATGTCAACGGGTTCACAGTAAAAACCGATCAGGGTGAAAGATCGGGCGGCGACGGGGAATATCCTGAACCCTTTACCCTGTTCCTGGCTTCACTGGGTACCTGTGCCGGTATTTTTGTGAAGTTCTTCTGTGACCAGAGAGGTCTGCCAACTGATAAGATCAAGCTTACCCAGGACCAGGTGTATGATCCGGCAAAGAAAATGATCGGTAAGATCAACATTAACATACACATCCCCGAGGATTTTCCTGAAAAGTATGAGCAACCACTCATACAAACAGCAGGCTTATGCAGTGTTAAAAGGCATGTGAGGGAGGATATAGATATTTCGGTTAAAACAGTAAGGGGTTAAATAACTTCTTGTTAACAAAAACTGAGCGTTAAAGTCCCTGTTTTTGAAGTAATATTGCAATCAAGGCTTGTTCAATGTGATGAAGCAATTCATGGTTGAAATAGAGTTGCCGGATGTCCTTTCAGAGGACTTCATTTCCCTTATTCCAAAACAACGGAAGCAGGTCGACAGCCTTATGACTGGGGGAAAGGTCTATCTTTACAGCCTTTCATTCGACCGGTCGAGGTTGTGGGTAGGGATAAGGGCAGCCAATGAAGTGGAGGTCTGGAATATTCTCTACACATTTCCCCTCATCGAGTATATGAATATCGACATCCATGAGCTTGCCTTTCACAATACTTCGAAAACTGGCATTTTTGAGCTTTCCCTAAACTAGTGTGTCTTAACAAGCTGTTTATCAATTCTTTTTTATTATTTTTAATGATGCGATCCCGTAAAAAGGAAACACTATGAAATCAGTATATCACAATTCCGACAGCCGTGGCCTTGCAGAACATGGATGGCTCACAAGCAGGCACACTTTCAGCTTTGCCGGTTATCATGATCCGGAAAGAATGAACTTTGGCGCCCTCAGGGTCCTTAATGACGATATCGTAAAACAGGGTAAAGGGTTCGGCACCCACCCTCATGATAATATGGAGATAATTTCGATCCCTCTTTCCGGGGCGCTGGAGCATCAAGATAGTATGGGAACGGGTTCTGTGATCCGCACCCATGATGTCCAGATCATGTCGGCAGGCACGGGGGTTTATCACTCAGAGTTCAACCATTCACACAAGGAAGAGGTGAACTTTCTGCAGCTCTGGATCTTTCCCAAAGAACGAAATATCGAACCAAGGTACGATCAAATGACCTTTCTTCCCGAGAGTATGCACAACAGGTTCCAGCTTGTGGTGAGCCCTAAGGAAGGGAATTCGTCCTTATGGATAAACCAGGATGCCTACCTGAGCCTGGGGGAGATTGAGAACGACAGGCATATTCACTATACCTTTCACAAAAAGGGTAATGGCCTTTATGTTTTTATGATAGAAGGCAAAGCCGATGTTTCAGGTCAGAAGCTGGAGAAACGTGACGGGATGGGTATCTGGGAAACCGACCAGTTGAGCTTTCACTTCAGGGACAGATCCAAAGTACTTCTTATTGAAGTGCCAATGACCTTCTAAGGACCGGCATCAGGGCTCATAGTAGATCCTGTAGATGCATCCCGCAAAATCATCGGATACAAGCAAGGATCCGTCTGGCGCTATCTCCACGTCAGCGGGCCTGCCCCAGACAATTTCATTCTCCATCCAGCCACTGGCAAAAGGCTTATAGGTCTTTACTGCTCCTTTATCCAGGGTAGCCATCGTAACACGGTAACCGATCTTTTCGGAACGGTTCCAGGAACCGTGTTCGGCAATGAATATCGCATTTTTATAGTATTCAGGGAACATTTCCCCGTCGTAGAACCTCATGCCCAGAGCGGCTACGTGTGCCGGCAGTTCCTGTGCCGGCCTGATGAAGGCAACATCCCTGGGTCTTTTATCCCAGAATTCGGGATCTTTCACTTCTCCTCCGTGGATATAAGGAAAGCCGAAGTGCATGCCGTGTGTTAGTGCTTTGTTCAATTCATCCGGTGGTTTGTTGTCTCCCATCCAGTCGCGGCCGTTGTCGGTAAACCAGAGGACACCTGTTTCCGGATGCCAGTCGAAACCAACTGTGTTCCTGACTCCTTCTGCAAAGATCTCAAGTTCGGAGCCGTCGAGGTTCATACGGCAGATGGTGGCATAAATGATGTTCGCACTGTCGCATACATTACAGGGAGCACCTACAGGTACATAGAGCTTCCTGTCGGGGCCAACCTTGATGAATTTCCAGCCATGCCAGGTTTCTGAAGGAAGCTGGTTATTCAGTATTACCGGCTCGGGATTGCCCTCGAAGTTTTCCAGGATATTTTCATATTTCAGTATCCTGGAGACTTCGGAAACATAGAGGTTCCCTTCAAAATATTCTATCCCGGTAGGCAATTGAAGGCCCTCATCAATCAAAATAACTTCTTTATCAGGTTTTACGGCATAGACATTGCCGGCACTTCTCGAACCTACGAAAAGGGTGCCGTCTTCGGCAAAGGCCATTGCCCTGGCGTTTTCAACATTATCGGAAAACACTTCTATTTTAAAACCTTTGGGGAGCCTGATATTCTCCAGCGGAAGGTCTTTATCGCTTTGCGAAAAAACATACACAAACGACAGCAGGAAAATAAGGGTAACTGTATTTTTCATGAAGATGAAGTTACAAAATTTTGATCACATACGGTTAAGCCACGAGATCTCCGATCTGAAAACACGTTTACCGTTCTCCCAACGTGCTCCTTCAAAAGAATATCTCTCACCTGGCAATTCTTTTCTGTAAATCTCTATTTTTTCTTCTTCCTTCACCTCAGAAAGATAATTTATTGTAAGGGTTTCAAATCGCTTTTTTCGATGAAAATCAGACGGGATGGAGTTATAGCACCAGTCGATATACCGGGTATTGTTTACATGGCCATTATGGTCTATTTCTGAATACTGGACGTTGTGGTCAAGGACCTTTTCAAGGTCTTCTGCCGATTTCAGCAGTGGAGCATCTTCTCCCAGGGCATTGTCGTCGGTGATATGACTGCCGGCAGCTATTTCAAGATCATCTAGCTTACAGGGCCTTCTATTGTCGAGGTCAAGTACCATCCATGAGGAAGTGGCCGCACCCACTTTTATATTTTTATCGGAGTAGATCCTGAAATCACGCATTGCAATGAACCTGTCGACTTTCCTGGGCCAGGTTTCAACCCTGATTTTTTCTCCCCATTGGGGAAGGGCTTCCATTTTCATCACAAAGCTTACGATCACCCACACCTGGTTTCTTTTTCTCATTTCATAGAAACCAAAACCAAGGTCCACAGCATGTCGCCAGGCACTTTCCTGGAGGTAATTGCAGATGGCCGAAGCTTTCACTGTGCCTGTAATGTCTGCATCGTACCAGTAGATACGGTAAAGGTCTTCCCTCTTTTCAGGCTTCATTTTCTTCTTCTTCCCTTGTGCCTTCTGTCCCTGAAATGCGGCTTGCTCACAGGATTGTATTCGGGCCCTTTTTCAAGCTCAGGGGGCAAGGGAGGTTTGTTCACCGGCTTACCGAGGAATTTTTCGATCCTTGCAAATTGTGACTGTTCTTTGGGACTGATGAATGTAATGGCTATTCCGTCGGCTTCAGCCCGTGCAGTCCGGCCTATCCTGTGGATGTAATCTTCGCTGTCGTTCGGGACGTCATAGTTAATTACCAGGTCGATATCCTCAATATCTATTCCCCTGGAAACAACATCTGTGGCAACCAGTATCTTAACATCTTTACTCTTGAAAGCATTGAGCACTTTTTCCCTTTCACGCTGCTCAAGGTCAGAGTGTATTTCCTCTGCGGGAAGTCCGCTTTTTTTCAGCTCTCTGGCAAGAGTTTTAGTACTGCTTTTTGTAGAACAGAATACCAGGACTCTCTTCAACTCCTCATGCTTTACAAGGTCTTTCAGAAGTGGGATTTTCTGATTATCATATAATGAATAGGCGGCCTGGAGTATCTTTTCAACAGGCTTGGAAAGGGCAATTTTGACCTCCACGGGGTCCTTCAGCACATTGTTGGCCAGTTTCCTGATGTTATTGGGCATTGTGGCTGCAAACATGAGGTTCTGCCTCTTACCGGGCAGGTTTGATATTATCTTCATAATGTCTTCATAGAAACCCATATCCAGCATTCTGTCTGCTTCATCCAGGACCAGGTACTCAAGATTCTTCATCTTGACATAGTCGTGAACAAAATGGGCTATTATCTTTCCTGGAGTGCAGATAATGACGTTT
Source organism: uncultured Bacteroidales bacterium (assembly GCA_964567785.1). Lineage (GTDB taxonomy): Bacteria > Bacteroidota > Bacteroidia > Bacteroidales > JAGOPY01 > CAZMOK01. The sequence continues at coordinate 12,743 of CAZMOK010000054.1, read as the reverse complement.
GCCCCTTTTGAAAGGGCTGTTTTTTCCTGGATGAAGGATGTGCCGTCGCCCCCTCCATAGATGGCAATGGAGCTAATCCCTGAAAAATAGGCAAGCCCTTGCATCTGCTGGTCTATCTGGAGGGCAAGTTCTCTTGTAGGGACAATGATCATTGCTTTAATAGAATCCTTATCACCCGATGCCGCAATAAAATTAATAATGGGTATGAGGAAAGCGGCTGTTTTTCCGGTACCGGTCTGGGCAAAACCAAGAAGGTCCTTGCCCTTAAGTATCTCTGGTATAGCCTTTTCCTGAACAGGTGTGGGTTTCTCAAAACCCATTGCATTGATCCCTTCCATAAGCCCGGGATCCAGATTTAAGTCGTTGAAATTCAAATTGACCGGTTTTAATGACTTGATACAATGCAAAGGTAAGTTTATATTTTGATCGTGACAGAATAATGAATTTATCGCAAAGGAATATTGCAATGAACAATTTTACCGGAAGTCTGACTTACATAATAAATAAATGTTCGTTTTTGAACAGCTTTGTGTCAGGTTTCGGCCACTTATTGTTAACGAATTAACAGCAATTTTTTATAAAACATTGATAAATAATAAGATATAAAATCTGGTACAGTATCTGAACAACTACTGGCAAAACCAAATTATCATGTTTCGCAACTATTTAAAAATTACCTTCAGGAACCTTGTCAGACATAAAGGATTTTCCCTTATAAACATCCTGGGTCTTGCAGTTGGAATGGCTGTTTGTATTCTTATTTTCCTTTACATACTTCACGAAACCAGTTACGATACATTTCATGAAGATCATGACAGGATCTTCCGTCTTGCTGTAGACGCGAAGGTATCGAACGAGTTTTTTGAGGCAGCGGCATCGAGCGGGCCCATGGGCCCTGCCCTGCTTTCTGATTACCCCGAGGAGGTTGAAAACTTTACAAGGATCCAAAAGACACCGAAAGATCTGCTGTTAAGTTTTGACGATAAGGCCTTTTATGAAGAGGGTTTTTATTATGCCGATTCTACTTTTTTCGACATGTTTTCTTTCAGGTTGCTGGAAGGGGATCCTGAAACCGTGTTGGATGAGCCATTCAGTCTCGTCATTGACGAATCACTTGCCAGGAAGTATTTTGGCGAAGAGACGGCCATAGGTAAAACAGTCAAACTCAACGGAAACAGAACATACAAAATTACCGGCGTTGTTGAAGACTGCAAGGGGCAATCCCACTTTCAGTTCAGGATGCTTGCTTCATTCAACACCCTCTATGAGATATCTGACCGTGAGTTCTATGAAAACTGGGGCGCACTTTTTCTGGCCACATATATCAAGTTGAAAGAAGGCGTGGATTACAGGAAATTCGATGAGAAATTCACCGGATTTATCAAAAACCATATGGCCGACCGGCTGGAAGTGAATGTAGTGTTCATGCCTTACCTTCAACCTGTTTCAAGTATCCATCTCCATTCAGATCTTATAGGTGAGATAGGCCAGAACAGCGACATTGCCTACATATACATATTTAGCGCTGTTGCATTGCTCGTGCTGGTCATTGCCTGCATCAATTTTATGAACCTCACTACCGCCCGTTCAATGAAACGTGCAAGGGAGGTGGGCCTTCGGAAAGTTGTGGGTGCCGACAGGGGGAAGCTCATCAGGCAATTCATCGGCGAATCAGTTGTGCTCACTTTCCTTGGGATGCTAATTTCGGTGATCATAGTTGAATTGCTCGTCGATCCATTCAGCAGGTTTACAGGCATCGACCTGAGCTTTTCAATCTTCTCCACCTGGTACATGCTGCCAATGCTGCTGTTGCTTGTCCTGGCAGTGGGAACTTTTGCCGGAAGCTATCCTGCATTTTACCTGTCGTCCATTAAGCCTTCTCTTGTGCTGAAAGGCGGCAAGAGCAAAATTTCAGGGAACTCATCCTTTCGTAATGTTCTTGTACTGGTCCAATTTTCCATTTCTGTTATTCTCCTGATAAGTACGGGTATAATCTACCTTCAGATGCATTACGTCGACAGCAAGAAACTTGGTTTTGACAAGGAGCACTCCCTGGTGATCCCATTAAGAAGCTCAGCTTTGAGGGAAAAATCCGAGGTCATCAAGGCCGAACTTCTCAATCTCCCGGAGGTTAAGAGTGTGACACAGTCATCGGCCGTCCCCGGGACAAATATGGACGGGAATGGTTATTACCCCGAGGGCATTGACGAAACAAACCCATGGATCATCAATACAATACATATTTCATATGATTTTGTTGAAACACTGGGCCTGAACTTGTTGGAAGGCAGGTCACACTCAAAGGACTTCGCTACCGACGAAAGGGCCATCCTAATAAATGAAAGCCTTTTGAAAAAACTCGGCTGGGAAAATGTAACAGGCAGGAAGGTCTATACGGAATGGGGAGTTGATTCCACTGCACTGAAGATCATCGGGGTGGTAGAAGATTTTCATTTTGAATCACTGCACACAAAGGTTTCACCTTCCATAATGATGATCGATTATCCTTATGCCTATAACATGATCGTGCGACTTGAGCCCGGAAACGTGAGCAAAGGGATTGAATCGTTGCGCAGCAAATGGGAAAGCATTGAAAAGGTCTATCCTTTCAGCTATTTCTTCCTCGACCAGGAAGTTGAAGCACTTTACATGTCTGAAAACAGGATGATCACACTATTTCTTTTCTTTACCCTGATAGCCATTTTCATAGCCTGCCTTGGTTTGTTCGGTCTTGCTTCGTTTGTTTCGGAGCAAAGGACCAAAGAGATCGGAATACGAAAGGCTATAGGGGCATCGGTCGACAGCCTGGTTTACAGCCTCGTAAAGCAATTCCTCAAATGGGTACTGATCGCGAACCTGATTGCCTGGCCTGTTGCATTCTTTATCATGGGTAAGTGGCTTGAAAGGTTTGCCTATCGTATCGAAATATCCGAATCATGGTTTGTTTTCATTGTTGCTACGTTAATTTCCATTGGCATTGCTTTCGTAACTGTAAGTTACCAGTCGGTAAGGACTGCCATGTCGAACCCGGTAAAAGCCCTCAGGTACGAATGATCCTTTAAGGGACTTGATATATTTCGCAATATTTCTTATATTTAAGTAGGATAAATAAATAAGAAAGGAGCGGTATCATGTCTTACGATTTTTTATGTCCGCATTGCGGAGGTTATTTAAGAATAGGAGATAATGTTGTATTGACGGTTAAAAAGGAAAAATGGTCTGGCGGGCTGGTTTTCCTGCATCCTGAGTTGGGAAATTACACTGTTAAGAACCATCCTTCATTTAAGGTCGACAAGGGCGAACAGGTTATTATGCACTGTCCTGTTTGCGGTAAGAACCTAACTTCTAAAAAGCATCCGAAGCTTGCTATGCTAATGATGAAAGATGAGGAGGGTAAAGAGCACGAGATCTATTTTTCACAAGTCCCGGAGGAGCAGAGCACATTTAGGTTGATCGGGGATTTTGTTGAGATCCATGGTGAGGATGCTGGTATTTACGAAGATTTGTTTGATTTAAGCAGGCTTATTTAATGCAAGTGGTTTTAGAGACGACGTCTCAATTTTTGAGACGTCGTCTCCGTAAGAATTTCAAAGTCAGCTCAGAAGAAAATTCTTTGAGTGAAAGAAAGGTGAGACGTCGTCCCTTGGGGTCTATTTAAACAGCATCCCAATCCTCAGCCCTGCCGTTGCACTTACAGGTACCGAGGGATCTGAGACCACATAACCATAACTGTACTGAGGTTGGCCATCGTCAGAAAAACCATACCCGATCCCTACAAAAAAATCAACAAGGAAGGCATCATCAAAGACCCATTGTTTACCAACTATTAGATGTAGCGCCATTGTAAGTACAGACTTTCGTTCCTGATCTCCACCAAAAAAATCAGGCTGAGTATTGTAGGAATAATAGGCAAATGCAAGCTCAGGCCTTACATAACTGCCTTTGAGTAGATGCCCGTAACGCATTCGTTTGTAGTAGTAGTCGGGTGATTTGAGGAACTTATAGCCGAATTTCATGAAAGCACCTGCCTGGTTCAGGTCATTGATGTCTATTCCCAGGCCGATGATGCCAAGTGTTGCTTCTATGCTCCGGCCGGGTTTCAGGCTCCTCTCATAAGCAAAGGTGGTATTTCCGGTAAGGGGTGATATGAAATCAACCTTAAGGGCATTCTTTTTGTTGTGGGTATAGTTTTCAGGGTTTTTCAGCTCATCAATGAAGTACTTCTCCTTTCCTGAGGCAAAAACAATTTTACGTATTTTATCCGTATCTATTGAAAAGAGGACATCATCGGGATAATCAGGCAAAAAGTACTTGACATAATCGGTGCCTATCTCCGTGACCTTACATTCGATCACTTCCTGGTTTTTCTTAAATATTTTGTCTTGTGATCGGGCTATCCCGGCTACAAGGAATATGGATATGACGATCAGGAACAGGGCTTTTGTTTTCATGACTAATGATCACTGTTGGTTTAATCAGCGAAAATAGCCAAAATAATGCCAGACCCTTTTTTTGAACATTATATTATCATTAATTGGCGGGGCAGAAGAAACTGCTTGATCAGATATGAAGGATTTTAGTACCTTAGATGTGCCGTCAAATGAAAAGGACTTACTATAAGGGGAATGTTATTACCATAGTGACAGTGGTACTGATTGCTATTTCAATCACTCTTATTGATTTTTCTGATCTGAGCTGGGATAAGAATTACCGGAGCTATGTGGGCTTATTTTTTGGCTTCCTTCTGGCCGGGTACCTTCTTTCCAAGACGAGCAAAGATCCTCCCCCTTAATTTCAGGTTCCTCTATAACAGGTTAATTTATTTCCTTGTATAAAGATAATTTTCTTGATGATGTATTGAATCAATTGATCTGACTTTAAGTTTACGGGAATACCCTATTTCATCAGAACGACAACTCCCCTGGCGGTGCGGTCACTTATATTCTCATACAGCCCTACTGTATAGAAAAGCACCCAGGTATAGGTTCCCTGGTCAACCACCTGTCCGTTCTTCTTGCCGTCCCAGCTTTCTTCCCGTTCGTTAGTCTCGAAGATCAGCTCACCCCACCGGTTGTAAATTAGCAGCCTGTAATCCTGGATCTCACAGGGCAGGACAGGCCTGAATGTATCGTTCAAACCGTCACCATCGGGGGTAAACGCATTGGGGGTGAAGGGGTCGCAGAAAAAGTCACCGAAATACACAAAGATTGAATCCATTGCGGTACCGCAATTCGTCGTGACCTCTACATTATAAAGGCCCTGTTCCCTGACAAGGAAAGATTCCGAAGTTGAGCCATCCTGCCAGAGGTAAGTTGCATCAGGATAAAAGGCATCCAGGAATAGTTCTTCACCTTCCTGCAGGGTGGTATCATTTCCAAGAGATACCGATGGTTGTGATTCAATATAAAGTTCTGTTGATATGATGCTGTCGCATCCGCTTTGCGTAAAATAATCATCCTCATAGATACCTTCTTGTGTACGGAAAGAACCCCCAAGGTAAATGCTATCACCCTCACAGATAAGAGTATCTCTTTCTGAATAGAACACATCATTGACCGTAAGCGTGGTGTTTACGATGCTATCACAGCTGTTTGCTGCGGTATAAAGGTCTGTATAGGTGCCCGCTGTTTTACGCCAGGCTCCTTCCAGCCAAACGGAATCGCCTTCACAAATTGCGACGTCATCAGTTCCGTAAACAGCCTCCAGGATGATAAGTTCAGTTACCACGGTACTGTCGCATCCTAGCACAGTCAGGTAATTGTCGGTATATACACCTGCCTGTTTTTGCCAGTTCCCACCCAATAATATAGAATCACCGTCGCAGATGGCGGCCGTGCCGTCGATCCTGAAAGTGTCTGCAACGCTGAGCTGTGTGATAAATATACTATCGCAGGTAGTGGGGTCCGAAACGGTGTCGTAAAATGTGCCCGCCGCCTGCTGCCATCCTCCCTCAAGAAAAGCACTGTCGCCCATGCAAATTGTCATTGCTTCATTGACAAGCACATTATCCGAAACGGTAAGGTCGGTTATTATGACACTGTCACATCCATCAATTGTATTCAGGGTATCATAAAAAATACCTGAATCTTTCTGCCACTGGCCGCCGACAAAAATGGAGTCACCTTCACATAGATAAACGGCCTCAACTATGTTGAATGTATCATACACTGTCAGATTTGTTATATATACACTATCGCATCCCTGTGCGGTCTGGAATGAGTCGGCATATGCACCCGGGAATTTCTGCCATGCTCCTTCAAGGAAGATCGAGTCGCCTTCACAGATACTTTGATCTTCAGAAAACTCGTAAGCAGGAAAGATAGTAACATCTACTGTGTCAAAATCAGAGCAGTTCCCATCGCCAAATACCTGCACCCAGTACTCATCTGAGGTAGTAACTTCTATCGACTGGGAGGTATCGCCGGTTGACCAGACATATTCTTCAAATCCTGCACCGGCATCAAGGGTGACTGAAGAACCGGTACACTGGGAAATATCTTCCCCGAGGTCAACATCAGGTTTATCATTGACAATGACCAGTTTGGCCTTAACTTCTGACTGAAGCTGCACGTAGAGCGTCAGTGTGACCGCAAAGATACCGGTATTGGAAAATAAATGTTTAGGATTAAGCTCGGTTGAAGTGTTTTCAGACCCTGATGCCGGATCGCCGAAGTCCCACCTTACTGAATCGGGAGGTACGGCCGTGCTGGTGTAGAACTGGGTTGAATCGCCGAAACATACGGGCAGGTCATAGAGGATATCGGTGTTAAGGTTGAAGAATGACTGGATAAAAGGCGGCAACCCGTAGCCGGAACCCTGGCCTCCAAGGTTCACACCTTCCTGTACATAGTTACATCCGGGGCCGTAAACAGTAGGGTTTGTGAATACGGATAAATATGGCACATCCTGCCAGCGTGCTATGTAGAGCCTGTTATCGGGGCCAAGCTGCAGTGCGCCAAAGCTATAGTCACTTTGTCCGGCACTCGCCACAATGACCCTGGAATCAAGAATGGCAGTGCTGCTGCCTGCTTCGAGATCGTACTGATATATCCTTTTACCGTCTTTCCATTCTGATATATAAAGCAGTTTACTGTCGGGAGAGAAACCGACACCATAGGGGCCTCCGTTTGCGCCGGGATTTATATAATTTGCATCCTGAAGATGGTTCGTAACTTGTCCGGAGCCATTATTAAAATCGAAAATGTCGACTGTAAAAGCCAGGTTATTAGCTAGGGCAAGCTTAGTTCCATCAGGAGAGAACTTCATGTAGCCTTTAGAGTCTTCAGTGTCTCCACCAATAACCGGTCCTACAGTACTAATCACAGGGGTTGAACTAACTCCGGCTGAAGTTACCTCGTAAGCATAGAACTGGTCTGAATTCCATAAATGTGTTATCATCCAGTAATCTGTTCCATTGCTGTGACCTACTGCCGTAATTTTTTCACATGTTGGCGCCACCAGGGGCACGTTTTTCTCGGAGTTAACGACATCACCAAGGCCACCGTCGAGGGTCATATCAATTAGAGTATACCTGACCCCGTTCGGGCCTGCCAGGTCATCTACGGTAAATATGTAATATTCATTATCGCTGCCCGGTTTCGGGACGATGATGCCAGACTGTGTGCTGGATTCGTCCCCCATCAGGCCGCTTCCGTTAGGCATTTCAAGGTGGTTGGCATTGTAAACGAACTGACCGTCTGTATAAAACAGCAGGTCGCCATCTGAGGATGAAATGGAGGAACAACCTTCCCAGGTGTTCAATTGACCATTAGTCATTGCAACAGGTAAGCCGAGTCCAAAATTCAGACCGGCATTAAACCCGAAATACCAGAAATTAGCCTCTTTTTGCGAAAATGAGAGTAGTGCAAATAGTAATGAGGCCGTGAGGAGAGTTAGCTTTTTCAACTTTCAGTTTTTAGATGAATTACTGCAAAGATGTGTAAAATTACTAAATATCATGAAATAATTCAAAAGGGATGACATCCAGGATGTCATCCCTTATTACACTCTGATCACCTCGTAATGGTCAATTATCAGAATTAGTGGGAGAAGTATGCTTGATTGGAATTATTATTCATCTCCTTCAAGACCCGGCATTGGACCCATATATTTTCCTTCAACTGTGATCATAGGGGCCGGAGAGCTTCCAGTGCAGCTGCCAAGCTCAGCGGTAAACAGGTTTCCCTGCTCAGCGGTAAAAGGTTCTGTAAGACTTATGTAATTGGCTGCCCGGTAAGTTACATCTGTACCAATGCCACCTGTAATAGTCCGGGATGATGTTATAGTACCACTCGACTCATAGTATTGCACGCCGGTGTAATTAGGGTTACTGGGATCATTTGCCACAGTAAGGTTCCATCCTATAGGACAATCTCCGAAAGTATTTGATGACCATAGCCCCCGGCCATAAGTTCCGGCCCTGATCAACTCTGCCGATTCATTGATTTCAAGATCAAAAACCGGAACAGTAGGCAAACCGTTCCTGAAGGGTATCCATTCTCCAAGTCCGGGATCGCGGTAGTAAACTCCGATGTCAGTGCCTATATATATCGCATCATCCACCGGACCGTCCTCAATTTGTATGCAATTGACAGGTATGTTCGGAAGGTTGCCTGACAAGTTTATCCAACTTACCGAAGCTGCTGATGCATCATAGGTAAGGAAGACTTTCTCATCTTCATCGTAACCTCCCATACAGACCCAAACCTGGTTTGCATTCTGGGGGTCGACAGTTATACCTGTAATTTCACCGAAGGGAAGTGAGCCGCTGATAGTTGTCCAGCTTACTCCACTGCTCGCGGATCTTTGAAGTGTAGATCCGTTTGCAGCATAAATAATGGCCGAATTGTTTGTACCCACTGCCATTGCACTTGATCCGTTTGAGCCCATATTAGCCCAGGAAGACCCACCGTTAGATGTTCGATAAACATCAGTATTCCCGACATACAAGATATTCTCGTTGTTGGGATCCATCACGAGGGGAGTTACCCATGGACCAACCGTATCGGGAGCGATATAGGAATGCGTAGAACCGCCATTTGTGGATTTCCTTAGCTGGCCATTCTGTCTCATATGATATTGGATATTGGAGTTGGTATGGTCAATGGCGCAGTCCATTCCATCGGCACCGTCGAAGTGGGTTATGCTTGTACCTCCGGTCCACCTGTTTGAACCGTTATCCTGCGTACCCCCTATAATAAGGGAGCTGTTGGGTTCATATCCGGCAATTTTATAGAATTGCATATTACAAATGCTCGAACTTTTGTCAGACCAGGTAAGCCCGTAGTCAGTGCTTCTGAAAACGCCTCCGTCGCTACCGCACCACAGCGAGTTGTCATTGGGGTTGAATACGAGCTCGTGGATATCAGCATGGGTATATTCCAACCCGTTGGCTGTAGCTGTGTTGGAGTTCCAGTGTGCAATGATTGACCAGTTTCCGCTGTTGCCATAGAGATCTGACCTCCAAATATTTATACCGCCAACCAGGATATCAGCTACATCAACAGGCGAAACGGCAATTGCAAGATCGTACCATGACTGGTTTCCGTCATCGCCTCCCGAAACCGAGCTGCCAAGAATGTTGGGTGCACTGGTCTTGAAGTCGAAATTCAGTCCGCTGTCAAATGAACGGTAGAAACCCCTGAATGTGTTGTCGCCGGAAGAACCGCCGGGACCGGCAACCACATAAACATAATTGGCATTATCGGACGTAACTCCAATTGCGAAACGCTGCACGCCGGAGGTTGGCAGACCTGCGGAGAAAGTAATATTTGTAAAAGTATCGCCTCCGTCAGTTGAACGATAATAATCGTTGTTACTAACTGCATACACAATGCTCGGGTCTCCTGGTTTGAATTCCACATCCCTGAAAGAATCCCAGACAACTCTTGTCCAGGTAAAACCTCCGTTTGTAGTTTTCCACAATCCGTCAGTCATTGCGGCGAAAAGGATATTGGAATTGGATGGATGCATCAGCAGCTTGTACCCGGTTACATTATCGGTTACTTCATATTCCAGTCCGGTGCTGTACCATCGGTTTCCTCCATCAGTGGTTTTCAGGACACCTATGGAACGCGTATCTCCTCCGTCACCATCGCCTGAAAGGATGTAGATAATATTGGAATTTGTATTATGGACAGCGATGCCTGAAACACCTATACTGGGCATTCCATCGGTGAGGCAGGTCCAGCTGGTGCCGGTGTTTGTCGTTTTCCAGAGTCCTCCAGAAGGCATTCCGGCATAGACTATAGCTGAGGATGTAGGATGAAAAGCAATTACATTGCACCTTCCAAGCCCCCCGTTATACCCGGAATTACCGTTTACATAAGAAGTAGGGCCTATCTGGTTCCAGAAGCCACCGAAAGTGGTGGTTCGGGATCCGTTTTCAAAGATCATTTCGTGTTGACGCTGGGCTTCCATTGTTTTGGCGGCAACATTCTGGATCCTGCCTTCTTCATCGAGCCTGCGCTCATTGAAATACTCCCATCTTTTCCATTGTTTATATCCTGTCCCCCTGCCTTTATCCTTGCCTTCAAAGTATGCATTTACCTGTTGTTGTATCGCGGCGAAGTCATCAGTTTGAGGCTCCAGCCATAAAGTGTGGGGCATTCCTATCTCTTTTGTTGCCTGGGCGTTTGAATTGTTCAATCCGATAAGGAAAAAAAGTGCAAATGGAATTATATAGACGATTGATGTAAAAATCTTGTTGTTAAATATCATTTTCTTTATTGTCAGAATTGTCAAATTGTCTTATTTTTTTATAGGCTGATCGCGTCATTCAGGATCCTGGCTATCGGGATCAACCTGTTCGGCACCCGTGGTTCTCTGATAGCCTTTCATATTCTCAGGCTTATCTGCCTCAGGTTGGGAATTAGGGCCATTTTGGCCGAGGTTACTGATCTTTGATTCAGGTTTCGCACCTTCTTCCTGGACAGAATTCCCCTTTTGGGTCGCAGATGTGGTCCTGGGTTTTTCAGGGATTGCTTCCTCCCTTTTTTCAACTTTTTTCTTCCCGTTGTTTTGTTCACCATACCATTTCTCATCGGGTATTTCATCAGCGTTCCACTTTGGATCGATGAGCATTTCCGGGTCCTTTACAGAAGGGTTGTCTTTACCTGCTTTATTTATGGCCGCTCTTTCTTCTTTTGTAAGTTTGGGATCGTTGAGGATACCTGCCGCATCTGAGCGTGCAGACTGCCCGGAAACATATGAGTTTAGCAGGAAAATAGTTATTATGAATATTAGTAATGCTTTCATAAGAAGTCAAAGGTTTTGCAGTTAATAGCAACGATTATTTACGGCTAATTTTCTTTCTGAGCTTTTTATTCTCTTTTTCGAGCTCTTCCATCCGCTCCTGGAGTATTTTTATCCTTTTTTCCTGGTCGATGGTATAGAGTGTAAGCTCTTCGACTTTTTCCAGCACCCTGCGTTGCATATCGGCCAGTTCAAACCCTTCTTTTTCTATCTGTTTTGCAGAAGGTATACCGGGTAAATGACCGTTTTGCTGAATGTTTTTTTCGAGATCCTTGATTGACATGAGGTTATAATCGCTCTTGAAGACATAATCGGGCCAGGTTCCAGAGTCTTCAACCCTGACGCCTTCGCAGGCAACCAATCCATTGACTGATAGTGCATAGGATCCATACTGGTCAGTGGTGCCTATTCTGAGGTCACTGCTTATGTAGGCATCACCAGAAAAATAGCCTGCCCAGTTGGAAGTTCCTCCGCTTGCAGTTCCATATACACCAATTCTTGTTCCCGTGCCATTTCCAGAAGCACTGCCATAGACACCGTATACAGAGAAACCGTAGTCTCCTCCCTGGGCCAGGCCTCTTACACCCATGTATCCTCCAACTCCGTAAACCCCTATTCCATATCCATCAGTTGGTGAGGAGATACCATAAAGTGCCCTGGTATCGAGAGATTGGGAATGTGTAACCCTTGATTCGAGAAGTGTTGATGTGGAATCAGCGGCACCTGTTGTATAATTATGGCTTTCTATGATCATCCTGCCTTTCATTTTTGCGGCATAGTTTGTGGAACCACTGTCTGCTGCAGCATAAATTCCAATGTTAGAACCGGTGTTATCACCACTGCTGTAGAAGATCCCTGCATAATTTTCCGAATTGTCGTCTACGTTCCATCCATAGATACCTGTACCGTTCAGCCCGTTGGCTGGTTTTATTCCAAGAACTCCAATATTAGGCACATCAAGCGGTAGGTCCAGCGGATTGCCTGACCAGTTCAGCACACCGAGCTGGCCGTCGGCGTAGCGAAAAGTTCCGCTTTGACTGACACCACGGACCCCTGATCTGCCGGATGAGTAATTCAGGACATTTATTCCGTAATCGGCGGTCGTTGAGAAGCCACCCACGGCAATCCTGTAAGGGAACCTGATATCGCTCCCGGTGGCAGGGATCCAGTAATCATCTGTTGCATCGCCTATTCTTGCCCAGTTCGATCCGTCATAATAATAGAATCCGCTGGTGCCATCGGTTTGATAAATAAGCATACCATCAGGGGGTGATGCCGGGCGGTTCGCTGCAGTAATCCTTGGTATCAGGAGCCCTTTGTCAGATGATTTTATTTCGAGCATGGCATCCGGGTCGGGAGGTGTGCCGTCATCATTAATACTAACCTGTGCTTCTGAGATTTTATGAGAAGCTGAAATTATTAGTGTTACAATAAAAAATACTTTAAGTAAAAGTCTAAGTCTGATCATTTTATAAGAATTAAGTTTGTTA
>CAZMOK010000053.1:0-19361 GCA_964567785.1 uncultured Bacteroidales bacterium | reverse complement strand
ACTCAACACTCAACACTCAACACTCAACACTCAACACTCAACACTCAACACTCAACACTAATTAAGTACCTTTGCAAGTCAAAATCACTTTGTTATGCCTGAAAAACCAGTACGTGTACGCTTTGCACCAAGCCCCACCGGCCCTCTGCATATCGGCGGGGTGAGGACAGCCATTTACAACTACCTCTTTGCAAAACATCATAAAGGTAAAATGATCCTCCGGATCGAAGATACCGACAAGGCACGCTATGTGGCCGGAGCCGAGGATTACATCAAGAAATCCCTCGCATGGGTCGGCATAAAGTTCGACGAAGGAGTGGATGAAGGCGGCGGGTACGCACCCTACCGCCAGTCGGAAAGGAACAAGCTCTACTCTAAATATGCCGATAAGCTGCTGCGCAGCGGCGATGCCTACTTTGCCTTCGATACCCAGGAGGAGCTGGATGATCTTCGCAAGGAGTATGAAAAGGATGGCAAGACGTTCACCTATGATTCCAGTGTAAGAAACGGACTGAAGAATTCGCTTTCCCTCGACCAGGACCAGGTAAGGGAGCTGCTCGACAGCGACACTCCCTATGTGGTGAGATATAAAATGCCTGTTGAAGAGGAGCTGGTATTCCACGACAGGATCAGGGGAAAGATCACGGTCAATACAAACACGCTCGATGACAAGGTGCTGTTCAAATCGGACGGTATGCCTACCTACCACCTTGCCAATGTGGTTGACGACCACCTGATGGAGATAACTCACGTGATAAGGGGGGAGGAATGGCTGCCAAGCCTGCCGCTTCACGTTATGCTTTATAAAAGCTTTAAATGGCAGGCGCCCGAGTTTTCACATCTTCCGTTGATCCTCAAGCCTCATGGATCGGGCAAGCTCAGTAAAAGGGACGGAGACAAGATGGGGTTCCCTGTTTTTCCCATCGAATGGAAAGATCCAAAGACTTGTGAAATTTCTGCCGGGTACAGGGAATCGGGCTATTTTCCCGAAGCGGTTGTGAACATGCTGGCCCTGCTGGGCTGGAACCCGGGAACGGAACAGGAGCTTTTTACAATGGATGAATTAATTAGCTCCTTTAACCTCGACAGGGTAGGGAAATCAGGTTCCCGGTTCGACCCGGAAAAGGCCAGGTGGTTCAACCACCAGTACCTGCAAAAAAAGAGCGACGAAGAACTTGCCGAACTGTACCTTCATGAATTGCGGAATAAAGGTATTGAAACATCAGAAAAAAAAGTTGTCAGAATTGTGGGCATGATCAAGGAAAGGGCCAACTTTGTCTCTGATTTCTGGGACCAGTCGGGATTCTTCTTTGAAGCCCCGAAAGTATACGACCCCAAGGCGATAAAGAAAAGATGGAAGGAGAAAACCCCGGAAATACTGAAGGGTCTGACCGATGTATTCAGGCAAATGGACGATTTCTCGAAAACTTCCATCCACGATGCAGTGGAGAAATATTCGAATGAAATGGAAGTCGGAATGGGACAGGTGATGATTCCGCTGCGCATCGCGCTGGTTGGCGGCACTTTCGGTCCTGATCTTACAGAAATAGCAGAGATACTTGGTAAAGATGAAGTTATCAGCAGGATAGAGCATATCCTGAGCAACATTTAGATCTCTCACTGATCTCACAGAATATAAAACAGATTTTACAGATATGCCGATCATAGCGCTTGAAGGAATTAAAATTTTTGCCCATCACGGCTGTTTTGAAGAAGAAAAAGTCATTGGAACAAACTTTCGAATAGATTTATATCTCGAAACAAACACGGCCGGGGCGGAAAAAGGCGATGACCTGGAAAAAACCGTGAATTACCAGTCGGTGATTGAAATTGTGCAGGAGGAAATGCACACCCGCTCCAACCTGATAGAGCATGTTGCCAGGCGCATCCTCGATAAGCTGCTTGAAAAGTTTTCTGCCGTTGAATCAGTAAAGATCAGGTTGCATAAATTAAACCCACCTGTAGGGGGTGAAGTAGACAGCGTCAGCATCACTCTCGAAGAAAACAGGAAATGACCCTGTCCCTTAATATATTGCAATGACGTGATCTGGTCTCTTTTGACAATTTGACAATTACGACAATTGAGACAATTATTTTTTCAGCAGCTTCTTCGTCAATTGATTTTCGCCGTCGCTGACATTGATCAGGTAGATCCCACCCGGCAGGCTCCCAGTATGAAGTGTTTGCGAAGTGCCCGACATAGTCTCATCCATGATCTTCCTCCCGGTGAGGTCGGTGATCACAACCTTTACATCCCCTAAACTGTCGTGAGAGAAGAACAGGTTCAGCTTATCTTTGAAGGGATTGGGCCCCACGGTGAAATGAACCGGGTTTTTTATCTCTTCCAAAACAACCAGCAGGCTGTTCAAATGATGCAGGATCCACTGCTCCGGGTCGATCCCGATCTCTTCGACGGGCTGGTTAATTGCAATGGAGAAGTTTTGCAGGTTCTGGTCCTGGTATACCCTGTAGGTAGTATCAGTGCCATCCTCAAACTCAACATAAACCGGGATTGTCATTTTGAAGAGCGTTGTCACACTGGTGGAGGTCGTTTGCGTTGAGGTGAGGTATAACGAGTCATTGTCCTGGTTCCAGGTTATGTCATATATCGGATATCCTTCACCGAAATACCACTGGTCGAAAAAATCGGTGAAATCCATGCCGGTCACATCCTCAAAGACCTCCTTCAGTTCCATGCCTGTTGCCGATGAATCGGTGTATTGTTCCTGGAAGTCGTGGCAGGCTTCATAGAAAAGATCATCATCATTTATTTCCCATCTCAGCATATGGTTGAAGATGGCGCCTTTGCTGTATGACAACCTTCCGTCGAAGATCCTCCAGACATTGCCCAGTTCCTCCTCCGGGACATAAATACTTCCGCCGGGCGCAGATTTTACATGTGAATGCCTTGCCGTCAGCCAGTTCTGGGCTGCAGCATACCCCTGAATGTATTCATTGGCCAGGTAATCGGTGTAAGTGGCCCATCCCTCGTTGATGTAGATATCGCTCCAGGTGGCGCAGGTAACGTTGTCGCCGAACCACATATGCCCCAGTTCGTGGGCTACAAGGCCGAATCCAAAATTACCCATCGTCGACATGGTCTGGTGCTCCATGCCTCCTCCGAGCTCGGAGAGGCAATGACCGTATTTCTCTTCTTCAAACGGATACATAATATAGAGATCGGAGAACAGCTCGATCATCTCCCCTGTTGCATCCATGCCGTCCTGGTAATATTCAAGGCATCCCGGACTATCATAAATATAATTCTGAATAAGAATTGAATCCGGATGTCCTTCAGGATAGGCATAGGTGTTGTACTCCTGGTATTCGGCCACAGCAAAAGAGATCAGGTAA
The DNA here is from genome assembly GCA_964567785.1 of uncultured Bacteroidales bacterium. Lineage (GTDB taxonomy): Bacteria > Bacteroidota > Bacteroidia > Bacteroidales > JAGOPY01 > CAZMOK01. The sequence continues at coordinate 16,007 of CAZMOK010000053.1, read as the reverse complement.
TACACAATGGGGTAACTGCTTTTCCACTCAAACCTCAGCTTATCATCCGGCATCGGTGTAACCGCGGTCAGCAATCCCTGGGAGCCGGCCAGGTTGTTTTCATCAGTCGTGAGAAAAACCCAGGAAGAATCTGCTTTGTCCATCAGGTCCTGCTTGGTGGGCCACCATTGCTTCGCATTGTAGGGCTCCGATAAGGTCCACGTAACGTGTTTGTCCCAGGTGCTGGAATAATCAGTGGTCACACCCACAAAGAAACTGCCAGACGGAGGGGTGCCCTGGTAATATACCTGTGCAGAAATGTCATCCCCTTCAAGGAGCTGGTCATTCAGCGGGACCAGCAGGTAGTCACCATCCCTTACCACGCTGTGAAGTTCGTCATTGATAAACAGCGAATCCACTGTCATTTCAGGGACAAGCTCCAGCGCAAAGGTATCCATGACCGGTGCTGTTACAACTGAATTGATAGTAACGTTCCCTTCCAGATCCGTTGTGTTGTTTTCGACATGAAGATCGAGAAAGAAGAATTTCATGTCGTACTGGTCGAGCAGGGGGTGGCTCGATTCAAATTGCATGTATTCCTTTTGATGATGGTATTGCTGCTGGTGTTTGCAATAGTGAGTGAAAGGTTCAACAGGCTGGTTGTACTGGGCGCTCACCGTCAGGGTCATAACGATGGTCGCGGCGAGCAGAAGAAGGTTTTTCATTTCGGAATGCTTTTTGATCAATAGTGATAAGCTACGAATAGCAAGGACTAACAAAGGTAATAAAAAAGCAGTGTTTCCGTTGATTTAACAAACTCTTCACAGCTTTCGAACGATTTTTGCTGTAGCTTTGTTTTAATAAAGACTAATTAAAGATATTGGAGGTTGCCCGCTTTTTATGGACAATTATTCGCTACTCATAAAGAAACTTGATGAATTCATCCGGAAGTACTACAAGAACCAGCTTCTGAAGGGAGGTCTGCTGTTTTTGGGGATCTTTCTCGTATTCTACCTGCTGGTAGCGATCCTTGAGTATTTCGGGAATTTCAGCATAACTGTGCGTACGGTACTGTTCTATGCCTATCTTGCAATCAACCTTTTTGTTTTTATAAGGTTGATCCTGATCCCTTTGTTAAAATTGCTGAAGATCGGTAAAATAATATCCCGTGACGAAGCCGCAAGGATCATCGGCTCACATTTTCCCGATGTGAAAGATAAGCTCCTCAATACCCTTCAGCTTAAAGGCCTGGAAACACAGAATGGTGCAGCGAGTTCAGAGCTGATCAGGGCCAGTATCGACCAGAAGATAGGCGACATGAAACCTGTCCCTTTCAAAAAAGCCGTTGATTTCAGCAAGAACCGGAAATACCTGAAGTATGCAGCCCCCCCGCTGATTATCTTTCTTCTCTTACTTGCTGTAACTCCTACAGTGGTGACCGAACCTACGGAAAGGCTGATCAAGCATTCGGTTTATTACGAACCCCCGATACCTTTCACCATTGAAATTGAAAATGAGGAGCTGGAAGCCATCCAGCAGGAGGACTTTAAGCTTCAGATCCGTGTTACAGGCGAAGAACTTCCCGCCGATGTCTTCATAAACTTCGGTGAGAACACCTACCGCCTCAACCGTCGCACACCGGCCGAGTTTGATTACACCTTCAGGAACCTGCAGGGGGATGTCAGGTTCGAACTGTCATCAGGAAAATACCGCTCACCGGAATATGAACTGAAAGTGCTTCCGAAGCCTATCATTCTCAGCTTCGAAACACTTCTCGATTACCCGGATTATACAGGCAAGGAGGATGAAGCGCTGGAAAATTCGGGCGATCTTGTCATTCCGGCGGGTACCGACATAACATGGAAATTCTACACCCGCGACACCCGTCTGGTAAGTTTCAGGATCAACAATGATAGAGACGAGATCGAAAATCAGGGGAGCAATACCTATGTGGTTGAAAAAAAGGTGACTGACAACTCTTTCTATTCAGTGGTAACAGCCAACGATTACATGACCAATACCGATTCGCTGGCTTATTCCATCAGTGTCATCCCCGACAGTTATCCCACCATTACGGCCGAGCAGTTCCAGGACTCCATCAACGACAAAAGGCTCTATTTCCGGGGCTTCATTAAGGATGACTATGGTTTCAGCAGGCTCACATACAATTATATGATCAATGAGCAGGGTGGCAACGTGCAGGATGGCGGGCCCGAAGTAAAAACCCTCGCCTATGAAAGGAATTCGCTACAGCAGCCCTTCTTCCATTTCTTCCATCTCGATTCGGCAGGCATAAAGCCGGGTGATGAGATATCATATTATTTTGAAGTATGGGATAATGACAGGGTGAACGGCCCCAAGAAGAGCAGGTCGCAGATGATGACCTACCGTGCACCCACCCTGGAGGAGCTTGAAACAGAAAATGCCGAAAGCCGCGAGGAGATCCGCAGCGACATGGAAAAGGCCATGGACGAGTTGCAGGAACTGCAGAAAGAGATCGACGAGCTCAATAAAAAACTCCTTCAGAAAGAATCGCTTAACTGGCAGGACAGGCAGCAGATCAAGGACCTTCTTGAAAAACAGGAACAGATAGAGAAAAACCTTGAAAATATTGAGCAAAAGAACAAAGAGAAATCCAGGAAGGAACAACAGTTTAAAGAAATTGATGAAGAGCTCCTGAGGAAACAGCAGCAGCTTGAAAAACTCTTTGAGGAGATCATGACCGATGAAATGAAGGAATTGTTTGAAGAGCTGGAGAAACTTATGGAGGAGGTTGACAAGGATAAGGTCAACGAGATGCTCGAAGACATGAAGATGTCGAACGAGGAACTGGAGAAGCAACTCGACAGGAATCTCGAGCTGTTCAAGCAGCTTGAATTTGAAAAGATGCTGGAGGACGCCATAAACAAACTCGATGAACTGGCCGAAGAGCAGGAGAAGTTATCGGAAGAGACTGAAAACAAAGCAAAAGAAGATGAAGAATTGCTGAAGGAACAGGAGGAGCTTAACGAAGAGTTTGATGAATGGCGCGAACAGATGGAAGAGATGCGCGAGAAGAATGAGGAGCTCGAGCGCCCCAACGAGCTGGAAAATACCGACCAGCAGGAAGAGCAAATCCAGGAGGAACAGCAGGAAAGTACAGGGGATCTGCAGAAGGGGAAAAACAGGAGGGCTTCAGAAAGCCAGAAAGGCGCCTCCGGGAAAATGAAGCAACTTTCGCAACAGCTTCAGCAGATGCAGAGCCAGATGTATGAGGAGAACCTGGGAGAGGATATCGGCGCATTGAGGGAAATACTTGAAAATCTCATCCAGTTGTCGTACGACCAGGAAGGGCTTATTTCCGACCTATCGGATATCTCCACACAGAACCCGCAGTATGTGGGGATAATGCGAAAGCAGGACCAGATAAGGGATGACATCCAGATGGTGGAAGACTCCCTTTTTGCCCTTAGCAAACGCCAGCCTATGGTGGAACCTTTTGTGATGAAAGAGGTGGAAACCATTGAGAACAATCTTGATAAGTCAATAAAGAGCCTTAACGACAGAAATGTTGGCCAGGCATCGGGTCAGCAGCAATTTGTGATGACCTCGATCAACAACCTGGCCCTGCTGTTGTCGGAGGCGCTGGAACAGATGATGAACGCCATGCAGATGCAGGGCTCTGGGCAATGCAAAAAGGGAAATCCGAAACCCGGCAGCGGCAGCAAGCCGGCATCCATGAAGAGCATGAGGCAGATGCAGCAACAGCTAAACCAGCAGATCCAGCAACTGAAAGACGGGATGCAAAAAGGTAAGGGACAGAAGAAGCCCGGCGGACAGCAATCAATGAGCGAGCAACTGGCAAGGATGGCTGCCCAGCAGGCGGCCCTCCGGAGAATGATGGAAGGTTACCAGGAGGAGCTTAAGAAGCAAGGCTTTGGTAATTCAAAGGAATTGAATTCCCTGAAGGAGGAGATGGAAAGGACCGAGACCGAACTGGTCAACAAGATCATCACCCAGCAGACCCTTGAAAGGCAGAAAGAAATTTTATCAAGGCTTTTGAAACACGAACGTGCTGAGTTGGAGAGAGAAAAGGAACAGAAGCGTGAATCCACCGAAGCAAAAGAGGAGATTTACAGTAACCCTAACGAGTTTTTGGAGTATAAAAGATTAAAATCGCAGGAGGTCGAATTACTCCGGACAGTTCCCCCTAACCTGCGTCCCTATTATAAAAATAAGGTGAATGAGTATTTCTACAATTTTGAGTTAAAGTAAAATGGGGAAGAAAAGAGAGCTGCGATTACCGTCAACTACAAACCAGGTACAAGTTATCGAAAAATTTGTGGAGGAGATCTCCGACGAGTATCACCTCCATGATTCCTATTTCGGCAACATCCTGATCGCACTCACCGAGGCTTTCGACAATGCCGTGAAGCACGGTAATAAAGGGGAAAGCTCAAAAAATGTCCATCTTTTGGTCCAGCAAAAGCCCGACGGGCTCCTCTTTAGCGTGATCGATCAGGGGCAGGGCTTTAATTACAAGGAGTATGAAGACATGGATGCCCTTGTTGAAAAAGGTGAAGCCACCGGCAGGGGCCTGCTCCTTATCCATTCACTCTGCGACGAGGTTACCTTTTCGAACAAGGGACGCATGATCAGCATGCTTTTCAGGATCACCGGCATCGACAATGACATCTACGAAAAGCGCTACAACCTCTTGCACGATTACTTCAAGAGCCATAAGAAAGTGGATAGCAACCAGCGATAGGATCCTCAGGCGGTATTCCCATTTTTTCAGATAAATCAGTTTGGAACCTGTTAATTGACAATGAACAATTAATAATGAGGGCAGGGGCTGTGGTTTCATCTTTACATCACTTAATCGTTCGATCGCTCAATTTATTTATTCGACCCCTCCGGGGTCGGAAGTGTGGTTTGGTTTTCATTTTCTTTATAAATATATGATGCCTCCGGCATCAACGATTGGACGATCAAAGCAGCATCATTGCCTGATCAACTTCTGAACTACCACCTCTTTACCGTTCCATACTTTGAGGATATAGATGCCGGAGGGGAGATGACTGATGTTGATTGTTGTTAGAGCTTTCTTTATCGACTGTTTGATGATTTGCCGGCCATTGGTATTTATTATGGATAGATAATTATTCCCCAATGGTTCATTTAATAATTCAATGGTTAAAGTTGATCGAATTGGGTTGGGGTAAATGTGAACCGAAGACTGTTCACTGATGTCTGAGAACTCTTCGGTGCCCACTGTTTCGCAGGCTTCTTCAACTTCCTGCCGGCTGTTGCAGCCTGTGGCATTGCCGTAGATTATTACATCACCGTTCGGGGTAGCGAGGTAATCGCAGATGCTTTGAACTTCACAGCTTGACAGTGTATCGTTATTTCTAATATAAAGATCTCCCCCGATAGAGTTCAATTCTTCCAATCCCGTCAGTGTGGCCAGTGCATCATTAAACCAAATAGTAAGGTCTTCCCCGATGGAATTCAACTCTTCCAACCCTGTCAGGCTGGTCAGTGAATGATTATATTGAATTTCCAGGCTGCCCCCGATGAAAGTCAAACCTTCAAGACCTGTCAGGTTGGTCAGGGATGGGTTATATTGAATCTCAATGTCACTTCCGATGGAGGTAAGATCATTCAATCCCGTCAGGCTGGTCAGAGCACCATCAGAATTAATATAAAGGCTTTCACCGATGGAGATCAAACCTTCCAATCCCGCCAGGCTGGTCAGGGCATCATTATGCCTAACAGTAAGATAACCCCCTATGGAATTCAATCCTTCCAGTCCCGTCAGGTTAGTCAGGGAAGGGTTGTATTGAATTTCCAGGTATCCTCCAATGGAATTCAATCCTTCCAGACCTGTAAGGCTGTTCAGGGTATCGTTACCACTAATGAAAAGGTTTTCCCCGATGGAGGTCAAATTATCCAATCCCGTCAGGCTGGTCAGTACATCGTTCCATTTGATGTAAAGGTCACCTCCGATGGAAGCCAGATTATCCAGACCCGTCAGGCTGGACAGGGAAGGATTGCCATACGTAGCGTAACCAATATAGAGAGAGTTGCCTATTGCAGCCAGGTTTTCCATCCCAGCCAGACTTGTCAGTGAACTATTAGAAATAATATAAAGGTCTTCACCAATTGATGTCAATCCTTCCAATCCTGTCAGGTTGATCAGTGTATCGTTGCTTTTAATACGAAGGCCCCCAACCGAATTCAATCCTTCCAGACCAGTAAGACTGTTCAAGGCAGGGTTCTCTATAATATAAAGGTCACCCCCGATGGAGGCAAGATTACCTAAATCCGCTAAGTTGGTCAGGGCGTTGTTAGCATCAATATGGAGGTTTCCCCCGATGGAGGTCAGATTATCCAACCCCGTCATGCTGGCCAGGGTAAAGTTAGAATTAATATATAGGTCTTCACCAATAGAGGTCAAATTATCCAATCCAATCAGGCTGGTCAGGTTATCATTACCATGAATACTAAGACCTTCCAGGAAATTCAATCCTTCCAGCCCCATCAAACTGTTTAAGGCAGGGTTCTCACTAATAGAAAGGCTTCCACCGACGGAGGTAAGATTACCTAAATCCGCTAAGTTGGTCAGGGCATTGTTAACATCAATATAAAGGTCACCCCCGATGGAGGTCAAATTATCGAGTCCCGTCAGGCTTGTCAGGGTACCATTAGAATTAATATGCAGGTCTTCATCAATGGATGTCAATCCTTCCAGTCCCGTCAGACTTGTCAGGGCCTCATTGGAATAAATATAACTGTTTCCCCCGATGGAAGTTAAACTCTCCAGCCCGTTCAGGTTGGTCAGGGCATCGTTCTCCCAAATAGAAAGCCCTGACCCGGTGGATGTTAAATTATCCAGTCCTGTAAGGCTTGTCAGGCTATCGTTACTTTCAATTCTAAGGCTTCCTACAGAATTCAATCCTTCCAGCCCGGTCAGGCTGGATAGACCCGGATTTCCGCTATTATATCCTCCGATGCTGAGTGTTTCCCCGATACAGGTTAATACACTCAACCCATTTAAATTGGTTATGTTGTCACCACTAATAGTAACGCTCCCCTCAATCTCCGAACAATCGGGATAGTTGGTTTGAAAATTATCGATCTGGCTTTGATCGCTGAATCCAGTCCATCCACACAGGCAATTATCGGCACAGTCGTCTTCCACCTCCTGCCGGCTGTTGCAACCTGTACTATTATCGTGGATATCCACTGTGCTGTTTGGCGCGGCAAGGTATGTGCAGATGCTATGGACATCACAATCGGACAACATGGCATTATTACTTACGTATATCCCTGTGATGGAATTGGGTTGAATATTCTTTATTCCCATCAGGCTGGTCAGGACATTGTTGTTCATGATGCTGATGCTGCCGGCGATGGAATCAAGTTCATCCAGCGCCGTCAGGCTGTTCAATAAGGGATTGTCCCATATCTTCAGGTCGCCCCCAACACATTCCAGGTTGTACAATCCCCACAGGCTGGTCAGGGATGGATTGTCATAAACCTTTAGGGAGGACCCGATACTGGTCAGATATCCCAGACCGGCCAGGTTTGTAATGGAAGATGCCTCCCTGATCCACAGGAAACCTCCTATGGAAGCAAGGTTATCCAACCCCGCCAAGGATACCAGCGAATCATTATTGGTAATGTACAGAAATCCATTGATCGCATTCAGATCACTCAAACCGTTCAGGCTGGAAATAGCGCTCCCGCTGATGGTCACATTTCCAAGGATCTCTTTGCAGTCAGGATAATTTACCTGGAAACTGTCAATCTGCATTTGCATGGTGAATGTGATGCCATTAGGCAGGCAGGATATGCAGGGGTTTTCAGTTTGCCCCATTGTCCCGCTAATAAATAATAAAGCTGTCAATAAGGTGCATATATTCCTCATCATATTTTGGATTTTTGGTTTTCGAATTAATTGGTTTTTGAAGCTGCCGTTTGCCTGAAAGACAGAATACCATAAGTTAAAGGTAATATATGGAAAAGCCTATTATGAAACAGATGTATGAACGCCCGTAAAGGATGAATGATCGCAGGTGATTTGATAAAAACCGCAGAGGTAAATGACCGAAGTGATACAGGGAGTGGCAGTTATCAGTCAAGTCAGTCTAATTCAAAATCATCTAAGCTTTAAGCTCTCAACTCTAAACTCTTATTCTCCACACCCCCGTATCCAACCTAGTACCCAGCACCCAGTACCCATCACCTATTTTTTCGATTCACGACTCACGCTTCACGCTTCACCATTTATTACTATCTTTGCTCTAATTTAAAACCATTCTAAATGAAATTGGGCTGCATAACAGCATCAAACTTCATCATGCCTTCCCTGCCTATGTCCATGTGCAGGTCCTGGTGATCTGCAACCGGGACGGCCGTTAGTACCTTTGTCTTTTATTTATCGTTTAAAAAAATACTGATCCCTGTGGGAAACTATAAACTATGATCACTAAGCCCGACATACGTAAGATCCTTGAACAACGTGTTATGGTCCTCGACGGGGCCATGGGCACTATGATACAGCGATACTCTTTGGATGAAGAGGGCTTCCGTGGGGAGCAATTTAAGCAGTATCCCCGTGATCTGAAAGGCAACAACGACATCCTCAATCTTACAAGGCCCGAAATAATAAAGGAAATCCACGAAGAATACCTCGAAGCGGGCGCCGATATCATCGAAACGAACACCTTTAACGGGACTTCAATTTCTCAGCAGGATTATGGCACAGAGGGTCACGCTTACGAGATCAACCGCAAGGCTGCTGAAATCGCAGTGTCGGCAACTGAAGAATATACCCTGAACCACCCTGAAAAGCCCAGGTACGTGGCCGGCGCACTCGGGCCTACCAACAAGACGGCATCCCTGTCGCCCGATGTGAACAACCCCGGCTTCAGGGCCATATCTTTCGATGATCTTTACAAAGCTTACTATGAACAGGCTGAAGGATTGATGGATGGCAGAGCGGATATCCTCCTTGTTGAAACCGTTTTCGATACGCTGAATGCCAAGGCGGCACTTTATGCCCTCTCAGACCTTTTTGCAGACAAGGGCCGGGAACTGCCTGTGATGGTTTCGGGCACCATCACCGATGCCAGTGGCAGGACCCTCTCCGGCCAGACGGCCGAGGCATTCCTGTATTCGGTATCCCATATGGACCTGCTCAGCATTGGCTTCAACTGTGCCCTCGGGGCGAAGGAACTGAGGCCGTTCGTGGAGGAAATATCAGCCAAAGCCCCGTTTTTCACCAGTGTTTATCCCAATGCCGGACTACCGAACCAGTTCGGGGAGTATGATGATACACCGGATGAAATGGCCCCTTTTATCAGGGATTTTCTTGAAAACAGGTTTGTGAACATCATTGGCGGATGTTGCGGTACCACACCTGACCACATCAGGAAATTTGCAGCGATTGCCGCCGGTTTGCAGCCCAGGCAAGTCCCGCCACCCAAAGACACCCTTCAGCTCAGCGGACTTGAGCCTCTCACCGTTTTCAAGGGCAGCAACTTCATTAATGTGGGTGAGCGCACCAATGTTTCGGGGTCGAAGAAGTTTGCCCGGCTGATCCGGGATGAGAAGTACGAAGAGGCGCTGGCCGTGGCAAGGGACCAGGTAGAAGGCGGCGCCCAGATTCTTGATGTGAACATGGACGACGCCATGCTCGAATCCAAGGACGCCATGGTCAAATTCCTCAATCTTGTCATGGCCGAACCTGAAATTGCCAGGTTGCCTGTGATGGTCGATTCATCGAAATGGGAGGTGATCGAAGCAGGCTTGAAATGTTTGCAGGGCAAAGCCATAGTGAACTCCATCAGCCTGAAGGACGGTGAAGGGCCTTTCATTGAAAAAGCACGGAAAATACGGAATTATGGCGCTGCTGTCATTGTAATGGCTTTCGACGAAAAGGGGCAGGCTGCCAGTTTTGAGAGAAAGGTCGAGATCTGCAAACGTTCTTACAAGATCCTTACTGAAAAAGTCAGGTTTCCGGCCCACGATATCATTTTTGATCCCAACATACTTACGGTCGCCACAGGCATGGATGAGCACAATACCTACGCGCTGGATTTCATCAGGGCAACCCGCTGGATCAAGGAAAACCTGCCACACGCCAAAGTGAGCGGAGGGGTCAGCAACCTGTCCTTTTCATTCAGGGGCAACAATGTGGTGAGGGAAGCCATGCATTCGGCTTTTCTATATCACGCCGTGAATGCCGGCATGGACATGGGCATAGTAAACCCGGGAATGCTCCAGGTATATGATGAGATCCCGGAAGACCTGCTTGAACTGGCAGAAGATGTGATCCTGAACCGGAGAAAGGACGCCACAGAGCGGCTGATCGCCTTTGCCGAACAAGTAAAAGATAAAGGAGAAGAGGTGATCAGAAGGGATGAGTGGAGGGAATGGGCCGTTGAGGAAAGATTAAAGCATGCCCTGGTCAAAGGGATCGTTGATCATATTGAAAAGGATACCGAAGAGGCAAGACAGAAATTCCCGCGTGCCCTGAACCTGATCGAGGGCCCGCTGATGGACGGGATGAACATCGTGGGCGACCTTTTCGGCTCGGGAAAAATGTTCCTTCCCCAGGTGGTGAAAAGCGCCAGGGTGATGAAAAAAGCCGTAGCTTACCTCGAACCTTTCATTGAAAAAGAAAAGGCTGAAGACAAATCGGAAGGACGGGGCAATAAGATATTGCTTGCCACGGTGAAAGGGGATGTGCACGACATAGGCAAGAACATAGTTGGTGTTGTGCTGGGATGCAACAACTACGAGGTGATCGACCTGGGTGTGATGGTCCCCGCAGAAAAGATCCTCGATACTGCCCGGGCGGAAAAGGTGGATATTATTGGCCTTAGCGGGCTTATAACACCTTCGCTGGAGGAGATGGTGCATGTGGCTTCCGAAATGGAGAGGCTGAACTTCAGGGTCCCCTTGCTTATCGGTGGGGCCACCACTTCCGAAATACATACGGCCGTGAAAATAGAACCCCGGTACAGTCATCCGGTCATCCATGTGAAGGATGCCTCAAGGTGTGTGGGGGTACTCAATAATTTACTGTCGGATGAACTGAAAGCCCCTTTTACAGCAGAGGTATCCCAACGCTATGTGCAGCTAAGGGATAAACACGAATCGAAACAAAAAAAGCCTGGTTTGCTGTCACTGACAGAAGCAAGGAAAAATAAACTTGTTCATGATTTCTCCCGGGATGATATTGTTGAACCTGCATTCCTGGGTAACAAGACCTTTAGGGAGGAAGACCTCTCAAACCTCAGCAGGTACATCGACTGGACCTTTTTCTTCCATGCCTGGCGGATCCCCGGCAAGTACCCGGCTATTTTTGACGATCCTGTAAAAGGCGTTGAAGCAAAGAAATTGTATGATGATGCGAATCAATTGCTCGAAATGATCACCAGGGAAAAAATGCTGAAAACAGAGGGGGTAGTCGGTTTCTACCCGGCTGTGTCGGCGGGTGACGATGTGAAGGTACTGGATGAAGAAGGTGAAAATGTCCTGGCCCATTTCAGGTTCCTCAGGAACCAGCAGAAGAAGGAAACCGGCATCCCCAATCATTGCCTGGCCGATTTCATTGCACCTGAATCGTTGGGTATGCTTGATTATATTGGTGGGTTTGCTGTTACAGCAGGGATAGGCATTGAAAAATGGACAAAGCATTTTGAGGACAAGCATGACGATTACAACAGTATCATGCTGAAGATCCTGGCCGACAGGCTTGCGGAGGCTTATGCCGAGATGATGCACGAAAGGGTGAGAAGGGAATTATGGGGATATGCCGGTGAAGAAGATCTTTCGGTGGCACAGCTCCTGAAGGAGGAGTACCAGGGTATCCGTCCTGCACCTGGCTACCCTGCCTGCCCTGAGCATTCAGAAAAAAGGACACTCTTCGACCTTCTTGGAGTGGAACAAAATACGGCGATAAAACTTACGGAGAACTACGCCATGTACCCGGCAGCATCAGTGAGCGGGTACTATTTCATGCACCCGTTCTCAAGGTATTTCAATCTGGGGAAGATAACGGAAGAACAGGTCATTGATTACGCAAAGCGAAAGGGGTTAAGCAAAAAAGATACAGAACGCCTCCTCGCCCCGGTACTATCGTATAAATAAAATTGATTTTTAAACTCAGAACTCAGAACTCAAAACTCAGAACTGAAAAAAATGAGAGTGGTAGAAGCCATAGAACGATCGAACGGCAAAACGTTGTTCACCTTCGAGATACTGCCCCCCGAAAAGGGCGCCGACATCAAATCGATCTACGATCACATTGACCCTTTGATGGAGTTCGACCCGAAGTTCATCGAAGTAACTTATCACAGGGAAGAGGTGAAGTTCAGGGAATACCCTGATGGCCGTATTGAAAAGAAGGTGCTCAGGAAAAGGCCGGGAACGGTAGGGATATCCGCTGCCATCAAATACAAGTACAAAGTTGAGGTTATTCCGCATATAATCTGTGGAGGGTTTACGAAAGAAGAAACCGAGAATGGCCTTATCGACCTGCATTTTCTTGGGATACACAATGTTCTGGCAATAAGGGGTGATAACCTCCCGGGAGATAAGTTTTTCAGGCCTTCCAAAGGAGGCCATGTATATACTTCCGACCTGATCAGGCAGGTCATAAACCTGAATAAAGGTCTCTATCTTGATGAAGAATTACAGAACGTTCACCCCACCAACTTTTCTATCGGCGTGGCCGGTTATCCCGAAAAGCATGTTGAATCGCCCAATATGCAGACCGATATAAAATTCCTGAAGGAAAAAGTGGATGCCGGGGCTGATTATATAGTAACCCAGATGTTTTTCGACAATTCAAAATATTTTAAGTTTGTTGAGTTATGCAGGAAAGCAGGGATCAATGTACCCATTATCCCGGGCCTGAAGCCCATATCAACCAAAAAGCAGTTGTCGACCTTGCCCAAGACTTTCAACATTTCCATACCCGAACCACTGCAAAAGGAGATCGACAGGTGCAGCGATAATAAAGCGGCACGACAGGCTGGGATCGAATGGGCAATTGAGCAGTCGAAAGAGCTTGCTGCAAAGGGTGCCCCGGTCCTTCACTATTATACTATGGGAAGAAGCGATAATATAAGGGAGATTGCCAGCGCTGTATTTTGATTATAGCCGGAGTGTTGAATTTTTTTTTGATCTAAAAGGGTTATTGATTAGTTTTACGCTCGTTTTATCAGGTAATTTTTATTGAGAGCAATATCATTATTAGTCGAGCTTGTGCTCAGGTTTTTTTATGAAGCCAGTGAGTTAAATATGTACCGGAGTAAGTGTAGAGCATCTGCTTTAAATTAATGGAACATCAAAGAACAATACATCCGGTAAAAAAATGGGCTGTTTCCCTTAGGGTTTTTTCGCTGCCTTTTGTTGTCCTTCCATATGCCCTGGGTGTCCTCATTGCTGCATATGCTGAGGGATCTGCTTACAACCCGGTCATCAATATCATGGCCTTCATCCCTGTTTTCCTTATTTTTTCTGCGGCAAACCTGCAGAGTGATATCATCGATTACAGGAAAGGTATAGATGTGATAGCCAATGATTTCAGCGGGGGTATTGTCAGGAAATGGATCTCGGTGAGAAAAGCAATGAATGTGGTAATCCTGCTGTATTTAGCTTCTTTACTGTCAGGTATCTTCCTTTTGTTCATGATCGGTACGGTGATGATCCCGTTCCTGCTGTCGGGTTTCTTTCTGAGCCTTTTCTATTCAGCAGGGGACAAATTTGCCTTTAAATATAACGTAACGGGGGAATGGTTCATTTTCGGGGGGTTTGGTATTCTCATCCCTTTATACGGTTTTGCAATGAATACGGGTTATGTTTCCCTTGCTCCGCTAATCATATCCCTGCCATCAGCTTTTCTTATCGCTGCGGTAAAACATGCGAATAACTGGATAGCGATACTTACACCCGGCAATCTCGAAAAAGGAACCACTGCATACTACATGAGCAGTGTTGCTTCCAGGGTCTATTATTATTCAATGATCGCCATTCCTTACCTGTTGACCGGAATGATTGCACTGGGGATTTTTCATCAGTTGAACTGGGTGCCGGAATCCATTTACATCACACTTTTCACCCTGCCTCTTTTCATTCTGCTGCTAAGGAAAGCCATGAAGAGGCAGAGGATCAATCCCCGGAACCGTATTTTCGGCCTCGACAGCATTACGGCTTTGTTGTACATCTTGTTTACCTCACTGTGCTGTCTTGCGCTGATCATTGGCTAGAGAGAAATATTTTTTGTAAACTTGCAAAGTTGAAAAACCAATAAGTTATTCAGGATCAGACAATTTACTAATACTAATGACTGAAAGATCTAACGTATCCTTTTTGAAGAAGTGGTGGATATCGGTTCGCCCTTTTGCTTTCCCTGCTTCCACAATGCCGGTTATATTCGGTACTGTTCTTGCTGTTATTTATGGAGGCCATGAATTCAAGCCATCATTGTTCATTCTTGGATTCCTGGCCATGGTCCTGCTGCATTCAGGGGCCAATATTTTAAGCGATATTTACGATTACAAGAAGGGTCTTGATAAGCAGGCGTCACCGGTAAGCGGAGGCATCATCCGTGGGATAATAACCATAAAAGAGGCCAGGATAGCTTCGATAATCATGTTCGTAATAGGTTCAGCAATTGGGCTGGTACTGACTTACATTACAGGTATCTGGCTTCTGGTTATCGGACTGGTTGGATTGTTCGTGGGGGTGTTCTACACGACCAACACTCCCCTTTCGATGAAATACCATGGGCTGGGCGACCTGGCCGTATTTCTCAATTTTGGCATGCTTGGCTCTTTGGGAGCCTACTATGTTCAATCTTCTGAATTATCGTGGATACCCGTGATCTGGTCAGTGCCGATGTCGACGCTTGTTATTGCCATCCTTCATGCCAATAACTGGAGGGACATTGAATCGGACAAAAGTGCCCACATTTTTACCGTTGCTTCGCTGCTCGGTGACAAGAGCTCCTTGAGATACTATGGATTCCTTATTTACGGACCTTTTATCATGGTTCTGGCCTTGATACTGATCCCTTATTTGCTTATTCCTGATCTGGCTGCAATGCCTTTGACATTTCTTATAACGATGCTTGCCCTACCGCTGGCTTTCAAGCTCTGGCGAAAAGCCCTGAACCGGGAAAAACCTGATAATCCGCTTGATTTCATTGCCCTCGACGGGGCTACGGCTAAACTGAACCTTGCATTTGGAGGGCTTTGTACGCTTGCACTTATCCTTCATGCCATAATCGGAAACATTCTATAAATGCCTGATAAGACATCTGTTTCAGATTCAAAGCTGGGGGTCATCATTTTTCTTTCCCTGGTTCTTTTTGTTCCTCTTTTCATTTTCCGTGAGATCGGAGCATTTGATTTCTGGTGGTGGATGAGTGCCAACATCATAGTGATGATATCCCTTTCGTTTGTGATGGATCCCGGCTACCTGGATATTTTGAAGGAGGATTTGAGTAATCAACCCTGGCGGAAGATCATATATGGCGTTTTATCGGCTGTACTGCTGTATCTTGTTTTCTGGGTTGGAAATTATTTATCGCGGAGGTGGTTTGGTTTTGCAGGGGAGGGCATTGAGAACGTGTATAATTTCAAGGGTGATGCAGCTTTTTACCGGATATTGGTATTAATGGGCCTCATCATAGGCCCGGGTGAGGAGATTTTCTGGAGGGGTGTTTTACAGAGGTGGCTGGGTAGCCGTTTCGGGCAATTTAGCGGGTTTGTTGCAGCTACTTTGATCTATACAGGTGTTCATGTTTTCTCTTTCAACCCGATGCTTATAGTGGCTGCTTTTGTTGCCGGTCTGTTCTGGGGGTTTATGTACTATCGGTATAAATCGCTGCTGGCCAATGTAGTAAGCCACACGTTGTGGGATGTGGCTGTTTTTTTGGTTTTTCCTTTTTCCTGAAAAGGGATGACATCTAGATGACATCCGGAAGACATCTGGAAGACATCTGGAAGACATCTGGAAGACATCTG
>CAZMOK010000052.1:4207-19440 GCA_964567785.1 uncultured Bacteroidales bacterium | reverse complement strand
TAATTAGTCAAGGTTTTGTTCGGCAAGATCCTCAACACATTCGGAACCCGCACGGCTACGGCGGTCATAAACCTGCTGATAGCGATAGTGGTTTCCCAGTTCCTCGGTGCCGAAGGCAAAGGCAGCCAGGGGCTGATAATCACTACAATAGCCTTTATCCTGGTGTTTGCAAACATAATAGGAGGTGCAACGCTCGTTTACCTTGTTCCCCGTTACACCCTGTCAGGACTGGTCATCCCTTCATACATCTGGTCGGTGCTTATCGGTGGACTCAGCTATGTATTCCTTTTGGCAGTGCCGATAATTGACCGGGTATATATACTTGATATCAGCCTGCTTGCTGTGCTTAACTCCTTCATGACCATAAACAGTTCACTGCTTATTGGTAAGGAGAAGATCAGCTCATCGAACTTCGTGAACCTGCTGGTGCCCCTGCTGACCATTGTTACCCTTCTGATATATTTTATCGGTTTGGAAAAAAATGATATCGGCTCTTACATTACAGCATTATACATAGCTTATGGAGCAGCGTTCCTGGTGAGCCTTGCCTATTTGTTCAGGTTTTTCAGGAAATTTGAACCCCTCGACCCCTCCCTTACCAGGAAGATATTACAGGACCTTTTCCGGCTGGGCTTTCTTAACCAGATTGCACACATTACACAGATGCTGAGCTTCAGGCTCAGCTATTACCTGCTGGATTATTTCCACGGCGAGGCTGCTGTAGGGGTTTATTCAAACGCCATCTCGCTGACTGAATCACTTTGGCTGATCAGCAAAAGCATTTCACTGGTCCAGTATGCCAGGATCGCAAATACTGAAGAGAGGTCGTACGCAGCAAATCTCACTGTCAGGCTCACAAAGGCAGCTTTTTTACTGAGTGCTGTATTGCTGATCCCACTGCTGGTATTGCCTGTTGAAGTGTACACGTATGTATTCGGGGAAGGATTTGAAGGGATCAAGCCTGTAATCTGGGTACTGGCTCCCGGAGTGTTGATGTACAATGTATCCATCCTGACAGGTCATTATTTTTCGGGGCTTGGGAAGTATAATGTGAATGCGATGGTATCCGGCATCGGGCTTATTGTGTCAGTTGCAGCCTACCTGCTTCTAATCCCCGCTTATTCAGGGCAGGGAGCAGGCACTGCCGCCACTCTTTCACATATCTTCAACTCGCTGTTCCTCCTGATCCTCTTCCTGAGGCACAATCACACGAAACCGGCAGGTTTTATACCCTCGAGAGGTGACTTCATCTTCCTGAAGAAGGAGATCAGGAATTACTTAGGGAAAAATTAAGTTGCAAAGATTACTCCTCGATCTTCTTTTCCTCAAGCTTCAGATTTTTTCTCATTGCGTTTACCAGTGAGTTTAACTTAAATCCTATGATCATTTTAATTTGGCGGCCTGGATGTGCATCCAGTCAAAATTTCTTTCCCTGCCGAGGCTTACCCATCCTTCATCTTCCCAGAAACTCCACCATGCATCGTATTCGGGCTTTGCAAAGGAGGCCCTGTCTCTTCCCCATTTAAGCTTATTGTGTGAAGGATCGAAATCAATGGCTATACCCCAGCTATGCATCGACCAGCGGTTACCTCCCCTAATCCTTCTCTCGTTATAGCAACCGCCCCACAAGTCGAGCCGTAGTTTAGTGATCTCTTCCAGGCCATAATGGTCAAGCACCCTCTGAAGTACCCTGGCCGCGCTGTCATGAACCTTCTGATGGCAATAAAAAGACCTTATAGTCATATTGAGGTTCCATGCAATCCTCAAAGGATAGGGGCATTCGAGCCTGACCATGTTTTTTCCTTTTTCGCCGTAGAAATCGTAAAATTCATCAGTATACTGGACTGGCCACCCCAGGGGGTTTTTATCTTCCCTGTCTTCAGGCCGCCAGCTCTCAGGCAACCTTCCGTGCTCCATTTTGTAGAGCAACTGCTCGTAGGCATGCTCGGTCTGAGGCCCCCAGTATCCATCAATGTCGCCGCTGTCGATGCCCTGGTCCTGGCAATGGAGCTGGATAAGGCCTACCATCTTCCTTTTAAGCGACCACGATTCGTTCAATCCGGTAACCTTGCCTAATGCCTCAGTGGTTCCCGGACCCGCAATGCCGTCGATTTTCATCCTGTACAGGCCTTTATCTTTCAATATCTTCTGGACTAATATTATTCTTTTTTTCATAACAACTTAATTTATTGTTAATCAATAAACTGATGAGATTAAAGAGTGAAACAGATTAATAAACAAGACTATGGCAGAATGGTAGCTAAGGTACGGAAATTATATGCCGTTTACAAGTAAGGGCTTGTTAATAATCTGTTAATCAAAGAGGTTTAATATTGACCCTGAATAGATTCTCGGGCTCCACAGGCGGCTCCAGAAATTTCCCGTCAAGTTCTTCAGGATGAAGAAAGGCAGATAAGGAATTGGAAAAGTGGTACAGGTTGTTATGAAGGTGTTGTGGCAAGCCGTCGAGTATCCCGGCGAGCACTTCGTACCTGACTTTTTCAGGATTAGATGCATAATCGTGCCACACAACAATGGTTCTCTCCTTCATGAGATGTTTGAAAACCTTTTCAGTGTCGTTTTTTACCATTTCGTAATGGTGGTCGCCATCGATGAAAATAAGATCGAATTTCGTCCCAAGGCCTTCAAAATCGAAATGCCGTGAATTCCCATACAGTTGCACAACATTATCAAGGGTTTTGGAGAAACTGAAATGCAATTCTATGTATTTTTCAGGCAGCCTCATCGAGCGCATCTCCTCCAGTGAAAGGTTTAGGGTATGGCATTTATGAGCAAAACGTGCCACATTGGCAACACTCTCGCCGCGCCAGGTACCTATTTCGAAATAGCTGCAGTTATCGATACTCCGGGCAAAATTATTGAGCAGGGCCAGGTCGGTGGGCATGGATCCGCCATCAAGAAAAGTATAGGGGTCCACTGATACCTCAAAATCATCGAACAGTCTCTTATGGTCAACAGCCTTCATTCCGCTTGAGAAATGCGGGTAATTCTTGCTGACATAACTCTTCCAGTTCTCATCCTCATCAAGAATGAGGTTTAGCAAAGAAGGTCTTCTGATGATCTTTGCCAGTGCCCTGAGCCCTTTGCTGAATTTACTCATAACAGTTACCAAAGTTAACAAGTTTTGCAAAGTACCACCGGCTATAACAAAACCGGGACATAAAGGGCCAAAATGTCAATAATTCAGAAAACGAACCGGGCATTATCAAAATAAAAAAAGGGTATCCGGAACGGTACGCAGGGCCGGATGTTAATAAAATGTTCAAAAACCTCAGTAAAATTGGGCTTTTCAACAATATTTTCTTAATAAGTTTAGTTAACAGTTTGTGCCGGAAGCGCCATGAATAGCTAATTTTGGACTTCAATGAGAAGAGAACCGGAACAATACAATGATGAATCGGTAAGGTCGCTCGACTGGAAAGAGCACATCAGGCTCAGGCCCGGTATGTACATTGGTAAGCTTGGCGACGGAGCTTCGCAGGACGATGGCATTTACGTGCTTATCAAGGAGATCATCGACAATTCCATCGATGAATATGTTATGGGGCACGGAAAGAAGATCGAAATCACTATCGATGAGCAGACCGTCACTGTGCGTGATTACGGCCGGGGCATGCCACTGGGAAAAGTGGCCGATTGTGTTTCAAAGATCAACACAGGCGCCAAATACGATTCCAAAGTATTCAAAAAGGCCGTCGGGCTTAACGGCGTGGGTGCAAAAGCAGTAAACGCCCTTTCATCCCGGTTCACTGCCCAATCGATCAGGGAAGGAAAGACAAAGGTGGTTGAATACAGCCAGGGCAGACTGGTCAATGACCATAACATAACGAAACACTCCGGGACAAAGGGAACCATTATTACCTTCCGCCCCGATGAGGATATCTTTGGTTACTATCACTTTCTGAACGAGTATGTTGAGAAGCTTTTATGGAACTACGCCTTCCTGAATAACGGGCTCACCATCATATTCAACGGTGAGAAGATCCAGGCCAAGAACGGCCTGCTCGATCTCCTTAACCGCTACCTCAACGGTAATGGTGGTGCCCTTTACCCCATAATCCATATCAAGGAAGATGACTTTGAATGTGCCTTTACCCACAGTTCAAAGCAGTACAGCGAAGAATACCACTCTTTTGTGAACGGTCAGTTCACCCCTCAGGGGGGAACTCATTTGCAGGCTTTCAAAGAAGCCCTGGTAAAAACCATCAGGGAATTCTACAATAAGGACTACGACACCAACGACATCAGGAATTCCATCATAGCAGCCATCAGCCTGAAGGTGCAGGAACCAGTTTTCGAATCGCAGACAAAGACCAAGCTGGGATCACAACTGATGGAGTCAGGCGGGCAGACCATAAGGAACTATGTTACCGACGTGGTAAAAAGGCACCTCGATAATCATCTCCATCTCAACTCCGAAACGGCCGCAGCAATCCAGAAGAAGATACTTCAGTCGGAGAAAGAGCGCAAGGAGATCGCCGGCATCAAGAAACTGGCCAGGGAAAGCGTCAAGAAAGCCAGCCTTCACAACAGGAAGCTCAGGGATTGTAAGATCCATTACAACACCAATCACGACGACAGGCTGGAAACAACCATATTCATCACCGAGGGCGACAGCGCCAGCGGTTCGATCACCAAAGCAAGGAGAGTGAATACGCAGGCGGTTTTCAGCCTGAAAGGCAAGCCCCTGAATTGCTTCGGCCTCAGCAAAAAGATCGTATACCAGAACGAAGAATTCAACCTTCTTCAGGCTGCCCTCAACATTGATGAAAGCATAGAGAACCTCCGGTACAACAACATCGTGATCGCCACCGACGCCGACGTGGACGGTATGCACATCCGTTTATTGCTACTTACGTTCTTTCTGCAGTTCTACCCGGATGTGGTCAAATCCGGGCACCTCTACATCCTACAGACCCCGCTATTCAGGGTCAGGAACAAGAAAGAGACGATCTATGCCTATTCAGAAGCAGAAAAAGAGGATGCTATCAATAAGCTGAAAGGAAACCCGGAAATAACGCGCTTCAAGGGCCTTGGAGAAATATCCCCCGACGAGTTCAAGTATTTCATTGGTCAGAACATAAGGCTTGAGCCCGTGCTACTCGACAGGGAATCGCTGATACGTGAAACGCTCAACTTTTACATGGGCAAGAACACCCCCGACAGGCAATCGTTCATAATTGAGAACCTTCGTTTCGAGGCTGCAGAAGAAATACTTTCGGCCTGAACCCGAATACTCAATATATCTTCTTAAAAGCTTTACCTATGAATCTGGTCATCGACGAAGCCGTAAGAGCTTCCGGACCGGATTTTTTTGCTGCAAGGTCGCCTGCCAGTCCATGCAGGTAAGTACCAAGAACAGCCGCATGTTTCGGGCTGTACTCCTGTGCCAGCAGCGAAAGGATCATTCCCGTCAGCAAATCACCGCTTCCCCCGGTGGCCATGCCGGGATTTCCGGTGGAATTGAAATAGCAACTGCCATCAGGGCAGGAAATACTTGTGTGCGCACCTTTCAGGACAACGTAACAGGAATATTTTATCGAAAACTCCTTCTGCTTGTCCAGCCTTTCAAAGTCGTTCTTCCAGCTACCCGCAAGCCTGCTGAACTCCTTCGGGTGTGGTGTGAAAATACTGAGTTTGGGAACGAAGGGTATCCAGGTTTTGTTCTCACCCAGGATAGTAATTGCATCGGCATCAAAAACGATGGGAACACCTGAGTTCTGGATCAACAACTTAAGGGCGTTCTTTGTCTGCCCGGCAAAACCCAGTCCAGGTCCGGTGGCAATAGCGTTATAGCTTCCCAGGTCAGGCACCTCACTGAAGTATTCATCGTGTGGATCAATGCTCACCATGGCATCCGGCACAGCAGTTTGTATTATGGAATAGCCCTTTACCGGCACATGGGCATGAAGCAGGCCCACACCCGTATTAAGGCAGGCCTGAGAGGCCATCACCGAGGCTCCCATCTTGCCGTACCCCCCCGCAATCAGCAATGCATGGCCATAATGGCCCTTGTGGGAAAACTTTTTCCTGGGCCTGTATATCATGGCGGCAAGATCCCGGTCTATATAATGATGTTTTGTTCCTGTTTTTTCAATGAAACCCTGGTGAAGACCTATATTCTCAACGTGCCATTCACCAACATAACCGGCATTTTCGGGGAACATGAATGATAATTTCGGGAATTGGAACGAGACGGTATGATCGGCTTTCACAATGACTGCATTTTTCAACTCGACCGGTTGATCAGCAAAAAGCCCGGAAGGGATATCTACCGAAATTATACCAGCGCCCGATTTATTGATGTTTTTGATCACTTCTCCCGGAAAACCCTTTACAGGCCGTGAAAGTCCCGATCCGAAAATGGCATCGACAACAACATTGTCTTCGCCTATTTCGGGAAAATCTTCAATTTTTTCCAATGTTAGAATCTCAGGCACAACTTCTTTCAATCTTTCCAGGTTTGTGCTGAAATCATCAGAGAAATTATCAGTGAATTTTACGACAACCGGCCGGACCTCATAACCATCACATTTCAGCAGCCTCGCAATTACAAGGCCGTCACCACCGTTGTTACCAGGGCCACAAAACACAAAAATCTCGTTCTTTTTATTAATTTGCTTTCTAACCCACTTGAAAAACCTTCCAGCTGCCCTCTCCATCAGGTCGATGGAGGCAATGGGCTCATTTTTTATGGTATATTCATCTGCCTTGCGAACCTGTTCAATAGATAAAATTTTCATTTGCCCTCCATCCGTTTTAACAAATTTAATGATAATTATAAGTTTGATTGCCAACTTAATTCTCTGTTAATAGCTTTACTTTTGCAGTAAATATCGATTCGATGGGTAGGAAAAAGCCATTACCGTTGCTTGAAAATACAGAGATACTGGATGCGGGCTCCGAAGGAAAAGCCATTGCCCGGCAGGGTGAAATGGTGGTTTTTGTGCCTTTTGCCGTGCCCGGTGATATTGCAGATATACAGTTGGTAAAGAAGAAAAAAAGATATTTTGAAGGAAGGGTCACAAGATTACATCACTTATCCGGGAAAAGGGTTGAACCAGTTTGTATGCATTTTGGTATATGTGGGGGGTGCAAATGGCAGAACATGGATTATGAGCACCAACTTCACTATAAACAAAAACAGGTGAAGGACAATTTCGACCGGCTGGGAAAATTCCCCTACCCCGGGATAATGCCCATAATCCCTTCCTCCGATGTGTTTTCTTACAGGAATAAAATGGAATACACATTTTCCAACCGGAGATGGTACACAACCCCACCTGATAAGGACCAGCCTCAACGAGACGGCAGGGCGCTGGGGTTTCATGCCCCTGGCATGTTCGACAGGGTAATCGATATTGAGAAATGTCACCTGCAGGACGATTATGCAAACAGGATCAGGAATTTTGTAAAAGGATATGCACTGGAACAAAACCTTTCTTTCTACGATGTAAAAAAATGGGAAGGGCTGCTGAGGAACCTGGTAATACGAAATACAACAACAGGACAATGGATGGTGACTGTTGTTTTTCATCATGAAGATGAAGCAGTTATGCCATTGCTCGATTTTATAAGGAAGGAATTCCCCCGGCTCACTTCACTTAATTACTGTATCAACGGGAAGAAAAACGACGACCTGTCGGACCAGGAAATTATTAATCATTCAGGTAAGGCTTATATCACCGAGCAGTTGACTTCTTTTGAAAATAAAAATGAAACGCTGAAGTTCAAGATCGGGCCCAAATCATTTTTCCAGACCAACACCAGGCAGGCTGAAAGACTTTACAGGGTAGCTGCTGAATTTGCCTCTCCTTCAAGCGGTTCAAATGTATATGATCTGTATTGCGGCACAGGGACCATTTCACTTTATGTTGCCGGCTTATCAGGAAAAGTGACAGGCATAGAATACATTGAGGAGGCTGTTGAAGATGCCTATGAAAATGCAGAACTGAACGGTATCGGCAATGTTGAGTTCATTGCCGGGGATCTTGCCAAAGTGCTCGATAGTGACTTCATCGAACAAAAAGAAAAGCCTGATATTATCATAACGGACCCTCCCAGGTCGGGGATGCATCCGAAAGTGATAGAACAAATACTGCTGGCTTCCCCCGAAAAAGTTGTTTACGTGAGCTGCAACCCGGCTACCCAGGCAAGGGATATTGCCTTAATGCAGGAGAAATATTCCGTGGAAGCAGTACAGCCTGTCGACATGTTCCCGCACACACAACATGTGGAAAATGTAGCCCTGCTGATAAGGAAATAATTAAATCTTCCTTTTGTTAGTGATCTTTTCAATTAGACCCGCCATGTCAAGGTTCTCACCTTTCACAGTTATCAGTGCCTTTTCATAAAACGGTTTTCTTTCCTCCAGATGGATACTGATCTTTTGGATCAACCGGTCCCCTTTTAGTTCATTCAGCAAAGGCCGTTCTTCTTTTGCTTCTTCCAACCTTACTGCCAATGACTTAGGATGCATCTCCAGGTAAACTGAAATCCCTGATCGGTTGATGAGTTCCATGTTGTCAAAAAAACAGGGCGTACCGCCACCGGTTGAGATCACAAAATCTCCTTTCCTTAGGGAAATTTCTTTTAGCAGGTCCCTTTCCTTCTCACGGAACAATTCCTCACCCTTCTTCAGCAGGTATTCCGACACAGAAACACCTTGCACACTTTTAAATTCATCATCCATATCGATGAACTCAAAACCAAGCCTCAGGGCTATCTTCCTGCCGGCGCTGCTTTTACCTGCGCCCATGTACCCGGTGATGAATATTTTCATGAGAGGTGCTAAACAATGAAATATGTTATCAGAAGAGCCTGACGTTGGTCGACATACCGGATTCCACTTCAAAGGTCTCTTCAATGGTGAACATCGAACGGTCGATGTACTTGGAGCGAAAGACAGCCCTGTAGGTGCCTGGCATCAGGATCAGGGTTTCCTGGTGCGAAACATCTTCCCTGAAGTTATAGACCCATTCAAGCTTGCCTTCCTTTTCAACATAGATACTTCCATACCCCCGGGTATTCTTCTGTATGACAGCGATCCCCGGTACGGGAATTTCGACCTTCGTGGTGTAATCCTGGTTGATCTGAACATTGTTGATGTTTATGCGAGGCAGGCTCAACACCTCGATATCATAGAGACCGGTAATGTATTTTTCCCTTTTGCCAACTTCCTGTACGTTGATCGTATTGGGAATGCCACTTCTTTTAATAATGCACTGCAGGTTCCTGGAGGTGCCACGTGTAGATTCCATGCACAATTCAAGATATCCCTGAGGAGCATTGATCGGTATGATGTTATGCTTTCCGGGATTAAGGTAAACACTGTCAGCCCTGACTGGCGGGACTGAATGGACAACAATGTCGTAAGTGATCAGCGGGTCGATGATCATGGTATCGGGCAGGCCCAGGAAATTCATTGTGTGGATAAAATTGTACTTGAGCTTTCCTGATATGTGATCATAGAAACTCATATTAACATTTGTTTCCGTTGGGCGGCCATATGAATCTATCAGGTTTACCTGCATCGTGGTTGGGTTCATAGCCCTGGAAATGATAGCATTAAGAGCCCTTCCAAGCTGGACTTCATTGGAGGCATCAAAATAAGTACCCACACAATTGAAAGCCTCTTCGAAATTTCTGCCTATGCCAACCACAAAGGGTTTAAGTGTGATCCCCTCCTGCTGAAGGAAATCCGATACTGCACAGGGATCACCATCACATTCCTCAATGCCGTCGGTAATAAGAATGATAATATTCCTGCAATTGTCGCAATCGGGAAAATCCCCGGCGGTCAGTTCCAGTGACTTGGCTATCGGGGAGGTGCCCCTGGGCCTCAGGGTTCTTAGCCGGTCCCTGATCTTATTAATGTTATCATTTGCAAAAGGCACCTCAAGACGGGTATCGGTGCACACTTTGGGCGGATAATTGTACTGATGTCCGTAAACCCTGAGCGCTACTTCCAGGTTTTCCATATTTTTAAGGGTATCGAGCACATTGCTCAGGATCTCGCGGGCTTTGTTGATCTTCAGGTCACTCTGCCAGCGGCCCATCATACTCTGAGAAGCATCAAACACAAAAAGTATACGGGTAAGCGGCCTTTCTTCTCCTTTTTTAAAATTGGAAATCTTCTGAGCAAGGCCTGAGGATGCAGAAAATAATAAAACAATGACAATCAACAACTTAAAGACAAAAAATAAAAAATTGCCGAATGTTTGGGAAAGAAAAACCTTTGAGTTGGTCAGAGTCACTTTGAACTGGTTCTGGTTTTATGCTTCAAATATAGGATATTAATAAACAATTGTCGAATACTTGTCGATCTGTGATCCTGCAGTTTGCCTGAATTTATCTATTTTTAAAAATTCTAAATTGTAATAAAGTAACGGCATTTTTACTCATGAAATTACTTTTCCGTCTCATAATTACGTCCCTGATCCTTATATTTTCAAGCCTTAACCTGAAAAGCCAGGATAAAGGTCACTGGGTCGATTCTGTGATGAACACCCTTACGTTAAAGGAGAAAATCGGGCAGTTACTGATGGTGCGGGCAAACCAGCCGGGAAATAAGTACGACAGGAATATAGAAAGTTATATAGATGAGTATGGCATAGGTGGCGTGACCTTTTTTGCCGGCGATCCTGAGGAACAGGTAAAGGTGACCAATGAGTGGCAGATCAATTCCAAAGTACCACTGCTCATTAGCATCGACGGTGAATGGGGCTTACGTATGCGGCTGGAGAACACTCCGGGCTTCCCGTACCAGATGACCCTGGGCGCCATTGACGAGGACACACTGATCTATTTAATGGGTAAAGAAATAGGGGAACAATTCAGGAGAATGGGTATTCATATGAATTTTGCCCCGGTGGTAGATATAAATTCCAATCCCGCCAACCCGGTCATTCATCTGCGTTCGTTTGGCGAAGAGGTTGGAAACGTAACCGAAAAAAGCCTGGCTTATATGAAAGGGATGCAGGATGCAGGCCTGATAGCCGTGGCAAAGCACTTCCCGGGCCACGGGGATACGGATACAGATTCGCATAAAACCCTCCCTGTCATTGAGAAGTCGAGGCAGGAGCTTGATTCCCTTGAGCTTGTCCCTTTTAAAGAGCTTATCAGGGAAGGGGTTGATGGTGTAATGATCGCACACCTTTACATACCTGAAATAGAGAGCGAGGAAAACCTTGCATCCACCCTCTCGGAGAAAATTGTAACAGGCCTTCTCAAACAGGAACTCGGCTTTGAGGGTCTTGTCATTTCCGACGCGCTCGATATGAAAGGGGTCACCAAATTTCATAAGCCCGGTGATATAGAAGTAAAAGCATTCCTTGCAGGGAACGATATACTGCTTTTGCCCGCAGATGTGCCCGAAGCCATGGAGGCACTGCTCGAAGCCGTGGAAGAAGGGAGGATCAGTTCAGAAATGGTGGATACAAGGTGCCGGAAAGTGCTTGAGTACAAGTACAAGGCCGGGCTGGATAAATTCACGCCGGTTGCCGGGGAAAATCTCCTGAATGAACTGAACACAATGCGTTCAAAACAGCTTAACCAGGTTTTGGCAGAAAAGGCCGTTACCCTGATCCGGAACAACGACAGCATTCTCCCTCTTAAAAGGATCGACACACTTGATATAGCTGTTTTGTCAAATAAAAGGGAACTATCGGATCTGCAAAAAAACATTTCCTATTACACCTCAACTGATAATTTTTTTATCTCTGAAAGCCCTCGTGAAAAGGAAAAAGTGAGAATGATCGCCGACCTTGAGCCTTACAACCTGGTGATAGTTGCCATGCATACCTCATCAGCCTGGAATACCGAAGATTATGGCATCCCGGAGGAATTCATTGAATTCGTGTATGAACTGTCGTTAGAAAAAAAAGTGGTCCTTGCTATTTTTGGAAGCCCTTACCTGGCAGGCAGGATCAAAGGAGTTAACAACATTGAAGCGATTGTAATGTCCTACCAGAATTCGGCACTTATGGAAGCCGTTTCTGCACAAATGATCTTTGGGGGGATCCCTTTTTCAGGAAGGCTTCCTGTCACTGCCTCGGTAGATTTTCCTGAAGGCCTTGGAATCTCAACCACCAAAACAAGGCTTCATTTTGCTTCACCCGAAAGACTTGGGATCTCCGGTGAGTCATTGTACAGGGCGGATTCAATTATAAAAGAGGGGATCGATATAAAAGCTTTTCCGGGATGCCAGGTATTGGCGGCAAAAGACGGCATTGTCTTCTACAACAGATCAACGGGGCACCAGACCTATAACAAAAAACTGCCGGTTGAAGAAAACACCATTTACGACGTGGCCTCCCTGACAAAGGTGGCTGCAACTGCCCTGGCAGTAATGGAACTCAGTGAAGAAAGCATCATCGATATTGATTATCCACTTTCATATTATCTTACTTACTTAAGGAACACCGACAAAGAGCACCTCATCATAAGGGATATTATGGCGCACCAGTCGCGCTTCAGGAACTGGATACCTTACTTCAGGCATACCCTGAAAGACGGAAAGCTCAATCCTTCGATCTACAGTGATGAACTTACCGAAAGCCACACAGTAAGGGTCGCAGAGGAACTTTACATAACAAATGCATACAAGCATTCTATCATTGACAGCATCCTGCGGTCACCCTTGAGAAAAAACGACAGTTACCTGTACAGCGACCTGGGTTATTACCTGCTCAAGGAAGCCATGGAGCAGGCTTTGAACAGGCCTTACGATAAATGGCTGGAAAAGAACTTTTATAATCCACTTGGCCTGGATCACACAGGATTTCATCCCAGGCAGAAATGGGACCTTGAGCGGATTGCACCTACCGAAAACGACAGGGAATTCAGGAAACAACTGGTACACGGGGATGTCCACGACCAGGGGGCGGCTATGCTTGGCGGTGTTTCAGGGCATGCCGGATTGTTCAGCAATGCGAAGGATATGGCCGTGGTAATGCAAATGTTGTTGGATGGTGGCAGGTACGGGGGTATTCGTTACCTGGAGCAGGAAACAATCAAGGAGTTCACGAAAACCCAGTTCCCGTTGAACGGCAACCGGCGGGGCATCGGTTTTGACAAGCCTCTTTTCGAGTATGAGGCGGACGGCCCCAACTGCAAAAGCGCCTCACCTTCCAGCTTCGGGCATTCGGGATTCACAGGCACCTACATGTGGGCCGATCCGGCCAATGGCCTGGTTTATGTTTTCCTGTCGAACAGGGTTTATCCTGACGCCTCCAATAACAAGATCTCCAAACTGAACATCCGTACCAACCTGCACCAGGTTTTTTACGAGGCAATCGAAAAAAGTGAGAATTTTGCAGACTTTCAGAACTAAACATAACTGGCTATGCTAAAGAAACCCATATTTCTCTGGATATTTACGATAATACTTACACTTGTATTTGTAGTTTATCAGCGCCTGACAGGCCCCACCCACCCGCTCGATGGCACTGCTGAACTGAACGGTACTGCGATCAGCTACAAACTCATACGGTCAAGTGAAGGGCAATCTGATGCCCTGATCAGTATTGAAGTCCCGGATGAGGGCATTTCAGGAACCCTGACCTACAAAAGATACAAGACTGATGATGAATGGACCAGTACAGACATGGTCTATAATAACGGTAAACTCAACGGTTACCTCCCGGGCCAGCCTCCGGCCGGTAAGCTCGCCTATACAGTGGAGCTGGAAAAGGCCGGCAGTTCTGTTGAACTGACAGAGGATCCTGTTATCATAAGATTCAAGGGCGAGGTTGCAAAGATACTGTTGTGGCCCCACATCCTTCTTATGTTTACGGCCATGCTAATGTCGACACGAACGGGACTTGAAGCTCTTGTAAAAGGCAAGAGGACGCTTCAATATGCATGGATAACCCTGATCACTCTTTTTCTCGGTGGATTGATCCTTGGTCCCGCCATCCAGTTAATGGCGTTTGGTGATTGGTGGGCAGGCTGGCCGCTCGGTCAGGACCTTACCGACAACAAGACAGCCGTCGCGTTCATTTTCTGGCTCATAGCAGTGCTGAGGCTGAGAAAACACCCGGGAAAAGGAGGCTGGGCCATTGCGGCCGCCCTGGTGCTGCTTGCCGTATACCTTATACCACACAGTGTGCTGGGATCCGAATTTAACTACGAAACAGGTGAAGTAACCACAGGAGGCAGGTAATGAATTTTTTGATCCTGGCGATAATAGCGATAACGGCAGTAGTCTCCATACTAGCCTTCAGAAATAATGAGCTGGCAAGCAAGATGGTCTTCAGCGCTTATGCCATCAAACACCGCAGGGAAAGCTGGCGCTTTTTTTCCTACGCGCTGGTCCATGCCGGGTGGGTCCACCTTTTCATCAATATGTTCGTATTGTATTCTTTTGGGGATGCGGTGATAAGTGGACTGTATTATTTTTTCGGGAACACAGCCTACTTGTATTTCATTCTGCTCTACCTGGGAGGGGTTGGTTTTTCTGTTCTTTTTGATTATGGCAAGCACAAAGACAATCCCAATTATTCGGCGGTGGGCGCTTCGGGTGCTGTTTCCGCAGTGGTTTTTTCGAGTATCCTGCTATATCCCACCAGTTCCCTTTTCCTGTTTCCCATTCCCTTCCCGATACCGGCGGTGGTCTTCGGAGTGCTTTACCTCATTTATTCAGCCTATATGGCCAGGAGAGGTGGCGACAACATAGGGCACAACGCCCATTTCTGGGGGGCAATATACGGACTTGTTTTTACCATTGTGCTGAAACCGGTCCTCTTCACAAGGTTTTTTGAGGAAATAGCCGGCTGGATTGGTATAATTTAAAAGAAACAGGGTTTTATTCCATTTCAAAAACTATCGGCAGGTTCACTTGCACCCTTACAGGCTTGCCTCTCTGTTTGCCGGGTTTCCAGTCGGGCATGGCCCTGATCACCCTGAGTGCTTCCTCATCACAACCATGGCCGATACCCCTCAATATCCTGACATTTTTGATCTTTCCGTCTTTCGCTACCATAAATGAAACATATACTTTTCCCTCGGTCCCGTTCTCAACCGCTTCAGCCGGGTATTCAATGTTCCTGTAAAGATAATTGGCCAGCGCTGTATCACCGCCTGGAAACGCGGGCATCTCTTCCACCACCATGAAGATCTCTTCCTCTTCCTGGGGTTCCTGCTGCGCTTTCATCGCAACCGGTTTCCGAGTTGTTTCCAGGCTCTTCTTTGAAGCTTCAGCAGCTTCAATA
>CAZMOK010000052.1:0-4107 GCA_964567785.1 uncultured Bacteroidales bacterium | reverse complement strand
AACCGGTTTCCGAGTTGTTTCCAGGCTCTTCTTTGAAGCTTCAGCAGCTTCAATATCCCCTATATCATTTGACACCTCTTCCTCCATTTCATACCCTGCTCCTGATTCCTCTTCCCCTCTTCCTGACCTTTCTCCTATTCCTTCTCCTGTTCTTTTTCCTGCTCCTTCTTTTTTCCCCGCTTCTTCCGTTAAAGTGATGTTGTCGTCAACCAGCACATCTGTCTGCTGATCTGTTTCAGGAATAATATCCTCCTCAAGAACCCCAACAACGCTTTCGGGCTTTTTATCTTCCTGTTCAACAGGAACTAGCTGATAAGTACTTTCCTCTTTTGTTTCTACCCTTGCTTCATCACCGGACTGAGTTGTCTTTTCTGCACCCTTCTCCTCCACGGCCTTTTCCTCTTGGGGCGGCAGGGCCTGGGATATGGTCTCGGGCTGTCTGTTCTCCAGGTAATTCAGCACCCCGATCACACCGGCGATCAAAACAACAGATGCAGCAATCCCGTAGTACGGCCAGAAAGTTATCTTTCGCCTTTGCCTGCTCCTGCCGGAAATCCTTTCATTCAGTCCTGCTATGGATGCCGATGCCCTTTCACTGGTTGTGAGCCTGAGCCCTTCCAGCGCTTCCCGGTCGAACTCTGATACCTTGAGATGATTCTCGAAAACCTCTGCCTGTTCCCTGTTCAGCTTTCCTTCAAGGTAAGCCTGCATGGCTTCAAAAGTAAGGTTGCCCGAAGCATTGAACATCCAGTTTATGCCATTCCTGTTATCCACTGTTTTCCTCCAGCTTTATTCTCAGGTTCCTTTTTCCGTTCTGCACATAGCTCTTCACCTGTTTATCCGTATAGCCGGTGATCTTGCATACCTCCGCATAGGGTTTCTCCTGTAAATATACTAACTCTATACATCGTCGCTGCCCCTCGTTCAAAAGAGGTATCAGGGACTTCAAACGGTCGACTGAATAATTGTCTGTCTTGCTATCTTGATGCATTTCACCGACCAAATCCATAATCGCCTGTGAATTTTCTTCCTTCACATTCTTCAACACTTTAAGATGTGTCTTATCTTTTCTCAGCTTCATCAGGCAATGGTTCCTCGAAACGGAATGGAGCCAGCTTTTGAAGTTTTTTACTTCATGGTTTAGCAAACTGGTAAAGAGCCCTTCGAAAATCTCCATCACGGCATCTTCCGCATCCTCTTCATTTTTAAGGTATTTCAGGCAAAGGCCGAAAACCAGGTGGGTATAACGTGTAAAAAGGATCCCGATCAGTTCTTTGTCGTCTGTTTCCCGGTATGAGGCAATGATTCGGGCATCGTCCCACTGTTCGCGGCTTTCCTTTCGAGACCTTTTATTGAACCGGGCAAACATATTGTTGCAGTTATCAACAGACCACAATGTCTATAATTGGCATACAGTCAATTGCAATAAATAAAAATACAAATAATGTACCAGCTAGCGTTTTCCTACGGAAATCATTGCCGGCCCCTTAATTTTTTCGATTTTTTTTTATGGAATTCAGCCAACGCCGGCATCTCAAAATTGAGATCAAAAAAAACTGCAATTATGGAAACAAGAAAATTAAATTCTTCACTTAAATCCTATTAATTATGAAAAAGTCAATAATTCCGATAATGATCCTTGTCCTGTTGGCAGGATCGGTTCCAGTGACAAAAGGATTTCCTCAAAGTGCCGGAGATCCGGACAGAACGGGTTCGCCCTACTTCTTTGTGCAGTCGGATGACCCGGCAAATGAACAATTACCCCTGCTATCCACTGAGGCAGACGTGAATATAGCCGGGGTCATCGCCAACGTCACAGTGACCCAGGTCTATAAGAACAACGGCACAGGCCCAATCGAAGCCATTTATGTCTTTCCGGCATCAACACTGGCAGCCGTGCACGGCATGACCATGACGATAGGCGAAAGGGTTGTCATAGCCCGCATCGATGAGAAGAACAAAGCCCGCCAGGCTTATGAAGATGCGCGCGATAACGGGCAAAGCGCCTCCCTGCTTGAGCAGCA
Organism: uncultured Bacteroidales bacterium; assembly: GCA_964567785.1. Lineage (GTDB taxonomy): Bacteria > Bacteroidota > Bacteroidia > Bacteroidales > JAGOPY01 > CAZMOK01. Next base: position 2,083 of record CAZMOK010000052.1, on the reverse strand, counting down.
GAGGCCCAATGTGTTCCAGATGAACGTGGCCAACATCATGCCGGGCGATACCATCGAAGTGGAACTGCAATACACCGAGTTGTTAAGGCCGGTCGGCAACATTTACGAGTTCACCTACCCTGCCGTGGTGGGCCCGAGGTATGTGAGCCCGGGCGATGACCTGGCCTCCGCAAGTGAAGGCTGGACAGCCAATCCTTACCTGGAAGAAGGACAGCAAGCACCATACAGCTTCAGTATGGACGTGACACTGAGTGCCGGGATGCCTTTACGTAAGTTGGTATGTCCGTCGCACAAAACAGACATCTCGTTTAAAGGGGAAGAAAGTGCCCGTATCAGCCTGAAACCGGAAGAGAGAAATGGTGGAAACAGGGACTTTGTGATCAGGTACAAACTGGCCGGTGACCGGATCCATTCCGGCGTTTTACTCTACGAGGGCAATGAGGAAAACTATTTCCTGGCCATGGTCCAGCCGCCTGAACGGATTGCCCCTGACATGGTCCCCCCAAGGGAATACGTTTTCATCGTGGATGTTTCCGGATCGATGAACGGGTTCCCGCTGGATGTCAGCAAGAAACTCCTTAAAGACCTGATCGGCAACCTCAGGCCCGTGGATAGATTCAATGTGGTACTCTTTGCGGCCAGTTCCCGGGTTTTATCAGACCGCTCACTGCCGGCCAGCGGGGAAAACATCAGAGAGGCCATCAGCTTTATTGAGAAAGAGCGCGGTGGCGGGGGCACTGAACTTATCAGCGCCCTGAAAAGGGCCTTTTCGATCCCGAAAGAAGAGAATGTATCCAGGTCATTCATCATAGCTACCGACGGTTATATCTCTGTTGAACAGAAGGCCTTCGAGATTGTGAGGAACAACCTCGACGAGGCCAATTTCTTCGCTTTCGGCATCGGTAGCGGTGTGAACAGGCACCTCATAGAGGGACTCGCCCATGCCGGACAGGGAGAGCCTTTCATTGTGCTTGACGAAAATGAGGCTCCCGCATCTGCTGAAAAATTCAGGAAATATGTTTCCAGCCCGGTACTTACGGGCATAGACATTGAGTTCAGCGGAACGGATGTCTACGATGTCATTCCCGAATCCTACCCCGACCTGTTCGCTCAAAAACCACTGATCCTTTTTGGCAAGTACAATGGCAGGATTGAAGGGGTATTGTCGGTCAGCGGAACCAACGGCGAAGGCCTGTTCCTTTCAAAGATGGACCTTGACAAGCTGGGGCATTCAGCATCGAACAGCGCGATCAGGATGCTGTGGGCCAGGGAGAAGATCAGGTGGTACGACGACCTGGCCAGTGCGGGATACGGTTATGAAGACTTCGATGCGGAACTGGTTGAGCTCGGCCTCGAATACAATCTGTTGACAAGGTTGACCTCTTTTGTTGCCATCGACTCGGAGATCAGGAATACAGAGGGTGATTACGTCAGTGTGAAGCAGCCCCTGCCATTGCCCCAGGGCGTAAGCAACTATGCGGTCGGCGGAGCCGCCTGCAGCAAAAGTCCCAATGGCGGCGGGAACAGGTCGTTTAAACTGACTGAAACAGCCGTCGATATGGACATCAGGCCCAAAGAAAACGAAATCTTTACCGTCGTGGAAAAGAGCGCTGAGTTCAGGGGTGGAAGTCAGGCCCTGGATGAATTCATAAAAGACAGGCTATCCTATCCTGAGGATGCGAAAAAGGCGGGTGTCAATGGGACTGTTTTTGTCGAGTTCATAGTTGGCAAGGATGGTACTGTGAAAGACGTCAAGGTAGTCCGGGGTGTTCATCCCTCGCTCGACAAAGAAGCAATGAGGGTATTAAAGCTTACGGATGGGATGTGGAAGCCTGCTGAGCAGAGGGGCAAAGCGGTTGAGAGCAGGTTTGTGGTACCCGTAAGATTTAAGATTTAGCCCTTCCCAGCCCCTCCCCCAACCCCTCCCCAACCGGGAAGGGGCGCATTGTAAAGCCAGCCGGTCCCTGCCTCCGCCATGCTTCGCCAAGGCTATGCATGGCGAGCAGGGATGACGACCGCGGGAAGGAGTAATGAAAAAGCGGCGCGGCAGATAACTAAGTAAAATATTTCCTCTTTGCATTCC
>CAZMOK010000051.1:5241-19514 GCA_964567785.1 uncultured Bacteroidales bacterium | reverse complement strand
TCCTTTTCTAGTCCTTTTTTATGAATGATGAACATGGGCACCTTCGTTCCGTCCTTCGAAGTGAAAAACTCCTGCTTCACCTCGTAGAGGTTCGGGTCAAAATCAACCTGTGAGCGGCTGTACTCTTCCGAAACGTTGTTCTCCACATCATATTTGTACACTATGGAGGGAGTGGTGAATGAGGTCACGGTGTAAAACGTGATCTTGTCGTCTATATCTCCTGAGAATCCGTAAACCGTCCCCAGCACCGGGATATCGATCTCATAAAGGAAGTTCCCTTCCAGGTCATATACTTCAACCACGCTGTGGGCATCCCTCATGTACCGGGCAATGATCTTCCCGCCAACAACCGAGGCCGAACTCAGCACGTCTTCCTTTTCGGGCAGGATATCAACCCAGTTTTCCATAGAAGGACTGTCAAGATCGACAGATATCAACCTGTATTTTGAGGCGCCGTTGTCGGTGCGGATAAGGAGTTTCCCGTCGATATGCTCAATTACATCATAGTTGTCGTCGAAATTGTTTACAAGCCTTTTGAATTTGCTGTTTTTCTTGTTCAGGTGCTTGTAATAAATGTCGTTGCCGTCAGTCGATTCGTAGACATAGAGCCCAAGAAGCTCCTTGTCGTCAGTGACAGCCGGTGCAAAGCTCCATCCGGGATTGGCAGGGTCTTCGTATATCAGCTTGTCTTCCGACTGCGGATCGCCGATCTTATGGTAATAAACCTTGTTATGAAGGTTGACGCCTGAAAGCTGCTGACCTTCCTCCGGCTCCGGGTAACGGCTGTAGTAGAAGCCATCACCGTACCACGCCATGGGGGAGAATTTGACCCACATGATCTTGTCGTCAAATACCTCTTTTGTTTCGGGGTCCATCACGTAGAACTCGTCCCAGTCGGAACCGCCGCGGGAAATGCCGTAGCCCAGGTACTTGCCATCGGGCGAAGGGGTGAATGCCGTAAGCGAAACGGTACCGTCGTCAGAGAACTTATTGGGATCGAGGATCACCTCTTCTTCGGAGTCGAGCGATTCCTTCACGTAGGCCACATCCTGGTTCTGCAACCCGTCGTTCTTGAAGATATAGTACCTGCCACCTTCTTCAAAGGGCGCCGAGACCCTGGGATAGTCCCAGATCTCGGTAAGGCGTTCTTCTATACCTTTCCTGAAAGGGATCTCTTCCAGGTAGCCGAAGGTAACCTCGTTCTGGGCCTTGACCCATGCTTCTGTCTGTTTTGAAGTGTCGTTTTCGAGCCAGCGATATGGATCAGGAACTGTATCCCCGAAATATACGTCTACCTGGTCAACCTTTTTGGTTTCAGGATAATCAAACTTCTGTTGTGGTTCACAACCCATCAGTGCGATTACTAATGCCATGATGCTGATAAATAAGATTTTCTTTTCCATATGTTACATTTTAAACGGTATGGTTAATATGCGGTAAAAATAGATAATTTCCTCAAAGCACAAAAGGTAAAATCGTGCCACTTAACCTTTTGTGCTTCTGAGGCTGCAAAACAACATTCTGTAAAAATATCAAACGTAAAAATGACAAGAGATCAGGTTCTATCATGGCGCACAACAACCTTTTTCTTCCATCGTCCGGTGAGATAATAGAGGTAAGAAAGGGACATCCCTATGACCCAGGCGACAGGTATGCCCCACCAGAGCCCGATGTACCCGAACTTCTCCGACAGGAAATAACAAACAGGTATCCTTACCACCCACAGGGCAAAAAATGTGATGAGCATCGGCACGAAGGTATCCCCTGCCCCTCTCATAACACCTCCCACGACAAACATGGTTGAAAATGTGATATAGAAGAAGGCTACGATCTTGAGGTAGCTGGCTCCGATCTCGATCACGGCAGGATCCTGGGTAAAAAGCTGCATCAACGGCCGGCTGAAGATAATGGCGATAAGGGATATGGTGACAGCAATTGTAGTAGTCATTTTGAAAGTGGCCCACAGGCCGGTCCTGACCCTTTCGGGCCGGTTGGCCCCAAGGTTTTGCCCGACGAAAGTGGAAAAGGCATTGGCAAAGTTCATAGCCGGCATAGCAGCAAAGGAGTCGATCCTGAAAACAACGCTGTATGCTGCCGTGGCATTGGTCCCGAAACGGTTCACCAGCCAGTACATCGCCATCATGCTCAGGGCCACGAAAGCCTGCTGGAACCCTATGGGGAACCCGATCTTTGCCCCTTTCAGAAAGATATCCTTGTCGAATATCATCCTGCGCAACGTAAGTTTTATGACCGGGTGGGTCTTGTTCAGGTACAACACAACCGAAATGAAGGCTATGCCCTGGGCCAGCAGGGTTGCAGCAGCAACAGCCTTTATGCCCCACCCGAACCAGACTATGAAAACAAGGTCGAGGATGATGTTCAGCACCGTTGAGAGCATCAGGAAATAGAGGGGTGTTTTGGAATCGCCCAGTCCGCGAAGAATAGCGCTGGTGCCATTGAAGCCAAAGAAGAGTATGGCCCCGCCGATGTAAATGTTGAAGTAATCCACCGCCTCGGGGATCGCCTCCTCAGGCATCCTGATAAGCCTGAAGATCTCGGTTGAAAAGGCAATCCCCACAATGCTTATGATGACTGAAGCAATGGCCAGGAAAATGTAAAGCGTGTCGATGGTACGCTTTACGTTGTTTATGTCCTTAGCCCCGAAAAACTGGGCAATAACGATGGTTGAACCTATGGCAACGCCAAGCACCAGTGAGATGAGGGTGAAAAGTATCGGGAAAGAAGCCCCCACGGCGGCAAGCGCTTCCTTCCCAATAAAATTACCCACCACGATACTGTCGACCACGTTGTAAAGCTGCTGGAATACATTTCCCAGCAGCATTGGCGTGGCAAAGTGCAGTATTAGCTTGAACTCGTTCCCTGAACTCAGGTCTTTCATCAGATCCTTTCCGTGTTAATGCTTTTATGGGATATTAGCATGTTACAGGCCGGTTAAAAGTTTGCACAAAAATAGTCATATGGTCTGAGTATAGCTTCCCGGTGCGAATTTTAACAAAAAAGAAGGGATATTGATTTGAAAAACAATAAATATCAAGTTGATACAAGTGCCTTATTGCGGAAAGTGTAACAAAAAAGGTGCGATTTTCGTATCTTTGCAGACAGGCAGTCCGCTCTGCCGCTCCGGTTCAGGCCGGGGAGGAAAGTCGGGACAACACAGGGCGCCGTACTTCCTAACGGGAAGGCATCCGCGGTTGGCGGGTGACAGCAAGTGCCGCAGAAAATAACCGCCCTTCGGGGCAAGGGTGAAAACGTGGGGTAAGAGCCCACGGGCAGCGGTGGCGACATCGCTGTCGGGCAAACCTTACGGGTTGCAAGGCCAAATATGCCGGGGATCGAGGGCTGCCCGTCCGATCCCGGTGGGTAGGCTGCTTGAGCCGTCCAGCGATGGCCGGCCCAGATAAATGGCAGGGTAACCGGACACGGTCCGGTGAACAGAATCCCGCTTACAGAGCTGCCGCAGAAAACAGAGGCTGCAATTGACAGTTGCAGCCTCTACCATTTTCTGTACGATTATCTTTTCTAACTCCTTTCTCTTTTCAACAAATTCCATAAAAATGGCCTGAAAAAGATCATGTCCCGGTCATTCACGAATACTATAATCAGACCCACTTCGTTTTTCAAACAGCATTTGTGAATAAAAACCCGATTAAATCAACCAGTAAAGCCGGCTAACTTCTACTTTTGACTTCTATTTAATTACATCTATGCTGAAAAGAAAACCTTTTTGGGTACTGCTTTTATTGGCCATTCTATCCGCCTCGCCGGGCATTGCCCAGCAATCCGACACTTACAGGGACCCCGGTGCCGCCTTCAGGCAGGCCGTCAACCTCTTCAACAAAGAGGTGTATTCGGGCGCCCAGGCCATATTCGGTGAGATCACCGCAATGGACCCTGCCGAACACCCCTCACTGGTGGCCGATGCAAGGTTCTTCGACGCCATGTGCGACGCAGAGCTGCAGCACGACAATGCTTCTGAAAAGATTGAAGCTTTCATCAATGACTATCCCGAACACCCCCAGAGTAAGCTAGCCCATTTCTACCTGGGAAGGATCAACTTTGACGAAGGCAGGTACCGCAATGCCATGTACGCCTTCAGGGAAGTGAGGCCCTCACAGCTCGACCGTGAATGGCTGCCAGAATATTACTACAAAACAGGCTATTGCTACCTCAAGATGAACCAGCCGGGGAAAGCCAAAACCTACCTGAAAAAGGCTGCTTCTTCAAATTCGAAATACAACGAAGACGCCGAATATTACCTGGCCCATATCGCCTACCTGGAAGGCAATTATGAAGAGGCACAATCTTATTTTATCAAACTCAGGGACCACAGGACCTACAGCAAAGAGATCCAGCTATACATGCTGCATATCGACTATTACCTCGGTAACTATGACAGGATACTCGAAAACGGTCCGGAAATAGTCGAGAAAGCCTCTTACAAAACAAAACCGGAGGTTTCGAGGATAGTGGGCGATGCCTACTTTCAGTTCAATGAGTACGATAAGGCCCTACCCTACCTCGAAACTTATTACAGGAGTTCAAGGAGATCGATCGACCGGAAGGAACATTACCAGATCGCTTTTACCTACCTCAAAAATGAAGAGTATGAAAATGCGATCAACCATTTTCAGAAAGCCACCGGGCAGGAGGATTCCCTGTCGCAGCAATCTTACTACTTCCTGGGAATCTGCTACCTTGAAACAGAGCAGAAAAAATTTGCCGGAAACGCCTTCCTTTCGGCATACAAAACCGGCATCGACCGTGAAGTGACGGAGGAATCGCTCTTCAATTATGCGAAGCTCAGCGTGGAATCCTCATCCAACACCTTCAACGAGGCCGTTTCACTCCTCGAAAAATACCTGGAAGAAAATCCTTATTCGGAAAGAAAAAATGAAGCATACGGCCTGCTGGTCGACCTATACCTCAATTCAAACAATTACGGGGAGGCGCTGGCTTCCATAGAGAAAATACCGGACAAAACAGACGAGCTTGAAATAGCGTACCAGCAGATTGCCTTTTTCAGGGGCATCGAACTGTTCAACAGCAACAAATTCGATGAGGCGATAAGCCTTTTCAAGACAGCCTCCTCTTATAACTATGAGCCCGTTATCAGGGCCAAGGCCAGGTACTGGACCGGGGAATCTTTCTACCGCCTCGAGAATTACTGGGGCGCCATGAAATACTTCAATGATTTCCTCAACGACAGGGCAGCCCGGGGAACAGAGGAGTATGCAACGGCCTATTACAACCTGGGCTATTCATATTTTAAAAGAAAGGAATACAGCCAGGCGGTCAGCAGTTTCAGGAAATTCATCAATGAGGCGGGCAGTTCCGACACCAGGCTGGTACAGGAGGCCTACCTCAGGATTGCCGATGCCAATTTCATCAACAAGAAATACGGTGTTGCCATCTCAAACTATGAAAGGGCAACCGAGCTGGGCAAGAGCGGTTCTGACTATGCACTGTTCCAGAAGGCTTCCTCGGAAGGGGCCCTCGGAAATTTCAATAAAAAGATCAGCACCCTCAAGATGCTGGAGAGAGGTTTTCCGTCAAGCATCTACCACGACGATGCCCTTTATGAAATAGCCACCACCTATCTCATCGTGAACGACCAGCCCTCAGCCCTGGATTACTTCGACAAGCTGGTGAAGAGGCACCCGAAAAGCAGCCTGGCCATCAAAGCACTCATGAGGAGCGGACTTATCTATTACAATGCAGGGGAAAACCAGGCAGCGATCAAGACCTTCAAGAGTGTGATAGAAAAGTACCCGGGTTCGGCCGAATCCAAGGAGGCGCTCTCGAGCCTCCGTAAAGTCTATGTTGAAACCGGGAACGTGAACGAATATTACGATTATGCCTCACAATTCACTTTTGCCGATGTCACTGCCAATGAAAGGGATTCGGTGACTTATTCCGTTGCCGAAATGAAATATATGGAGGGTAATTGCAGCGAGGCAACCAGGTATTTTGAGAAATACCTCAATGATTTCCCCGATGGGTTTTACAGCACCAATGCCCATTTTTACTCGGCCGAGTGTTATTTCAAGCAGGACAGGAAAGACAGGGCATTGCAATCCTACCTGGAAGTCCTTGAAAAACCATCGGCACAGTTTATTGAAACGGCTCTGGTCAGGGTGGCCGGAATGCACTTCGACAGGAAGGAATTCAACAAAGCAGTCACATATTTTGAAGAACTGGAAGAAGTGGCCTCCTACCCCGAGAACAAAGCCTATGCAAGGAGCGGCCTCATGCGCTGTGCACTAAAGCTGGGCAACCTGCAGGAGGCTATTGATGCGGGCAACGACCTGCTTACTTCTGAGTCCATAACCGCCGAGCTCAGGAATGAGGTCCACATAACCCTTGCCAGAGCCTGGTTCGAGCTGGGCAAGGAAGATGAAGCGCTCGAAGAGTATAAAAAGGTAAAGGAACGCGTCCAGAACGAATGGGCGGCCGAGGCCCATTATCGCATTGCGCTGATACGGTTTAATAAGGGGCTAACAGATGAATCGGAGGAAAGTATTTTTGAGCTTGCCGATAAGTATGGCTCATTCGACTACTGGGTTGCCAAAGGATTTATCCTGCTGGCAGATATTTACACGAAGAAAGAAAACTACTTCCAGGCCAGACAGACCCTTCAGAGCATCATCGACAATTATACCGGCCCTGAGCTGGGCGAAGTGGCACGCAGGAAGCTTGCTGAAGTTGAAAAGCTGGAGAACATGCAGGAACAAGCGCCTGCAACAGGTGAAAATGAAAACCAATGATAACTTATGTTGAAAAAAACAGCTAAGATCATAATAACCACAGTATTGCTCGCCGGTATTTCCATTCCGGCCTTCACCCAGGAGAGGAATGAAGAGGTGACCATCATTGCACCCTACCAGCCGACCATACTGGACCCTGCCAAATCGAATTTCATGCCTGTGTTTCCTGATATCGACAGGAGGGAAAAGGATTTTCAGTACAACATCCTCGACCGGAAGGTAAGCACGCAGATAGAGGTTACCCCTGTGGATCCGAGGCGACCCTCCAGGGACCTACAGAGCAGGCAGTTCAGGAACCTGGTGAAAGCAGGTTTCGGGAATTACCTCACACCCTACCTCTTTTTTACGGCCAACACAGTGCCGGATGATGAGAAAACCCTTGGTGTAAAGGGAGAGGCAATTTCTTCATTCCAGGGCATCGAAGGATACGGTCCGGGAGGTTATGCAAAGATCAACCTTGAAGGTTATGGCAAAAGGCATTTCAGGAAAAGCACTCTTTCGGCGAGTATCAGGGGTGATTACAGGCAATTTCATTACTATGGTTTTCAGCCCGACAGCTTTCCCTCAATGGATGTGGACAAAAAAGATATCAGGCAGTCGCTCCCATCAATGGGCGCTAAAATCGGCCTTGCCAGCATTTATTCCGAAAGAAGGGATTTCAAGTATGATGTGTCCCTGAACATCAATTATATTGGTGATTCCTACCAGGCAAATGAATTCCTGGCCGAAACGGAAATTACACTGGCATACCTGGATGATGTTTTCAACCTGGGCGACAGGGAAGAACTCGGGATCGAGCTTGGCGGTGATTACCAGTCGTTCAACGACAGCCTGGGTGGAATGGACTTTTACCGGGTGAGGGCTTTCCCTTACTATGAGTTCGTGTACGACCAGTTCAGGCTGAAGGCAGGGATCAATGCCTTCTTTGCCGGTGACACTGCTTCATCGTTCCATCTCTACCCTTACCTGCGGGGGGAAGTGTCGCTGATCGACAATAACCTGTCGATCTATGCCGGGATCAGGGGCGGACTGGAGAGGAACTCATTTTACAGGCACTCCTTCATCAATCCTTACATTACCAATGTGCCCGAATTAAAGAATACGAACGAGAAATTCGAGCTTTTCGCCGGGACCAGGGCCAGCGCCGGGCTTTTTGAACTCTATGCCGAGATCTCGTCGCTCAACTTCGAAGATATGCCCTTTTATGTCACAGATACGGCAACAGCGCTCGATAACCAGTTTTCCATCATCTACGACGACGGACAGGTCTTTACTATAAATGCGGGCGCAGGCGTCAACATACTGAAAGAGCTTCTTGTAAAGCTCAGGGCAGGCCTGGCCTTCTATTCGCTCGACAGGGAAGAGAAGGCCTGGCATAAACCGTCATTTGAAACAGGCCTGGAAATCGTATTTTCACCGCTCGAGAAACTGAACATTTCCGGAGAGGTCAACTATGTTGCCGAACGCTTTGCTAAGGGCTATGAAGAAGGGAACACGGACATATCACTAGATCCTTACCTCGACCTTAACCTTGGGGCCGATTACAACATAACAGGTAATTTCTCTGTTTTCCTCAGCGCCATGAACATCCTGAATAAAAAATACCACCGGTGGCACAATTATCCAGTCCAGGGGTTCCAGGTGATGGGAGGGGTTATTTTTACCACTAAAAATTAGCCATAACGGGGGTGTTGAATTCAAACTTTTTTTGTTAATAAATACCCTGTTTATCTGATATTTATATACCTTTTTTGAGTATTTTTACATGTCATTTAAAAACAACATAATTATTTATCTAAATATTTCTATATGACGTCGGAAGAAAAGAACTCTTTAGCTAAGGGAAATTATACTGCTGAAAACATCCAGGTGCTTGAAGGGCTTGAGGCCGTAAGGAAAAGACCGGCCATGTACATCGGTGATGTAAGCACCAAAGGGCTTCACCACCTGGTTTACGAAGTGGTCGACAATTCGATCGACGAAGCGCTGGCAGGTTATTGCGATGAAATAGACCTTACAATACATGAAGATAATTCGATAACTGTTGTAGATAACGGCCGTGGCATCCCCACCGACATCCACGAAAAAGAGAACCGCTCGGCACTGGAGGTTGTAATGACCGTACTCCATGCCGGGGGTAAATTCGATAAGGGATCGTATAAGGTATCGGGCGGATTGCACGGGGTTGGTGTTTCCTGTGTAAATGCGCTATCATCCCGTTTAAAGGCCACAGTACACCGCAACGGAAACATTTATGAGCAGGAATATCACATCGGACGACCCCAGGAGCCGGTCAAGGTTGTCGGCAAAACAGACATCACCGGAACCAGGATCACATTCAAGCCCGATGATTCGATCTTCATAGCTAAAGAATATGAATTTGATATCCTCGCTTCCCGCCTCAGAGAGCTGGCATTCCTCAACAAAGGCATCAGACTATCCATCACTGATGAAAGGCATAGGGAAGATAACGGGAACGGCGACTATTTGCATGAATCCTTTTATTCCGAAGAAGGATTGAAGGATTTTCTCAACTATCTCGATGTAAACAGGGAGTCGCTCATGCCCGAACCGATCCATCTTGAAGGCAACAAGAACGAGATCCCCGTCGAAATTGCGCTGCAGTATAATACTTCCTTTGCCGAAAACCTCCATGCATATGTAAATAACATCAACACTCACGAAGGAGGCACACACCTCGCAGGATTCAGGAGAGGACTGACAAGGACACTTAAAAACTATGCTGAAAAATCGGGAATGCTGGCCAAGCTCAAGTTCGACATCAGTGGTGACGACTTCCGGGAAGGGCTTACTGCCATTATTTCCGTCAATGTGGCAGAACCCCAGTTCGAAGGCCAGACAAAGACCAAGCTGGGCAACAGCGAAGTAATGGGCGCGGTTGACCAGATCGTGAGCGAGCATCTTTCAAATTACCTTGAAGAGAACCCGAAAGAAGCCAAAACGATCGTAAACAAAGTGATCCTGGCTGCCACGGCACGTCACGCAGCCCGAAAGGCAAGGGAACTGGTTCAGAGGAAAAATGTATTGTCGGGCAGCGGATTGCCCGGTAAACTTTCCGATTGTTCCGAGAGAGACCCGGCCAAAGCAGAGATCTACCTCGTGGAGGGCGATTCGGCCGGTGGAACGGCCAAACAGGGCCGCGACCGGAGTTTTCAGGCCATTCTGCCGCTCAGGGGCAAGATCCTGAACGTGGAAAAAGCTATGCAACACAAGATCTTCGAAAATGAAGAGATCAAAAATATCTTCACCGCCCTCGGCATCACCATCGGCACTGAGGAAGACAGCAAAGCGCTCAACCTCGAAAAGCTCAGGTACCACAAGATCATAATCATGACCGATGCCGACGTGGACGGAAGCCACATCGCCACCCTGATCCTCACTTTCTTCTTCAGGTATATGAAGGAGCTGATCGAAAACGGCTATGTATACGTTGCAACTCCCCCGCTATATCTCATCAGAAAGGGAAATAAGGTGAAATACTGCTGGAGTGAAGAAGAAAGGCAAGAATTTGTGAATGAAGTGTCAGAAAACGGCACCGAAAAAGGCATCCACATCCAGCGTTACAAAGGTCTTGGTGAAATGAACGCCGAGCAGCTCTGGGAAACTACCATGAACCCCGAATTCAGGACGCTGCGCCAGGTAACCATCGAAAACGGTACCGAAGCCGACCGGGTCTTCTCCATGCTTATGGGCGATGAGGTACCCCCGAGAAGGGCCTTTATCGAAAGTCACGCCAAATACGCGAATATTGACGTTTAGGTTGGCTGAAGGCTGTTAGCTATTGGCTGATGGCTATATTTTCAAATTGTTTTTATTGTCTCTATTGTCAAATTGTCTTTATTGTCAAAATTATCTCAATTGCCGGAATTGCCGGAATTGTTAAATTGTTTGTTGTTATTCGTAGCAAGACATTGTTAGACATAGCAAGAAGTAGCAAGAAATAGCAAGGAGTAGTTATTCATTGTTCATTGTGCATTGTTCATTGTGCATTGTGCATTGTTCATTGCCCTCTGCTTCTCCGCTTTTACATGATCATTTTGATAATTAGTATCAGGTTTGAGTAAAACCGTCCATAAAAAAACAACCCCCTCGAGGAGGGGGTTGCTTTTGCCAAGTCTTACTAGTTTGAGGTGAGAGTCAGACCCCTGCTTTTCATTTTTGAAACCAAACCTGCAGGAGTCCTACATAGAGCGGAAATAATTAACCAATTAATTCATAAACAAAGATAAGGCAAATATAACATATGGGCAATACCAAAATCAGTTTTCGGTGGAATTTTTTAAGTTTTCGGCATGATAACTATTAACATCTTATGAACATTTGATGGCTTTGATTGAATATTCGTATTGCCAGCCGTGCATTACCCTAAACCCGGTACTTGTTAATTTCGTGTTAAATAATATCGTTAAAAAAACAGTTCAAAGGGTACAATTCCCGGTAAACAGTGAGAGAATATTCCAAAAATCCGGGTGAAAACAGCATTTCGTCATCCACATTATGCATCACAGCATAGCTTTTATATTTCAACAGGTCGATGTCGGGCCAATCCTTGTCAAATCCTTTCGGAGGGTTCTTCAACTTGTCGTGGCTCATAAAACTGCCAAAGGTCTTCACAAAGCTCCCCTTATTGATGATCTCCCTGAATTCATCGATGTTTTCATAGATCTCCTGCCTGATCTTTTTGAGCGTATCGGAAGGGGGCATGTACATCCCGCCAGCCAGGAACGACTGCCCCGGCTCAACATGCAGATAATATCCCGCAAACTGGGATTTCCTGCCTCCCCTGGCAATGTAAGCGCCCATATTGGTCTTATACGGGGATTTATCTTTCGAAAACCTTACATCCCTGTAGATCCGGAATGTGCAGTCCTTTGCAGTGATCATGTCGATACTGCTGTCGAACTCCCGCAATCCCGGGATCAGACGGTTCACAAACTCATCAAAAGACGCCTTCGCATCCTTGTATTCCTTTTTATGCTCATTGAACCAGTCGCGGTTGTTATTCTCCCTTAAGGAGGAAAGAAACTCAACTATCTTAGGATCAACCATTTGAAAAATATTTTAAATTGAACAGGTATTTTTTGCCCTCCCGCCGATAAATCAACCTGAAGTAATCAGGAAACCATCAAAACGAGGTTGTGAAAACATTGATCATAGCACTACTGGCTTTGTCCGTTAAAAGCGCCCTTTGCAGCCCGGGCCTGTTTCCCGGACAGCCTGATGCCCGATCGGCGGGCCTTGCAAATATAAGCACAATTGTACCCGGGTTGTGGGCCGTTAACCACAATCCGGCGCTTATAACTGGCATTGAGAGCTTTACGGTTGGCCTATCGCATAACAGGTACCTGCTGATCAAAGGTCTTTCCCAGTCTACGGCAGCACTCCTGGTACCCGTGAAGAGATCGGCAATCGGGATCTCATACCGGAATTATGGCTTCAGCAGCCTGCAGAACCACCTTGTCCTGGTCTCCACCGGCATCAGGCTTCATGAAAGGTTCTGTTCGGGTGTATCGATTGGTTATGTGCATTTTGCCACCCGGGAAAAGAGCATTTACAGCCATTCCTTCTCATATACGATAGGAATGGCACTTTCGATCAGCGAAAAACTCAGCTCGGGCTTTCATATCTCCAATCCATTCCCCGCTAAGGCTGCCTGGGAGAAGGCAGGGCTGATAGCCTGCGAATTTGCGGCCGGAATGAGCTACGAGCCGGTCGAGAACATCCTCCTGCTCGCCGAATATCATAAAAAATTCCCCTACCCTGCTGCTTTCCGCCTGGGTACAGAAATGGACGTGATCAGAAAAATGACCCTGCGTTTCGGGATACAGGTTTATCCCTTCCAGGTAAGTGGCGGACTGAGCCTCGACCTGAACAGTCTAAGCATCAGCCTGGCTTTCACCATGCACGACAAGCTTGGCACAATGCCTTGTACTTCAATTGATTATCAATTCAAATGATTTTATCCCGACAAATATTACAGCTTCTTGCCATCCTGGTGATGCTGTTGAAAACCGGTTATGCCTTTTCACAGGATGACCTTGAAAACCTCACTGAAAGCATCACTGAACTGGCGCTGGATGAGGAGCAAGCCGCAGGGGAAACACAGGAGATGCTCGATGAATACCTGTGGCTCGCATCTGAAAAGATCAAACTTGATGAGAACGGGCTCATCCTGCTTACGGGGAGGGGTATACTTACAGAAAAAGAAGCCGGAAATATCAGGCATTACATTTACCGGTACGGAAAGATCTACACGCTTTATGAGCTGGCATATGTCGAAGGCATCACTGTTAAAAAGGCAAAAGAACTTGCGGAAATAATTCAAAATTCAGACAAACCCCACAAGGGTATCTCGATACCTGATCGTAAAAAGCTGTATGTAAACCAGGAACTCAGTATTCGATACGGCAGGGTTTTCCCTGCCGGGGAAGGATACAGAAGGGTAAAAGATACACTGACCAACGAAAAGATCTATAAGGGAGGCCCTGAAAGGCTGCTGGTGAAATACCGCCTGAAGCTCAGCGACATTGCAGGGGCGGGTTTCACCCTTGAAAAAGACCCCGGAGAAGAGCTGCTAACCCCTTCAGTCAGCCTGAAAAGCAAAAGTTTTGACTCAGGGTTCGATTACCAGTCGGGTTACCTGGTTGTCAAGGAGATTGGCATCCTGAGATCTCTGATCATCGGTGATTACCAGGTCAGGATCGGGCAGGGGCTGAATTTCTGGTCGGGGCTTTCGTTCAACCACCAGAGCGGCAGCAGCATCTACAGATCGTCCCTACCGTTCAAACCTTATACTTCCTCCTGGGAGTCGGGTTACCTGCGCGGTGTTTCCGCCAGGCTGGCGTATAAAGGCATCGAATTGCTGGTTTTCGGTTCGAGGAAAAAGTTTGATGCCACTGCAGGCTTTGACCCGCTCTCAGATTCAGCAACCTATATCAGGAACTTCAGGAATTCGGGGTACCACAGAACGGCCACCGAGATCCTGAGCAGGCACAATTTCACCCGGTCGATGGCCGGGGCCTGTTTAACTGTCAGCGGCAGGATATTCCGGAGCTATATCTCCGCCACTTATGAAGAGTTCAGCGCTCCGGTCAACCTTTCCCAAAAGATCGAAAACCTACACCATTTCAGGGGAGGCAATTACATGATCCTGGGAGCCGGTACCGTGATCCAGGCAGGCAAAGTGCTCTTCTCCACAGAACTTTCCCTCAGCCGCAATTACAGGTATGCTTTTTCTGCAGGAATAACCTATTTCCCTGCCGACCACCTCAGCTTTGCTTTTCAATACCGTCAAAAGCAACAGGGTTACGTAAATTTCAACAGCAGCAGCAAATTCAGGACTTCCAACGGCACCCCTGAAGAAGGCATATATCTTGGTATCGACCTGGAGGCTGCTGCCGGTATCCACCTCAGTGGTTCCATAAACTACGCAAGGGTAAAATGGATCCGCAGCCTCACCAGCCGGCC
>CAZMOK010000051.1:0-5141 GCA_964567785.1 uncultured Bacteroidales bacterium | reverse complement strand
ATAATGGATGTCTGGTTTAAAGCGGGTATTTTTTATTTCACCGACAGGAATGTAATGGGCTCCGGCTATGACCTGGCCGAAGGCAACAGGAAAATCGACATGAAACTGCAGTTGAGGCTGAGGTTCTGATCAGTACATCTTCTGCCGCTTGATCAGGTAAGCCTGGAGCACCTGGTCGAACCCCTTGTTGATATCAGCCTCAACAAAATCGATCTGGTACTGGCCGCACTTCATCTCAAGCTCCTTTGTAAAGGCGCTCATGTTCTGCCTGTACACCTCCCTCACCTGCTGGGGGTTCAGCTTGATCTCACGGTCCGACTCCATGTCGATGAACCGGTAAGGCCGGTTGTCAAAATCGAACTCTATCTCTTTCTGTTTTTCCGTAACGTGGAACATGACCACTTCATGCTTGTTGTGCTTCAGGTGCTGCAGGGCCGAAAAGAGTTCTGTCATGTCGCTTTCCGTGTCGAACATGTCACTGAAAAGCACCACCAGCGACCTCTTATGGATCTTTTCGGCTATCTCGTGCAGGGCTTCGGTGGCAAAAGTGGGCCTTTTCACGTCCGTACCGATGGGCCGGAGCATTTTTTCCAGTTCCGAATAGAGATATTTGTGGTGCACCGAGCTCGACCGGGCCTGTGTATTCAGTTCAACATTGCCCGAAAACACGCTGATCCCGACCGCGTCGCGTTGCCGCCGGAGCAGATTCATGATGGAAGCCGCCGCATAGATCGAAAAAGTGATCTTGTTGGGCTTGTCGGGGGTAGGCTCTTTAATGACCGGGAAATACATCGAAGAGGAGTTGTCGATGATGATCTGGCACCGCAGGTTGGTCTCCTCCTCGTACTTCTTCACGTACATCCTGTCAGTGCGGCCATAGAGCTTCCAGTCGATGTGCTTGGTGGATTCGCCCGGGTTGTAGAGGCGGTGCTCGGCAAACTCGACCGAAAAACCGTGGTACGGGCTTTTGTGGAGGCCCACGATAAAGCCCTCCACGACCTGCCTGGCCAGGAACTCCAGCGAGCCGAACTGCTCTATCCTGTTTCTGTCAATTGAATGATCCATGAGTTATGTCAACCCGGTATAACAAAAACGCAGGAACACCAGCAAAGGTATCCCTACGTTGTTGTTTATTTTTTTGAAGGTCTTAAAGCTGTGCTTCCAGTTTGCCGACGAGCACCTGCTTGGGCACGGCGCCCACCTGTTTGTCGACAACATCGCCGTTCTTGAAAAACAGGATCGTAGGGATGTTCCTGATCCCGAACTTCATGGTGATACCGGGGTTATGGTCAACGTTCACCTTGCCTACAACAACCTTTTCGCCGTAGTCCTGGCCGATCTCTTCCACGATGGGCCCTACCATTCGGCACGGTCCGCACCATTCCGCCCAGAAGTCAAGGATAACGGGAACTTCTGATTTTACGACCTTTTCCTCGAAATTAGCGTCAGTTATTTCCAAAGCCATGATAATGAGATTTAATTATTCAGATTAATGAACGGCAAAAATATAATTTATTTTCCATACGGCATGTTTTTTCGGGTAGCAGAAGGTAACACACTTTTTTGAACACTCCCTTCAACTCGTAACCCGCAACCCGTAACCCGTAACTCGAAACCTCACTTCACTCTTCACGCTTCGCGTTTCATCTTGACTATCTCACTTTTTTTACTTATCTTTCTCATTGATTAACCCATTAACCCCAACAACCAATAAACCATTTATTATGAATAACTTACGCCCCCCCTGCGGGGAATCATCGCTCTGATCATCCTTTTTTTGTCTATTTCTATTAGTTCAATATCTCAAACAATCAGAATTGAAACCACCTTTCAAAGCGACACGATCCTCGCTCCATTTGGTGGAATCTCAGGCATTACAGAACGGTGGTAACCATTGGTGAAAACAGGGGCAGAAGTGGAGGGCTTTGCTACAAGTGCAATGATATGACCGATAATGTGAATGATTTCATTGTGGTGGAAGATGATGAGCCGGCATCAGGTTCCTTACAAGGTATTGCTTATTATCAGGGTTCACTGGAAGATACCGTAACTGCTCCGGCAGGAAACCTATTTACCTCCTACGATGCCACGGAAGTTGGATTCATGAGTGGTGACACGCTCGAATTCTGGAACTATTTTAATGATGGTGACACCATTCGTTACATTCATCACCTAATTGGAGACGATCCAGTAGTTCCTACAGATTCTAATTACACAACAGAATCGGTTTTCTTAACGCAACAATACGATTTGAGTTTTAATCCTATTACAGCTTGCCCCTCCAAAATCGAAAGCTCAAATAATCTGAAAACAATATATGATCCAAGAGCAGAAATGAACTATGCTCAGGAATTCATAGCCGGTTATCAACAACAGCTTCAGGATCTGGTTGACGGGGGAGATACAGAATCGCTGAATTTCGAAGTACTAATGAGTGTACCCGGGGAAGCTTTGGATATCAGGCAACAACTGATGGATGAGTCGCCATATCTTTCAGATACTGTTATGAAACAAGCTATCTACAAGGAATATGTTCTCCCCAACGCCATGCTCAGGGACATTCTTGTTGCCAACCCGCAATCGGCCAAAAAAACTGATATCATGGATTATCTGGATACCCGGATCGAATCCATGCCTGATTATATGCTTGAAGAGATCTACCAGGGGAATGACTATTTCGGTGCGAAAGAGATCCTGGAATCTAAAATAGAATACTGGCAACAGATCAGAAGTTCAGCAAAGTACAAGCTTTTAAAAAGTTACGTCCTTGATTCCACTATTTACCATCCCTATGATTCATTGATCAACTTTTACCAGAACGAAACGGACCTTCTTTCAAAGTATAAATTGGTATTTAGTTTTTTAGAAAATGGTGATATGGAGCAGGCGCAATCTACTATTGATCAAATCCCTGTTGATTTTAACCTGTCAAACACAGAACTCAACCGTCATAATGATTACAACCTTCTGTTCGATATAATTGAGCGCATTGAAGATAGCAATTGGTCTGCGCGCCAACTCGATTCGGTGAGTGTATCTACATTACAAGAGATATCATCAAATGATTATCCTCCCGTTGGATCCTATGCCAGGGGTTTATTGTTGAAAGGAGGTCATATTGAGTACCTCGAACAATTTGAATTCCCTGTAACCTATAAATCAGGTAATTCTGAAAACAATACTACTTTTTCAGATCCAATCTTTGAGGACAAAGAATATCTATGGCTCTTCCCTAATCCGGTCAAAGATTATGTTATTGTTTATTATGAGGTACCGGGCGAAGAAACCTCTAACTCCCTAATAATTCTGACTGATTCACAAGGCAAACTTCTTTCAACGTTTCCACTTGAAAACTCCAAGAATCAAATCACTCTTAATCTCAAAGGAATTGCGAACGGAAACTACTTTTTATCGCTTGTTCAGGATAGGAGAATAATTGAAACTAAGAAAATGATAATAGGTAGATAATCTGAATCACTACTAAAATGACGAAGTATATTTTTATATCAATAATATGTTTATCCGCCCATTACTCTTATGGCCAAACCTGGCCCAAAATTTATGGGGATGGTTTTGATTCTAATATTCGGGGCCTTTTAGAAACTTATGATGGTGGATACATAATTGCTGGAAATATCTCAACTAACAGATATATGTGGTTAATTAAAGTGGATATAAACGGAAATATTATATGGGATAAGAAAATAGGCAATCCCTCAAACTTCAGATCATACGTAGATGCTAGTGCCACAACATTAGACCATGGAATTATACTTGCCGGTGGTTCTAAGAAATACGATCCTGATGGATACTATGATCCTGCTTTTTATAAATTTGATAGTTGCTTTAACTTAGAATGGTGCAGGGTACTAATGAGCCCTGATTACAATCTATCTACCGGAATTATACAAGATAATGATGGTACATTCACCGGAATGATGGCATATTATGGTGGAGATATAACTACTGTGAGAATCAGTTTGGTGAAACTCGATGAATCTGGTGAGCCAATTTGGATATCTCATCTTGCACAGGAAGACTCACTAATATATAATGAAGAAGGTTTATATTTCTATCTTTCTCAATCAGGGAATTATCTTGTATCAGGAAGATGCTACTACCCTGGCTCTCAACCATTCTGGATACTCACAGATAATCATGGAGATCAGATCTGGGATTTAAAAGGAGGGCATTATGGCCAAGCCCACCAGGTAATAGAGCCGGATTCAGGTATATTTATCTCTACTGCCTTTTTCCATAATGGAAACATGCCTTTAACACCAACACTATTTCACTTTGAAGAAGATGGAAATCTACTAAACAGATACTTCTTATTTGGTGATACCATTGAAATGGGAAGTGCTTCAGGAATATGCCATTTCAATGATACCAGCTACGTTATTGGTGTCTGTTTGCACGATGAAAATCCAGTATTATATGATAACAGTGAACTTATTTTGACAGATGATACTGGAAAATTGATCAAGAGAAAGTTATTAATTAATGAATATAAGGTACCAAGGAATATAATCATAACCTTTGATAGTAAAATCTTAGTCGGAAATACATATTTAGTTGATAACAATTGGGACATATACATGTGGAAATTAAACTCAGACCTGGAATTCGATACTCTCTATTCTCAACCATTCAATTACGATAGCCTGTGCCCCTACCCAATCGTTTCAGATACTATCGATTATGATTGCGACCTCTTCGTAAATATTGAGGATCTTCCCACCAGGGAGGAGTACGAACAATCGCTCAAGGTCTTTCCCAATCCGGCCAGTGAGTATGTGGTGTTTGATCTGAAAGAGAAAGAGACGAACCGGAATTGTGTGATCCAGATCTTCAATGCAATCGGCACGAAACAGGAAGGGAGAAGGGTTACACCCGGAAGTCTTCATGTAACGATCAATATTCAGAACTACCCGCCCGGTCCTTATATTGCAGTTTTAAGGAATGATGAGAGGATCATTGCGAAAGGGAAGTTTATGGTGGCCCGGTGATTAATAATGAGGTTTTTAACTTTAAAAATCAAAACCTAAATATATCAAACTGCTTAATAACTATGGCAGATTCGCACGGTAAACTGCTTTCAGCAACTCCATTAAATTACTCAGAGAATCAAATCACTATTA
>CAZMOK010000050.1:0-19739 GCA_964567785.1 uncultured Bacteroidales bacterium | reverse complement strand
ATTAAGATAAATTCGGATATTTGTCCCGGTCTTACATAAATCATCATAAACTATGAAAAACCTCAGTGCACTGTCCTTGCTTGTAGTAATTTTCGTATTTGCTTCTTGCAGCAATACCGGCCAGGGAGATAAAAAGGAAGCGACCGGGACCACGGTCAAAATGACCGGTTCTTCAGTCACTCCTGATGTGGAGACTGACCCGGTCCTTAGTGTCGACGATGCGGCCGACGACCCTGCAGTTTTCGTCAATTCAGAGGATCCCTCTCAATCATTCCTTATCGGCACGGATAAGGAAGCCAGCCTGGAGCTCTATTACCTGAACGGGCTCAGGAGGGCTGTTTTTGAGAATGGTGAAATAAACAACGCTGATATAAGGTACGGCTTTCCCCTGGCAGATGGAAGCAAGATCAATATCGTGGGGGCAACCGACAGGTACAGTAACTCAATCAAGCTTTTCACATTCGATCCTGCCACGCAGATGCTTAACCGCATTGATAACAGGAAAGACCGGCTCATATCAACAACTCATGAGATATATGGCTTTTGCCTTTACAACGACCTCGAAAGCGATGAATTCTATGCTTTTGTCACCACTATCAGTGGGGATGTACAGCAATGGAAACTGAGCGCCAATGAAGAAAACAAAGTTGACGGAGACCTGGTGCGCTTATTGGATTTTGCTTCCCAGACGGAAGGTTGTGTTGCCGACGATGAACTCGGTCACCTGTACATAGGAGAAGAGGAATTCGGGATATGGAAATACCCCGCCAGGCCCGACGGTGGCAGTGAAGGGACAGTTGTTGATGATATCAATAACCCCAACCTTAAGCCCGACATAGAAGGCCTTACTATCTATTATGCTGCGGATGGCAAGGGTTATCTCATAGCTTCGAGCCAGGGCAGCGACAGCTATGCCATATACGAGCGCGAAGGCGACAATGAATACCTCGGGAGTTTCACGATCGACGACCTTGAAGTTGACGGAGAAGTGTTGATCGACGGCACAACCGGCACTGACGGCATTGACGTTACCAACCGCAGCCTTGGCAAGGAATTTCCTTACGGTTTATTTGTAGCACAGGATGACATCAACGAAACAGAAGGAGAACCCTTGAACCAGAATTTCAAACTTGTTTCCTGGGACAAGATAGCGAACCTTTTTGATCCCCCGCTTATTATAGATACCACCTATGTTGTTGGGCAAGGAAGGTGATTCTTAGTTCCGGGTTTTGAGCTATTTAAATTCGTGCAATCGATCAATCGTGTTATCGCACAATCGATCAATTTTATAATGGAATGTTCCCGTGCTTCTTTGGCGGGTTTGACCGGCTCTTGGTCTGAGTCATTTCAAGCGACTGTATCAGCTTAAGGCGGGTATCCCTGGGATAGATTATTTCGTCGATATATCCCAGTTCAGCAGCTTTATACGGACTGGCAAACCGGCGTTTGTATTCATCCACGCGCTTTTTCTTTTCCTCATCCGTGAGTTTCTCCTTTTTATAAAGAATGTTCACGGCACCGTCAGGTCCCATTACCGCTACTTCAGCCGTAGGATAGGCGAAGTTAACATCAGCTCCTATGTGTTTGGACGACATTACATCGTAGGCACCTCCGTACGCTTTCCTGGTGATAATGGTAATCTTGGGCACAGTAGCTTCGCAATAGGCATAAAGTAATTTTGCACCGTGCTTGATAATACCGTTGAATTCCTGGTAAGTACCGGGAAGGAATCCAGGCACATCTACAAATGTGATTATAGGTATGTTGAATGCATCACAGAAGCGCACAAACCGTGCGCCTTTCATTGAAGAGCTGATATCGAGCACACCTGCAAGGTGATCGGGCTGGTTTGCAACGATCCCGACAGGCCTTCCGTCGAGGCGGGCAAAGCCAACTATGATATTCTGTGCATAATGGGGCTGAATCTCGAAGAAATTGTTGTTATCCACCACTGTAGTGATCAGCTCCTTGATATCGTAAGGTTTATTGGGATCATCAGGTATCATGCTGTCGAGCTTATCATCAGTCCGCCCTATGTCATCGGTGTTCGGCGCTAAGGGAGGGTCTTCCATGTTATTGGAAGGTAAAAAGCTCAGCAACTCCCTGATCATCATAATTGCCTGCCCGTCATTTTCAGCCATCAGGTGGGCAACACCGCTCTTCGAGTTATGGGTCATGGCACCGCCGAGCTCATTCTTTGTAACTTCCTCATGGGTCACTGTTTTGATCACTTCAGGTCCGGTTACAAACATATAACTGGTTTCCTTAACCATTAGGATAAAGTCGGTCATTGCCGGCGAATAGACTGCTCCTCCGGCACAGGGGCCAAGTACTGCGGAAATCTGAGGGATGACACCCGAGCTCATTACATTGCGGTAAAAGATGTCGGCATAACCTGCTAAACTTTCCACCCCTTCCTGGATCCTTGCACCGCCTGAATCGTTCAGGCCTATCAAAGGAGCACCCTGGCGCATGGCAAGGTCCATTACCTTGACGATCTTGTCGGCATTTGCCCGGCTCAGCGAACCTCCGAAAACAGTAAAATCCTGGGCAAAGACATAGATCAAACGCCCCTCCACCTTTCCATAACCCGTTACTACTCCATCACCTGGAATTTTCTGTTTCTCCATGCCAAAATCGGAGCAGCGGTGGGTCATGAACTTGTCTTTTTCAACAAAAGTACCCGGGTCGAGAAGTAAGTTAATCCTTTCCCTTGCGGTCAGCCTTCCGGCATCATGCTGTTTCTTTATCCTTTCCTCACCTCCACCCAGTTCGGCCGATTTATCCTTTTCTTCAAAAAGCCTGAATTTTTCTTCCAATGAAGCCATAGGTTATTGAATTTATGTTAGAAAGTTTTTTATTATTCAACGATGATCAGAGGCTGGTTTGCGGCAATAGTATCACCCTCTTTTACCTTGATTTCCTTTACTACCCTGTCGATCTTAACTTTGTACTCACTCTCCATTTTCATTGCTGAAACAATGATCACGGTGTCGCCGGCATTGACCCTGTCTCCTTCTTTTACCGGTATTTTCACAACCTTTCCCGGCATTGGTGAAGAGATTATGGCCTCCTGGTGTGAATCGTCGCTCGACCGGCTTTTAAGGTATTTGCTTTCGGCATCTATTACCTCAAGGTCATAGGAATGATAAAGGGTATTTACCAGGTATTCTTTCTGGTTTCCCGATTCAAAGAGCTCAACGTTGTATGATTTGCCATCTAGCAAAATAGAGTAGACACCTCTTTCTACCATTATTATGTTGGCATCGTAGACCTTTCCGTCGATGGAGATCTTGAAGTTGTTCTCCTCACTGTTGATGAGCTCTACACTGGCAGACCGTTCATCGATCTTGATTTCCATTGATCTCATAGCAAGTTGAATTAATAGTTGAAAAGGTTTTTTCTTCTTCCGCACTCTTTCCAGCTGTTCTTATCGTTCTTTTGCATGACTTTGGTCTGGAAACTGTGGACTTTTTTCAGGTAATCCACAAAGACTGTCATTATGGCCACATCCTCGTAGCGTGGATTTTTCTCCTGGGGCGCCATGAGTGTTTCCTGGTTCTCCTCGATAAAGTGCGTATTGTATTTTCCCTTTACAAAATCAGGGGTTTCCATGATCCTTTCAAGAAACCTGATAGAGGTCTTCACCCCTGTTATCTTGTATTCATAGAGTGCCCTGCGCATTCTTGCAATTGCTTCCTCCCTTGTTTTTGCCCAGACTATCAATTTGGAGATCATGGGATCGTAAAACAAAGGGATCTCGTATCCCTCGTAGACATATCCGTCGCATCTCACACCCAGTCCCTTAGGTTCGGAAATGTGCTTGATCAGGCCCGGGCTGGGCATAAAATTATTGTCAGGGTCTTCGGCATAAATACGGCACTCGATGGCATGGCCATTTTGTGTAAGTTCCTCCTGCTTCAGCGACAGTTTCTCGTTGTTGGCGATCTTTATCATTTCCTTTACAAGATCTACACCCACCACTCTTTCGGTTATGGGGTGTTCAACCTGGAGCCGGGTGTTCATTTCAAGGAAATAATAGTTAAGGTCTTCATCAACAATGAACTCAATTGTGCCGGCACCCGAATAGTTTACAGCCTTGGCGGCAGCTACGGCAAATTTGCCCATCTCTTCCCTAACTTCCGGATTCATGATAGGTGAAGGGGTTTCTTCAACAACTTTCTGGTGCCTGCGCTGAACAGAACATTCACGTTCGAAAAGATGGATCACGTTACCGTGGTTATCAGCCAGAACCTGAAATTCAATATGATGGGGTGATTCGATATACTTTTCTATATAGATTGAATCATCATCGAAAGCCGCTTTTGCCTCCGATGCCGCTCCACGTATGGCAGGAATAACCTCTTCTTTGGTCTTTACCAGCCGCATCCCTTTACCCCCGCCACCTGCCGAAGCTTTTACCATAACAGGCAGTCCGATATGCTCAATAGTGGAAACAGCCTCAGCTTCCTCAGTTACCGGTTCTGCTGTACCCGGAACAACAGGCACCCCTGCCTCGATCATTGTCTTCCGTGCTGTTATCTTATCTCCCATCGCCCTGATCGAATCGCCGGAAGGCCCGATAAAAATTATACCCTCCTTTTTGCACCGTTCACTGAATTTTGCATTTTCCGACAAGAACCCATAGCCCGGGTGTATGGCATCGGCTTTCGATTTCTTTGCCACTTCAATGATCCTGTCGATATTTAGGTAGCTTTCGTTAGATGGGGCAGGGCCAATGAAATATGCTTCATCGGCGTATCTGACATGCATTGAATTCCCATCGGCTTCTGAATAGACGGCAACGGAGCGTATCTTCATCTCACGGCATGAACGCATTATCCTTACAGCTATCTCGCCCCGGTTGGCCACCAACACTTTCTTGATCATATGGAAATTTGATTATTTAATCTAAATAAAAATTCCAAAATACTGGCTAACAGCTCGTTGGTTGACTTAGTACCAGTTTTTGTGCCTGTAAATATAATGATTATTTAAAACCTGCTGCAAAAAGGGACGACGTCCCAAATTTTTAGGGACGTCGTCTCATATACTAATTATTTTGTTAGTTTTGCAAACAATTTGATAGTATTACTGTTCAAGTAAGTTATAACTTATTATGCTTAAGCTGTTACCTAAAATAAAGATCAGGGTCAATGATAATATTTATATCAAAGATCCAGACACCAGTGAGTTGGGAAGGAAAATCATCAGTGCGAGCATCGATCTTATTCACGAGTCCGGTTTTGAGAACTTTACATTCAGGAAGCTCGGATCGGCAATAGATACTACTGAGACTTCCACTTACAGATATTTTGTTAGCAAGCATAAACTTCTGCTGTACCTGAACTCGTGGTATTGGAGTTGGATAGAGTATATCCTTGTTTTCAGGCTGGTCAATATCAAATCGGCCGAGGAAAGGCTTAAGAGAGCTATCACGTTAGTTACACAGAATATAGGCAAGGATTTTGAACATCCTTATATCAACCTTGAGAAGCTTGAGCAGATAATTGTTTCGGAATTGTCAAAAACGTACCTGACGAGAGATGTTGACAAAGAGAATAAAGAGGGTGCATATGAAAGCATCATGCAGGTTATTGACAGGTTGAGCGAACTTATCCTGGAGTTAAATCCCGGTTATGAACATTCACATACACTTGTTTCCACGATTCTCATAGGATCGCTTAACCAGCGGTTCTTTGCCAAACATATTCCTGAACTGACCGATCATCATGGAAATGAGGGAAAGATAGGGGAACTTTATTTTGAAATGGCTTTGTGCTCTATAAAATCAAAAAAATAAAAATCAATAATTAAATTTTAAAACGGATAGCTATGAAAACAACTATCAACACAATCAAAAAAAGGGTCGGCCTTGTGATCATACTGGCCGCTGCATTTTCATTTTCCACATTCTTAATTGCAAGTGACATGAATAGCAAAGGCAAAACAGGAAAAGATGCGTCAGCACCGGCAGCAAGCCCGGATGAATACATAACGCAAACCGCTGCTTCCCAGGCTGAAATAACCCCTGAAAAGGCTGTTAAGATGCTGAAAGAAGGCAATAAGAGGTTTGTGAAGGAGGATATGCTCAACAGGGACCTTCTGGCCCAGGTAGATCAGACTGCAACCGGACAGTACCCTTTTGCTGCTGTAGTAAGTTGCATTGATTCGCGCATTCCCACAGAAATAGTTTTTGACCAGGGTGTGGGTGACATTTTCAATGCCAGGATAGCAGGTAATTTCGTAAATGACGACATTCTTGGAAGCCTCGAATTTGCCTGTAAAGTAGCAGGTTCAAAAACCATTGTGGTAATGGGCCATACAGAGTGCGGTGCCGTGAAAGGTGCCTGTGATAATGTAAAGCTTGGGAACCTCACAGGTATGCTGGAACATATTCAGCCGGCAATTGATGCGGTAACAGATATTAAAGAAAACCGCAATTCAGGCAACAAGGAGTTTGTTCAGAAAGTTGCCGATATGAACGTAGAGCTCACCATGGAAAAAATCAAGACTGACAGCCCTGTACTCAAAGAAATGTATGACAATGGAGAGATAAGCATTGTCGGTGCCATGTATGATGTGCATTCGGGCGAAGTGACCTTCATGAAATAATTTTGTTTTTCTTTATACATCTATTAGAAAAAGCTGCTTCAACGGCAGCTTTTTTTATTTTATGAAGTTAAGAACCGGTGTAATTATATATCGAGAAAAAATTTATTAAATATACTTCTAAAGCACATATTATAATCTACTTCATATTTCATTCATTTAAATATTTATACCTTAGCAAATTGAGCAAATCATCAGTCATGAAAAAGAAACTTATTTTAATCCAGGTTTTCTTGATGGCAACGATTTTGAGTTCATGTAATAAGGATAAAGATCTGTCAAGGGAGGAGTTTTTGACCCAGAATCAATGGAAAGTAGTGGGAATGACTGTCGATCCGGGGTTTCCTATCTATGAGCAGGATTCTATAGTTGGGTACCAGACCGATCTGTGGAAAGACACTCCTGAATGCATTAAGGACAATTACTATGATTTCAAAACCGATGGGACAGTTATTTCATCTGAAGGCCCTACTAAGTGTGAGGAATCTGATCCTCAGCAAGTTCAGGGGAATTGGTCGTTCAACGAGGATAAAACTGTAATAATCTATATTTCACCCTGGAATAACTTAGAGTATAGAAAGATAGAAAAACTGGATGATGATGAATTTGTCGTTTCCATGAATGACACCATAGAAGATGTTATTCATCTGATTACTGTTTACTCTGCTCCAAGGCAATAAATCCAGAAAACCAATTTACAATAAAATATCAGTTCTGGTTTTTCTCCTTTCAATTTAATTAAAAGATCAGGCATGTAAATACCTGTAAAATAAAAAGCCTGAAAAATAATCTTCAGGCTTTAACGTGACCCCGGCGGGATTCGAACCCACAACCTTCAGAACCGGAATCTGACATTCTATCCAGTTGAACTACGGGGCCAGAAAAATTGTCGATTGTCGATTTACGGTCTGCAAAGATACGATATAATCAGCCAACAACCATTTAACAATTTTTAAACACCATCACGCAACTGCCAAACTTAAAATTCCTAATTTTGCACCCCGTAAATACGTTCATCATCAAAAAATTACATGATATGTCAGAAAAAATCTTCGACCACATTAAACCGGGAGTTGCAACCGGCGACGACGTTCAGAAAATATTCGAAATAGCAAAGAGAAATGAGTTTGCCCTCCCGGCCGTTAACGTAGTGGGTACCAACTCCATCAATGCAACCATGGAAGCCGCAAAAGCAGTCAATTCACCTGTAATTATCCAGTTTTCAAACGGGGGTGCAACCTTCCACGCCGGGAAAGGACTCAAGACAGAAGGGCCCGAGGCAGGTGTTATGGGCGCCGTTTCAGGTGCAAAGCATATACATATGCTTGCCGGGCTCTACGGTGTATCAGTTATCCTTCATACCGACCATGCTGCCAGGAAATTGCTGCCATGGATCGACGGCCTGCTGGATGAGGGTGAAAAGCATTACGAAAGATATGGTAAGCCCCTGTTCTCCTCACATATGCTCGACCTGTCGGAAGAACCTATAGAAGAGAACATAGCAACATGCAAGGAATACCTCAAAAGGATGTCGAAAATGGAAATGACCCTCGAAATTGAGCTCGGTGTTACAGGTGGCGAGGAAGACGGCGTTGATAATACCGATATAGACAGTTCAAAGCTTTATACACAGCCCGAGCATGTTGCCTATGCCTACAAAGAGCTTATGGAGGTGAGCCCTAGATTCACCGTCGCTGCCGCCTTTGGCAACGTTCATGGTGTTTATAAGCCGGGAAATGTAAAGCTGCAACCAATCATCCTCAAGAATTCCCAGGAACATCTCATAGAAAAATTCAATACCGGCCCAAAACCTTTGAACTTCGTATTCCATGGCGGTTCCGGTTCGAGCCAGGCCGAAATAAGGGAGGCCATTTCATACGGGGTCATCAAAATGAATATCGACACCGACACACAATGGGCCTTCTGGGACGGTGTTAATAAATTCTACAAGGATAATTCCGGATACCTGCAGTCACAGATAGGTAACCCCGAAGGTGATGACAAGCCGAACAAAAAATATTACGACCCGAGAAAATGGCTCAGGGAAGGTGAAAAATCGATGGTGGAAAGGTTGAAAATTGCCTTTGACGACCTTAACAACATCGAAAGGTGTTAGCGACGACATCATAAAACGAAAGAATACGATCTTATAACAAAGGTCACAGGGTATCAAAACCTCTGTGACCTTTGTTTTTTATGATATTGAACTGAAATATTATCTAGCCAGGGAGATCAGGAATTCTTTCGGATGTATGCTGAGTACCGGGATAGGTGAATGGTTCACCATTTGCTGGGCATAGGGTCCGAGCCACAGGTTTTTGGTGGTCTTTTCCTGTTCGGTCATGATCGAAATCATGTTGGCTTCGATGCTTTTTGCAAATTCGATAGTGCCGGTCGTAACGTTATCTGTAAGTATATTCTCAAGCCGATACTTGATGTTCTCCTCCTCCAGGTGCTTTATCACCTGTTCGGCATACCCGTTAACACGACTCTGGATTGCGTATACCTTTGTGGTGTAGACTGACAATACGAATACTTCTGCATTGAAAAGTCCGGCAATATAAGCAGTGAAAGGAACTTTCTGCCTTGTTTCCATTGTGCTGTCGACCGGCAGGACTATTCTATTAAGGTCCCTGGAAATGTCAACACCTCCCCTGATCGTCAGGACAGGTTTAGCTACTGAACTCACAATCCTGTAGGCATTGCTGCCAATCCAGAACTCTTCAAAACCGGAGGCCCCGTGGGTACCGGCAACCAGCATTTCTATGTCTGGGTCTTCCGACTCTTTGACGATTTCTTTATAGATGCTTCCTTCCCTGATCTTGAAAATCACCGGGTTCTTTGCCTCATCCTGGTACTTTTCTATCAACTCCTCAAACCTGTCGGTTACCATGGAAGTTAAAGTTTCCGGGCCTTCAGTAAATATATCCCTGGTGCCTTCGGGTTTATTGACCCATACCATAAGAATTTGTGCATCTGCAGCATTGGCTATGGTTATGGCATGTTCAAGGGCATTGATGGAACAATCAGAAAAGTCGATGGCTACAAGTACCTTTTTCATATCACGATATTTATTTTAGATCAGGAAAATTTATTTCATCTTTTATCACCCATGCATTCGGATAGTTTTCAGATATATCCCTGAGGAACTTTTCAGCTTCCAGCCTTGAACGAAAATCACCTACCCTTACCCTGTAGTTGGGTGCTTTCCAGGTAACATAAGCACCTACCGCTTCGTAGTTCTCCTCAAATTCCTCTTTCACTTCATTCGCCCTGTCGCCCGAATACGTGCCTGAATCAAAGAATATCTGCACCCTGAAACCGTCTATACCCATATTATCCGGGTTGGCAGCCTTCATTCTCTGAACAGAATCCAACTGGTACAGCAAGGTATCAAAAAGGGGGTCGTTGTGCACTACCACTTTTCCCTTAAAACTTTCCTGCGCAAACCCGCTGATCCCTGAAATTAAAAGGATGGAAGCTAGAATAACAGTATGTCTGACAAGTTTCATTTCAAAAAAATCATTTTACCGGTATTGGCACCAGCTCCTTTGACCGTACGCTCAATATTGGTATGGGCGAATGATTGACCATCTGCTGCGCATAAGGCCCGAGGAACAGATTAGCTGTAGTTGTTTCCTGTTCCGTCATTATTGCTACCAGGTCGGCGTTTACACTAACAGAGTAATCTATGGTTGTTTTAGTAACGTTATCAGATTCGAGTGCTTTTGTTTTATACCTGATCTTTCTTTCCTTGATAAAGTTCACTGCCTGCTCTGCATAATTATCGACACGCTTTTTGACACTCTTAAAACTGGTGGTGTACAAGGAAAGAATGTGTATTTCGGAGTTGAAGAGTAAGGCCATTTGTGTGGCAAAGGGAACCTTCTGCCTGGTTTCCTGTGAACTGTCGATAGGCAGTACGATCCGATGAATTTCACCGGGCTTGAAGTCAAGCCTCAGGGTTATCACAGGGACGGGAGTATGCGTAACGATCCTGTAGGCATTGCTCCCGATCCAGAATTCTTCGAAACCCGACACTCCATGGGTGCCGGCAATTACCAGGTCACAATCCACAGACTTCGCAAGGTTAGCTATTTCTGTGTATACCTTTCCTCTCTTGGTCTTGTATTCGATTTTATTGTTGGGAAGCCTGTCCCTGAATTCGGACTGAATTTCCTTGAAGAGATTCACCTTTTCCTTTCTTTCCTCAGCAGGTGATCCTTCGTACATGCTTTCGTCCGAAACAGTGTTGTCGACCCATGCCATCAGCACGTCCGCTCCGGCTTTACCTGCAATCATCAACGCATATTCAAGAGCATTGAGGGAGGTTTTGGAAAAATCTATGGCCACGATGATCTTTTTCATTTTTTTTGACTCTCCTGGCAATTATTAGTAAAAATAAGAAAAAATGGGCTTACAATGCAACAAGAACCCTTTTTTGGTGAATTCTGAGTTATCTATTAACGTAATAATTCCTATTAACTTATGCTACCGGCTAAAATGAAAGCTTTACCAAACGATTTACCGGGTAATTGGATTTTACTTGTTTCTAATGCTTATTTTTGTAGTGGCAATGAACGAAAATCTTGATCCAACCGGCAGCCATCTGACACAGGCTGAGAAAGAAATTGAGAAGGTCCTGAGGCCTGCCGATTTCAGCGATTTCGCAGGTCAGCAGAAAGTTAAGGAGAACCTGAAGGTATTTGTGCAGGCGGCAAAGCTGCGGGAGGAGGCCCTCGATCACGTTCTTTTGCACGGCCCTCCCGGCCTTGGCAAAACCACCCTCTCCCACATCATTGCGAATGAACTTGGGGTCAACATAAGGGTCACTTCCGGACCTGTGCTGGACAAGCCCGGCGATCTGGCAGGGCTCCTTACCAATCTCGATGAGTTCGATGTGCTCTTTATCGACGAGATACACCGGCTCAGCCCGGTCATAGAAGAATACCTCTACTCGGCCATGGAAGATTTCAGGATCGACATCATGATCGAGACCGGGCCCAATGCCAGGAGCGTGCAGATCAAACTAAACCCCTTCACTCTCATCGGTGCAACAACAAGGTCGGGGCTATTGACGGCCCCGCTCCGTTCACGCTTTGGAATTAACTCCCGTTTATCTTACTACGATACAGAAACACTCAGGCAAATAATTGTCAGGTCGGCCGACATACTGAAGGTCCCCATTACCACTGAGGCTACAGATGAAATTTCCCGCAGGAGCAGGGGAACCCCCAGGATAGCCAACCTGTTGCTGCGGAGGATAAGGGATTTCGCACAGATCAAAGGAAACGGGAATATCGAGCTTGATATCACAAGATCGAGCCTGACGGCGCTGAATGTCGATATCAACGGCCTTGACGAAATGGACAACAAGATACTCCGGACCATAATTGAAAAATTCAAGGGTGGCCCGGTAGGGCTTAACACCATTGCCACAGCAGTGAGTGAAGACTCAGGGACCATAGAGGAGGTTTATGAACCATTCCTTATTCAGGAAGGATACCTGATGAGGACCCCCCGTGGAAGGGAGGTCACTGAACTGGCATACAGGCACCTTGGTATTGAAAATTTCGGCGGGCAGGACAAACTGTTTTGATGCCGGGGGCATTTCTGATGAACAATCCCGATAAATACGAGCTTACACGACTAGTAAAAGAAGCAGCCCTCGAAGAAGGGTTCCTGCAATGCGGTATTTCAAAAGCGGAATTACTGGCAGAAGACCGTAAAAGACTTGCTAAGTGGCTTGAAAAAGGTAATCACGGCGAGATGGGATATATGGCCAGGAATACAGAAAAACGGGTTGATCCCGGGAAGCTTATCGAGAACGCCCGTTCGGTCATATCCGTTATCATGAATTATTACCCCGGAGAAAGGCCATCCACTGAAAACAATTACAAGATCGCGAAGTATGCTTACGGTAAGGATTACCACAAAGTGATAAGAAAGAAACTCAGCCGGATCGTTGAATTGCTGAAAGAGAAGGCAGGCAGCTCCGGCAGCCGTGGGTTCACCGATTCGGCCCCTGTGCTCGACAGGGCATGGGCCGAAAGGGCTGGATTGGGCTGGATAGGTAAAAACACCTGCCTGATAAGCCCTAAGTACGGTTCTTTCATTTTTATAGGAGAAATTATTACCGATACTGAACTGGTTTATGATGAAACAAGGGTGAAGGACTTCTGCGGAGGATGCACAAAGTGCCTTGAGGCCTGCCCCACAGGCGCCATCATATCGCCGCACATGCTCGACTCCACCATATGCATATCCTATCTTACCATCGAATATAAAAAAGACCTGCCTGCACAGTTAAAAGATAAATTTGACGATTGGATCTTTGGCTGCGACATTTGCCAGGATGTCTGCCCCTGGAACAGGATTGCGAAACCACATCAGATCGATGAGTTCAAACCTTCTTCCCTGCTGCTTTCGATGAACAGGGAAAGATGGGAACACCTCACGGAAGAGGAGTTTAAAGAGCTGTTCCCGAATTCGCCCGTAAAAAGGACAGGATACGAAGGACTGAAAAGGAACATCCGCTTTTTGAACAAGGCCGAACATGACTTTGTTGATTGATAAATAAAAACAAGTCAATAACCAATATTCTTTTAAAATGGCAGCAGAAACAACTCCCATACCCCTCGGATTCCAGGCCCCTGATTTTAAATTGCCTGATACAATAACCGGCAAGGACCTTTCACTGAACGACCTTAAATCAGACAAGGCGACTGTGGTCATGTTCATATGCAACCACTGCCCCTATGTCAAGCATGTTATCGACGGAATCGTCTCAATGGCCAATGATTACATCCCCCGCGGCGTGTCTTTCATAGCCATCAATTCGAACGATGTGGAAAACT
Source organism: uncultured Bacteroidales bacterium (assembly GCA_964567785.1). Taxonomy (GTDB): domain Bacteria; phylum Bacteroidota; class Bacteroidia; order Bacteroidales; family JAGOPY01; genus CAZMOK01. The sequence continues at coordinate 6,270 of CAZMOK010000050.1, read as the reverse complement.
ACCCTGAAGACTCACCTGAAAAAATGAAGGAGTTTGCGAAGGAAAAGGCATTCCCTTTCCCATATCTCTTTGATGAATCGCAGGAGGTGGCAAAAGCATACCATGCGGCATGTACTCCCGATTTTAGTATATTTGACGGAAACCTGGAATGTGCTTACCGGGGTCAGATGGATTCGGCCCGTCCGGGAAATGACAAGCCTGTTACGGGTGAAGACATCAGGGCAGCCCTGGATGCCATTCTGGATGGGAAACCTGTTCCGGAACAACAGGTTCCAAGCGTTGGGTGTAGCATTAAATGGAAAAAATAGTTTGAAAAAATACGGGAAGGAAAATAGCCTCTCATTTGCTGTAAAGCTCCTTCTGCTGTTTCTGCTGATCCAGGGCTCGTTTTTATCTAACCTGCAGGGTCAGCCAAACCCGGTCAGGGATGATACCATTCCCTCGCCGCCGGGTACTCCTTTGAATTATATTTCGGGACCTGATGTTTTATGCCTCGGCGACACCGGCACCTATACCATCGATGCGCCGGTAGGAGCCTTTTGCGAATGGACCCTGAACGGAACAATCCAGAACGCCGACGGGTGCACGCTCGAGGTGGTCTGGACAGAGACCGGCCTGCAAACACTGGTACTCACCTTTAATTACACGAACGGGACCAGCTCGGTAATGGACACCCTTGAGATAATTGTGAACGATATACCGGGGACCCCTGCCCCCATTTCAGGTGATACGGCTGTCTGCGAGTACACTATCCACACATATTATACGACCGTAGGGCCCTACGATTCGTGTGAATGGAAGGTTAACGGGGAAGTGCAGACAACCTTTGCCCCTCTTCTGGAATACAGTTTTGGCGCTTCGGGGTCCTATCTTATCGAAGTTAAAGCCTATAACAACTGCGGCATCAGCCAGGCGACCACACTCGAAGTCCAGGCCGACGGCACTGCTCCCGATCCTCCGGGACCGGTACAGGGTCCGTCTACAGCCTGTGAGGGCAACACCTATACTTATTCAACCTCCGTGAACACCGGTGAGAGCTGTGAATGGACCATCGACGGGGAAGTGCAGCCCGACACCGCAACTACTATTGATATCACATGGGATCAGCGGGGCAGCCACCTGGTCGAGGTGAGGGCCGTGACAAACTGCGGTACAGGCAATCCCACTTCGCTTGAGGAATCTGTGAGTTTCTACCCTGAAGTTGATCTTGGCAATGACACAACGATCTACCAGGGTGAAACGCTGATCCTCGACGCAGGCAATGCCGGAGCCGCGTACCTGTGGAATACCGGTGCTACAACACAGACTATTGAAGTCACAGCGGCAGGGATTTACTCCGTTGCCGTCACAACCGATTGCGGTGATGATTTTGACGAGATCGAGGTAAATGTCATTGTGGGAATAGGAGAAAACACAACGTTACCCTTCAGATATTCAATTGCCGGAGGTTATTTTCAGATACTTGATAGCCCGGCCGCAGAAAAATTAGAGCTGTTCGACCTGCACGGAAGGCTTCATAAATCGGTGATAAGTACAAGATCTATCAAGATCCCCGGCAAGGGGGTTTTTATCGTAAGGGTCCATACAGGCAGGCAAATTTATACGATCAAGTTACCTGCCCGTTAGATCATTCCCCTTTTTTCCTGAAAGTGTAGAATATCGAAAGCACCAGGCTGTCGTGGTACTGGCCGTACCCCCAAAAGCGCCTTACATCACCCGAGCGTTTCTGACTCCTAATATTGAAAAGGGAGTTATTGGTGCGGACGTTCAGTGAAAAATTGTTGAAGAGATGGATGTGCATGCCCAGGTTAAATTGCAGGGTAACTGCTGCGGGCTTGTTCCAGTCATAATTATCGCTGATCTTTTCTCCGTTCATATCTTCGTTTGCGCTTATCAGGAAACCTGCCGAAGGACCTATCTCCATTTTGAACCAATCGAGGAAGATAAACTGGTAAAGCAAAGGCAGTTCCACATAATTGGCCCTGAAATGGTAGTCGTCATAATCATTTTTTTCAGGCTCCGGATTTTTCTTCGAGCCCTTCTGGAAAAACTCCAGCTCCATCTGAATGGAAGACCTTGGACTGACATTCAGGTTGACAAAGCCGCCGAAGAAGATACCCGGCTGATTGAATCCCGAGTAGGTGTCTCCTGCAACCTGTGAAGCTGCAAGTCCTGCCATCAGTCCGCCATTGAATTGCTGGGCAGTTGTCTTCAGACTAAAAAACACTGCTGATGCAATGAGTAATGAAAGCAAATAATTTCTCAACATAGTTCATCGGTTAGTTGTAGCCGTTAAAATTAAGAAAACATTTGCATCTTTATGCCCTCCAATAAATTATGTAATTGAAAAGAAATTAGTACTTTCGACAATTAATTGTACCATTTATCAAAACCCTTTTGGTTCATGGGTAACGAGAAATACAAAATCCTCCTGGTTGATGATGAGCCGGATGTGCTGGAGTTTCTGGGGTACAACCTGAAAAAGGAAGGTTACCAGGTATTTGAAGCTCCTGATGGTAATAAGGCCATTGAGATGGCCAAAGAGATAATTCCACATCTCATAATAATGGATGTGATGATGCCTGAAATAGATGGCATTGAAACCTGCACCGAGATAAAGAAGCTGCCATATCTTGACAGTTCGATCATCATTTTCCTTACGGCAAGGGGAGAAGATTATTCACAAATTGCGGGGTTTGAGGCCGGAGCCGATGATTATGTCACTAAGCCCATCAAGCCTAAAATACTTATAAGCAGAGTAAAAGCCCTTTTAAGAAGGTACAAGGAACAGGATGTTGAAGACGACGGCAACACCATCGACCTGGAAGAGTTTGTGATCGACAGGGAGAAATATCTTGTTAAAAAGGGCAATAAAGAGATCCTGCTTCCCAAAAAAGAGTTCCAGCTTTTGAATTTGTTGGTTTCAAAGCCAAACAAAGTCTTCACCAGGGAAGAGATCCTTGCCAATGTATGGGGCCATAAAATTGTTGTGGGCGACCGGACAATAGATGTGCATGTCCGTAAGATCAGAGAAAAGCTAAAAACCAAAAAGATCAAAACTGTTAAGGGTGTGGGCTATAAATTTGAAAGTTAGTCTAATTTTGCCTGCAAATCGACGACTGTTGTAAGATGAACTACTCAAACCCCAGGATCCTTGCGTTGTATAACGCATTCTTTGTAGTTCTTTTTTATACAATAATTTTCATAGCACTGGGCTATTTCTTTTTTGGTATCCATCTTATTGCCCTTGTCATTTCCGATATAGTCCTTTTCCTCTTCACATATTTTCTTTTTCGTTATACGCTGGATAAGTTCATTTATGAAAAGATCAGGTTGATATATAAGACCATTCATAACCTGAAATCCACAAAGAAAGAAGCAAAAATGCAATCACAACAAAAAGAGAGTATTGAAGATGTGAACAGGCAGGTGCTTGAATGGGGCCAAAACCAGCAGGAGGAGATCAAAAAGCTCAAGGAGATGGCCAAGTACAGGCGCGAGTTTCTCGGAAATGTCTCTCACGAACTCAAAACACCCATATTCAACATTCAGGGATATGTGCTTACGCTTCTCGACGGAGGGCTAGAAGATGCCAAGATAAACAGGGAATACCTGATGAAGACCGAGAAGAGCGTAAACAGGATGATTGCGATCATTGAAGACCTTGAGGCCATTTCAAAGCTCGAATCTGGGGAGCTGAAAATGAGCTTTGCAGATTTCGATATTGCCGACCTGACCAAAGACGTTGTTGACTTCCTCGAAATCAAGGCAAGAAAAAGAGGCGCTGAGGTCTTTTTCGCCAAAAATTACGATAAGCCCATCGTAGTGAGTGCCGATAAGAAGGGCATCAGGCAGGTGCTGATCAACCTCATCGATAATGCGATCAAATACGGTGCAACTGAAAAGGGAAGGACCAAGATCAGCTTTTTCGACATGGACGAGAACATCCTTGTGGAAGTGACCGACAACGGCGCCGGAATTGAAGAGGAAAACATCCCCAGGCTATTCGAAAGGTTCTACCGCACCGACAAAGGCCGCTCAAGGGAACAGGGGGGTACAGGGCTCGGACTTGCCATAGTGAAACATATCATCGAAGCCCACAACCAGGTGATCAATGTAAGAAGCAAGATAGGGATTGGGACTACATTTGCCTTCACCGTGAAAAAGGCCAGAAGTTAGGGCATTTCATTTATTTCGCTCAGTTGTAAAGATCACAAGCTTTTCAAGGCTTTCCCTTGCTTCGTTCCCAGGGAATGTATTCAGCAGGTTGAGAGCCTCATCACGGTAACTGATCATTTGCTCCCTGGCATATTCGATCCCACCTTTCCGGTTAACGGTCTGGATCACATCCCCTACCCTCTCCGCATCAGTGTTGTAGTTTTTAACTACGTTGATGATCTTTCTTTTCTCCCTGCGGGATGAATTATTGAGCGTATAAATGAGGGGAAGGGTCATTTTCTGTTCCTTGATGTCGATACCTTTGGGCTTACCTGTCATATTGTTCAGGTCGTAGTCGAAAAGGTCGTCTTTGATCTGGAAAGCAATGCCGACCTTTGTTCCGAACTGCCTCATATTTTCAACCCTGTCATCATCGATTCCCACTGAAGCAGCACCACAGGCGCAGCAGGAAGCGATCAGTGAAGCTGTTTTCTTTGTTATGATATCGTAATAGACAGATTCTTCTATATCAAGCCTGCGGGCTTTTTCTATTTGCAACAGTTCCCCTTCGCTCATCTGCTTCACGGCTTCAGAAACTATCTGTAGCAGCTTAAAGTCCTTGCCTTCAATTGAAAGCAACAGGCCTTTGGATAACAAGTAATCACCTACAAGGACGGCGATCTTGTTCTTCCACAAGGCGTTGATGGAAAAGAAGCCTCTTCTTTCGTTTGAATCATCCACCACATCGTCGTGAACGAGTGTGGCCGTATGAAGAAGTTCAACCAGTGAAGCAGCCCTGTATGTCGACTCATTGATCTCACCGTGAAGTTTGGCCGAAAGCATCACGAACATAGGCCGCATCTGTTTCCCTTTCCGCTTCAGCAGGTACCTCGTCACCCTGTCGAGGAGAGGAACAGAACTTTTCATCGAATCACCGAATTTCTTTTCGAAATCCCTGAGGTACGGGGCTATGGGTTTTTTTATTTCTTCAATGGTGATCATCTAACTAAAAAGTCGGGGCAAAATTAAGATTTTTTCCTGCCTTATTGGTTTTTCATTTCTATTGAACTAATTTTATGTTGAATCCGTTAGGTTAGTAAATGCAAGATTATGTGGAAAGAAGAGAACAACCAACTTGTAAGATCATTTGAATTCAATGACTTCAGCGAAGCGTTCGCTTTTATGACCCGTGTGGCCATTGAAGCGGAAAAAATGCAGCATCACCCTGAATGGTCCAATGTTTACAACAAACTTGAGATCAGGCTTTCGACGCACGATGCAGGTGATGTTGTAACTGATAAGGACCGAAAGCTGGCCGAAAAAATAGACGCTTTGATGGGGTGAAAAATCCGGGATTATGCTCGATTACGATCCTAAAATTCTTCTGGCCTTTGGTGAGGCAATAAGAGGTAACAAAAAAATATTTGACTGGCTGCTTAACAATGGATATCCGGAGCTGTCCGCACTTTCAAGGTCTATCAACGGAAGTGAAGAGGCTTACAAATGGCTTATGGAGAACAACTTTGCCCATTATGCAGCTTTTGACTCTGCTGTTGAGGGCAGCGACAAGGCTTACCAGTGGCTTGTACAGCATAACTTCAGTTTCCTGGTGGTATTTGCCGATGCCTGCCGCGGCAAATCGAAAGCTATCATGTGGTTCAGGAAGAGCAACCTTGATATATTCCTGAGGGTTGCAAGGATAATTACCGACATCAGGGCAAGCAAGTCATTCGATTACCACAAGCTACACTTCTAAGTCATTGTGGGCAAATACATTTAAAAGAATCCCCTGATCACCTCCAAATCGGGATGGAATATGATCCCTTTTTCGGTAATGATCCCTGAGATGAAAGATGCGGGTGTTACATCGAAAGCGGGGTTGAGCGCCCCCGAACCGGGCGAGGCAGTCCTGACTCTTCTTGTTTCACCCTTTTCATCCGGTCCCGACTGGTACAATACTTCTTCTTCATCGCGAAACTCAATGGGGATGTCTTTTCCGGTAGCACAATTCAGGTCGAATGTTGAAAGGGGCGCTGCAATATAGAAAGGAACACCGAATTCTTTTGCAACAACCGCTTTTTCCAGTGTCCCGATCTTATTGGCCACATCACC
>CAZMOK010000049.1:0-20416 GCA_964567785.1 uncultured Bacteroidales bacterium | reverse complement strand
TCTCCTTCGGAAGGGGTCATGGACATGCCAAAGGGATAGTAGTTGTTTACCTGCAGGACATCGGGCGTGGGAGTGGCAGGGTTGTCTGTATAGCATACCCTCACGCTGCCCAGGTGGTCCCTGATGAAATACTCGGGCCGGAAGCTGCCGTCAGGCATCCGCTTTAAAATCCCTTCCTGCATCATGATATGGTCCAGGTGTTGGTTCTTGTATACGAAGTTACCACAATAATCGAAAGAATTCCAAAAGTTCAGCCCCTCCGGGGCTGGGGTCCTGTGTGGCGGGATTTTCCACCCCTTACAGAGGTGGTTATTCAAATGAGGCTCCTTCAGAGCCATTATGATACTCTGATACTATGCATACTATGCGTACTATTTTTTAAACCCTATCCTTCTCCTCCCTTCCTGGTCAGCCTGTTGCTGCTTCTCCTGCTCAAGCTGCTTCAGGTACTCAAAGATCAACAATATCTTTTTGTCCTGTTCATTGTCGTTTTCTTCTATCTTCTCTATTCTCTTGAGTATCTCCAGATGATCTTCAAGGATCTTTCGCATCTTGTTAAATACCCTGATTACCAATATATTCATTTGTATTGCCCTTTCCGAATTCAATACACTGGCAAGCATCACTGCACCGTGTTCCGTAAACGCATAAGGAAGGACAGGGGAATATTTTAGTTTCTGAAGGTGGTCGCAAAATGCGACCACCTCTTCTTTCTCATCTTTTGTCAGCCGGAACATAAAATCTTCCGGGAACCTTTTGATATTCCGTTTTACCTGCTCATTCAACCTTTTGGTAGGTACACCGTAGAGTTCTGCAAGGTCGCTGTCAATCATGACCCTTACACCTCTTATAATCAATATCTTATTCATGATGACCTCATCCGGTATAATGAGTGTATCCGTCTTATCCATGGCTAAATATTTACAGATTAATCTAGTTGTAACCAAAAAATACCAGCCCGATGAGCAGTTTTTTTCAACAAATAGATTGTTGGTGTTAAGAGTCGGAGTAAACCTCACTCCCTGTTCCAGGCTCCACGTTAACCGATCCAGCGTCTATGATCCATGACCCCGGGGGATAGGGGCTGTTCCATGCCGCCATCACCAGCTTTCTTCGTACCTTAGTGGTACCAAATCATACCCTATGCTGAAAAGAATATTAACCATCGCTGCCATTGCCCTGTTCTTCCAGAACATCACCACCGGCCAGCAGACCGACATACCCCGCATCGAAATGATGCCCAACATGCCGCAACCTTATGATATGCGCGACTGGAAAACGGTGGCGCAAAAATATGACTCCCTGGTGTTCGACCTGGATGCAACGGGCCAGCACCTCCCGCTCACCACCATCGTCCAGAATACGGTGAACTACCCCGGACACCCCTCCTTCGGCATACAATCGTACGTCGGCACCAACAGCCCTCCGGGAAGGGAAGCCATCAACATCATCCCTGCCGTGGTCGGTGCCACGCTCTCGGGCATTGATAAAAGCAACCAGTTTGGCTATGACTGGGCCCTGATGTGCGAGGAATTCTTCAACAACAGGCCCGAAGAATATGTCTACCTCAACGGCCCGGTGGCCAGCTCAGGCGGCGACTGGTGGTACGAGACCATGCCCAACGTGTTCTTTTACCAGCTCAATTACCTTTATCCCGGTACAGGCGATTTTGACTTTCAGTTCACCACGGTGGCCGATCGGTGGCTGCAGGCCGTGAAGGCCATGGGCGGCAACGATGCCCCCTGGGAAGAAGCCTACATGAACTACAGGGCTTTCTCACTGTCGACCATGACCCCGCTGGAAACAGGCGTAAAAGAGCCTGAAGCTGCAGGTGCGATAGGATGGATCCTTTACAACGCCTACCGGGTCACGGGCGAGGAAAAATACCGCAAAGGGGCTGAATGGTGCCTGGAATTCCTCGACGGATGGGACTCCAACCCGGCCTATGAGATCCAGCTCCCCTACGGCGCCTTCGCCGCAGCAAGCATGAATGCCGAGCTGGGCACCGGCTACAACGTTGAGAAACTGGTGAACTGGTGCTTCGACATCACCCCGCTGCGCCAGTGGGGTGCCGTGGTGGAACCCTGGGGCGGCATCGACGTGCATGGGTTGATAGGTGAGGCCCGCGTCAACTATACCGGGTATGCCTTCAACATGAACGGGACGGAACAGGCAGGGGCGCTTGTCCCCATGGTCCGCTACGACAACCGCTTTGCCCGGGCCATAGGTAAGTGGACCCTCAACGTTGCCAATGCCACCCGGCTTTATTATTCGGATTTCCTACCCGATGATATGGAAGACAACGAAGACTGGACCAACCTTTATGATCCCCACTCGGTAATTGCCTATGAAGCTCTCAGGGAGTACCCTGAAGGCCCTTTCGGAACAGGCGATGCCATGAACGGCGGCTGGGCCCAGACCAACCTGGGCCTGTACGGATCATCGCATGTCGGGATCCTGGGCGGGATCGTCAAAACCACTGATGTGGAGGGTATCCTTCAGCTCGACCTTCTTAAGACCGACTACTACCGCAGCGAGGCCTACCCTTCCTGGCTGTTCTATAATCCATACAATGAAGGCAAGACTGTTACCGCAGAATTCCCTGCAGGGAGCTTCGACCTGTACGATGCCATCTCCAACCAGGTGATCGCCACCAACATTTCGGGTAACACAGCAATTTCAATAAATGCCGACAGCCCGTTGCTGGCTGTGCTCATCCCGGCAGGGGCCACCCTTGAATATGAACTTGACAAGGCCCTCGTAAATGATATCGTTATTGATTTCAGCTCCGGAATGGCCGTGGAAAATTTCCCCCCAAGGATCAAGGCTGTGGCTTCGTCCGATACGGTGTTCGAAACCGGATCCGCGATCGACCTTTACTGTGCTTCGGAAGACAAAGAAACTTCAGACCTGGATTATTTATGGACACTCAATGAAGCAATAATAGGCACAGCCGGCCAGATAACCTATACCGCCCCGCAGCAGACCGGTCCGGTAACCTTTGTATGTACCGTGGAAGATGAAGGTGGTTTGAAGTCTGTGGATTCCCTGACAGTCGAAATTGTCGAGTTCATCAACTACCCTCCTGAGATAATTGATATCAGGGCCAACAGAAGGTATATTGAGATGGGTGATACAACGGCAATAACCTGTACGGCAACCGACCCTGACGAAGAACCGCTGTTTTTTGAATGGGCTTCCAACGGGGGCACCATAGGAGGGAACGATAGCATTGCCATATTCACCGCCCCCGGACAGCAGGGAGAATACGAAATTACCTGTACCGTTGAAGACACATCAGGACTTACTGAAACAGGAGTCCTTACCATACTCGTGAAAGACCCCTCCACCAATCAGAGCGGCGAGCTGGTAGCGAGTTACGAATTCAATGGCAACCTCCTCGACAACAGCGGTTACGGACATCACGGAGCCCCGACAGCCATCGACTATACAGAAGATTTTCATGGCAATGACAGCAAAGCCCTTTCCCTGCCCTTCTCAAACAGCAAGGTAGTGGTACCGAACACTGATGAACTCAATTTCAGCGAAGGCCTTACCATAGCCTACTGGATCTATATAGACCAGTTCTTCGACAGGGAATCGTATCCTGTTTCGCACGGAAACTGGACCACGAGATGGAAAACATCCCTTACAGAGGAAAAACTGAGGCTGACCATAAACGGGGAGAATGGTATCGTAGACCTTGATTCAGAGAGCTTCCTGGAAACAGGCAGGTGGTACCACATTGCCGGAATTTACGATGGAAGTTTCTGCCAGGTTTATATCGACGGTGTGCTGGATGCTTTCTCCACATTCAGCGGGCAGATAAATGAGACGGCCTATGATCTCGTCCTGGGGCAGTCGTTGCCCGACCAGTCAGGTTTTGACTTCGAAGGAAACCTTGACAAACTCAAGATCTACAACTACGGGATAACACCAGATAAAGTGGCCGAGATCTATGAAAACGAGTATTATTCCGTAAGTGAAAATACCGTGAAAGAACCCCTCATGCTGGTTTTCCCCAATCCGGCTTCGGATAGGGTGTCAATAAGTATCCATTCTCAAAATACCCTGAATGCACAGCTCATTTTTTACTCATCAGGAGGTTCAACACTGTACAAAGAGAAAATAAGGATCATAAAAAACGGCAGGAACAGTTTTTCAATACACACAGCCGGTTTGCCCGAAGGTATTTACCTGGTCATCTTAAAAACTGATAATAAATTGATTTCGAGAAAGATAAATATAATTCATTGATAACCGGAAAAAGAATAATTGTTACAGAAACCAAATATTCAGCCATCAATAACCACATTAAATATGTAACCCATTGCCAGATGTGAGTAATTTTAATAACTTTGATCTGCGAGGATTATTTAAACCAAGAAAAATCACTGGATATTCTCAAATTCATTTAAGGCCAAATATCAGTTAAACTTGAGATATTAAGGTTCACTTCATAATCTGAAGAACTTATGAAAAAGATTTTATATCAAGGGTTGATCTGCCTCTTTTTTCTGCTGATTTCCGTTTCAGCAATGTCGGAGATAGTGGTCAAAGGGGTGATCAACGATGAAACAGGCTCTTCCCTGCCGGGGGTTTCAGTCTATCTTGAAAACACCACTGTGGGAACCATTTCCGATTTTGAGGGAAAGTATAACCTGATCATTCCGGAGGATGAGATGACAGGCGATTCATCAACCATAGTATACTCCTATGTGGGTTTCAAAACAGTGAAAAAGCGTATACCGAATGAGCCCGGGGAAACTTTCGTTTTTGATATAGTGCTGAGAGAGGATATTTCCACGCTTGAAGAGTTTGTGGTGGTGGGTTACGGAGTCCAGCGTAAAAGCGATGTAACAGGCGCTGTATCAACCATCAAACCCAACGAGATAACCACCCTTCCGGTTACCCGGATCGATCAGGCCCTGCAGGGGAAGGCATCGGGTGTGCAGATCAGCAACACCACCGGGCAACCGGGCGAGAGCGTAAAGGTGAGGATCAGGGGTATTGGTACGATCAATAACAACGACCCGCTTTACATAGTCGACGGTGTCCCCACCAAAGACATTACCGGGATCATCAACACGGAAGACATAGAATCGATGACTGTACTCAAAGATGCCGCCTCGGCGGCCATCTACGGAGCCAGGGCCGGTAACGGGGTCATTATCATCAAGACAAAACGAGGTGAAAAGGGGATCCCTTCATTCAGCTACAACTTTTACGGCGGGATACAGACCCACGGCTACCTCACCCCGATGGCCAATACCGATGAATACATCGAGATCTTCAATGAAGCGGCAGCAGCCGATGAGAGGGACCCGATACCCGGCGATATCAGGCCGCAACTGGCCAACACCGACTGGCTGTCGGAGGTCTTCCGCACTGCGATCATACACAACCATCAGTTGTCAGTAAGCGGAGGGAATGAGCGCACCAACTATTATTTCGGTGGCGGATACCAGAAGCAGGAAGGGATCATACTCAATTCGGCGTATGAAAGGATAAACTTCAAGACCAGTATTTCAAGTGAACTTGCTCCATGGGTAAGAGTGGGTACGAACATGAACATTTCCTACACCGACCAGGATTTAATAGGTGGATCGGGTGACGGATACGGTGGCAACGGTGGCAGCGTTATCAGGTATGCTTTTTTCCGCAGCCCTCCTATACCCGTTTATGAGGATGACGGAAGCTATTCCGACCTGCCTATGTTCGAGGGTTATCCGAGGGCCAAGCTGAACACCTGGTTCGGCGATGGTTATAACCCTGTTGGCCTTGCGGAAAAGTTTGACTGGACCCAAAAAACCTACCGGATTTTCGGGAATTTCTTTGCCGAATTCACCATTCTGAAAGACCTCAAATTCAAGTCCGACCTTGGTATCGACCTTACCATAGCCGATGAAAAGCGCTTCAACGAGAACTGGGGAACCGACGGCAGGATCAACAGCCCCAACACCATGTCGCGCGGAACAGGCGTTGGCTTTACCTATAACTGGAGCAATACGTTGAACTACGTGAAAACGTTCAACCAAAAACACAACGTGAACGCGCTGCTGGGTTTTGAGGCCATAAAGAACCAGTTCAGCGAACATGTGGGGACCGACAGGGATTTCCCTGACCAGTCGCCCAGCATGCGTTACCTTGGCAACGGGCTTGCCCTGAACAAAGGGGTAACGGAAAATGCAAACGGCTGGTCGCTGTTATCGGGCTTTGCCAGGCTGAATTACAATTACAACAGCCGCTACCTGATAGAAGGTGTAGTCAGGGTCGACGGCTCCTCCAGGTTTGCAGAAGATAACCGGTGGGGTGCGTTCTACTCTGGATCTCTCGGATGGAACATCCACAACGAAGCATTCCTGAGTGACCTGGATTGGCTGAACCAGTTCAAGCTCAGGGCCAGCATCGGGCAAACCGGGAACCAGGAGATCGGCCTTTATAATTACCTCTCGATAGTTACCGATGGTTACAACTACCCGTTCAACAACAACCTGAATTATGGCTATGCTGTTTCTTCCCTTGGCAACCGCAGCACAACCTGGGAAACCACCACTACCTATGATATTGGTCTCGACCTGGCCTTCTTCGACGACAGGCTCACTTTCATCACCGATTATTACTGGAGGTACACTACCGACATGCTGATCCCTGTGCCTCTGCCACCCAGTGGAGGGAGTGCCGAACCTCCATTCGTTAACGCAGGTGAGGTCTTGAACAGGGGACTTGAAATAGAGCTTTTCTGGAGGGAAATCAAGGGTGATTTCAGGTATGAAGTGGGGGGCAACTTCTCCACTCTGCACAATGAAGTGCTTTCATTGAGCAACGGCAGGCCGATAGCGGCAGGCCGGATTGATAACGGGGTCTTTGCTACCCTGACCGAAGAAGGCCACCCAATAGGTTCTTTTTATATCTACGAAATGGCAGGCATATACCAGAACTCCCTTGACATTTTCACCCATGCATACCAGGGCCCTGACATTGAACCCGGGGATGTGAAGTTCGTTGATCAGAACGGGGATGGCACGATCGATGAAAACGACCGTACTCATGTTGGGAGCGCCATCCCGAAATATATGTACGGACTTACCGCCAATGCCTCTTACAAAGGCTTTGATCTTTCAGTGTTTTTCCAGGGCATGGCGGGTAACGACATTTACATGCAGGTTAACCACGACATAGAGGGCTTTTACAGGGGGTTCAACGTAACCAGGAGGTTCTATGATAACCGGTGGACCGGTGAAGGCAGTACCAATGAACACCCCAGGGCCTCCTGGACAGGAGCCGCCAACAACAAAAAGCCCTCCACCAGGTTCCTTGAGCCGGGATCCTACCTGAGGCTGAAAAACCTCACACTGGGCTACAATTTCAATCTCAGGGAAAACTCATCGGTGAAATCGATGAGGGTATACCTGAGTGTCCAGAACCTGATCACTATTACCAAATACCCGGGACTTGACCCTGAAATGTACGAGAGCGACAACCTCAATTCTGAAAATGTACAGAATGCCGACCTGGCAGCCGGGATCGACTGGGGAACTTATCCGCTGCCAAGGATCTACACATTAGGTTTCAATATTCAGTTCTAATTGAAAACAATGACTGAGATGAAGAATATAAACATAATACAGATCGTTTTAGTGGCCGTAATGGTTGTTTTCACTTCGGGATGCAAGAAATTCCTTGACGAGGACCTGAGAGGCCAGCGGTCAGACCAGCAGTTCTTTCAGACCTCCGATGATGCCGAACTGGCACTGACAGGGGTTTACAATGTATTGTCCTTTTCCAATGCCGACAACCGTATCTGGGTGTTTGGCGACGTTGCCTCGGATGACGCTGCCAAAGGGGGTATCCCCGGAGACCAGGCAGACATTGGCCTGATCGATAATTTCAATATCCTCACCGATAACGGGAACCTCGAAACCGTATGGGAAATCTATTACGAAGGCGTTGCCAGGGCCAACAAGCTGCTCGACAATATCGACGGAATCGATATGGACCCTGAAAGGAGAAGCCAGATCAAAGGGGAAGCCAGGTTCCTGAGGGCCTATTATTACTACTGGCTTGTCAATATTTTCGGTGATATCCCTGTCCACACAACCACCCCCACTCCGGAAGAGCTGCAGAGGCCGGCCACCCCGGCAAGTGAAGTATGGTCGCAGGTAATCATCCCCGACCTTACCGAAGCGGGCTCATTGTTACCGGACAGTTATTCAGGGGGTGAGCTCGGAAGGGCAACCGGCATGGCTGCCCATGCCTTCCTGGCCAGGGCATACCTGTTTACAGAACAGTGGGAACTGGCGGAGGATGCGGCGCTGGAGGTAGTCAACAGCGGGTTGCATAATCTTGCTCTTGTCTATAAAGATAATTTTACCGCAGCCACAAAAGACAACCCGGAAGTGATCTTTGCCGTAAGGCATCTTGGGGGCCAGGACCCCATGCTGGCCAACAGGCTGAACCAGTGGTTTGCACCACGAGCCAATAATGGCTATGGGTTTAACGTTCCTACACAGGACTTTGTGGATGAATTTGAAAAAACAGCGGAAGATGTGTATGACCCCCGTCTTGATTATACAGTGGGAAGGGAAGGCCAACCCTGGCTGGACGAAGGGGTGATGTTCGATCCTGAGTGGTCACCAACCGGCTACCTACAGAAAAAATACCTGCAGCCCCTGGCAGAGGTGCCAAAAGAGCTGAAAGCCGAGGGCGAATTGCACTATATTTTCCTGAGGTATTCGGATGTGCTGCTGATGCTTGCTGAAGCGTTGAATGAACAGGGAAAGACAGCAGAGGCTGAAATATACCTGAACACCGTAAGGCAAAGGGCCAGGGAATCATACCTTTATGACCCGGATCTGCCGGGATACGGAACAATCCCCGATGGCCTGCTCCCAAACGTTACGGGCAGCACCCAGATGTCGTTAAGGGAGGCTATCAGGCACGAAAGAAGGGTGGAGCTGGGATTTGAGTTCCACAGGTATTTCGATATTATAAGGTACGGAGAAACTTACGCAAATGAAGCATTCGAGGATAAGGAAAATTTCAATTATTCAACGCACAGGAATTTCCCGATCCCTCAGAGTGAACTTGATACTAACAGTGAACTGTAATATATTTACGGTCAAATTATAGAAACCATTACCATTATTAATCTAAAACAAGAATTACGTATGAAAAAGAAAACAATTTTAATGTGGGCATTGATTATCCCACTGAGCGCAGCCTTATTAATTTCAGGCTGTAACAAAGACGAAGAAGAAGAGTGTCCGGAAGTGAATTACACAGAACTTGACGCAACGATCACAGAGGCCCAGGCCATGCATGATGCTGCCGTTGAAGGCACAAACCCCGGTGAATACCTGGCAGGAGCCAAGGCAGATTTGCAGGCAGCCATTGACCTTGCCCAGGCGGTTCGCGACAAGGAATGCGTAACGCAGACAGAACTTGACAACGCAGTGGTTGCACTCGATGAAGCTATGGCAACATTCGAAGAGCAAAAGATCACAGATGTGGCACCCGGTGCTCTTGTCGCACACTGGACATTCAATGGTGATGCGACAGATGCTTCAGGCAACGGGCACGATGGTACTGTTAGTGCAGGCCACCCTGAATGGGGAAGCGGAATGCCGGCACTGGCTGAAGACAGGCACGGCAATGCCGATTATTGCTACATGTTCCAGGACGGTGGTAATATTGTTGTTCCAAACAGCCCTGATTTCAGGCCAACAGACCTTACTATTTCGGTATGGATGAACCTCTACGAAACCTGGGCGCACAACTACTTCATCTCAAACGACATCTGGCATACCTGGAAATTCCAGGTCCAGGATGCAAATAAGCCTTTCTTCACCGCACACATCACTGATGATGCAACCGGCGATGAAGCTTATATTGACAAGGACAGCAATACAGGTATCCTTGAGCTTGATACCTGGTATCATGTGGTTATGACTTACACCAAAGGAAAAATGATATTCTACATCGATGGTGTGAAAGTCCAGGAATGGGATGACTTCCCCTCAGGTGATTTCATAGCACCTCACGACGGCATCGATCTCTGCATCGGCCAGGCACTTGCCACCGATGATTTCGATGACGATCTCCACCAGTGGGAAGAATGGCTCGGATACTTCAAAGGGTATCTTGACGATATGCGCATCTACAACACTGTTCTCACTGATGCGCAGGTTACTTCGCTGCATGAATATGAAGCTAACACCACTATTGAATAAAGTTCGATAGCTGTAATGACAAAGCCTCCGTTTTGCGAAAGACGGAGGCTTTTTTCTTTCTATCTTTGAAGGAAAGAGGCAATCATGAAACCCTGGCCAATTCTTATCATCATTACTTTGTTTTCGTTGCTTGCCATTTCGTGCGGTCGTGGCAAAAGGGATGGCGAAATGCTTTTCTGGTCGTCGAACAACGCCCAGGAGATTACCTATGTTTCTGAAAAGATCAATTCATGGAACGAACGTAACCCCGAAAAGCCGATAAGGTTCCAGCCCATACCCGAGGGTCAGTCGAGCGAGGAGATCATCCTGGCTTCCGTGGTGGGCGGCACAACGCCGGCCATTTATGCCAATATGTGGCAGGGAACCGTAGAAATGTATGCCCAGGCAGGAGTGCTGGTGAGACTGGATACTCTCCCGGGTTTCATTGAATTGATACAGGAAAGATGCCCCCCCGGAGTAATGGAAGAGATTACCTCGCTTGACGGGCATATTTACCAGGTGCCCTGGAAGGTAAACCCGATAATGACCCTTTACAATGCCGGTATCTTTGAAGAAGTCAACAACGGTAAATTACCCGGAACCTATTCAGAATATCTCGAGGCAGCGAGCCGCATCACCGCCGATACCGACGGAGATGGCTATTACGACAGGTGGATCGGATATACTTCGGTAAAACCGATCTGGTACCAGAGGCTGTTCAACTTCTATCCTCTTTACCTGGCAGCCAGCAACGGCGGATCTTTGATCAAAAACGACCGGGCCGCATTTAACAATGAACACGCTGTTGCCGTTTTTTCTTTTCTCAGCAAACTCTATGACAACGGGTATTTTTCACGGCAACAAATGACCAGTTCGCAGGATCCTTTCGTGATGCAGAAATCAGCAACCCTCTTTACAGGACCCTGGCAGGTTCCTTATCTCGAAAAATTCAAGCCTGAAGGATTGGAATACGGGTTCCTCCCCATGATGGTGCCTGAAGAAAAGGACAGCCCTATCTATACCTATGGCGACCCGAAGAATATTGTGATCTTCAATACTTGTCCTGACGTACTGACAGCGTGGGAATTCCTGAAAACATTCCTTGACAAAAAAGGAGACCTCGCCTTACTTAGAACCACCGGCCAGTTCCCGAGAAGAAAAAATATTTCTGATGATCCCTATTTCGAGAAATTCCTTGAAGAAAACCCCAAAATGGAGCCCTTCGCAAAGCAGGCAGATCATATAAAAGGAGTGGATAATCATCCTCATATTGTAGAGGTGATGGACATTATATCCCAGGAGTACGAAAGCTGTGTGATCTATGGAAGGAAAGACCCTGAAAAAGCAGTCAGGGACGCGGCCGAAGCAGTCAACATAAGGCTTGAAGGGCTCTGATCACTTGATCCGCTGCTCGGTTGCTGAATCAAAGAAGAGGGCCTTCTCAATTTTGAAATAAAGTCCAATCTCCCTTCCCGGCTCCAGTTGGCTGTCGGCCGGCAGGCGCGCCACAATCCGGTTATTGCCTGAATCTGCATACAAAAATATCTCGCTGCCCATATGCTCGATCCCGGTTATTTTGGCCGGTATCTTACAATAATTATCATCTTCACCGGAAGGCTTTTCAAAAATATTCTCCGGGCGGATGCCCATGTGGATGTCTTTTTCTTTATACTCTTTCAAGCGCGAAACCACCTCATCATCCAGATATAGAACTGTATTCCCTTGCGGATCAATGAAAGAATTCTCTCCTGTGATCTTACCCCTTAAAAGATTGATGGGGGGTGACCCTATGAAGCCCGCTACAAAGAGATTCTGAGGCTGCTGGTACAATTCCATTGGGGTTCCCACCTGCATGATATCCCCGTCTTTCAACACCACTATCCTGTCGCCCAGTGTCATTGCCTCGGTCTGGTCATGGGTAACGTAGATCATGGTCGATCTAATTTTCTGGTGCAGGTTCTGAAGCTCTATCCTCATCTGCACCCTGAGCTTGGCATCCAGGTTGCTGAGAGGCTCATCAAATAAGAAAACCTTTGGTTTTCGCACAATGGCCCTGCCGATGGCAACCCTCTGCCTCTGTCCTCCCGACATAGCTGCAGGCTTGCGTTCCAGCAGGTGTGATATTTCAAGTATCTCAGCTGCCTCTCGCACCCGCTCGTCTATTTCCTTCTTCTTCACCTTCTGGATCTTCAAACCGAAAGCCATATTCTGGTAAACAGTCATGTGAGGGTAAAGCGCATAATTCTGAAACACCATGGCGATGTCCCTGTCTTTAGGCAACAGGTCGTTCACCCTGGTTCCCCCAATATGGATGTCACCTCCTGAAATGGTTTCCAGTCCGGCAATCATTCTGAGCATAGTTGATTTCCCGCATCCGGAAGGACCTACCAATACAACAAATTCCTTGTCGCGGACTTCAAAGCTCATATCCCTGATCACCTGAACTTTTCCGTCGAAGGTCTTGCTTACGTTCTGTACTTTAACTTCAGCCATAGATCAATTCTTTATCACAGACCAAAAATATCTTTCGGTATACTTGACATCCTGCAGGCAAGGTCGAGCTCACCGGAAGCCACGAGGAAATGCCCGTCATTTTCAACTATTCCTGTTGTAAAAACAACATCCTCCAGGTATATCTTTTCTTTCATGCCGGATGTGAGCTCTTCTTTAGCCTCCAGGATTGCCTCTTTATCTTCGTACTCAATGATTTTCCAGGGTTCCTCTTTGTCGAGCATTGCCCAATAGGTCCGGTAGATCCCGACCTTTCCTTTGTTTTCCACACCATGGTAAAGCATCAGCCAGCCTTTGTCAGTTAGGATGGGCGGTGTGCCGCCCCCGATCCGGTTCCCGAACCCGGAATGCCTGCCTGCCCTGATAAACGGCTTATCGAAAGGTTTCCAGTGTAGCAGGTTGGGTGAGGTCGCCAGGTTGATCGAAGGGCCCGGAAGCCATTCTGAACCTTTTCCCGTCGCAAAGTAGAGTGATCCAAGAGGACGGGTCAGCGCATAATATTTATCTCCGGCTTTTCCCTCGAAAAGCAGCATATCTTTATTCTGATGGTCCAGGATGATCCCGGCAAAAGTGTAGTTAAGCCCGTCGTCGCTGACAAACAAGGTTGTCCCATGCCTTTCAGAGCTCACAGTGCATGTGGTCATATAGTACTTCCCGTTGATCCGGCTGATGCGCGCATCCTCAATGCCATACTCCTGGCTGGTCCGGTCGGGGGCAATGGCCTTATCATAGTGGACCTTCAAAACCTCCCTTCCGTCAGGGGTGATCTCTACCGGCAGGAGCCACGACAGGGAAGTAAGTGCATAAACAATGTTAGGTTCATATTTCTTAATGGTGAACTTCCTGGGATCGTCGGTAACAACTTCTTCAAGCGGATAAGCATCGGTCAGGTAACGACCTTTTTCCCACCTTATGGCGCTTATTTCATCACCGGCAACCGGCTCTGAAAGTGCTTCAGCCACCCGCACCATCAACAAAAGATTGCCGCTCGGGAGTGTCGTCATAGCAGGGTTGAAGGCGCCCAGCACGCAGGTTCCTGCATCTATCCCGGCTCTCAGAGGGGATTCAGAGAGGTCTATGTCATCCGGTGAAAATATGATCCAGTCTTTTATTTCCTTCATAATTCAGATTTTATACAAGGGTTGTCCGCTCAATGGGTCCTGGGGATATTCCATGCAAAGCGCTGCCAGGATGTCTTCATGGGTGAAGCCCACGTTCATGACCGTATCATTGCCCCCGTAGTATACCCTTATGGTTCCATCAGCTTCCCTTATGGCGCCGCAGGTGAACACTACCTGCGGGACGTGAACGTAATCTTCTTCTTTCACCCTGCAATCGGCTTTCGACGGGAACAGGACCGGTATTGAAGAAACCTTCACCTTTGAGGGGTCAGAGGGATCATGCAGGGCCACTCCCAACACGTATGGGTTGCCATCCATTGTAGAACGGACCCCGTGAAAAATGCCGATCCATCCGTACTTTGTCTTTATTGGCGGGGCGCCGGGGCCTATTTTTTGCTGGAACGGGCTCGGGCCTCCCTTTTGCCGCATTACCGGTTGCTCACCCAGGATCCATTCACCTGACTCCGGCGAAGTGGTAAAGGCTAGTTTGATCTCTTTGAAAATCCCGCCTCTATGACCTGATGAAGGGTCGTCATTGGGCCGCATCAACGAATAATAGTATCCGTTTATCTCTTCAGGAAAAATAACAACATTCCTCATATCACGGTCAAGGACGGGGCCATACCGGACATATTCCCTGAAGTTCTCCGTTACCGCAAGGCATACCCTGACCCTGTCTTCTTCGGTGCCATGATAAGCGCTGTAGGTAATAAAATATTTCTTGCCTATCTTACTGATGCGGGGATCTTCCACTCCGCCGGCCTCCCTTTCGATCTGTTTTACGGGCTCGCACCCTGCCGCATAGAGGTCTGTTTCACCACATGGCTTGAGTGCCGGGCTTTCTTCGATATCCCAGCCGGTAATCCCGTTTTTACTGGTTGCTTTCCCGATGACCGAGATCCCGTTGCGTAAATGGCTCCTGAACAGCATTACAGTGTTGCCTTCAAATTCAGCTATGCCGGCATTATGCACGGTCAATACCTGCATGGAAGGGCTCTTCCAGACATTGTTGATCTGCCTGGCAGTGAGCAACGGGTTTCCTTCATACCTGGCAACAGGCCTGCTTAAGTTCACCATATAGATCAACCCGTCCCTATTGATTTCCTTCCCCGCGATCATATATTTCCTTCAATGTTATACCTGCCTTTTCCAATGCCTGCAATGCCAGCAAGGCTTCAATCGTAGACTCCGCCCCGGAATTACGGTTAATATCATCAGGAGCATTAATGGCATCAAAACACCTTCCGGTGGAAGGATCGTAGATGATCTCATCCGCTGCATTCCTTCCTGCATACCAGGAAGCAATCTGTTTTGCCGTATTGAGATACCATTGCTTTCCGGTTATCCGGTATGCTTCGAGGCAGGCAAATACCATGGGCCTGAATCCATAGGATATCTGTGGGAATTTCTGCTCCTGGATAAACTTGTAGTTATTTTCCTCCTTTGACAGGGAAAAATTGCTGAGATAATCACGGCTGATAAGCCAGTGATAGAAGTTGTCAACCTCTACAAGGGCCCTGTCGATATACTCCTGTTCTCCTAATGTGATTCCGGCTTTCATCAATGCAAAGGCCTGGATGTTGCCGTAGGCATGCCAGAGGTTGTTCCAGCTCATAAAGGCACCGTAAGGAAAATTGCCGCTGCCCCCTGCCTGCATCATAAGGATACCTTCGGCAAGCTGGCGTATCATTTTTGGGGCGCGTTCATCATTTGTTCTTTCATAATACATATTCAGGGCGAGCATAAGCACTCCCGCCTGGTCGGAAGCAGATTCCCAGGGCAGCCACTGAGGCACGCTCAACCCATCCATTTCAACGGTCTCCTGTTCATCGGTCATGAGGTCGCTGAAGATCTTTTCTGCCAGTTTACCTGATGCGCTGCTGATCATCGCAGCATTATCTTCACTTATCAGGGCGTAGCTTTCCATTGCCCAGAAGGCCCTCCACGACCACCAGTCGGGGCGGGCGAGGGAGGTCCTGTAAGTCCGGTTGATGCTTCCATCATGCCAGATGAAGTTGTGGAAGTAACCGTTGTCTGATTGCATGTGCAATATGAAGTTCATCATTTTGTCGAGTGCCACGGAGTTATTATCCATATCACCGGCAGAATCACATCCGCAAAGGAATACCACAGCTCGCGCCACATCATCCACGCAGGTATACCCTTCGTTTGGTTCTATTTCATAATGATAATCGGGGTACTCGCTGTAAATGTGAATAATGCCTGCCTGCGTGCCGTCCTCCAGCTCAATGTCGGTATACAGGTGATTCAGGTGTTCCATGTTAAGCCCGCTGCATAGCAACGGCTTGCTCTCCCGGTATTCCTCCTTACAACCGGCAAGGAAAAACAATAAAATGGCTGCTAAATATATGTTCAATTTCATTTCAATAACTCTTTTAAAAGATGTTTGGTGTCTGTCCAGGCAAACCCGCAACGCGAGTCTGACATAGCATACGGAATGAAGAACTTGTCGCCGTGAAGCATCCCTCCGCAGGAGTATACCACATTGGGAACGTATCCTTCCCGGTCCTTCCCTTCTGCTTTAATGAGGGGCTCTTTCAGCCTGGCCCTTACCTTACGGGGGTCATCAAGGTCGAGCAAAACGGCGCTTATTGTATATTCCCTCACAGCGCCAACCCCATGGGTCAGCAGCAGCCAGCCCTCATCTGTTTTGACCGGGGCCCCGCAATTACCCAACTGGGCCATCTCGAAAGGATACTCCGGTTCCATCAATAATTCATGCTCATCCCATTGATAAAGGTCATCGGAGAACATGATGGAAATATTTTCACCCCCCTGCCTGGAAATGATCGCATAGTTTCCATTGATCCTTTCAGGAAAAATTGCCATGCCCTTATCGCTGGCCGACTTACCTTTCAGAGATCTTATCCTGAAGGTTCTGAAATCATTCGTTTCAAGGATCCTCGACTGGATCTTCATTCCGTTCCAGGCAGTGTAAGTGCCCAGGTAACGTCCCCCATCCCCGTCATTGAACCAGACAAGCCTCAGGTCCTCCATACCACGACTTTCTATATCCGTATTCGGAAAGACCACTCTTTCTTCGAGGACAGAATCCTCATCGAATTCAAGATCGTACTCTTCATCACGGTCATGAAGAGGTGTGTATTTCCCAAGCACCTGGTAGGGAGTGAGGGGGTTTAGTTCTATGGAACCGTCATCATTCAGAATTCCTGACCTGAAAACAATACTTGAAAGATGGCCTTCCCCGGTTGCCCTTAAGCTCATTACGAAACGGATCTGTCCTTCATTCAACCCCGACTGGTCGGGATGGTGCGTCATGGAAGGGTTGAAGAGGGCGGCAGCCTGGAAGGTGTATTCCATGCTCAGCAGAGCGCCCGTTAAAAGTCGTTGTTTTTTACTGAGTTTTGAGGCTGCTTTCGATCCTGGTGCCACCAGGTCAAAATGTTCTGCCAGGATTCTTTCAAAATGTTTGTGCCTGTGGGAAAACTTCCTGCGGGCCTCATCCAGCATTTTGTCGACCTGCTCTTCATTCATTCCAACAACCCGTGTCACGATCCTCTCGACACGATCGGAGCCGGGGTAGAACATCGGTTGAAGGATCACCCTGTTCTGGTCGGCCTCAAGTATTATGTCGCTTTTATGTATCATTTAATTCTTCTCCTAATCTTTAAGTCCGCTGGTAGCCATACTCTGGATGAAGTACTTCTGGAATACTGAATAAGCTATTATGATGGGTGTGGCAAGGAATACGGCTGATGCCAGCTTGACCCCGAGTTGTGCTTCGGCCCTGCCGCCCACCGCGAACAACGTAACCATCTGCGGCAGCGTCATCAGGTTTTCTTCCCGAATTACAATGAGAGGCCACAGCACCTCATTCCAGGTTGCCATGAAAACCAGTATGGCTACGGTGATTATCGTCGGTTTTATGTTTGGCCAGAGAATGGTGAAAACGATCCTCAGCTCGCCACACCCGTCAATGCGCGCAGCATCGATGAGGGCCTGCGGGATGCTCCTGAATGCCTGGCGGAACATAATAATGCCCAACGCATTCACCAGGAAAGGTATGGTTAGGCTCAGGTAGGTGTCGATCCATCCGAACTCGACCATGAGTATGTAATTCGGTATCAGTGTGATCTGGAAGGGCAGTGACATGGTGAAGATAAGAATGATGAAGATGGCGTTACGACCTTTGAACCGCATCCTGGAAAGAGCGTAACCTACCATTGACGAAAACACCAAAGTCATGCCGGTGTTGATCACCGAAACTATCACACTGTTCAAAAGCGCCCTTTCGATAGGTATTTTGGAAAACATGGATGCAAAATTCCCTAAAGTCAACTCGGGTGGAATAAGAATTAGGCTGCCAATATATTCCTCAGGAGTGAAAGAGGCAACGATCATCCAATAGAACGGATAGACAAAGCTCAGTGCCGCCACGGTGAGCAGAAAGTACATGGTTATTTTCTTCACTATCTTCATCAATCGGTTCTTTCTTTCTCAATAAACCTTTTCTGAACCACAATAACGAACATGATCATGAGGGCAAAGAACAATCCCAGGGTGGCCGCATAACCCATATGGTAATATTCGAATGCTTCCTTATAGATGTAGAGGACCGCCGAAAGGGTCGAATTGAGCGGGCCTCCGCCGGTCATGATATAGGGTTCGATGAACAGCGAAAAACCTCCCAGGGTTGACAATACGACTACCATGAATATCGTGGGGTTGATCATCGGTATGGTAATCCTGGTGAACTTCTGCCAGTGGGAGGCGCCTTCCAGGTCGGCTGCTTCATAATATTGTTTCGGCACTGTCTGCAACCCGACCAGGAAAAGGATCACATAGAGCCCCACATTTTTCCAGGTTGCCATAAGGGCTATGGAGATCATGGCAATTTCGGGGTTGATCAGCCAGCCGACCTTTCCCAATCCTACTGACACAAGCATGCGGTTTATGACCCCGCTTTCGAAACCAAGCAACTGCTGCCACATGATGGTTACCACAACCCCCGACACCACCACGGGCATGAAAAATGCCGCCCTGAAAAAGCCCCTGAACCTGATCTTCTGGTTGAGAATTTCGGCGAGGGCCAGCGCGATGACTATCTGCAGCGGAATATGAACAGCAAGGAATTTAAGGGTATTCAGGATTGATTTCCAGAAAAGCCGGTCATTGAGGATCTGTTTCCAGTTGCCAAGCCCGTTCCACTCCATCGGGCTGATGATATTCCAGTTGAAAAAGGTGAGCACAATGGAGAACACAACAGGAAAGGTTGTGAACACCAGCAGGTGTGCCAGGTATGGCGAAACCATCAGGTATGGCAGGTATCCCTTTTTCAGTCGGCTCATCTGCTAAATGTGTTGTGCATTCTTTTCAGCTTCCCAGGCCATTTTCAGTGAATTCACACCGTTTTTTCCCGTTATGATACGCTTATGACCGGGGTCATTGATCCATTTAAGCTGATCGTTGACCATGTCACGCAGGATCTGCCTGTAAATAGCTTCTTTCTGCGCGTTTTTTCCATATTCCAGCCTTACCCGGGCATCCACCTCATATTCCCTGAAATTACCCCTGCAGGATCTGTCTGTACCATGATATTTTTCTACGACTGTCATTTCTGCGCCCGGAAACAAATTTACAAGTTGTTCCTGCTCTTTTCTATTCACCAGGGCATTTATTTGGGCCCTTACAGGGACCCATTCTTGCAAGGTTACATCCCCCCTTTCGAACAGCAGGCGCAATTCCTGCCTGTCGAACCTTCCGGGCTGGTCGAACCCGTGGTACATGTTTACCAGTCCGCCACGATAAAGCCCGGTAGACTGCACCCTGGAGTAATAATCTTTTTCAAATCCGGGCCTTCTTACCTTCTGCGAGGCTATGTTTTTTCCTTCACCAAGCCATCCTTCGAACATATCAAAGAAATGGACGGCATGCTCGATGAATTTCCCGCCGCTTATGTTGTGGTCCCACATCCAGTGGCCGGGCCCGAGGTTTTCGTCGGAAGCGTAGTTTTCAAAATATCCGTGTAGGAAGCCTCCGAGGGTTTCCGAGGAGATCAGTTCCATAACCTTCTGATACAAGGGGTTGTAGCGTTGCATCAGGTTCACGACGTACAGGAGCCCTTTTTCCTCTGCTAACCTGAATACTTCTTCAGCGTGTTCGGGCCTGAGTGCGGCAGGCTTTTCACAAATGAGATGCTTGTCCATTTCCAGCACGGCTTTGCTTTGCTCGTAATGAAGGTTGGGCGGTGTGGCGATATATATAAGATCTATATCTCTTTCTCTCAGCATTCCTGGGAAGGTTTCAAAAACTCTGGCTTCATATTTTTCTGCAAACGCCTTTGCCCTTTCCACGTCAACATCGAAAACTCCGCCAACGGATATGCTATCGTTCTCAAGGAAAGCATCGACCGAGAACATCGAAAAACCTCCGGCACCTACAACTCCTGCAGAAACATTCATAAGATCAAGGGTTTAAGTTGGTTTGATCTGTAAAGTTAATGTTTTCAAGGAAACTATTGAAAGTTCAGCCCCTCCGGGGCTGGTTCTGGTCCTCACCATACGTCATCTCCACCCCTTTCAGGGATGGTTA
>CAZMOK010000048.1:0-20448 GCA_964567785.1 uncultured Bacteroidales bacterium | reverse complement strand
TTCGGCCTCCTTCCGTCATTCCTTGTTATGAACCTGATGAAGAAGCTTTTCAGGGAAAAGGAAGGGTGATGGGATGATGTTACTGAACTTAGTTAGACTTAGCTGGACGTAGCTAGATATTGTTAGTTATTGTCAAAATTGTCTTAATTGTCTCAATTGTCATTATTGCTTTGGCTGCTGTGCCCCTGAGCTAAGTTGCTTCGTGCTAAATACTCAATGCTTGCCCCTTAGCTCCCTGCACCCAGTACCAAACGCCCAGCACCCAGCACCTGATAAAATATCTCAGCACTCAACACTCAACACTCAACACTTTTATTTATATTTGGCTTTCCTCTAACCAATCACCCTTTAATATGGATTATGAAATTCTTAAGATAACGGTGGAAGATAATATAGCCACTGTTACCATTGACAGGCCCAAAGCAATGAACGCCCTGAACATCCGTTTCTTCGATGAGATGGATGCCGCGGTGGAAGAGATCTCTTCCAACCCCGATGTCAGGGTAATGATCATCACCGGGGCGGGTAAGGCTTTCGTGGCCGGCGCCGACATCGCCGAGATGCAGGATATGACCCCCGCAGAAGGAAGCGCCTTTGGGGCACGCGGACAAAAAACTTTCGCCAGCTTCGGAAAGATGCAGATCCCTGTGATCGCTGCCATCAACGGTTTTGCTCTTGGTGGCGGACTGGAACTGGCCATGGGATGCGATATCAGGATAGCCAGCAGCAAAGCCAAATTTGGTCAGCCGGAGGTAAACCTGGGAATGATACCCGGTTATGCCGGAACACAGCGCCTTCCGAGACTGGTTGGCCTTGGCAATGCCCTTCACATGCTTACATCAGGTGAAATGGTAGATGCCTACGATGCCCTCAGGATGAACCTGGTTCAGAAGGTGTACGAACCGGATAACCTGATGGACAAGGTTATGAAGCTGGCAAAGACCGTCGCTTCCAAAGGGCCAAAGGCGGTGAAAAAGGTCAAATACGTGACCCGGCAGGGACTGGATATGAGCCTCGAAGAAGGCTCGGCCCTCGAAAACTCTTACTTTGGTTCATTGTTCAAAGATGAAGGGGAAGTCGGTATGAAGGCCTTCCTGAAAAAAGAAAAACCGGAGTGGTAGAAATTCTGAGTTCTGAGTTCTGAGTTCTGAATTAAAAAGATGGGATAAGAATAAAATTAGGAATATTCAACATCAGTTTGAAACTCGGAACCTGACCCTGCTCTTGCCCAGTACCTGGCACCCAGAACCCAGTACCCAGAATCTAAAATATAATAAAGGCAATTTGACAATTTTGACAATAGAGACAATTTACTAATTACTAATTATCGAAAAAAATATGACCTACGAAGAAAGACTACAGAATGTTTCGGTTCTCGGGGCAGCCGGGAAAATGGGCAGCGGGATCTTGCTGCTTACGGCCGTAGAAATGGCCGATCTCAGCCTGATGCCTGAGAACAAAGACAAAACATTTGTACTGAACGCCATTGATGTTTCACAGGAAGGGCTCTCGGGGCTGA
Source organism: uncultured Bacteroidales bacterium (assembly GCA_964567785.1). Taxonomy (GTDB): domain Bacteria; phylum Bacteroidota; class Bacteroidia; order Bacteroidales; family JAGOPY01; genus CAZMOK01. The sequence goes on along the minus strand of CAZMOK010000048.1, from coordinate 18,929 downwards.
TGAAGTACCTGAGGGGGCAGATCCTTAAAATAGCCGAAAAGAAAGCTATCCCGTTAAGAAAGACCTATGCCGACCGCGAAGACCTGATCGAGAACCAGCAGGTGATCGAACAATACATTTTCGACGTGATGAATGTGATCAGGTTTACCACCAGGATGGAGTCGGCCTACGAATCGAACCTCATCTTCGAAGCGGTGAACGAGAACAAAGATCTTAAGATCAAGCTTTTTACCCAGGTCGAAGAAAACAACAGTAATGAGCCCTGGTACTTTACTAACACTTCCTCAGTGCCTATTAACCTGCTGGAAGACGGTGCCGACCTGGCCGGGCGCGTGCTCGGTTTCCACTTCTACAACCCGCCTGCGGTGCAGAAGCTGGTAGAGCTCATCACAACCGACCGTACCAGCAAAGAGGCGAAGGACTTTGCCCTGCAATACGCTAAAAAGCTACGTAAGGTGGTAGTCCCTTCGAATGACATTGCCGGCTTCATCGGCAATGGCCATTTCATGCGGGATGCCCTGCATGGCATCCGCAAGGTGGAAGAGCTGAATACGGATATGCCTTTTACAGAAGCGGTATATACAATCAACAGAGTGGCGCAGGATTACCTGGTACGCCCGATGGGGATCTTCCAACTGATCGATTATGTAGGTATTGATGTAGTCCAGTTTATCATGAAGGTCATGAACCCGCACATGGAAAACGAAGACCTCCACAGCAGCCTGCTCGACACGATGATGGAACAGGGGGTTAAAGGAGGCCAGTACTCGAGCGGGGCCCAGAAAGACGGTTTCCTGAGGTATGAAAAAGGAAAGATCACCGGTATTTACGATACCGAAAAGCAGGTTTATGTCAACGTGGGACCGGTTGCCAGTGTGGCAGAAGAATTCCTGGGAGAAATGCCCTCAACGGTTGTTTCATGGAAAAAGGCCATCAGGAGCAAAGACAAGGAATCACTCCTTTCCACTTTTTTCAACGACCTGAAAGCTTCGGATGAAAACGGTGCAGAGCTTGCCGTTGAATACGGAAGGAAGTCGAACGAGATAGGCAAGAAGCTGGTGGCCGACGGTGTGGCAAATAGCGAAGAAGATGTGAATACGGTGATGCTCACCGGTTTCTTCCACGCCTATGGTCCGGTCAACTCTTATTTCGATTAATAAAAGTAATTTTTAATCCTGTCAAAGAAAATACTTAGAAAATGGCAAAACCAACTAAAAAGATATATCTCGTAGCCGGCAACAACACCATATCGCTGGGAACCGGCAGAAGTGAATTTCATCCCAAGAAGCCCCGTCCGGGCATTGAACACTACGTAAAGGAAGCCGGCAGTAAAACGCTTGAAATGATCGGCGGTCCTGGCAACGTGGATGAGTGTGTTATCGGGAATTTCATGGCATCCCGCTACAACAGGCAGGGCCATCTCGGCGGCTTATTCCCCCATATTGACAAAGGCCTGGAGTTCAAGCCTGCCATGCGTGTGGAAGGTGCATGCGCTTCAGGGGGGCTTGCCGTCCTTTCGGGGATCAGGAACATCCTCACAGGCCTGTCGGATGTTGTTTTTACCGTAGGTGTTGAAGTCCAGAACACCGTGAAGGCAATTTACGGGGCCGACATCCTTGCCGGCGCCGGATGGTTCCAGAAACGCAAGAACGGCCACGGGCATTTCTTCCCGGGCCAGTTCAGCGACCGTGCAGGCGCTTACTATGAAGCTTACGGAATGGATTATGCAAGGAAAGGCATGGGCCGCTGGTACCGCAATGCGATCGATAATGCAAGGCTGTGCCCCACGGCGCAGGAATATGAGAACAAGGTGGAAGACCTTGAAGCTTTCTACCACAGCATGCCCCCTAACGGCAAGTTTTTTGTCAATAACCTGAATGTTCAGGACTGCTCAAAGGTATCTGACGGCGCTTCGGCCATAGCCATAGTTTCTGAAGAAGGCCTTGAAAGGATCGGTATTCCCAAGGATCAGGCCATCGAAGTAGTAAGCTTTGCAAACAAGATCAGGAACCTGACCGAAGATCCGCCGAACCCGGTTGAACTTACCAATATCAAGAAAACAGCCCATGAGGCGCTGGAATCGGCTGGTATAACCATTAACGACCTCGGAACTATCGAAACGCACGACTGTTTTTCCATTGCAGGCATCCTGGCTACCGAGGCCCTCGGCTTTGCAGAACCCGGTAAAGGTGCGCAGTTCGTTGCCGACGGAAACACTGCCCGTGACGGTATGATCCCGATGAACACTACAGGCGGCCTGATCGGCTGGGGCCACCCGACGGGAGGTACCGGCGTGCACATGGCCGTAACCCTCTGGGAACAGCTCACTGGAAATGCTGGTGAAGCACAGCTTGAAATGGATCCTCAGAAGCCTTATGGCATGATGATCAACATGGGCGGCGACGACGTGACGGTTGTTTCTGCTGTTTTTAGAAGAGCCGATTGATTTGAAAAGATCTTTTAGCTCAACGCTTAGCTCCCGTTTCACTCCGTTCACGGGATTACGCTTCGCTCCAACTTAAATCACAACTCTATTCATACTCAACCCATACCTTCATCTCACCCGGCTGGCGGTTGGCCCAGCCATAGTAGGGAAGGGCTGTGAAAGTCTTACCTGAAGGCTGTTCACCGGTCAGGCGTAGTATTCTTCCCGGGAAAGAACGGTCGTACAAAGGGCTAAGTTCGGTTTCCGGGTTAAGTGCAAGGCCATCGAGTGTGCCGTTTGGATAATCGATGCCTTCAACGCAAAAAACAAGCGGTCCTCTTTGTATGGCCACCTTACCGGTGTTTTCTTCAACATTAGCATGGGCAACAATTTTTTGTGCTACCATCGGGAAGTAGAACTGAATGGCATCGCCCTTTTGCCATTCACGGTCGATGACCATATACCCATTGATCATCCTGTATGCGGCTTCTTCCCCGTTGATCATTATACCCAGGGAATCTGTCCCGGGGGTCATCATCCTGTAAAGATCAGAAGGCAACACTTCTCCTTTCATCCAGCCGGGGTACCTGAAACGGATCGCAAACCTTCCGGGCTCTTCGGTGAGCACTCTCAAAGAGACCTTGCCGTTAAGCGGGAAATCACTCTTCACCCTGATGTCCTGTTCCTTTCCGGCAATCTCAGTTTTCAGTTCACTGTTCACGTATAGGTTAACATATAGGTCATTATCCGTTTTTGCATAGATATAGGAGGGCATAGTAGGGATGAACCGGCTGATATTCGACGGGCAACAGGCACAGTTGAACCATTCGCTCCGGCCGTACTGGTGGTCCCATTCAAGTGGGTTGGAATAGAAGAACTTAGTTCCCCCAATTGAAACTCCGGCCAGTACATTGTTGTACAGGCTTCTCTCCAGCACATCAATATACTTTGCCTCCTCATTGAGAAGGAACATCTTATGGTTCCAGAAAACATTGGCGATAGCGGCACATGTTTCGCAATAGGCTTTTTCATTGGGCAGTTCATAAGGCTCGCCAAATCCTTCGTGGTCGCCCACTGAGCCCAGACCGCCGGTTACATAGGTTTTTGTGCCCACAACATCTTCCCATATCCTGTCGAGAGCATCAATATAAGTTGAATCACCGGTAAGTGCTGCAATATCGGCCATGCCTGAATACATGTAGCAGGCCCTTACTGCATGCCCCACCGCTTCTGACTGCTCGTTAACCGGTTTGTGCGACTGATTATATGTCATGCCTCCCTTGCGGGAACCAAGGAGGAATTTTGCTGTGTTGAGGTATTTTTTATCACCTGTCAGGCGGTACAGTTTTACAAGCCCCATTTCGATCTCCTGGTGGCCGGGGTAAGACTTTATGCCTTCAGGACCGAAGGTTCCACACACCAGATCGGCCGACTTCAGGGCCACATCCAGGAAATTCTCTTTACCGGTAGCCTGGTGATGGGCAACGGCGGCTTCGTACAAATGCCCGATATTGTATAGCTCGTGGCTGTGCATGTGGGTTTTTTCCCATCGCCTGGTGCCTGCCCAGCCCGTGTCAGCTTCTTCACCCATTATGGTCCGGTAGGTGTAAAGGTACCCGTCGTCTTCCTGAGCTGCAGCGATCCACATGATCAGCGTGTCGAGGTACGCTTCCAGTTCAGGATCCGGTTGATGGATGAGAGAATAGGAAGCCCCTTCCATAACTTTGAAAACATCCGAATCGTCAAATGGGTATTTCGAGTTGAAGGTCCCTTCTTCCAGTCCGCCGGCAACCCTGAAATTTTTCAACCTCCCGGTTTCCTCGCATTTATGCAGGGCGTGAGGAATGGTTTTCATCTTGTTTACACTGAGGTGTTCATTCCAAAAATTGTCGGTGAGGTTCACTTCGGAGATGGTTACAGGCTTAATGGGGTAATCCTGTTCTATCGTTTTGTCAGTGGAACAGGATGATGTAAGAAAAAGGAGAAAAATAAGAATAGGAGCAAGATTAGGAATAGGATTAAGATTAAGATTAAGAATAGGATTAGGGATAAGATGTTTTAAATTTATTTTCATGATGGTTTTGGTTTTTGCTGACTTTAATAATGCCTTAAACTGCGATTGTCCGGAAACCGGATTTAGCTTAAAAGGACGAATTTAAGAATAATGAAACAATTAAAATGATTTCAGGCTGCCAGGTATTTCAATCGTTAAACATGCAAGAATGTCTATATAATAGATAATGAGGGTTTTATAAATGGGTATACCTTTTCACTCAGTGACTATAGTCAGTGGGTGAAAAATTGAAAAAGCTGAAAAAATCAACCCAGAAATCTTGACTGAAGAGAAGGGTCAGGAACCATACAGCTTTCTCTTTTCCCAAACCATTTGTACCTGTTCCGGGCAATGTAATCATAAAGCCAGTCGCTTAGCTTCCGTGGCAGCACCCTGAAAATAACCGCCATTTTATAGATCCCGCCGAGCTTACGGGCAATTTTTATGGCGGCAACAGATTTGTAATACGCTTGCCCACCTTCCACGTAGACGATGGAATCCAGATCGGGAGGCAGTTCCGGATAGCCGGAGAGAAAATCCCTGGCAAATTCCGATTGTAACGATGCAAAGTGGAACTGGTTTCTCTTGTCCCTTTCTATGATGAAGGTTACAGCCCCGTTGCAGAGGTTGCAGACCCCGTCGAAGAAGATGATATTTTTTTTATTCTGACTCATTACCGGTAAGTAAACATGATATGACCCGTATTTGTTGATTGTACATTTGATAGGCCCGGTGTCTTTTGTTAATTTTATCTTTTCTAATAAAATTATCTGGAAATAACATAAAAAGATCAATACTATGAAAAAATTTGCAGTAATCCTGGCAGGAAGCGGAGTATATGACGGATCGGAGATCCATGAAGCAACCCTTACCATGCTGGCCATCAAGCAGCAGAGCGCCGGATACGAATGTTTTGCCCCTGACATTGACCAGTATCATGTGGTCAACCACCTCACCGGTGACGAGATGAACGAAAAAAGGAACGTACTGGTGGAATCAGCTAGAATAGCCAGAGGTGATATAAAATCCCTTTCGGAGTTTTCGGCCGATGATTTTGATGTCATTATATTCCCGGGTGGCTTCGGCGCAGCCAAGAACCTGTCTTCCTTTGCATTTGAAGGACCGGAAAGCAAGGTTAACCCCGATGTGGAAAAAGCAGTGAAATCGATGCACGAAAAAGGAAAGCCTATAGGTGCTCTGTGTATATCTCCGGCAGTGATCGCCGGTATCATTGAAAATGTTGAAGTGACCATAGGCAGTGATCCCGGAACGGCAGAGGCAATAGGTAAAATGGGCGGCAGGCATGTCAACACTACTCATGGAGAGGTTACAGTTGACAAAACCAACAAGGTGTACACCACGCCCTGCTATATGCTGGATGCCAATATAGAGCAGATATACGACGGCGCTTTCAATGTAGTGAAGGCTATGCTTGAAGACCTTAATTAGTATTCAGTGCTCAGTTTTTAGTGTTTAGTGTTCAGTTAGGGTATATTTTTTACTGCCTGCTATTTATATTTTATTATTTGTAATGGACCGGACAACATCCCTCTTCAACATCCGCTACCCCATTGTCCAGGCAGGGGGTGGTATGGTGCAGTGGTTGGAAACTGGCATCGGCGGTGAGCAATGCCGGGGGAAATATTGAGAGAAATTGTGAAAGAATACAAAGCTACCGTAGAAATCTGCAGGATCTTTAATAATTCTCAATTTCAGCGGCTTTAAAGCGGATTTTTCTATATTTGTTAATGTCAATCTTTTCATTAACAAACATACCAGCATGAATTTCGATTTTACCGAAGAACAGGAGTTGATCCGCCAGGCGGCAAGGGATTATGCTCAGCGTGAACTTATTAAAGATGTAATTGAGAGGGATGAAAAGGCCGAGCCGCCCACACATCATGTGAAAAACCTTATCGATCTCGGCTTTTTCGGGATGATGGTGGATGAAAAGTATGGTGGCGGCGGCATGGATACCTTGTCGTATGTGCTTGCCATGGAGGAGCTTTCGAAGGTGGATTCGGCAACCTCTGTTATCCTTTCGGTCCATAATTCTCTTGTATGTTATGGCGTAGAGAAATGGGGCACTGATGAGCAGAAGGAGAAGTTCCTCAAGCTTATGGCAACCGGGGAAAAGCTTGGCGCTTTCCTGCTTTCGGAGCCCGAGGCCGGTTCGGATGCCACCCACCAGCGCACTACTGCCGAGGACAAGGGCGACCACTATCTGGTTAACGGAACAAAGAACTGGATCACCAATGCAAAGATCGCCTCTTACTACATTGTCATCGCACAAACCCATCCTGATAAGAAACATCACGGAATAAATGCCTTCATAGTGGAAAAAGATTCGCCCGGTATCACGCTTGCCCCCCATGAAAACAAAATGGGAATGCGCAGTTCCGACACCCACTCCGTCATGTTCACCGATGTTAAGGTCCCGAAAGAGAACCGGATAGGAGATGATGGTTTCGGGTTTACTTTTGCCATGAAAATACTTGAGGGCGGAAGAATCGGCATAGCCGCCCAGGCTGTGGGCATAGCAGCAGGCGCCCTGGAAAGGGCAGTCGAGTATGCCAAGGAAAGAAAAGCTTTTGGAAAGCCTATCGCACAGCATCAGGGCATATCATTCAAGCTGGCTGATATGGCGGTAAAGGTTGAAGCCGCGCGCAACTTTACCTACAAGGCAGCCTGGCTGAAGGACCAGGGTAAGCCATACAGCCTTGCAAGCTCAATGGCAAAACTCTATGCTGCCGATATTTCAATGGAGGTTACCACAGATGCCGTACAGGTCCACGGAGGCTACGGCTATGTGAAGGAATACCACGTAGAGCGCCTTATGCGCGAAGCAAAGCTCACCCAGATCTACGAAGGCACCTCGGAAATCCAGAAAATTGTAATTTCGCGGAGTTTGTTACACTAGAAATTGTCGCAATTGTCATCATTGTCAAATTGTCGTGTGCTTGTTTCATTCGCTTCAAAGCTTGGCTTTAAGTAAGCCTGACAATAGTGACAATGGTGCAATAGAGGCAATGCCAGGATAAAGCTATTAGAATTGACATAAATTTTCTTAATTACTGTTTATCAAACAAAATCATATAAATAAAAGAACATGAAAATACTCGTATGTATCAGTAATGTGCCAGACACGACCACCAAGATCCGGTTCAATTCTGACATGACCGAATTCGACAGTTCCGGCGTGCAGTGGATCATCAACCCGTGGGATGAGCTGGCTCTTACCCGGGCACTCGAGCTGAAGGAGCAATCAGGGGGTGCCATTGAGAAAGTAACTGTGCTGAATGTAGGTACTAAAGATGCCGAGCCCACCATCAGGAAAGCGCTGGCAATCGGCGCCGATGATGCTTTCAGGATCGACACCGAAGCGAAGGATTCGTTCCAGGTGGCAGAAGAGCTCGCTGCTTTTGTGAAGGATAACCCCTACGAGGTGGTCCTTTGCGGCATCGATTCAAGTGATTACAATGGATCGATGGTTGGCGGAATGCTTGCCGAATTTCTTGAAGTTCCCTCTATTACCGCTGTTTCGGGTATGGATATTGAAAATGGTGAAGTAAAGGTAAAGAGAGAGATAGACGGAGGACAGCAACACCTGAGCTCAGAACTTCCCTTCATTGCTGTTGTTCAGAAAGGGATAGCCATAGAGCCCAGGATCCCCTCCATGAGGGGCATCATGATGGCCAGGAAGAAACCATTGCAGGTTGTAGAATCTTCCAACCAGCCTGAGCTTACTGACCATAAGAGTTTTGAAAAGCCGGAGGCGAAGCCTAGCTGCAAGATGATCGAAGAGGATAACATTGAGGAACTGGTGAACATCCTGCGTGATGAGCTCAAGGTCATCTGATCAATATTCAAGTAATTGATTATCAAATTAAATTAGAGAAAAATGTCTGTTTTAGTATATACCGAGAATTGGGACGGAAAATTCAAGAAACTCACTCATGAGCTGGTATCATATGCCCACCAGCTCGCCGATCAAATGGAAACCGACGCTGTGGCCCTTTCGATCGGAAATGTGGAAAAGGAAGAACTGGACTCTCTTTCAAAGTTCGGTGCCAAAAAGATCGTCTCTGCAAAAGGCGACCATCTTTCATCGCTCGACGACCAGGCCTTTGCAGCCATAATAGCTGATGTAGCAAACAAGGAAGATGCAAATGTGGTTGTCATTGCACATAACTTTGCCGGAAAAGCGGTTGCTCCCAGGGTTGCCGTGAAACTTCGCGCAGGTGTCGTCTCAGGAGCTACCTCACTACCTGTATCGCTCGATCCTTTCACTGTCAAAAAAGGAGTCTTTACAGGTAAGGCGGTTACCAATGTGGAGATTAAATCCGAGGTGAAGGTGGTTACCCTTTTCCAGAACGCGGTTGACATAATCGAAGCTCCTGAAGATGCTGCCTTTGAGGAATACACACCTGATGTATCGGAAGGGGATATCAAGACCAGGGTACTCGATACCTCGAAAGTCACTGACAAGATCCTCCTCACCGATGCAGAGATAGTTGTTTCGGGCGGGCGTGGTATGAAAAGTGCCGAAAAATTTAATATCATCGAAGAGCTTGCAGGCCTGCTCGGCGCTGCTACCGGTTGTTCAAGGCCGGTTTCCGATGAAGGCTGGAGGCCTCATGAAGAGCACGTAGGCCAGACAGGGAAGATCATCGCACCGAACGTCTATTTTGCACTGGGTATATCAGGAGCTATCCAGCACCTTGGCGGAGTGAGCGCCTCAAAACATATCATTGCCGTCAATACCGATAAGGATGCCCCGATCTTCGAGGCGGCCGATTATGGTATCGTTGGGGATGTGCATAAGGTGGTGCCCGAACTGATCGATAAGATCAAAGAAGCTAAATAGAGCTTAGAGTTGAGAGCTTAGTCCTCCTTCACTTCGTTACGGAGGATAAAAAGTTTAGATGAATTTTGATTCTAAATTCTTAATTCTGAATTATTCGTAAAAATACGTATTCTCAAAGCTGTTTGCTGATGGCTGATGGAATATTGTCACTATTGTCTTTATTGTCAAAATTGTCGCAATTGCCCTTCTTGTCAAAACTGTTTCAATTGTCATTATTGTCAGATTGCTTTTTAGTTGCTGGGTACTGGGTGCGGGGTCATCTCTTGACAAACAGAGCAGTTGAATTGCCGGAATCAGTGCCAAGCATGAGAATGTAGGTGCCTTTTGGTAAAGTAGCGATATTCACCCTGTTCATTCCTTTTGTTGCCTCACCTTCCAGAAAGATCCGGCCTGCGGTTTCAAGTATCTTATATGAGCCGCCCGAAGGAGCACTGAACTCAATGTGACCGGTTGCAGGGTTCGGTTGTACAATGATGTTTTTATTAAGATGATTCTCCCGGTCACCTACCCCTGAATAGTTGTCGTTCCATACTTTGATAATGCTGTGTGTGAACGGATTGGTGTTGCTCCAACTGTCGCCGTTGGTGGCAAGGTAAATAGCCCCATCAGGATCGACGCAAATATCCCTCAGCCGGCCCCAGTAATCATTGAAGAATTGCTTTTCAGTCAGCACTTCCATGCCCGTGCCATCCAGTTCCAGCTCGTAGATCCTTTTGTTCTTGAGGGTGGTCATCAGAACGCTTCCCTGCCATTCGGGAATGGCAGGATGATTATAAATGATGATGTCGGAAGCAGCAACCGTCGGTGTCCAGGCTATGACAGGTTCTTCTACATTATGTGAAAAGCAGAAATCCTCTTCCCATGGCTGATCGCAGAACCCGTGCACTTCAGGCCAACCGTAATTGTTCCCCGGTTCAATGATGTTGAATTCATCATCTGTTGAAGGGCCATGCTCGGAACTGTAGAGCATGCCGTTCTGGCCCTGGAAAAGCCCCTGTGCATTCCTGTGGCCATATGACCAGACCGGGTTATCGGAACCAAAGGGATTATCGGCAGGGATTGATCCATCCAGGTTTATCCTGAGCACTTTGCCTGAAAGATCGTTGATGTTCTGTGCCGCAGGCTGCACCAGTGCATCACCTGTGGTTATGAACAATTTCATATCATCTGAAATTATCAGACGGCTGCCATCATGATTTGTGCTGCCGCGTATGTTATTGATCAGGTATTCTTCGTTCACCAGCTCACCCCCCAGGTATTCGAATCTTGAAATCCTTTCCTTGATATTACCGCCATCAGGGTAGGTGTAGGCGAGATAAACAAAAGGATTGTTGTCGAAGTCGGGGTGCAGTTCCATTCCGAGCAGGCCAGACTCTCCCGACTGGATCACCTGGTCAGAAATATCCAAAATCACATCCTGTGCACCTGTTGCGGGATCCACCCTGCTTACCCTGCCGAAGCGTTCTGTAACCCAAAGATGGTTGTCGTGGCCCCACTGTATTTCCCAGGGTATATCAAGGCCATATATAACAGTTGATGTATCAACAGTCGTTTCCTCGATCAATACCTGCGACCTGGAAACAAAGGGGAGCAATAGTAAGAGAAAAAAAGAAAGATATTTCATATCTGGTTATTTGATAACCAAACAAAGTTCCCGCAATAACTGTTCAAGTCTGATTTTGAAAAGGTTTTCTTTGGTTCCTGTTGTTCCTTTTGATACTTTTGATGATCACCATCACAGGGGAAATGGTAAAGAAGCACTTATCCTTTTTTTTGAGCCCTGCTTTAATTGCAGCCGTCCTATTCGCCATAGTAATTATTGCAATACCCCCGTTTTCCAAGTACACACACAATACAATCCGCTCACTGCCGGTCGATTTCGGTGAAGGAACTATGATCTATTATGATCTTGACGGCAACGGCACCGATGAACAGGTGTTATCCACCGTAAATGTCAGGAACCATCATACTATCAAAGTACGCACCTGGGACGGCAAAACCATAGAGCAATATAACCTGAAAGGACAATTGAACGGGACAAGCGGACAATTGGCAATAGGTGATTATAATAATGATGACATAACTGAATTATTTGCCCTTCATCACATAGATGATACACTTTTCCTTAGTTATTTTTCTTTTATTGTTGAAGAAAAACCGGTCGTTAAAGATAAAATTGTCACCACTATTAACAGGACCGAAGGTATGATTGATTTTAATGGTTCTGTCAAACTGGTTGACATGAATAATGATGGTAAGTTGGACGCACTGATAAATGTTAAGGCAGGTTTTTCACTACAGCCCAGGCAATTGTATTGTTACGATGTGGCTAATGACACCCTTTGGTCTTCACCCCCAACCGGGAACATTGCATCTGCAAGTAAAGTGACACAACTGGATGATGACCCTTATCCTGAACTGATACTTGATTGTTCTTCCACGGGGAACATACCTGCCAGCATGGATATTCCCTATAAGGACAGCAGTGCCTGGCTGTATGCCTTTGACCACAATCTTGAGTTTCTCTTCGAACCTGTTGAATTCCCGGGATATGGGTCACAGATCAATTCGTACATATTTTCCAGGGACGGCCGCAAAATGATCCTGGTTTTTTACGACGACAAAAGTTACCATGATAAAGAGAGTCAATTATTTCTATACGACATACAGGGGAAACTTATTGATAAAAAGCCTGTTAGGCTAAACGGATACATTGATATTTCTTTTAGTCAGACAAACGGTGTGGGGCCAAAATATTTTCTCGTCGACCGCAGGTTCGTTTATGAATTGAATGAAGACCTGGATTTTATTAAAAGGAAAGACCTTGGCAATGATATTTTCTCCAAAGTACAGATCCTCAGTGATACACTTCCTTACGATATTAACCTTGCGGTAGTTTCAATGAAGAAAAACACCGTTATGATGTTCAACAAGAATCTTGAGGATATCTTTAAGATCTCTTTCCCTTTCAGAAGTGACAGAGTGGCTGTTCAAAATGTTAAGGGCGCCGGCTTACCGGCCAATTCAATATCACTTATAACCGGAGGTATCAATTACATCATACAGATTAAACCAAACGTATATTACAAATTCAGGTTTATACTCTTTATTATTCTGTATGTGCTGATCCTCCTGTTTATTTTATTGATAGCCAAATTGCAAAGGATGAGGCTGAAGAAGAAATACGAACTCGACAACCAGATGGCCGAATTGCAGATCAAGACCATCAAAAGCCAGATGGACCCCCACTTCACCTTTAACGCACTTAATTCCATTAGTTCAGTCATTTTTAAAGAGGAAAAAGAGACAGCCTATAAGTATTTCAGCAAGTTTTCCAAGCTGGTTCGGCTAACCCTTGAGGATTCGAACAGGATCAGCAGGACCCTTGAGCAGGAACTGGAATTTGTTGAAAATTACCTGGAGCTGGAGAAATTCAGGTTTAAAAACAGGCTCACCTACCAGATCGATGTTGCCGTGGATGTAAACAAAAACATCCTTATTCCCCGGATGATCATCCAGACATTTGTAGAAAATGCTGTCACTCACGGCATCCTGCCCAAAAAGGCGAAAGGGATGCTCAAGATAGATATTAAAAGAACCATAAACCACCTCGAAATTATTGTTGAGGATGATGGCATAGGCATTAAGGAATTAAAAAACCGGGAGAATGGGAAAAAGAGCAGGGGGTTAAAGATCATTGACGAAATGATATCACTCTATGCCAAGCTGGAAGGAAAGCATATAAACTACCAGATCACGGCTCTCACTACTCCCGAAACCGGCACAAGAGTTGCGATCTTTATTCCGTTGTAATTTTTTTATAAGTAATGAAGGGATGCATAAAAGAGAATCTATTAAATCTTAGAACCCATCCTTCATAAATTCCTACTCTTACTCCTATTCCTATTCCTGTTCCTACTCCTACTCAAGTCCCAATCCCTGGCTCACGATCTCGGCGATGTCGTAGTTCTTCATGTCTTCCTCGCGGTTCTTGTACTTGATGCCGTCGGTCATCATCACCATGCAGAACGGGCAGGCTGTGGCCACTATGTTGGCCCCGGATCCGATCACATCCTCTATTCTCTCTATGAATACCTCCTTATCGCCTTCTTCCGCTTCCTTGAACATTTGCCCACCGCCTGCACCGCAACACAGGGCATTGCTTCTGCACCTTTCCATTTCGACAAGTTTGGCAGGTGTAGCCTCCAGCACCGACCTGGGCGCTTCATATTCGCCGTTGGAGCGGCCCAGGTAACAGGGGTCGTGGAAGGTGATCACATCGTTCCTGAACGCTCCGGGGTTTATCTTGAATTTATCGTTTTCAATGAGGTCCCGGAGGAACTGTGAGTGATGGACCACTTCATACTTCCCTCCGAGATCGGGATACTCGTTAAGGAATGTGTTGTAGTCGTGCGGGCAGCAGGTGAGTATCTTCTTCACCTCGTACATGTTGAAGATCTCGATGTTTTGCAGGGCCTGCATCTGGAACAGCATTTCGTTGCCTGCCCTTCGGGCCACATCTCCGCTGTCGGTTTCCTCTATCCCCAGCACGGCGTAGCTTATGTCGAGGTGGTTGAGTACCTTGATGAATTCACGCGTGACTTTCTTGTACCTGTCGTCGAAAGCGCCTGCCGACCCGACCCAGAAAAGGTATTCGGGCTTTTCGCCCTGCGCAGTCTTATCAGCCATCAGGGGCACATCGAGCCCTTCGGCCCAGAGCATGCGGTCTTCGGGAGAGAACTGCCAGGGGGCCCCGTTGTTCTCTATGTTGCTGAAGATGCTGTTCAGCTCGCCGGGCCCTTTCGATTCTTCCATCACAAGGTACCGCCTCATATCAACGATGAGGGTCGGGTGGTTGATGCTCACCGGGCACTCATAGGCACAGGCATTGCAGGTTGTGCAGGCCCACAGTTCCTCCTCGCTCACGTAGCTCCGGATGATGGCCCTGTCGTCGCTGAATTCTTTGTCTTTCAGCAACCCGGGCCCTTTTTCCTTCATCCTGGCCCTTACGTCCATCAGTATTTTCCTGGGTGAAAGCTTCTTCCCCGTTATGTTGGCCGGGCAGGCCTCAGTGCATCTTCCGCACTCGGTGCAGGCCAGTGAGTCAAGGTAATTCTTCCAGGTGATGTCTTCCACGTCGAGCACACCGAAGCGCTCAACTGTTTCCTCTTCACCGGCAGCAGGTTCGCCGAAGGCCTGGTCGGGGTCCATCATCATTTTCACCTCTTTGGTGATGTTGGGCATATTGGGCAGGTACCCCAGGGGTTCCAGCCTGCTTAACAGCACATTGGGCACCGAAGTGAATACGTGGAAATGCTTTGAGTAGGGAAGTATGTTGGCAAAAATGAAAATAAGTACTATGTGCCCCCACCAGTTGAACTCATGCCAGAAATGAAAGGTTGAATATTCCATCTGCCCGTAAAATCCGGCAACGAACTGGCTGACCGGATAAACCCCCTTTATTTCATGTCCGGCGGCTTCCGTCTGCAGGATGTAAAAAGTGTTCAGCCCCTGGAGGGTGATCATCAACAGCAGGATGAGCGTAAGGGCTATGTTGGCGTCCCAGTGCGACACATGCTTCATCTCGATTCCCTTGAACCGCCGGATGTGCATAAATACTCTTCTCACCAGGAAGGCAATGATAACAAAGGCAATGATCCAGGCGAATATATCCCCGGAGGCAATTATGATATCGTAAACAGGGCCCAGTACAGCCAGTATCCTTTCGGTGCCGAACAGGCCGTCGATGATCATTTCAATACTTCCGAAAAGGATCACTATGAAGCCCCACCATACCAGTGCGTGCATGAGGCCCACAACCGGCTTCCTCAGTATCTTGGTCTGCCCGAAAGCAACCACCAGCATCTTGTTGATCCGCTTGCCCCAGTTTTTGACCGGAAAAGGCCTGGTAAGGCTGAAGAATGCAAATACCCTGCGCATCGTATACGCAAACGCCCCTATTGTGATCAGGAGCACTATGGCAAATATGATCTGTTTCGACATAACACGTTAAATATTAAAGTATAAGCAATATTAAGGATTATAAATTTTAGACTGAAAATAAATTGTGGAGGGTGTACCGAACACTCAGACACTCGGACACTTTTATTACCTTTGCTCCCTACCCATCAGTATTATTGCACAATTATGACATCACAGAAGATTAAGCCCTACACACCCAAGAACCACATCAGGATCGTGACAGCGGCCAGCCTTTTCGACGGGCACGATGCGGCTATAAACATCATGAGAAGGATACTCCAGTCGACCGGGGCGGAGGTGATCCACCTGGGTCACGACCGGTCGGTGAAGGATATCGTGGATTGCGCCGTTCAGGAAGATGCGCAGTCGATAGCCCTGACCTCATACCAGGGCGGGCATACCGAGTATCTCAGGTATATGTATGATATGCTCCACGAAAAGGGCTTTGGGCATGTGAAGATATTTGCCGGGGGTGGAGGGGTAATACTTCCCGAAGAGATCAAAGAACTTCACGATTACGGCATAACGCGTGTTTATTCCCCGGACGACGGCAGGCAGATGGGCCTGCAGGGTATGATCAATGATGTGATGAAAGGGTCTGACTATCCGCTGGGAAAGGACATTGAGCTGTCAAAGGATAAGATCGGGAAAAAGGACATTAAGGCCATATCCCAGTTAATATCCGCGGCCGAAAATTACCCCAAACAGGTACGGGAGTTCATCGATAAGCTCTACAAGAACGAAGGGCGTTCGCCGGTGCTTGGGATCACAGGTACGGGAGGCTCAGGTAAATCCTCTTTGGTGGATGAGATTGTGAGGCGTTACCTGGATGATTTTCCTGATAAGACCCTGGGCATTATTTCCGTTGACCCTTCCAAAAGAAAAACCGGCGGCGCTTTGCTGGGCGACCGGATCAGGATGAACTCAATCAGCAGCGACAGGGTCTATATGCGTTCCCTGGCAACCCGCCAGAGCAACCTGGCTGTGTCAAAATTTGTGAAAGACGCCGAAATCATACTCCAGGCTGCCGGGTTCGACCTCATCATACTTGAAACCAGCGGCATTGGACAGGCCGATACGGAGATCGTTGACCACAGCGACGTTTCAATGTATGTGATGACCCCCGAGTATGGCGCAGCCACTCAGCTCGAGAAGATCGACATGCTCGACTTTGCCGATATCATCGCCATCAACAAATTCGACAAGATGGGAGCAAAGGATGCGCTCAGGGATGTGAAGAAACAGTACCAGCGGAACCATCTTCTCTTCGAAACCGATCCGGATGAACTACCGGTTTTCGGTACAGTTGCTTCCCAATTCAACGATCCGGGCGTAAACAAGTTCTACAAACAGCTGATGGACAGTATCCAAAAGAAAACAGGTGCGGACCTTAAGTCGAACCTGGTGGCACAGGAGGAGATGTCGGAAAAGATCTACATCATCCCACCTAACCGTGTAAGATACTTATCGGAGATCTCCGAAACTGTAAGGAACTATAACAAGTGGACCGAAAAGCAGGCAAAGACAGCCCATAAGTTGCAGTCGCTGAAAGAAACACTAAGTGAGATCAGTGAAAACGGCGGCAGTGACGGTGAACTGAAAAAACTGCTGGAAGAGAGGATCCACGATACCGAAAACCACCTCGACGGTGAAAGCAGGACTGTCCTGGAAAACTGGGACGAAAAGGTCCGGGCCTATAAGAATGACGAATTCGTCTATAAGGTCAGGGATAAAGAGATCAGGGTAAAGACCCACACGGAGTCGCTTTCGCATTCAAAGATCCCGAAGGTGGTGCTTCCGAGGTACAAAAGCTGGGGCGACATAGTGAAATGGAACCTCCGCGAGAACGTGCCGGGTGAATTTCCCTATGCCTCGGGCGTGTTTCCTTTCAAGCGGGAAGAAGAGGACCCCACAAGGATGTTTGCCGGAGAGGGCGGCCCGGAAAGGACCAACAAGCGTTTTCACTACGTGTCATATGACATGCCAGCAAGGAGGCTTTCCACGGCTTTCGATTCGGTGACACTTTACGGAAGGGACCCCGACCACAGGCCGGATATCTACGGCAAGATAGGGAATTCAGGGGTTTCCATCGCCTGCCTCGACGATGCCAAAAAGCTCTATTCAGGCTTCAACCTGGCCGACCCGAAGACCTCCGTATCGATGACCATCAACGGCCCGGCTCCATCGCTGGTGGGGTACTTCATGAATGCAGCCATCGACCAGCAATGCGAGTTCTATATTAAGGAAAAGGGCCTGGAAAAGGAAGTCAATAAGAAGATCGATGAGATCTATAAGAAACGGGGGACAAAGCGTCCCGAATACCAGGGAAAACTTCCGAAAGGGAACGACGGGCTGGGATTGATGCTGCTGGGGGTCACCGGCGACCAGGTCCTGCCCAAAGATGTTTACGAAAAGATCAAGGCCGACACCATTTGCAGGGTAAGGGGAACGGTCCAGGCCGATATCCTCAAGGAAGACCAGGCCCAGAACACCTGCATCTTCTCCACGGATTTTGCCCTCAAGCTGATGGGTGATGTGCAGGAGTATTTTATTGATAACAATGTAAGGAATTTTTATTCGGTATCGATCTCAGGGTACCATATTGCCGAGGCGGGCGCCAACCCGATCACCCAGCTTGCGCTGACCCTGGCAAACGGGTTTACCTATGTGGAGTATTACGTTTCGAGGGGCATGGACATCAACAAGTTCGCTCCCAACCTTTCGTTTTTCTTTTCCAACGGTGAAGACCCGGAGTATTCGGTGCTGGGCAGGGTGGCCAGGCTTATCTGGTCGAAGGCGATGAAGCTGAAATACGGCGCCAACGACCGCTCGCAGAAGCTGAAGTACCACATCCAGACTTCGGGCAGGTCGCTGCACGCACAGGAGATCGCCTTCAATGACATCCGGACCACGCTCCAGGCACTGTATGCCATTTACGACAACTGCAACTCACTGCACACGAATGCTTACGATGAGGCCATTACCACCCCGACTGAGGAGTCTGTACGCAGGGCAATAGCCATCCAGATGATCATCAACCACGAGCTGGGTCTGGCCAAGAACCAGAACCCGCTGCAAGGATCGTTCATCATCGAGGAGCTGACCGATCTGGTGGAAGAGGCTGTATTGTCGGAGTTCGACCGCATAACCGAAAGAGGCGGTGTGCTTGGCGCTATGGAGACTATGTACCAGCGAGGTAAGATCCAGGAAGAGTCGCTCTACTACGAATCGATGAAGCACAGCGGCAAGCTCCCGATCATTGGGGTGAACACATACCTGTCTTCAGAAGGCTCCCCGACGACCATACCGGGTGAAGTGATCAGGGCTACCAAACAGGAAAAGGAATACCAGATCGGTATGCTGGAGCAGCTCCATAAGACTTATGCGAAGGAGGCTGAGGAGTCGCTCGAAAAGCTCAAGCAACGGGCTCTGAACAATGAGAACATCTTTGAGGGTATCATGGATGCATCCAGGTACTGCTCCATCGGACAGATCTCGAACGCCCTGTTCGAGGTAGGCGGACAGTACAGGAGGAGCATGTGATTAGAGTTGAGATGGAGCGAAGCGGAATCCCGTGAACGGAGTGAAACGGGAGTTGAGAT
>CAZMOK010000047.1:16695-22324 GCA_964567785.1 uncultured Bacteroidales bacterium | reverse complement strand
CGACTGGATTACTACTCTTTAACAACCGGCATCTCAAGAACCACTTTGGTTCCTGCTGGGTTGTCTTCTTCATCTTTAAGATCTTCGATGCTGAGATATATCTTCCTGCGCAATTTCTTACTTAACGATTCGATACGTTCATTAGTGATCTTTGTGGCAAGGGAAACGTGCTTTTTACCTTTGATAAGTGCAATCTCTTTTGCTTTTTGTCTTCCGACCCCGTCATCTTCAACCTCAAACAATACCTTGTCGCCTTTCCGGGAAAACCTTACACCTATATTTCCGACTTTTTCCTTATTCTTTATCCCATGCTCGATGGCATTTTCGATGAAGGGCTGAACAAGCATCGGCGGTATTTGTATATTTTCAGGGTCAATTTCCTTGTCAATATCGATCTTATAATCAAATTTGTCGCCATACCTGAGCTTCTGAAGCTCCAGGTAATTGGTTATCGTGCTTATTTCCTTTTCCAGTGGGATGTTGTCTTCCCGGGAGCTTTCAAGTATATTTCTAATAAGTTTTGAAAAATTTGACAGGTATTTTCCGGCTTTCAGCGTATCTTTTTTAAACATAAAACCCTGTATGGATGCCAGCGCATTAAAGATGAAATGGGGATTCATCTGCGAACTCAGCAACCGTTGCTCCAGAAGCAGTTGTTTTTTAATTTGTAAAAGCCGGTAATTGCGGAAAAGAAGTATCGCTGTTACAACAAGAAGAAGTATAAACCCTCCCATTCCGATCATTAATATTCTCGATTGCCTGATGCGTGTTTCTTTTATTTCATTTTCCCTCTTCAGTGCAACCACTCTTGCCTCAACGGCCTTTTCATGTTCAAAGGTCATTGCAGTCAGCTTCACCTTCTCCTCAACTTCTGCACTGAAGTACTTATCTTTCAGGTCAATATATTTCTTATTGAATTCAAGTGATTTCTTATAGTTTCCGATTTTTTCATAGGTACGTGAGCAAAACAGATAACTATTGATGATTCCCTGCTGGTAACCAATTTCCTCCGCTAAGGGCAGCATCAGCTCAGCATAATACAGAGCCGAGTCGTATCTGGCATCATTCAGATAGAACTCAGAAATACCACCATAGGTATCGACCAGCGTTCTTTTGGCATCAATCGATTTGTTTATTCCTATCGCCCTTCTGTAATTTTCTATGGCCCTTGATCTGTCACCTATTTTTTCGTATATCAGGCCGATATTATACACAGCATAGGATTGACCGGTGGTATAGCTCATAGTTCCGAACAGTGAATCGGCCAGGGCATAATACCTGAGTGCTTCATCATACGCTTCCCACTGGTAGTAAACCCTTCCGATATTATTATACGAATAGGCAAGGCTGTAATTATTATCTATTTCCAGGTTCAGGTCACGGGACTTCCTGTAGTATTCGAGAGCAACCTCATAATCACCCCACTCGTAATAAACACTGCCTATACCATTGTATAACGAGTTAGTTAGGTCATTATATTTCTTATCTCTATCAGTGAGGCGAAGTCCTTTCTGATAATACTCCATAGATTCTTCATACCTCATGGTGGTCAGGTAGATGTTCCCCAGGCCATAATAGGACTTCGCCAGAAGACTGGTATCCTGTAGCACTGTTGACTCCTCCACCACTTTCTGGTAGTACTCAATGGCACTGGCATATTTTTCCATGAAATCATATGCCTGCCCAATGTAATAGTTGGCACTTACAATTTTTTTCTCATCACCCAGAAGTTCAGCAACCTCAAGGGTTTGTAAATAATACTCAAGAGCTTTGTCATATTCACTCATGAACATAAAGGCATAACCAGTAGTTCTGCTTACCTTATAAATTTCTTTTAGGCTGTCAAGTTCATTATAGATCTCCAGCGCTTTTATCCCAAAATCCTTGGAAAGTTCAGGATTAGTTCCATCACTTAAATAATAGGCTGCAAGTTTCGCATAAGTTTCAGCCTTCTCAGCAGTTTCCTGAGATGGCAGCAGGCTGATCAGGCTGTCGGCGTAAGGGTCCTGAGGGTTAACTGAAGACGGAAAGAAAAACAAAGCGAGAAGTAACAATAAAAGATACCGGTTCCTCATGTATCAGGTTTTTATACCAGTCTGCAATATACTAAATTTTAGAAAAAGGTATTTTTAATTTGACACTTGTACCAAGGATATTTTTTTCGTTTTCATCCATGATATCACTAATTTTCAGCTCAATTTTCCTTTTCGATTTTGAATTATAAAGCTCTATTCTATCCCTTGTAATAAGCGTTGAAAGGGACCTTTGACTCTTCCGTGTCTTTTCCTTCCTTGCCATTGACTCTTTCCTGCCAACACCATTATCGTTTATGATTACCAGCAGGTATTCTTTATTCTGACAAATTTCAATGCTTACACGGCCTTTTCCATCCTTAAGCATTATCCCATGATCAATGGCGTTTTCAATAAAGGGCTGGGCCAGCATTGGCGGTATCAGGATATCTTCTGTAGTAATATGTTCATCAATTGATATCTCATAATCCAACTTATTATCATGCCTGAGTTTCTGCAGATCCAGATAATTTCTCAACATATGGATCTCTTCTTCCAGCCGGATAAATTCCTCACGAGAATTCTCCAGAATGGACCTCACAAGCCTTGCAAAACGGGTAAGATAATTATTGGCTTTTTTAACATCGTTCGACAGCATGAAATTCTGGATGTTCATCAGCGAATTAAAAATAAAATGAGGATTCATCTGCGAACGTAAAAGCCTTTGTTCAAGTGAGAGGATCCGTTGATGATATTTCAATTTGCCCTGGCGGTGAATCATGATAAAAAGTAAAACTATTATCAGGATGACTCCTCCCATTGCTATTATTATAATCCTGTCATTTTCTATTATCTTCTCAGGGGATATGTCTTCGCTTTCTTCCGGATAATTTTCCATGTATCTTTTCAGGACATGAGATATATCTGTAAGGTAAAAAAGATCACCATGTTGAAAAGTTTTCGATTGAGCTTTGAGATTATAAACGGTATTTATTCCCTTCCGAAAGAAAAAAGGCTCGGAACAACCAACATTTACTGATGTCCAGGTTTGCATCAAGAAAAAAACAATGATCACTTGAATAGGCCATTCAATCAACCTGTAAAAGCAGTTCATTATCTGTTCCGTTTAGATAATTGGTTTACACTAATTTGATAACCTCTCGAAGAGATTCATCAATTGATCCTTTTTACGCGAAGACACGGGAACTTTGTCTTCATTCGACATTACTACAAATCCCCCATCTCCTTTTTCAAACCTGTCGATATGGCTCAAGTTGATCAAGTATGATTTATGCACCCTGAAGAATCCCTGTTCGCTCAGTATATCCTGGTATTCTTTCAGTGACCTGGAAACCATTATCTCCTTGCGGTCTACGGCATGGAACTTTGTATAAGCGCCGTCTGATTCACAAAAGGTAATATCCTCAAGATTGACCAGGAAGATATTTTCGAGTGTTTTAAGAATAAGTTTTTTTCTTGGAGCGTCGGTAGTTTCCATGTTACTATTGAAAGCGCTTAACTGAATCTGCAATTCGTGTTGCATAACCTCTTCAGTGCGCTTTACTGCCTCCTTAAGCTCATCAGGATCCACCGGTTTAAGGATATAGTCAAGCGCACTGAACTTAAAGGCCTTGACAGCATATTCCTCAAATGCGGTAACGAAGATCAGCTTGAAGTCAATCGATTCAATTTTATCAAGGAGATCGAATCCGGTACCATCACCCATTTTGATGTCAAGAAGTACCAGGTCGGGTTTATGTTTGCTTATGGCTTCAATACCTGATTGAACACCATTAGCATCAGCAACAATCTTAACATTTTTACAATTATCGCTGATCAGCTTTCGGATAACTTCACGCACATTATCCTCATCATCAATAATTATGGTTTTGATCAACTTGGCCATGACTTACATCAAATTTAATCAATATTCATATTAAAAGCTATTCTTTTTGTCATTAAAGATAAGGCAGGTTGCGATGGAGCATGGAATATATACACGAACGTTGGTTTTAAAAGTATGAACGTCAGGATTTTTTTAATGAACGCAATAATAAAAAAAGCCCTGCAGCTCAGGATCTTATCTGCAGGGCTAACCGGTACTACCAGCAGTCAAGTGCCTATTTAATGATCACTTTCCTGCTCACTACACTCCTTCCGGTCTTTACTACCAGGATATAATTACCTGCCTGGCATTTACTTACATCTATTTCAATATTGAAACCTGATGATCCATCCCCGTTAAAGTTGCCTTCTTTAATCAACTGGCCCAGGGGGTTATATAATTCAAATTGGACCTGACCTTCGCTGCTGCTTTCTCCCTTAACTTTAAGCTTATCCTTTGCAGGAACCGGGAACACTCTGAAGATCAATTCACTGCTTTCAAAAACCGACAACGCATCAACATACTTATCCATCGTCTTGTAATAAAATGCGCCCATATCAGCCCTTGTTCCGTCAGGATCAGGACGTGACCCGGGGTCTCCTGAGTTTATGCAGGGTGAACCATGATGCAGGCCATAACCGGCATTATTGAACCAGGGATCTTTATCGATGTTATTTTCAAAAGCACCCTGGTAAGATAGCATCCCGGCCCCTGACATTCCTTCCTTTCCTTCTGCGATATCATTATAATAGAAATCAGGATCGCTTTTGTTATCGTTTACATAGACCTGGTTACCGTATTCTGCAGAATTGCCCCAGATAATGCTGTTGTAGATAACCGGATCGGCATCTTCCGATATCAGCAACCCTCCACCCAGTCGTCCGCCTTCATTATGGGCTATGGTAAGGTTTGAGATAACAGGGTCGGAATCAGATATTGACAGGGCACCTCCCCCCTTACCTGCTGAATTACCGGCCAAAAGGTTGTGGTGTATAACAGGATTGGCATCAATCATGGCAATACCACCACCGAAATCCGGTGCATGGTTACCTGTAATTCTATTATGAATCAGCGTAGGGGAAGCATTTATGATACCGATACCACCACCCCCGCTGTAAACTCCCGTTAGGCTCCCGCAACAATTACCGAAGATTTGACAGTAAGATACGAGTACATTGTCATTCCCGAGAATAAGAATGCCTCCGCCCATATTATCGGCCTGTTCAGGACCGGTCGGACGTGCTCCTGAGATAAGGCAATATGTAAGCTGGGATCTTTCTGACCGGCCTGACTGTGGCATAATTCTGATACCACTCCAGCCTAGCGAACGGTCATAAGGCCTGAACCTGATCTTATTGTCAAATTCACCGGCAGCTTTCACGCTACCTTTAACCGTAAATGAATGATCACTTGTAAAGATCACTTCAACACCCGGATCGATAACCAGTTGGCCTCCTTCAGGGATTTCCGCATCAATATTTATCCATACCGGCGACCGTGCAGCATCCCACAAACCTGAAACCTTTGGTTTTTGCACGTACATTCCTTCATGTGCAAAATGTACTGCACCTATATCGCTGATGGTCCCGTCCAGGTCAAAATACTCCTCATCGGGATGACCTGCGTCGATAAGAGGTGAACACATTGTAAGCTCATAGGGATAGGGGCCTCCTGAAGAGTGGAAGCACATCGGCTCAATATCTAAATTGTTGGTGTAAGAACCTGTATAACA
>CAZMOK010000047.1:0-16595 GCA_964567785.1 uncultured Bacteroidales bacterium | reverse complement strand
ACATTCTCATCATCAGAAATGAAGAGTCCGCCTCCGGAATTTTCCCAGCGCTCCTCCCCTCCCGACGAACTGGCATATTCAATTATCACATAATGCAATTTAGAGTTCATATTGTCCTGGCAAAAGCTCTCTCCGAATATTCTCACCCCTTTCCAGTAACCCTCTCCTTCTTCATGCGTGAAAAGTATTGGGCTGTCTTCTTTTCCATCTGCTTTCAAACACCCATAAACATTTAATGAGTAATCACCTTTGAATATCAGAGTCACTCCATCTGCAATGTAAAGAGTTTTCTGGCATTCAACAGTGAGATCCCCGTATACAAGATACGGTGAACCAACCTGGGAAAGGTTTCCGGTAACACATCCCCCAGGCAGGATTGTCTCACCAAACATGCTGCCACTAAATACAAGGCAGCACATGATAATGATCAGTTTTTTCATTTCTTATTCCTCCTTAATTTTGGTTAATAATCTAAAATCAGAGGAAACAGGCAGGTTGCATTACCCGGTATGACCGGATCCCCGGTTTTAGATCATTGGAAAGGCAAGTTGCATAGCTCCATTATAACAATGGCCCTCATAAGCTAACAATTGCAACTGCCTTTCCATTGTCATTTTTCTAATTTAAAAGATTGTATTCCAATCCTTTGGATTTATATTAGCCTTTCAGGAAATCCTCCTGAAAGTATACAGTAACTGGTTCTTGATCCTGGAATTGACAGGAAGCCTGTGTGAACCCTTAAGTACCAGATAGCCACCGTCTGTTTTATCGAGTCTCTCAATCTTGTTGCAATTCACTAGATAGTCACTCCCAATTTTAATAAAACCTGAATCCTTGAGCGTTTGAAGATACTTATGTATAGGTTCCGGAATAATTATTTTTTCTCGGCCTTCCATGACAAATTCAACCGATTCTTTTACTGCCCTTAAATAAACAATCTGGTTTATGTGGATCACGAAAATATTTTCATCAGTTTTCAGTACCAGTTTTTTACCGGTTTGCTCTTCCCTGAAAAAACTCATTGTCATAAGCCATGACTCTAACGCCTTATCTTGCTCCAGCAGTCCCATCGCCTTTTCCAGTGCCTTTTTCAATCTTTCTTCATCCAGAGGCTTGAGCAGGTAATCTGCGGCATTCAGCTTTACTGCATCAATCGCGTTCTTTTCCGACACAGAAACTACCAGCAAGCGAAAATGTTTGTCATGAAAATCTCCGAAAAGATCGTAAATAGAACCGGTGGAGAAGAAAGCTTCAGAGATGACCAGTTCAGGGTCCTGTTCACGGATCACTTCCACGGCAATTTCCGGATTGCCTAAAGAAGAAAGGATAAAGATCTCAGGACAGGCCCTTGCAATCATTTCCCGGCAAGTTTCCCTGGCATCTTTATCCTCATCTATCAGAACAGTTCTGATCATGGTTAATTAATTGGTTAATAACCGGACAAGCTCCGGGGCTAAACTCAGAAACATTCAGCACTGAGCTTCATCCTTTCTTGACAAATTAAAGATACGGCTGATATAAGGCAAAAATTGTTAAGATTGATAAACGTTAAGGAATTATTAATAAGCGCAAGAGAATTTTGTGTAAACGCAAAAAAAGATCCCGCAAGGGAAAAACTTCCTTGCGGGATCTATCAGATCAAAGGTTAATTATTACAACGCTATCTCTTTATCATTTTCTTTGTAACAACCTGGCCTCCCGAGACCAATCTCAGGATATAAGTACCGGGTTCAAAATCAGAAACATTTAATTCCATTTTGAACTTTTCGGATGAATTATCGGGCCTGTCGATCTGCCTTACAAGCTGTCCGAGGGTGTTATAAACCTGGAGAACAGCTCCACGGTTAGGGGTTGATCCTTGCACGTACAGAATATCGATTGCCGGAAGCGGGAACACCCTGAACCTCACTTCAGCATCATCGGCAGGGTTATCATCGAAACCGAGGGATCCGCGCATAGATTTGTTGTGATAATAATAAGCGCCTATATCAGATCTTGTGCCGTCGGGATCCGGTCGTGATTTAGGGTCACCTGCATCAATGCAGGGTGAGTATCCCCAGAGACTGTATCCCGGGGTCCTGAATGCCGGTTGCACCTCTATATTGTTGAGATAATCACCATCATAGTTCATGGTTCCGTATCCCTTTACATCCTTCCAGCCTCCTTCTATGTCGTTATAATAGAAATCGGGATCGCTGTTCTCATCGTTCAGATATACCTGGTTGCCATAGGCAGCAGAGTTATACCAAAGGATATTATTGGTCAGTTCTGCATCACTGTCTTCTGAGAACATCAGTCCGCCCCCTGCCTGGTAGGCTTTGTTATTGGCCACCGTCAGGTTGGTAAGGAGTGGGTTGGAGTTGGCGAACAGAGCTATTCCTCCACCACCGATACCGGCCGAATTCTTTGTTACCAGGTTATGGTGCATCACGGGTGAAGCATTGTAAAGCCCCACACCTCCGCCAAATTCTGCAGCGTAGTTTTCAGTGATCTCATTGTACATCAGCTTCGGAGAGCAATCGATTATCGCTACACCCCCGCCGCCGGTGTATTCGCCCTGGAACTCGGTGCTTCGGTTCTTCCTGATGACATTATAGGAGAGTACAACATTGTTGTTTCCGTGAATAAGAACACCACCGCCTATCCTGTCGAGATCATCTTCTCCGTCGGCAATTCCATGCTCAATAACACAGAAACTCAGTTCACTTCCGGGCGATGAAGCCGATTCAGGAAGTATCCTTATACCTTTCCATCCTTTGTCTATTGATTCAGGCCTGAATACTATCTTCTTTTCCTGGGTGCCCACTGCATTGAGGCTCCCCCTGACTTCAAGGCCATAAGAATCGAGGAATATCACTTCGACGCCGGGATCTACTGAAAGCGAAGCGTTTTCGGGTACCCTGAGGTCAGTATTTACCCACAGCGGTGCATCAACTGCACTCCAAACCCCTTCTGCGATGGGTTCCTGCAGGTATACGCCACTATGAGGATAATACATCGCGCCTATATCGCACCTTGTTCCGTCAGGATCGTTATAGCAGCAGGCCGGGTCACCTGAGTCGATGCAGGGTGAGCATTTTGTAAGCTGATAAGGATATCCCGTACCGGGTGAATGCAGGCAGAGCGGTGTCTTTTCAATGTTGTACTGGTACATACCGCTATAACTGAGGCCTGTTCCCGGTCCTTCAAATCCGCTCTTACCTCCTTCAATATCACAATACCTGAAAGCAGGATCACTGTCCTCGCTTCCAATATACACCTGGCCACCCTCTTCTGCCGTATTTCCCCAGAAGAGTGTGTTAATGAAGAAAGGATCGGTATCATCAAGAAGCATCAATGCTCCGCCCTTGCCTTCTGTTGTGTTGTTCAGGAAAGTTTCGTTCTGAAGCTTCGGATTGCTGTTTCCCTGCATAAAGATAGCTGCACCCCCGCCAACAGCAAACTCGCCTGCTGAATTGTCAACAAATATGTTATACTTCATTTCAGGTGATGCATCCCTCATTCCAATGGCACCCCCGTACTTCTCACAAATATTGTCATAAAAGTGGCACCACTCTATTTTAGGACTGCACCTGTCGAGCGAAATGGCCCCACCCCCGATGGAAAGCTCAGGAAGGCCCCCTACAGCATAGTTATTCCTGAAAACACAGTTCCTGATGGTTACCCTGTCGTCCCAGGCAATGTAAAGTGCCCCCCCCGACTGGTCCCACATATCAGGGCCGTTACCGGCCGATGCGTATTCAAAGGTCACATACTGCAGGCGGGATTGCATATTGTCAGGGCACCTGTGGTTGCCGTATATATGAACCCCACCCCAATGGTCAACACCTTCAGCCTTTGTTAAAAGGATCGGACTTTCGTCACTCCCCATGGCTTTGAGACTGCCATATACATCTAAAGAGTAATCACCCTCAAAGATAAGGGTTACCCCGCCCTGAAGGTAGAGGGTTTTTCCGCATTGAACAGTAAGGTCGCCCATCACGTGATAAGGTGATGCATGCTTGGTAAGGTTCCCGGTTACATATCCTCCGGGCAGGATCGTCTGCGCCTGCGTATAACAACAATAAAACATGAGTGCTACGCACGCTAAGAAACTCGTCAAAGTTTTCATTTTTGAATCCTCCATCGTTTGGTTAATTTTTATTTTGGTCTGGTTATTCATTTTTCTGAAATCCTCAAGATCAAAATTACAATGAGAAAAAGGGGATTATGAACAAGATTAACTATCGCCGCTGTTGGATTGATAAACGCATGAATAAATTCCATTAAAGCGGGATTTCAGTAAAAAACCACATTTAATGTAGTGGTTTTCAGCTATTAACGCGTTATTACAGCCTGTTAATTAAATGGTTACAATTACATTTACTCTCTTTTCTCTAACAGTGAGTGACGAATTGTTAAGGATCTGTCAGGGGCCATAGAAAATTCGTAATATTGCGTGAATATTTTGATTTCTGCTTAAGGCAAAAGATGTTATGCCGGGTAATTGATCACAACCAATAACTTTATTTGAACCTATGGCGAAATTCGACTACTCCAAACGTGACAGTTTTGGCTCAAAACTGGGTATTATTGCTGCTGCCGCAGGATCGGCGATAGGATTGGGCAATATCTGGCGATTCCCTTATGTTGTAGGTGAAAACGGCGGGGCTGCCTTCATCCTTATGTATTTTGGGTTCATAATTATAATAGGTATACCGGTTATGTTATCCGAGCTGGTAATAGGACGCAGGGCGCAGCGCAATGCTTATGGTGCCTTCAAATTCCTTAAGCCCAACCAGCCATGGTATCTAATCGGTGTAATGGGGATAGCCGCTGCTTTTATGATACTGGCCTTTTACAGCACTGTTGCGGGATGGACCCTTGAATATCTCTATCTTTCAATCATTAATGGTTTCAGCGGCAAAAGCCCGGGTGAACTCCATCAGATATTCAACGAATTCCAGGCAAGCGGCTGGAAGCCTGTAATGTGGCAGGTCATTATCATGACGTTGACTGCCGGTATAATCATCTCAGGTGTGAGAAAAGGGATAGAAAAATACACGAAAGTCCTCATGCCCCTTTTGCTGGTCCTGATTATAATAATGTGCATCAGGTCTGTCACACTCCCCGGGGCCATGGCAGGACTTGAATTCCTGTTCAAACCTGATTTTTCCAAAATTACTGCCGGGACCATCCTTGAAGCGCTGGGCCAGGGATTTTTCTCACTCAGCATCGGGATGGGGACCCTTATCACATACGGATCATACATCCAGAAAAAAGAAAATCTCTCGAATACGGCCTACGCTGTGACTTTAGCCGATACCATGATCGCATTACTTGCCGGTATAGCAATATTCCCCGCAGTTTTTGCTTTCGGGATAAACCCAAGCGAAGGTGAAGGGCTCGTATTCATAACCCTGCCCAATATCTTCCAGCAAATGGCCGGGGGCTATTTCTGGTCCCTGCTGTTCTTCTCCCTGCTGGTCATCGCTGCACTGACATCAACCATATCGGTACTAGAGGTTGTGGTGGCTTTTCTTTCGGAGGAACTTGGACTGGGACGAAGGACCGCGACCGTGCTGGCAGCGGCAACCATCACCGTGCTGGGTATTTTATGCACAATGTCGCAGGGCCCGGCGCCATACATCGGTTTTGCAGGGATGAACCTTTTTGAGATAATGGATTTCTCCTCGGCCAACATCCTGCTGCCACTCGGAGGACTGCTCATAGTTATATTTGTTGGATGGTTCCTCGGCAAGAAAAATGCCATGGATGAATTATCCAACAGCGGCACATACAAGGCCAGGCTTTTCTATCTTTTCCTCTTTGTAGTAAGGTTCCTGGCGCCTGTTGCCATTGCTGTTGTTTTCCTTAACGGACTTGGACTTCTGAAACTTTAGGGCAGAATACTCAAAAAAAAAATCAGTTATCAACAGGTATTTTTTCTGCCGGAACCGATTAATCCGGTATGAAAACTTTCGTAAAAAATTTTTTTACCTATTCAAGAAGAGAAAAAAGAGGAACGGTCATGCTGCTTGTCCTGTTAATGGTTATATCAGCGTTCCGGCTGTATGTGCCCAAAATGGTTCCCGCGCATACAGCTCATGATTTTACCGAATACAGGGAGGAGATTGCAGAATTCAGGGCTGCTGTTCAGAAAGCCTCAGATTCGATCGATTCAGTTAAGCAGGCAAAGTATGATCGGAGGAATAAAAACAAAACCCATAGCCATTGGGGCTCAAATCACGATCAGTTCCTGCGTCCTTCCGATACAATGACTATTGAACTCAACACCTGTGACACTCTGGACTTGCAGATCCTCAGGGGGATCGGGCCTTATTTCGCTAATAATATCGTTAAATACCGTGAACTGCTGGGGGGTTATGACAGAAAGGAGCAATTGCTGGAAGTATACGGCATGGACTCTTCAAGGTATATGCAGATCGAGGAAAGGATAACAGTAATCAAAACTGATCTGAGGAAGATAGACCTCAATGAGGGCAGTTTTAAGTCATTCCTCAGGCATCCTTACCTCGAGTTCTACCTGGTAAAGGAAATTTTCCGCTACCGTGAAAAAAACGGGTTTGATTCAGTTGCAGAACTGAAAAAGGTGAAGCTGGTCACTGATGAACTTTATAATAAAGTGGCTCCCTATCTTTATATTGAGACTAAACAGACCGGCGAGCTGAAATAACCGGCATAATATAGAGATCATGTTTTTGTTTCCTGACTGAATTGTTAGAGAAAATTCTTATTATCGCAAATTCTTCCATTGCAGGTTAAACTTAAAATGTAAAGATGTCGGGGTTTGCAGTTTTCAGGTCTTTTCCACGTACATTCTGGGTATCGAACATAATGGAACTCTTTGAGAGATGGGGCTGGTACGGTATGTTCATCCCCCTGGCACTTTACCTTACAGGGTCGACCGATACAGGTGCCCTGGGTTTCACCCAGACGCAGAAAGGTGTTCTGGTAGGCACTGTGGTCATGATACTCTACTTTCTTCCTACCATCACTGGGGCAATAGCCGATAAACTCGGCTATAAAAGAGTGCTCATACTCTCATACCTGATACTTGCAAGCGGTTATTTTCTAATGGGGCTGGCAAAAAGTTACCCAGCTATGTGGGCTGCCTTTCTGTATGTAGCTCTCGGGGCAGGTCTTTTCAAGCCTGTTGTTTCGGCATCCATAGCCAAGACAACCAACGAATCAAATTCTTCAATCGGCTTCGGTATCTTTTACATGATCGTGAATGTAGGGGCATTCATAGGGCCTTTCGTTGCCGCCCTGCTCAGGCAAACCGACTGGCAACTTGTCTTTACGATGTCTTCCATAGCCATAGCACTGAACCTGGTCCTTGTAATCTTATTTTACAAAGAACCTTTGCAGGAAAGGTCTTCAGAACCACTGGGAAAAACGGTAGTGTCAATCCTGAAAAATATCGGTCTTGCCCTTTCCGACCTTAAATTCCTGGCCTTCCTGATCATCATAATCGGGTTCTGGACCATGTACAACCAGCTCTTTTATACGCTGCCCGTATTTATTGAGCAATGGATGGACACAGGCGGCATCTACCTTTTCATAAACAATATTTCACCATCCCTGGCTTCTTTTATCGGTACGGAGGATGGCAGGATCTCACCCGAAATGCTGGTGAATGTCGACGCCCTTTACATTGTGATCTTCCAGGTAGCCATTTCAGCCCTTGTAATGAAATACAGGCCGATGAACACAATGATCACAGGCATCTTCATCTGCACTGTGGGTATCGGGTTGTGGTTTGTCACCCAAAACGCTGCCTATCTTTTTATTTCCATTTTCATTTTTGCCACCGGGGAGATGGCGAGCTCGCCAAAAATCCTGGAATACATCGGCCGTATAGCACCTAAAGACAAAGTGGCGTTGTATATGGGGTGCTATTACATACCCATGGCAGCCGGTAATTTCTTTGCGGGACTGCTTTCAGGTGGTGTTTATGAAAAACTTTCAGATAAAACGTCACTTCTCAGGAAGGAAGTTGAATCCAGGGGCCTTGAAATACCCGAAGTAAGCGGAACTTTCACACAAAATGACTTTTTTGACCGCGCAGCCCAATTGATGGACATGAACCGGCAGGAGCTTACTGATTATCTCTGGATAACCTACAATCCGTCCAAAATATGGATTGTATTCACAGCTATAGGGCTTTTGACTGTAGTTTCACTGGTGATCTACCAGAAGATCGTAAAAACAAGATAATTTCCGCGCTGTTTACTTTTTCCTGAAATGATAGCGACGGCTGATATTCTTTATCTCTTCATCCGTTATGGTAGTATTCCAATATCCCTGATCATCATCATCTTCTTCTTCTTCATCGGTATTGTAGAACTCTTCTTCTATCTCCCAGGAATATTTTTCCCGCTGCGGGCCCTCTTTCCTGTAATACACAGCCAGGATCATTCCCGCTACTATTCCCATCAGGTGGGATTCCCATGAAATATTCTGTTCGGGGAAAAACTCAGGAAAAACACCCCAGACAAAACTCCCGTAAAGAAATGCAACCACCATTGCCAGTGCTATCAACCGCTTGTTTCGCCTTATAAGTCCGCTCAGGAATATAAATGATGCCAGGCCGTAGACAACACCACTCGCGCCTATATGGTAAGCATCCCGCGCAAATACCCAGACCCATATACCCACCATAAGGTACATGACGGCAAAAACTTTTATGGCAATTTCGCGATAGAAGTAAACAAGCGCTGCTCCAAGTACCAGCAGCGGAACAGAATTCGCAAAAAGGTGTGAAAAATCACTGTGGATGAGAGGGGCTGTAATTATCCCTATTAGACCATAAGCCTTCATCGGGTAAACCCCCAAAAAGCCCAGTGAAAAACCTCCTATCCATTCAACAGCCTTAATGATCCAAAGCAGGAAAATAAATAATGCGGGAAGAACAAAACTGTTAACAAGCCTTTTTCTTTCTGATTCCATGTGGTTGCCTGACCAAAAAACATTCCAAAAACAAAAACTGCCAAAATGCCTGCTTTTGATAAGCTTTTAGATTTTTTAACAATTATTTCAGATTATCAATATAACATTGAGATCAGGAGGCACGTTTTATTGTCATCAAAAAAATAAGAATGAGTCATGCTAGAGTACACTAAAACAATTCTGCAGAAAGTCAGCTTCAGCCCGTTTCTTTTCAGTAAAGAACTGAAAAAGTCTTTCAAGTGGCTGAGCAAACAGGAGACCCAGGCCCTAAAGGCATGGTGTGTACTTACCTTTGGCGATATTTACCTCGATATCATCAAGGACTCGTTTCAAACAGCCAATGCATAAAGATACCCCGAATGAGCAGCCCGGGGCTGCTCATTTTTTGATTATGGTGTAAACCGGCAAATGATCACTGAACCCTCCGTTATACCTGTACCCTATAAATGTTCTGAATGGCTTGAAACCGGGGAACCGGTTGTCCCTTTCCATTAGAAAATCATCTGCATAGACATATCCT
This sequence comes from uncultured Bacteroidales bacterium, assembly GCA_964567785.1. Classification (GTDB taxonomy): domain Bacteria; phylum Bacteroidota; class Bacteroidia; order Bacteroidales; family JAGOPY01; genus CAZMOK01. Next base: position 7,123 of record CAZMOK010000047.1, on the reverse strand, counting down.
TTCATTCCCGGGATATACAAGCCATTCAGGCTGTCAGCCAATACAGGGGAAACTAACAGGTGATCATATTGAAGCCAATTTCCCCGGAATTTAATGGTCCCGTTACTTTTTTCGAGCAGTGGCAACATATTAGAACCATCACAAAAGGTTGAATCCAGCAAATAGGATAATACGTCGCTGCCGGGTCCGTCGTTCAGGTCGCCCATTGCTATAATGGCAGGATCGTTACTATTTCTGAAAAGAGAATCCAACTGATCCCTCAGGGCCGTGGCCGCATCCATTCTCCTGGGTTCAGTATTCAGCACACCTCCGTATTTTGAAGGCCAGTGATTTACAAATACGTGCAGGGTATCAACATCGAAACTAAGAAATTTTGCGTACAGAATATCTCTTGATCTGTAGGCCGTATCATCCCTGAATTCTATTCTTAAGGACCTTCTACCGATAAGTTTAAGTAAAACAGGTCGGTAAAGAACTGCCACATCAATACCCCTTCGGTCGTTGCTTTCAGAATGGACAATTTTGTATCCTGATCTTTTAAGGGGAGTTTCGTATACCAGGTCCTGAAGCACCTTTTTGTTCTCTACTTCGCACAAACCGATCAGATCGGGAGGCTGCCACTGCCCTAATGCAATTATGGCCTTGGATATTCTGTTTATCTTGGAATAATACCTTGAATTATTCCACCTCCTTTCGCCTCCGGGAGTGAACTCCTGATCAGCCTTTACCGGATCATTATATACGTCGAACAGGTTCTCAACATTATAAAACATTACTTTTATGTTCTCCTTATAACCGGATTGGGAGAAAGAAAAAGGACGAATCAACAGCAGGAATAACGCAACTGAACATATGGAATACAATATCTGTTTCATATGTGTTTATCGGCAAGGGCGCAAAAAATACCTGCTGTTATCAAAAAAAAATTAAAATTTAAACCTTTAGGTAAGATTATTGTCGTTCTTAATGTTGTAAATAATTTTCCGGTTCGTCATTCGTCTAAAGGTTATTGATCAAATGCTTCTATCAGGTAAAACCATAAAATCGATTAAAAGGCACCCCGTACTGAGGGCAATGAACCTTTCTTTGTTGACCTTCCTTGTCCTTTGGCTCATCTCGCCCATAGCCTATGGCGACAATGATCCCATGGTTAAAAAATATGCCATAAGCGGACACATTAAAGACGCTTCAAACGGGGAGGACCTGATAGGGGCAACTGTGTATGTAGAAGAGATCGGAGCGGGTACAATAGCAAACGCCTATGGATTCTATTCCATAAGCCTGCCAAAAGGCAATTACACTTTGCGGTATTCCTACATTGGTTTTGAAACCCAGACAAGGGAGATTCAGCTTAACGAAAATACCACTATTGATATCGAGCTTCTTATGTCAAAGGCAAAGCTGAATGAAATAGAGGTAATTGCTCAGAGGGAGGATGAACATATCAAAAAGGCAGAAATGAGTGTTGTGGAGATGGAGGCAAAGCAGATAAGCCGGATACCGGCCCTCATGGGAGAGGTTGACATAATAAAGGCCATACAGTTATTACCGGGGGTCCAGTCGGCTGCCGAGGGCGCCTCGGGCTTCAGCGTGCGGGGCGGAAGCCCCGACCAGAATCTTATTATCCTTGATGAAGCCACCGTTTACAACCCTTCGCACCTTCTGGGATTCTTCTCGGTCTTCAATAACGACGCTATAAAAGATGTAAAGCTTTATAAAGGCGATATGCCACCAAGGTTCGGTGGCAGGCTTGCCTCGGTGCTGGACGTAAAAATGCGCGACGGAAACTCTAAAAAATTTCAAGGCACAGGAGGAATCGGGCTGATTTCCAGCAGACTAACGCTTGAAGGACCAATTATCAAGGACCGGATGTCGTTCCTAGTGGCAGGACGCAGGACCTATGCCGACATATTCCTCCCCCTTTCAAGCAATGAAGACATCAGGGATAACAAGCTTTACTTCTATGACCTGAATGCAAAGGTGAACCATACCTTCAACAAAAATAACAGGCTCTATGTATCAGGTTATTTCGGCAGGGATATCTTCAAAAATGAATTTGCTTACATGAATCTTGGAAATGCCACCGGCACCATCAGGTGGAACCATGTCTTTTCAGATAAAATATTCTCAAACTTCATGGTCCTCTACAGTAATTATGATTACGGGCTGGGAACGGCCAATGAGGATGATGTCAACTCATTCATATGGGAATCGGGGCTTGAAGACGTAAAATTCAAGGGGGATTTTACCTGGTACCTTAACAAAGACAACACCATAAGGTTCGGTATAAGCAGCATCTACCATACATTCGATCCCGGTAAGGCAAGAGGCACAGGAGAGGAAAGCTTTTTTACAGAATACACGGTTCAGAAGAACCATGCCATTCAAAGCGGCCTATACGCCAGTAATGAACAGAAAATAGGCAGCAGGCTGACATTGAAGTATGGGCTCAGGTTCTCTCTTTTCCAGAACATAGGTCCAAATACACAGTATATTTACAACAACGATTACAACCCGGCCGATTCGGTTTTTCGTAAAAAAGGAGAGATATATAATACATATGCCGGACTAGAGCCCAGGCTTGGAATAAACTTTCTCCTCACAGAGACATCATCGCTCAAAGCCAGCTATTCAAGGTCTTTTCAGTACATCCAGATAGCCCAGAACTCAACTGCCGGAACACCCCTGGATGTCTGGTTCCCTGCCAGCCCGAATGTCAGGCCACAGATCGCCGACCAGATAGCACTCGGATATTTCAAGAACTTCAGGAAAAATACGATAGAGACTTCTGTTGAGGTATACTTCAAAACAATGGAGAACACTATCGATTTCAAAGATCATGCTGAACTCCTGCTGAACAAGTACCTGGAAGGGGAACTGCGTTTTGGCTCGTCTTATTCTTACGGAGTTGAGCTGATGTTGCGCAAACCCAGGGGTAAACTGAATGGCTGGATCGCATATACTTATTCCAGGTCGATGAGAAATATCACCGGCATAAATGATGGGAAGGAGTACCCGGCGTATTACGATGTCCCCCACGACCTGTCAATTGTGCTTAATTACGAAGTTACCCCCAGGATACTGGTATCAGGGAACTGGATCTATTCAACAGGAAAACCTGTTACCTTCCCTACAGGCAGGGCAGTGATCGACGGCGCCATTATGCCCATATACTCCGAAAGGAATTCATACCGCATGGAAGATTACCACAGGCTTGACCTTGCACTTACCCTCAAGCCCAAACCGAAAGAGAACAGGAAATTTTACTGGGAATGGGTTTTCTCGGTATACAACGCATATAACAGGCACAATGCATGGGCGTATAACTTTACGCAAGACCCGGGCGATCCGTTGACAACCTATGCGGAAAAGACCTATTTATTTGGAATAGTGCCGTCAGTAACTTTCAATTTTAAGTTTTAGAAATGAAGAGAATTGCTTTCATCATACTGATTATTGCAGTTGCCCTTTCAGCATGTACCGAGAGGGTCGAAATAGAGCTGGATGATTCCTTTACCAGGCTTGTTGTGGATGGCGTGATCACTACAGATACGGGAAAGCATGTTGTAAGGCTTACTGAAACCACCAGCTATTATTATAACCAGCAACCGCCGGCAGTGAGCAACGCCATTGTGACCCTGACCGACAGTGAAGGCAACCAGGTGCAACTTACCGAAAACAGACCCGGGATCTATGAAACCGATCCGGATTTTCATGCTGTTGCAGGCCGGTCCTATACCCTTGACATAATTCTTGAAGAAGAGATGAACGGCTACAGCGAATATCAGGCAGTGAGCAAGGTTCCTGACATTTATCCGATCGACTCCATTGGTTTGGCTAACAGGCCTGATTGGGGTTCCCAGGGGTTTATCGAAGTGCAGTGTTATTACCAGGACCCCATTGAAAAAAACTTTTACATGTTCGATATTTTCAAAAACGGGGACCACCTCACTGATACCATAACAAACCGCTTCGTAACTGACGACGAGCTCTACAATGGAAATTATACAAATGGCATAGGGGTTGGCTGGCTGAACCAGGGATATGAAAGGGAAAGGGTCTCCCCCGGTGATACCATAGTGTTCAGGGCTTCAAGTATCACAGAAGGATATGCAAACTTTATCTGGACACTCCAGGAAGAAACCGGTTTTTCCACTCCTCTGTTCAGCGGTCCGCCGGCGAATGTTAAAAGTAACATCAGCAACGGGGCCGTAGGGTTTTTCGCCGCCAATGCTGTTGCTTACTCTTCAAAAGTTGCCCGACCGGAATTATTTGATTAAAAAAATCCTGCCCCATGAACTTGTCACAGAGCAGGACAAATCAATCATTTGTTTCAGGCAGAAACGTACTCCGCTTCAATACTCTTTTTTCTCTTCCCCAGCAGGAATATCCCTGTAATAAACCACCCTATGTTGAAAATTCCCAATGAATAGATGACGAGGTTCACCAGGCCATAACCAAGTAATACCAACACTTTATCAGGCACCTAAGACGTACTTATTCCTAAATCAAACTGAACAATCAGTATTGTTAAACTGTTTCTGATGAAAAGTTAAACAAAGTGAGGAATTATCATATTTACATATTTTTATTTTTAACCTTTGGTTTGTTGACCAAACTGGTATCAGCAGAACCCGAGGGATCGGAAAGGCCAAAAAAGGGCCTGATCGAAGGCTGGGTTACGGAACAGGAACAGAACATTCCTGTTGAGTATGCAAATGTTGTGGTTTTCAGCATTAGTGATTCGGCGATGGTAACAGGTGGAATTACCGGTCCCGAAGGTCAGTTCAAACTTGATAACATACCGTTTGGCGAGTATTATGTTGTTATTAACTTCATAGGTTTTGAGAAAAAGACCATTGACCAGGTGGTCGTTTCCGAGTTTGATAGAAAAATAGACCTCGGAAAGATCCAGCTTGGTTATTCGGCTGTACAACTCCAGGGAACAGAAATAGTGGCCGAAAGGCAGGCCGTAGAATTTAAGCTTGACAAGAAAGTCATCAATGTCGACCAGGACATCTCCTCTGCAGGGTCCTCTGCCACGGATATCCTTCAGAATGCCCCTTCGGTAAGAGTTGATATTGAAGGCAATGTTCAGCTAAGGGGGAGCTCCAACTTCACCGTGCTGATCGATGGCAAGCCCAGTATCCTTTCAGGCAATGAAGCGCTCCAGCAAATACCTGCCACAGCCATTGAAAATATTGAGATCATTACCAATCCTTCGGCAAAATATGATCCCGACGGCACAACCGGGATCATTAACATTGTAATGAAAAAACAGAACCTCAAAGGGTTCAGTGGTATGGTTGAAGCATCTGCCGGAACAGGTGACAAGTATACTTCAAACCTTTACCTTAATTACCGCAACGGCAAATTCAATTTCTACGGTGGTGTTGAGTGGAACGACCGCCGTTTCCCCAGGAATGAAACAGCCATAAGGGAAACTTATTCAGGAGATACAACTTTTGTCAGGCTGAGTGACTCTGAATCGGCCTGGAAAAGGAACGGACTTAACTTCAAAGGGGGAGTGGATTTTTTCCTTAATGACAAAACCACGTTCAACCTGGGCGGTGAATACGGCAATTATGGTTTTGGCTGGGATAATTTTATGAATGTGCAGGAATATTCAGATCCTGCTTCAACCAATAGATATTACAGGGACAATAACATTTTTGCCTGGGAAAGATATTCATTCGGACTGAGTGGAAGCATGATGAGAAAATTCCAGCAGGAAGGTCATTCCCTCAACGTCTTTGCTTTCTATTCTGAAAGAGGCGGGAAGCAGGAACAGGACAAAAAAGAAATTGACACTGATGAGAATTTTGAGCCGATCGATTCAGATCCCTTCATGCTAAGATCTATTGAAGAAGGGCCTTCCAAAAGATTCAGGGCAGAGATCGACTATGTGAAACCGGTGCTGGAGAACGGCAAGATAGAAGCCGGATATCACCTGAGGATGAGCGATGAAGAGGAATCATACCTACTCGAAACCTTTGATGTTGATCTGAATGAATGGCAGGTGGATGATAATTACACAAAAAAGGCTATATATACCAGGGACATTCATGCCATATACGGTATGTTTGCCCATGAATTCAAAGGATTTCAATACCAGGCAGGAATCAGGGCCGAATATACCTACCGGGACATAACCGTTGCCAATACAGGGGAAAGCTCTACGATCGACCGTTTTGACTTTTTCCCTTCGGTGCATATTTCGAGAAGGGTACTTGAAAAGAACCAGTTCTCGGCAAGTTACAGCCGGCGTATCGACAGGCCTCGGGGTTGGTACCTTGAGCCTTTTGAGACTTTCATAGACGAATCGACCCGAAGGATAGGTAACCCTGACCTGCTCCCGGAATACACCGATTCTTATGAAGTCGGATATCTCAGGACCCTCAAATCAGGGAATATCTCCACAGATGTGTTCTTCCGTAAAACAGACAATAAAATTACAAGGGTACAGTCATTTGATGAAGAAGCGGGGCTGATATACAATGAATTTCGTAACCTCAACAACGACAGGGCAATGGGTACAGAAGCCAGCTTTATGTATGACTTTACCGACTGGCTGAACGTTAACTTGTCAGGGTCTTACTATTATTATGAAGTGGAAGACCTGACCGGCGAAACATCAGGCTTGCGTTCAAGTAATAACTGGGATACCAGGGCCATGACAACTTTTAAACTTCCTACCAATACGAGGATACAGGTCAACTTTTCATATGAAAGTCCTTCGGCATCTGCCCAGGGCCGCAGGGAAGGCTATCATTACACTGACATAACAGTGAGGCAGGACTTCTTCGACAAGAAGCTTAATGCCACTCTCAGGGTAAGTGATCTTTTCGGTACACGTATTGAGGAATCGTATGTTTATGGTGACAACCTTTATGAATTTGAAAGGGAGATACCTGAATCAAGAGTTGTTACCTTTACCCTCAGCTACAGGCTCAACAACTTCAAAAAGCATTCCGACCGGGGTGATTCCGGCGGGATGGACATGTAAATCTTAGAGTTGAGATCTTAGAGTTGAGAGTTGAGATAGTTCTGAGTTATTTTTTCATTGTTCATTTCCTTACGCATTCAGCGTGAAACTCCCTGGCAAAGCGGTAAGCGGAAGAGG
>CAZMOK010000046.1:0-22889 GCA_964567785.1 uncultured Bacteroidales bacterium | reverse complement strand
AGAAAAGCAGGGTGAAGTTCAGAATACGGACGGCGAAATGTTAATTAACAATTAACAATGAAAAATGAATAATAATCCATTTAATGCCGGGATGAGGGGTACTAATTTATGATAGCTAATAAAATAGCGAAGAGATAGGTCAGTACCCACCAGATGTATGCGTAACGTATATATAGGTGTAAGTTGCGGGGGACTTCCATGGTTACTTCTTTCCTTCTGCGGCGGAATATCCTCCATATCAGTATAACGCTGACGGCCATTGCAGCAAGGGCAGTATATCCAAGCACCCCCTGCAGGGTCAAGGGCTCACCCGGTGCACCCATGATCATAAGCAGCCTGGCGGAGATGTCGAACAAGATCCCTGTTGTAATGGAGAAGACAACCAGCATGTTCACTTTCCCGGTTCGTTGCTGGGTAATGACTGCAATGGAATAGAGGATCAATGTCAGTGAAACCACTACTGTTCCGGCTAGTAATAAATTATTCATAAAGGGTATTATGCATAAATAAACTTAATACTAAGTGGCTAATATAGTTATAAACGTCATAATATGCTCATTGTTTAGAAGTTAAAACCGACTTGTAGCCGGACCCTTCCGTTGAATCAGGGCTGACGCTTAATGATAGCAGCCGAAAATGGCCCCAGGGTAATATCCTTTCCCAGATCCAGATCGCCGTTCAGAAGATTCATCCAAAGACCGTTGTCAGGCAATTCAAAGGTGGTTTCAGTCTTGCCGAGGTTGAACATCACGAAAATTTCATCATCACCGGAGTACCTCCTGTAATAAAACTTCTTCCCCTTAGCTTCAAGGAATTCAAGCTGGCCTGTCCGCAACACCCTGTTTCCGTTCCTGATATCGATCAGATTCTTATAATAATCATGATGCTCATTATCAAAACCCACTTCGCTATATGGTTCACCAGGATCGAGAAAGTTACCACGCGGTTCGGGTTCAAATTCAAACTCATCCCACCACAACGGCTTGCGGCAATCGGGATCATCGGCACCCCACATTCCCATTTCATCGCCATTCCAGATATGCGGAGCACCTATGGTGGTAAACTGGTGCACAAGGTACAGTTTCACCCTCCTGAAGGTTTCTTCATCCGGCTTACCTGTCCGGTACCCGGGGTCATCATTCGGCTTTGCCCTGTATTTATATTTACCTTTATTATAGAAAGAAGTCAGCAATCTTGGGGAATCGTGGGTAGCTGCCACATTCATCATGGCGTACCGGGCCGGCTCCCTTAACCTCACCCATTGGTATTCAAGGCTGTCTTTGAACTGTTGCGCATCAATGCTGTTTTCCATATTCCCGAAAAATGACCTGGCCGGACGGTACACCTGGTAGAACATCACCGCATCAAATACATCTCCGTTTGTGTAGGGTACCGGGTCCATCAGTTTATCAGGGTAGTCTTCCCACCAGATCTCACCCACCAGGTAGGCATCGGGGTTGATCGATTTGACATAGCTGTGATAATCGCGCCAGAAACCCATGGGCACATGGTCTGCCACGTCGAGCCTGAAACCGTCTATTCCATTTTCTATATTCCCATCAGGCGAAAGCCACCGTTCCGTAACTGCAAAAATATGTTGCTTTGCGCCCTCGTTGATATCCCCTTCGTAGGGATGGCCGTATTCATGCCTTCCCTCAGTGTCAACTTTTTTGATCTCCGGCAGGCTCTTCAGGTTGAGCCAGCCCCTGTAGTCAAATTCATTCTCTGCTGTTGCAGGATCATCAAACGAAACAATGCTGTACCAGTTTTTGTAAGGGGAATCCTCCTGTTTCTCCACAACATCCTTCCATGCCCAGAATTCCACCCCTGTATGGTTCCATGAGTAATCCAGGATCACTTTCATCCCTCTTTTATGCATCTCTTTTACGAGGTCGAGAAACATCCGGTCGGCTGATGTCCATTTCCATGTTGAAGGGTCTTCCGGATCTTCAGAGGCAATGATCTCATTGTCACCTTCGGGGTCGGGGCCGAAATTCACATCGATGTGGCGGTAATTCCTTGCATCGTATTTATGCAGGGAAGGGGCGTCATTAAGAGGGTTGAAATAGATGGCATTCACACCCAGGTCTTCCAGGTAGTCAAGCTTTTCTAAGACGCCCTGAAGGTCGCCGCCGTACCTTCTCAACTGTATCCGGGCATAGAAATCGCCCTCCAGCTCTTCGGCCCAGGGGTCGTCTTCATACCAGTTCCCTGTCCAGGGAGTGATGCCCCAGTCATCAGGCACTTTATAAAAGTTGGATTCGGCGTGAATGTTTTGGGGTGTGGGATCGTTGTTTGTATCACCATTGTGAAACCGTTCAACAAAGATCTGGTACCATACTGCATGTTTTGCCCAATCCGGCGGGTCAGAAGACTTTTTTAACGGTGATGTACACATGGAAAATAAGAAAACAAGAATGAATGAGGAAAAAAGAATTCCAGGCCTTTTCATATTATCAATTATTTCTGAACACATCCATTACCGGGAGTGCCCGATTATCAAAATCAAAAGTTGTAAGGTTTTCCATGAACGAACCATTGGTCGACTGCGCACCATCGAAAGCCACGAGGTCGGGAGCCCACCAGACCACCCCCAGGCCATGGCCTTTGGGGATATCTTTGACCATATCAACCAGGTCCTGTAAATACTTTTTCTGTCCTTCCGGGGTTGCCGGATAGCCTTCCAGAAGCTGGCTTTCCTCTCCTACCCAGTTGTTTGTATGATCATTCCACCCCAGGGTCCACGGATAATTTGTTTCCACGATCATAATGGGTTTACCATGATTCTGGTACAGCTCAAGCATTTTATCTCTTACAATTCCGATATCCTTTGTATGCCAAAGGTGATACCAGGAAAGCGCAATGATGTCGAAGCGTGCACCTGCTGCTGCCACTTTTTCAAAATATTGATTGCTGTATTCAATCCCGGCATAATGAACCATAGAATAGACATCTTTGCCTGTTTCCTCCTTTATCTCATCTATGGCATTTTGAGCGCTGTTGACTAGGGCCGCAAAATTATCCATGTTTGAATAGTTTTCGCCAAGCCTTCCGTAATCCCAGATAAACCCGGGGTTTGTTTCATTACCTATCTGGACCATATAGGGTAATGTGTTTTGTTGTATCAGCTCATTCAGCACATATTTTGTGTAGGAATAAACACTATCGTTCACCTCTCCAAATTCCAGGCCTTCCCAGGCAGCTGGAGCATATTGCTTTCCGGGGTCAGCCCAGGTATCGGAATAATGAAAATCGAGAAGTATGTTGTTCCCTGAATCCTCTATTTCACGGCAAAGCTGTTTCACCTCCTCCAGGTTGCTGTGCCAGACAACCGGATCTGACTGTGAAGGGGTATGGAAAAGCCTTACCCTTATGAGATTGACACCGTTGTTTGCAATGTATTGGAAGAGGTCACTGATCGTTTCACCGTTTGAATCAAGGTATTCAACATCATAATCCTCAAGGAACGACTGGTACGACATATCCATACCGGTAAAAAAGCCTATCTCTTCATCAGGTTGCCGGGGTGGTGTCCATTCAGGCCTGTTGTCCCTTTTACAGGAAATAAAGATCACTGATAATAAAACAACCAATAGAATTTTTCTGTATGTAAAGAAGCCCATACCCGGGTTTTTTTAGATCTTATTCAAAGATACCTTAATTTCAGCTTCATACTTCTGAGAAAAGCTATGGTTTTTAAAATAATAGTCAATGTATTTACATATCTACAATACAGAATGTTAGGTTGGTTTTTTTTCGGAATAACAAATATCATCTTCAAGGCCATGAAAATCCAGAATTTAAAAGGGGATGTTAATCAATTGTTAAAAAAAATTTAAGTATTTTAGCCCATGTTTTCCGATTAAAATCGGGAACGAAAAAACCATTATTCAATCACGGTTGAATACAAAATTCTATTATCTATTAAATCAAGTATTATGATCAGACATTTTACTTCCAGATTAATGTTGCTTCTGGCAGTGTTAATAGGTGGTAACTTCTCTGCCTATGCCCAGATGGGTGAGGTAAAAGGGACAATCACCGATGCTGCCGACGGAACCCCGCTTCCGGGAGCGACAGTTGTGGTCAAAGGGACCGCACGAGGCACCGTCACTGATATCGACGGTAAATTTTCCATTGATGTTGAGCCTAATTCCGTACTTGCCATATCCTATATAGGGTATACATCCCAGGAAGTCGAGGTTCAGCCAAATACCACAGTCAGCATTGAACTTGCCGAAGATGCACTCGCCCTTGAAGAGTTTGTGGTCATCGGTTACGGAGTGCAGAAAAAAGAAGATGCCACCGGGTCGGTGTCTGCGATCGATACCAAGGAATTCAATCAGGGCTCTGTTCTTTCTGCAGCAAACCTGCTTTCAGGTAAAGTTGCGGGTGTACAGATCATCTCAGACGGTGGTGCGCCCGGAGCTGGATTACAGGTAAGGATCAGGGGAGGATCTTCACTATCGGCTGTAAATGATCCCCTGTACGTAATCGATGGCGTACCTTACGACAGCGAAGGCGTTGACGGGGCAAGAAACCCGCTGAACAGCATCAACCCTAACGACATTGAGTCCTTTACAGTCCTCAAAGATGCTTCAGCCACTGCCATCTATGGATCAAGGGCATCCAATGGTGTTATCATGATCACCACTAAGAAAGGTGTTTCAACTTCACCTTTCAGGATTGAGTACAGCGGTAAATTTTCACTTTACACTCCCACGAAGAAGATCGAGGTGCTTGGTGCCGACAGGTTCAGGGAGATCATCAACGAGCGCCAGCCTACCCATACAGACATGCTTGGTGAATCAAACACCGACTGGCAGGAAGAGATCTTCCAGACAGCTTTCGGCCAGGACCACTACCTGAATTTCAGTGGTTCCGTAAAGAACCTTCCTTACAGGGTATCTCTGGGGTACACTGATCAGGATGGTATCTTAAGAACAGACAACATGAAGCGTACAACCCTCGGCTTCAAACTCAATCCGTCTCTTTTTGACGAACACCTGAAAATCGACCTCAACGGCCAGGGCAATTACACCAACAACAGGTTTGCCGACCGTGGCGCCATTGGCGGGGCCATCCAGTTTGATCCCACAAAACCAATTTTTGACTCCGAAAGTCCTTATGGAGGGTATTGGGCCTGGACACAGCCCAACGGTGACCCGGTCACCCAGGCCACAACCAATCCTGTTGCACTCCTCGAACTCAAGGAAGATATTTCAGATGTTTACGGGTTTACAGGGAATGCCCAGTTCGACTATAAAGTACATAACTTTGAAGATCTGAGGCTAAACCTCAACCTTGGTTACAGTTATTCAAACAGTGAGGGGACCGTTTACATCCCTGAATTTGCCGCATGGGAATATTACGCAGGCGACGACAGGCTTGGCGGTGTGGACAGGATGTACGACCAGGAGAAAAAGAACGAACTGCTCGAGTTCTACGCAAACTATGTAAAGGATGTAGAATCAATAAGCAGCAGGTTCAATGTAATGGCAGGTTATTCCTACCAACGTCTGTGGAGGCAGGGATCAACTTACGAAACAAACATCTTTACCGATACTGCTAACAGGGTGGTCAATGAAGACACAGATTACGCCACAGAAAATATACTTATATCGTTCTACGGCCGTCTCAATTACACCCTGCTGGACCGTTACCTGCTTACTTTCACACTGCGTAACGACCACACCTCCCGGTTTTCACCGGATACAAGGTCTGGCGTATTTCCTTCGGTTGCTTTTGCATGGAAAATCAAACAGGAAACTTTCCTTCAGGATGTTGACGTACTGTCGCAGTTGAAACTGAGGCTGGGATGGGGTATCACCGGACAGCAGAACATCAACCAGGGTGATTATCCTTACCTTCCCAGGTATACCTACAGCGAAACCAATGCACGTTACCAGTTAGGCCAGATCTTCTACCAGACGCTCCGTGCCGAAGGTTATGATGCCAACATCAAGTGGGAAGAAACAACCACCTATAATGCCGGGATCGACTTTGGCTTTGCTGATGACAGGTATTACGGCTCAATTGATGTTTACCTGAGGCAGACCGACGACCTTATAAACTTCATCCCCGTTCCGGCAGGTTCAAACCTTACCAACTTCATCCTTACCAACGTAGGCGACCTTGAGAACAAGGGGATTGAATTCTCGATCTTCACCAGGCCTATTGTGAGGGAACAGTTGAACTGGACCGTTGGGTTCAATGCTTCCTACAACCAAAATGAGATCACCAAGCTTATTGCCTCTGACGACCCGGATTATCCAGGTGTTGAAACAGGCGGCATCTCAGGTGGTGTCGGGAACAACATCCAGATCCACAGTGTAGGCTTCCCTGCAAGCTCCTTCTACGTTTATGAGCAGGTTTACGGTACAGATGGCAAACCTATCCAGGGCATGTATGTTGACCGGAACGGCGACGGAGAGATCTCAGGTGCCGACCGTTATCACTACGAGAACCCTGCGGCTGATTTCTGGTTTGGATTGAATTCAACCGTTGCCTGGAAGAACTGGGAATTTTCATTCTCAGGACGCGCTAACTTCGGCAACTACGTATATAACAATGTGGCATCGGAAAACGGGATATACGAAAGGCTTTACAGGCCTGAAGGCCCGTATTTGAGCAATATTGCTTCTTACGTCTTCAATACCGATTTCGTAAACCCGGAATACCTATCCGACTACTACATCCAGGATGCATCATTCTTCAGGATGGATTACATGTCGCTCAGCTACCTCTTCCAGAACATCGGGAAGAGCAAGCTCAACCTCAGGGTTTCAGGGACAGTCAACAATGCGTTCGTGATCACCAATTACGAAGGCCTCGATCCCGAGATCCAGAACGGTATAGACAACAACATTTATCCAAGGCCAAGAGTGTTTGTTCTTGGTGTAAACCTGCAGTTCTAGTAACGTAAAAATCAATTTTACCATGAAGAAATTATTCAATATATTACTCGTGTTTGCAGGATTGGTCATAATGATGACATCCTGTATGAAAGACCTTGACACCGAGCCTCTTGATGATGACGAGATCACCTCTGCCAAGGTCTTTGATGACCCTGCTTCCTACAAGCAAATTCTTGCCAAATTATACGCAGGGCTTTCCACCACCGGCCAGCAGGGCCCGGCAGGTAATCCCGACATCAGCGGAATTGATGAGGGTTTCGGCCAGTACCTGCGTATGTACTGGTACCACCAGGAACTTACCACCGATGAAGCGGTGATTGCCTGGAATGACCAGACCATTAAGGATTTTCACTGGCAAACATGGACTGCAAGCGATGTGTTCATTTCGGCCATGTATTACAGGTTGTTTTACCAGATATCAGCCTGTAACGAGTTCATCAGGGAAACTACCGGTGAAAAGCTTGATGAAAGAGGCGTTAGCGGACAGCTCAGGACTGACATAGAGCATTTCCGTGCAGAAGCACGTTTCCTGAGGGCACTCAGCTACTATCATGCGCTTGATCTTTTTGGAAATGTGCCTTTTGTTACAGAAGAAGATGCGGTAGGAGCATTCTTCCCGCCTCAGATCAGCAGGAATGACCTTTATGAATACGTTGAAGGTGAGCTTCTGGCCATTGAAGATTTAATGATCGAGGCAAGGCAGAATGAATATGCCCGCGCCGACAAAGCATCGGTTTGGATGCTGCTGGCAAAACTCTACCTTAACTCAGAAGTATATATCAATGAAGCAAGGTATACAGAATGTCTGACTTACTGTAACCGGATCATTGATGCAGGATACACACTGGAACCTGAATATGAGCATCTCTTCCTTGCCGACAATGCATTCCTCGATGAGGTGATCTTTGCCATCACCTACGACGGAATGAACACCAGGACTTACGGAGGTACGAACTTCATCATTCATGCTGCCGTAGGCGGTGATATGGATCCCGGAGCCTTTGGTATTGAAGGCGGCTGGGGTGGAACCAGGACAACCAGCGCATTCGTCAATATGTTTGATGATATCACCGGTGAAACCGACAACCGGGCCATGTTCTTCACCGAGGGGCAAAATCTTGAGATCGAGGATATCGGCCTGTTTAACGACGGATATGCCATAACCAAGTTCAAGAACGTAACGAGGGCCGGCAATCCCGGATCAGATCTTGCTTTTGTTGATACCGACTTCCCACTGTTCCGCCTCGGTGATGTTTACCTCATGTATGCTGAAGCCGTGCTGAGAGGCGGCGGTGGAGGTGATGTCGGGACCGCCCTCAACTACGTCAACGAATTAAGGGAAAGGGCCTATGGCGATGATTCAGGCAATATCTCTTCGAATGACCTGACCCTTGAATTCATCCTTGATGAACGGGCACGTGAGCTTTACTGGGAATGCCATCGCAGGACAGACCTTATTAGATATGGGCTTTTCACCGGTGGCGAATATCTCTGGCCCTGGAAAGGAAATGCACAGGAAGGAAGGGCTACCGAGGAGAAATTCAACCTCTTCCCGCTTCCCGATTCTGATATAGGTGCGAATCCCAACCTGACACAAAATACAGGATATAATTAAAAAGACTTAAAAAATATACAGATATGAAAAAGTTAGCAATAATCTTTATTCTCCTTGCCGGGATAGCTGCTTTGACCTCCTGCAAAAAACAGGAGAAAGACCCGGTGCTGGATATGAGCCAGGCAGTTTTGCCTGTTTTGCTTGAACCGGAAGGTGGAACTGCCTTGGTGCTTAACCAGGATAATGCCGACAGTGTGATCAATTTCAAATGGTCGGCCGCAGAGTACAATCTCGACAATGTGGAAAATCCAAAGTATTCTCTTGTGATGGATACAGTTGGGAATAACTTTGCCGGTGCTGTGGAACTGCTCAACACCACAGAACTGATATATGAAACAACCATAGGAAACCTGAATCAAATGTTGCTGGCCAACGGTTTCCCTGCTGAAGAGGAATCCACAGTTGAATTCAGGGTAACTGCCTATCTTAACACAGATTCAGATTACTCCCTGGTAAATTCAGCCTCCAATTCTGTAGCATACACACCATACAGTGAAGAGCTCGAAGCAAAGCCCATCTATCTGCTCGGCAGTGGTACAACCGTTGGATGGGACAACGTCAATGCCCTTGAAATGACCTCAATAGGCGAAGGTGTTTATGCCATTGTGGAAACACTTACACCGGGAGCCGACCAGTTCATAAAGTTCATTTCCATACCTGGCCAATGGGCACCGCAATGGGGTACTGATGATGCAGGAACGGCTGAAGCCGGGAACCTGGTCTATCGTCCCACTGAGGAAATAGACGATCCGCCTGCGATACCTGTTGGGGAAACTGCAGGCAACTACTATATTGAAGCTGACACCGTAAACCTTACCTACAGGACCCTGCTGACTTCCGGTGAACTATATCTTGTAGGTGGAGGGACACCTGCCGGGTGGGATAACACTGCAGCCCTTCCGTTTACACAAGATCCCGATACAGCTACCAAGTTTACCATTGTGACCACACTGAATACTTCAGATGGCATGAAGTTCCTCGAAGTATTGGGCGAATGGGCGCCGCAATGGGGATCCTACGATGGTACTATGGAAGGTGGAACATTGTCGTACAGAGAAGCTGAAAGTGTTCCGGATCCCCCCAATATCCCCTCCCCCGGCGACGGTGAATTCATGATCACAGTGGATCTAAGGAAAATGGAGTACTACTTCACTCCTCAATAATCGATAATAATTCAATTATGATATATTTAAAGGACGTCTTTCGGGCGTCCTTTTTTTTGTTTACAGGGTTTTGGAATTTAGGATTTATTTGGGGTTTGGGATTTCTCCAAATAAGTCATCCGGTGAATCTCTTTGCTAATGATTAATATAAACATGATCCTGCATTAACTTAGCCGATGTATTCACCGGATGACTAAACAAAAAAAGGTGCCCATTCCTGAGCACCTTTTAAAGCTTTATTTAAATCAAATTATTTCTTCATGAACTTGGTTGACTGTACGGTGCCTTTTCCATACACCGAGATGAGATACATCCCTGCATTCATTTCCTCGGTGCTGATCTTGACACTTCCTGAAGTTACATTTTCAACTTCAACAACTTTTTCACCAACCAGGTTATAGATAACGATCTTTTCAACATCGTTAAGATTGTCGATGTTGAGGGCATTATCAACTGGATTGGGGTAAAGCCTGAAGCTTGCAGCTTCACTTTCATAGATGTTTGTTCCACCCAGAGGGATCTGGAAATCTATACAAGTGGTACCGTCCTCGTCAAAGTCTTTGGCTTCACCAAGTTCCCAGTCACCTGCATTGAAAACGCAATTGATAAAAGGAACATTCAATCCTGTTTCCAGTCCGTAATAAGCTGCCGGAGTGAATGTGATCTCCCAAATATGGGTTTTCTCTGTAGCAAGAGGAATAACAAAGTCAATGCATGTAGTTCCGTCTTCGTCAAAGTCTTTTGCTTCCATGTCCCAGGTACCTCCATTGAATACACAATTGATGGCTGTGACTTCTCCAGCTTCGATTCCATAAAAATCCTTCGGAACGATCTCAATTGAATAAGTGCTGTCGCCATTATCCATCAATTTGGGCATCTGGCCGTTCGCTCCCATTCCGTCGAAATCAACTACATTCTGCCATGCATTATCATCGATAGTAACACCTGAGTGCATCATAACACTGTCTGCCTCATAAAGACCACCAGCCGGGCATGCCTTACGGATATCAAGAGTTATCATAATTGTATCTTCCCATGTAGCATAGCGCGGTGTCATGCTGATTGCCGCTGGAAGCATACCTGTTACGGGCATTAGCTCGGGTGATGTTCCGTCAGCCCCCATTCCGTCGAATTCAACTACATTCTGCCATGCATCTTCGCCAAGGGTAACACCTGAATGTATCCTTACTTCGCCTGCATTAAAAAGCCCTTCTGCCGGGCAGGATAGGGTGGCATCAAGAGTAAGTGTTATCTCATCCTCATAGGTGGCGTCTGCGGGTGAAATAGTTACAGCGACCTGGGCCATTGTAGTTGAGGCCAGAAATACCGTAACAATAAACATTAAAACTGATAGAGTAGATTTTTTCATAATAATAGATTTTTTGATTAATACTCTGTTATATTTTTATACTAAGTTTAGATTAACTCAATGTAAAAGTTGGGTTAAAAATACGTTATTTATAGGTTTTATACAAATTCTGGCCATTTTTTAACCCTTCAGTACAACCGGTATCTTGTAAAAGAACTTCACAGGAAAAGATATCAGCCTGATTGCATCCATCCTGAAACCTGCGTTATATTCTTATCAAACAGACAAGTAAATCCGCTCAATGGTTGCCCGGATCACTTAAAAATATATTACAAAACCATACCCAAGAAGGATGCCAGGATAATACCCGGATCGGTCATAATTACTACCTTTACCACAATCCATAATCAGACAGAATGATCAGGCTTGTATTGATAGTACCTTGCTACAATGAAGAAGAAGTGCTCGGGCATAGTTTCAGCGAGCTCTATTCAGTTTACAGGGATCTAACTGAGAAAAAGCTTATCACTCCGGAAAGCAGGATATGTTTTGTTGATGACGGCAGCAGTGATGATACCTGGAAGATCATAGAAAATTTACAGCACAAACACAGAGAAGTTATCGGTATCCGTCTGTCAAGGAATTTCGGGCACCAGAACGCCCTGGTGGCAGGACTTGAAACCCTGCACAACCGTTTCGACGCCTATGTTACCATAGATGCCGACTTACAGGACGACACCGGGGTAATTAAGGAAATGGTCGAGAAATACAGGGAAGGTTACCGTATCGTATACGGTGTCAGGAATGATCGTAAAGCAGATTCACTCATTTACAGAAAGACGGTTCAGTCGTTCTACCGGCTCATGCAGAAACTGGGCGACAAGAGCATATATAACCATGCAGACTTCAGACTGGTCGATAATACAGTCTTGACTGAGTTCCTCAGGTTCCCCGAAACGAACCTTTACCTGAGAGGGATGTTCCCGGGTATTGGGTTCAGGAATACGAATGTGTATTATGCACGAAAGGAGAGAAAAGCAGGAACATCAAAATACCCGTTGAGCAAACTTGTTGCCCTTGCCTGGGAGGGAATAACCTCATTCTCATCAAAGCCCCTTCAGCTTGTGCTTGTAACAGGCGTTCTTCTTTTCCTGGTTGCCATCGTGATCAGTGTCTGGGCGCTGGTGGAGTTCATAGCCGGGAACACTTTAAGGGGATGGTTTTCTACAATAATTCCACTCACACTTTTCGGTGGCATCCAGATGCTTTCTCTTGGTATTATAGGTGAATACATTGGTAAGTTGTACCTGGAAGTGAAAAACCGTCCGCGTTTCATCATTGAAGAGATCAAAGGAATGGACGGAATAGAAAAAGCGTGATGCAAGAAGTTCTGCACTGTTATCTTTTCACATCATTTTTTTTCAGAACGTAAACAAAATACTCCTTCCCTGTCAGGGGGTTGGTTGCAATATGCTTTTTGATAACATTGAAACCTCTTATCTCAGTGAATGAGATAACATACTCCTGACCGGAGATATCCCATTTTCCTTCCCTGTTGATCTTCTTTCGTGACCAGCCGTTGTATTCGTGCCCGCCGTCAATAATTTCTGCAGGCACTCCCTCCGATTCGATAGCACGGATAAGCTCCCAGCGGGCTTCGTTCCATTCCAGGTAATGCCTTGTAGATAACACGCCGAAAACCAAAAGCCCGGTCAGAAAGAGAGTGAAAATTGCTTTTACCGGATATCCAAGGGTCAACCGGCTTTTGTTCCCCGGTATCAGGGTCATCATGAACAAAGGCAGTATGGGAAGGATATACCGGTCGAAATAAGTAAAATTGATCATTACTATGCCGGCATAGAGAATAAGGGCAATAACTCCGGAAAGGGCATAGAGTTCATCTAATGATCTGCGGTTTGATCTTATGGCTCCTGCTAAAAGTATTAACTTATCCACTGCCAGCACAACCAGCATACCCCCACCTGCAAGGCCAAGTATCCTGAAAACATTGATCACCCATGGAACGCTGAAAAGATCCTGTGTCAGGCCCAGGATAAACACATCTCTTGTTGTAACCGGCCCGAGACCAAGGTTATATAAAATATTACCTGCCGGGAAATCGCCGATCACCCTTATCATAGGTATGAGAAAAATGATCCAGGATACTGCCAGCCACAATATTCTTTTCCTGAAAGAAGCAATTGATTTTATGAATATAAACAATATCAAAGGAAAGAGCCATACCCCCGCTTCAACCAACATAAAGCCTGTCCGAATGAATATACGCCAGCCCATTTCAGCCATGCTAACATCCATCAGGTCAGATATGCCCCTGAAGTTTGCCGGGAGCATCCCTTTTTCTTCCAGCCATTGATTGAAAATAAAATATGCAGCCAGTATAAACAACACTGCTGAAGTATTTAACAGAGCAGGCCGGTTGAGCATCTTTTTATGAGAAATGATTTCGAGGACCAGGAATGTGATGGGAACCACAATGGCAAATTGCCTCAGGAACATGGCAAAAAGGGTCGACAGGAATGCAGGAATGAACCATGAGTTGCTTTTATCCTTAAAGAACCGTAGATAAAAAGAGATGCTCATGATGAACAGGGCATAAAAATGCACATCCATCATGAACGTGACCGAAAGAGAAAGATAAAGAGGATTGATGGCAATGAGGAGAGCGGCGATGAAAGAAACCAACCTGTTCCCTGATATAATTTTAATAAGAGAATAAGTAAAAAGAACCCCCACTAACCCTGAAACAAGTGTGCTGATGGTCAACGCTTCAAAGGAAAAACCGAACGGAATGCAAAACAGGCTTCCCCATAAAATTAGTGTGAGGATCGGGCTTGCATTCCAGTCGGTGAGGTAGAGCTTTCCTTCCTCAACCATTGCCTTTACCGATAAGGCATATGACCAGTCATCGTTGAGAGGGAAATCATGAAGAGGATCTATAAATAAAAAGGTGGCAATCCAGATGCTGGACAATAGGATTAAAGAGATTATACTTTTCCGGCTCAAATCAGGAGATTGGTTTATTAATTAATTGTATTTCAATCATTTACGGTGCTCACAGGGAGAATAGGGCTATTTAACATAATATTTCACTCAGTAACTATAGTCACTGAGTGAAATATGATAAAGAACATTTTCAAATTCAAAGGATCCGTAATCCAACCAAACGATATCAATACCTGATCAGGACTTTTTGGGTCAGCATTTTTGAACCTGTGACAGCCCGGATTGCATAGATTCCCGGCTCAAATCCTTCAACAGGAATAGTAAAATTGCTTTTACCGCCGTCAAGTTCAAAGTTCTCAACTGTTCTTCCCGACGCATCCACTATTATTATTTGAACAGTTTCTCCCCGGTAGAATTGGTCTAATTCAACTGTCAGGATGTCTTTTGCGGGGTTAGGATAGGTTCGCAGGGAGTTATCCGGAGTTTCTATTTCATCAACAGAGAATACGTTACCTTCAAGGTCCTCATAATTCCCTATAATAGTGGCAGAGTCAAGGGTTGTGTTGTAGATCTTCAACATGGCCACAGCTCCTGAACTGGCTTCATTAGGCACTACAAGGTCATCATGAAAGAAATTAAGGACATTGTCTTCGTCGAGCAGGGCATCACCGCTGGAGTCTGTAAAACTTATCTGTACCTCGGCGTCGGTATATACGAGCACCTCTTCTGTTCCGGCATCCCGGGTAACCACATAATAGGTGTATTCGCCAGGGTTCACAGGTGCCTCGCCGCTGTACTCGAACGGATAAAAATTGAGCTCGCCGTTGTAAACATAAGCCCCGTAATCAGATTTTCGGTTTTTCCAGTCGACCACTCTTTTCCAGCTATTCAGAAAATCGAAGACGAAATAGAGCTCGATGGTATATCCTTCACCCAGGAAATTACCTGCAGCGGCATTGTCGAATTGAAAACCCGAGTTCTGTTCAAAACGGTAAACAAATTTTTCTGCTGACCCGATCTCAAGGAGTGTATCCTCCACAAAGGCCCCCTCGTTTCCAAGAACTGTAAGCGTAGGACCATTCCCGCTTATTTCAGAGAGGGAATTCGTGAAATCGTAATGCAAAACATCCTGTGCGCTGAGCAAAACAAAGGACAACACAAAGACAAATAAAAGGTAGATCTTCTTCATAAAAAAAGCAAATTTTAGTGAGACAATACGGTTTATTATCAATCCAAAAATATGCAATAATTTTATTTCATCGCACGAGTAGAGTCATTGGGTAAAATTTTGCTGGATATCTGACCCAAAAAACCAGAAATTTTTATCATGAAGTGACGGCGGAATATTAATTGCACTGTTACATTGATTAGCACTGTTCCCTATAAGCAACCTTTTTAAGGGCATAAGTGTCTTATTCAATAGAGACTAAGCTAAAGGGTGAAGACCTCACAGCCTGACATGACTGCCAAATCTGATAACAGTATTCCGCTTCCCCGGCTTTTACTCCAGAAGGTTGTTTTTTAAGCCCTCAAGTTATGAAAACTTATCAATGCCTTATTCTTGTTTGCCTTTTGTGGATGAATGCACTCAGGGCCCAAACACCCGCAGGGGGAACATACTGGACTGATCAGCACTGGAAATTTAGCGGTAGCCCCTATACGCTAACCGATAATGTTATAATCCCCACAGGTGTTAATCTTACCATAGATCCCGGGGTAACTGTAGAATTTACGGATCAGTACGTAATTTCGCTGAAAGGCAGTATACAGGCGGTTGGCAAACCCGACTCGGTTGTTTTGTTTGATAATGCCGGTGGAGGACCTGAATCGAAAATGTTGCGAATACTGAATGCCGACCTATCCTTGTCGCAAATAAAATTTTTAGATGCTACCGGAAATGGCATTGTAGTTTTTCTTGAGGGAGATTGTTTGAACACCCTCAACATCGAAAACGTCAGTTTTAATGAAGGGAACACCCTTTGCATTGATGCAACTACAGCAGCCTTGGTTGTGAAGTACGGGGATTTTTCTGATAGCGAAATCCAAATAAAATATAGCAGCTTTTATTCATCTGTTTCCCTTAAGCTTGAAAATACAATATTTCATAACTGTTACATAGAAAACAGGGCTGACATTGCAGGAATAGTTGAAATGGAGATCAAGGACTCTGAGATCATAGACTGTACGATCCGGAACGGAGGTTTCTATGATTCAGATTTGATAATTACCAATAGTGTTCTTGACGGTTGTCTCATCGGCGGATATTATTCAACCACAACCGTCAGGAACTCCAAAATGGTCAATTGTACTTTCTCGAACAGTTTCATGACCCAGCAGTGCCAGGTATATCTCAACTTCGAGAACTGCATATTCACCAACAGCAATATTGAAGCTCCCTTTGAGTGGTATACAGAATTGACTGCCAGTAATACGATCATAAGCCTGGAGGAAGGTAACTTTTTTTCTCCCAACCAGATTTATTTGGATCGATGTAACATTACCGGTAAAGGTTCAGGAATAGGCCTTATAACCACCAGCCAGATCATCGAAAACACAACCATTAAGAATTTTGACATTGGAATTTCGATCCGGGAAGATGATAAGCTTTTTACAATTAACCGGGATGACAGGATCATTGTTAATTGCAATATCTGGCAGAATTCAACATACAACGTTGAGAACAAGCTTTCGTCAGACTGGATAGCCGATCACAATTACTGGGGCGTCACCACGCGGGAAGAGATAGAAGAACTGATCTATGATTATTACGACAACATAGATTATGGTGAAATCATTATTACGGAATGGCTCTACGAACCTGATACCAACTGTCCGATCTCTGCGCCCGTCAATGAACCTGCACTTTATACCGATGATGGGGTGCTGCTTACATGGACGAGAAATCCCGAGCCTGACGTGGCCGGATACAACGTATATTTTGGTGAGTTTGATGGGCTGGTTTTTGATACTGTGATCGATAACTCCAGCGACACTTCCTGTTTTCTTCCTTATTCATTGATCACCGATGTTGTTGGAGTAACTGCCTATGACAACCTTGCCAACGATACGAATGATATGGTTGAGGGCCACGAGAGCTGGTATTCATTTTTTGACGACCTGCTTTCAACTCCTGAACCTCAGATAACCTCCGAAGAGATCAAAATATGGCCTATGCCTGCTGCAGAGTATTTCAACATTGAGGCAGGATCAGCCAATAAAATACTTGATATCATTATTCTAGACCTGTTAGGCAGAAACATGCATTCACAGGTAATAGAAAACAGGGGAAGAATTGACTGCAGGAAATTGCTTCCCGGGGTTTACATTCTCATAGTGAAAGACATGCCGACATTCAGCTCCACAAAGATCCTTATAACTAACTGACCAATAGTTTTTTTATAACCTTCACCCATTCAGTATAGTGAAGGGGTGAAGGTTATATCATGTCTTGTTTCTGATCGATAGACCGGAATAAAATCTACTTTCCATCCCAGCTTTGCCAGTCGGGGTATGCATAACCGTGCCCTACGGCAACAGCATCCGTAAACTGAGAATGAGCTCCAGAAATAGATGCAGTGGTGCCTGCTACATTATAATTGACCATATAGAGGCTGCCACCAGCGGGTACGTGGATGTTATAAACTATCTTGTTTTCAATTGGGGATGTCCACAGGTTCATAACTGCTGTGCCGTTTACTTCCATTTGTGAAGTAAATTCGGAAGTTGCCTGGCTACCAACATGTACGGCCATTACACGCCTTCCATTGTTCTCATAACTGAATATCACAAACTGTCCGTCTTTCGACCAGCAAATATCCTCATAGTGAGTCTCTGCTACTTGCACGTCAAAAATTACGGTCTTGTTCCCACCGGCAGCGCTCATGACCACTACTGAATTGTGGGCAAAATTAGTGCCGATTTCACTGATATATCCATTGAATGCGATCATGGTCCCGTCGAATGACCAGGAAGGCTCAGTGGCACCCACAATTTTACAGGCAACGCCACCAGGGCAGGTGATACCTTCATCCTGGAATGTAAGCTGCTGCATGTTTGTACCATCTTCATTAATAGAATAAATATGGTCTTTCGAGTTCGTTGCATCCTGGGCGCAGAATACGAGCCTTGGTTCTGCATCAGAAGCATCCACGAAACGGACATTATACATGTTTTCATCCGTAAGCTTAGTCGGATTGGCGCCAGTAGCCCTGTCTACCGTAAACAGTGCATTCATGAATGATCCGGGGCCAACAGTGGAAATTATCACAACCTTTTGGGAAAGATATCCCAGGCAATTGAAACCAAGGATATGTGTAGACGCCTCATGCTCAACCATATCCTGTCCGGTGATGGGGTCAACAATTACATAATGATTGGTTCTTGAACCGGCGATGATAAGTGAAAGGTCGTTGTCTGTAATGTTTACATTCAGTGCGGGAAGGTTGACATTGTTCCAGTTCATGTCGAAGCTTGTGGATGTGTGGTTAATGACACCCACATGATCCCCTTCGGGTGTGGGGTCATCCACTGCTGTCACTGTAACTGTTTGGGCAACATTCCAGTCGTTTGGGGTAAATGTAAGAAGTGCTTTGTCGACCGTTACCTGGGCATCGGGAGTAAGAGCAATGTTCACGTTCTCCCCGGGTGCACTTTGGAGTGCTACCGTATAGGTATCCGTGTTGCCACCCTCAGTAACATCGGTACTGCCGTCAGTTTCTGTAACTGTGACGCCTACGTTGGCAGGATCCTCCTCTTCGTCCTTTTTACATGATGAAATGATAATAAGGGCCACGAACAGGCCCCATAGGAATAACTTAAAATACTTTGAATAAACCATGATGAACCTCCTGTTTGGTTTTTGATTAATGGATTTAATTAACTGATTTCAGACGTGGCTGGTGAGAAATCCTGATAAATATATATAAAAATGGAGCCTATGTCAATGGCATCCAATTATTTATATTAAATAATATGGAAAAAAAAGAGCTAAAAGAGAAAATATGAATCGATTTTTATGGCAGGAAAAGCCATTAAACATAATATTTTCACCCCTTCAGTAAAGTGAAGGGGGTGAAGGTATATTTATGAATACCAATCCCACTATTCCATCTCAAGGATCTTGATGTTCCTGAACCAGACATCGTCGCCATGGTCCTGAAGTCCTATATGACCTTCTGCAGCCGTATTCACGAATTCATCGTAATCACTGAACTTGCTGTTGGCCACCATCTCCTTCCAGTCGTCGGTCCAGAGGTGGTATTCCAGTACCTGTTCCCCGTTCATCCAGTGCACAACGGTGCCTTTATAGACCAAGATCTTAACGTGGTTCCATTCACCGGCTGGTTTAGCGGTCTGCGGTTCGGCCGGGATCAGGTCGTAAAGGGCCCCTGCCTGTCGGTTCCCCTGGATCCCGAGCTTTGCATCGGGATGGTTGATGTTATCAAGTATCTGCATTTCGGGAGAGTTCTTCCAGATGGGCTCACCGGGGATCTCCTGCGCCAGGTAGAAGATACCGCTGTTCCCTCCTTTCGACACCTTCCATTCGAGTGATAATTCAAAATTGCCGTATTTCTTTTTGGTGATGATATCACCTCCGCCGCCGGCTTCGCCCCTGCCGGAGCCGATTACGTGCAGTGTCCCATCAGCAACTTCCCAGCCCCCGGGGAATTCTTCCTTGTTATAACCCCGCCAGTGTTCTGCACTGTTACCGTCAAAGAGAAGCTTCCAGCCTTCTTCAACCTCTGCCTGTGTGAGGGTGTTGGGTTCTGTTGTTTCCTGTTCCATAGTTTCAGGTTCCTGTTGTTCCTTTTTTTGCCCCGGGTTGTTGCAGGCCATTGCAACCGCCAGGATGATCAGAATAAATAGTCCTTTCTTCATGATAATTATATTTTTTCTTGAAACTCAAAATCGAATATCGCTACATCGTTAAATCGTTCAATTTACATTGTCCAGCCGTCTCTATATGTATGCTTAATATATTCTTCTGCTGCCTGTTTGGCATTCATTGTTTCATGCTGTGTATCAAAGTGGGGGTGCCCGTCGATGATCTCAAATTTGTCGGACCTCACAACCCTTATCTCATCGTCATCGGCAATATTGGTGAACTGCATCTTTTCACCGTCCCATTTCAGTTCCCGTTTCAGGTCCTGTAACCGCACGGCCACAACGCCCATTACAACCATTTCGTTCATGGGGCCGCTATAGCCGAAATAAGAGCTTGCTTCCTTTCTTGAATCCGGGCTTTCCTTACAGGCACGCACCCAATCCATTTCGTGGCTCGTTTCCACCCTTCTCAGGGTTTCCGGCGGACGCTGGTAGGCTTCATCCATCGATAACGGCAACAGGAAGGGCCACCTTCCGTAAGCACCGCACATCAGCTTGCCTTTTGTCCCTACGAAGAGGCATCCGCCGTTCTTGTCTCGGCCCATAGCTTCCCCTTCGGGCAATTCTTCAGGACGGGGCGGCAACAATCCGCCGTCCCACCAGGTGACTTTCACTTCGGGCATGGCAACATCCGGCAGGTTATCCCTTTTGGGAAAGGTATAGGTTACCACTTCCGACAGAGGAGGTGATTCTGTGTTGAACTGGGATGAGCTGGCCTGGACTTTTGTGGGATACTTCAGTTTCAGTGCCTTGAACACAGGATCCATGATATGGCAGGCCATATCACCGAGAGCCCCGGTCCCGAAGTCCCACCAACCCCGCCAGTTCCAGGGGTGGTAAATAGAATTGTACGGCCGGTAGGGTGCCGGGCCAATGAAGAGGTCCCATTCCAGGTGCTTTGGTATTTTCATCGATTCTTCCGGGCGTTCCAGCCCCTGCGGCCAGATCGGCCTGTTGGTCCAGGCATGTGCCTCAACCACATCGCCGATGGCGCCATCCCAGATCCACTCGCAAACCTGCCTTATCCCTTCGCCCGAATTCCCCTGGTTACCCATCTGGGTTGCTACCTTGTATTCCCTGGCAATTTCTGTCATCTGCCTCGATTCCCAGACAGAATGAGTTAACGGTTTTTCGCAATAAACATGCTTGCCAAGCTTCATTGCATTTATAGCTACAATGGCGTGACTGTGGTCAGGTGTGCCAACCACTACGGCATCGATCGAGTCTTTCATCTCATCGAACATCACCCGCCAGTCGCTATAAACTTTAGCTTTTGGGAATTCTTCAAGCATACCTGCGGCATATTTCCAGTCAACATCGCACAGGGCAACAATATTCTCACTTCTCACGGCCTTGATCACGCCTCCACCTCTTCCGCCCACTCCAACGCCGGCAATATTAAGCTTGTCGCTGGGTGGGGTGTGGCCCAGCCCGGAGATCACATAACTCGGAAGAATGGTAAAACCGGCTGCAGCAACACCGGTATTACGGAGGAAGGTACGGCGGTCAATACCTTTGGGGGATTTTTTCTCCTGGTCCATGGTTTTTGGTTTGGCATAAATTTAAACAGAAAATCGGAAGAAGCGCTTTAAAACAGATATAAATAAGGGGAGGGATAATTATCAATGAACAATGAACAATTAATAATTAACGGGTTGTGCGGTTTGTATGTTATTGCTTTTACTTTGCGTTCCTTTGAGCCTTCGCGCCTTTGAGGCTAAGGATCGCTTGCCGCAAAGGCTCTAAGGGCCTCTAAGTTATGCTTACCAATGACCAATAAAAGTATTACTCGGTTTGAGGATTATTTAATGGACATTGTGGTTCATTGTGTCATTGTGCCTTTGTGGCTGATCCTTTTTTTGCCACGAAGACTCAAAGGCACTAAGTACCACAATGTTAAATAGTGCAAATTGGCAACTGTGTCAAAAATTATCAGGCAGTTACATAAAGAAAGATTTAATTAAACCGCACTACGCGTTAATAATTAATATTGAATAATTAGCAATGAATATGATATAGCAATACCCTTAGTTATTACAGAATATTCTTTTGAAGGTATTTGAAGGAGTGGCGGATGTCTTCCAGAGGGGAATTTTCGTAATGCCCCTGCTCTACATAGTAATACTTAAGTCCTGCCTTATCTGCATAGTTGAATATCTCAGGAAAGTCTATGGAGCCGTTGCCCAGGTAAGTGGTATCCTTAGATTCGGCAATGTCTTTCAGGTGCCATAATTCAAAACGGCCCGGATATTTATCAAAGTACCGCAATGGGTCAACCTCCGCTTTGGCAAAGAAGTAGAAATCAGGCTGGAAGAAAACAAGATTTTGATCGGTATAATCAAGAAGATAGTCGTACAGCATTTTATCACCAACCGTTCTGAATTCCATGTCGTGGTTGTGGTAACCCAGTTTCAGGCCTGCACCGGAACATTTCTCCCCTATTTTGTTCATCTCTTCGGAAAACACCTTGCAATCGTTCTCCGTTTCCAGTGGCCGACCGCAGGGAGAGGGAAGCACCAGGTACTCAAGCCCGGCAACTTTCGCCTGTTCGATAAAGTTATCGGCATCTTCAAGTGTGATGCAGGTATGAGTGGAAGTGAGCCGCATACCAAGGTCCTCAGCCATCTTCCTGAATTCCCAGGCTTCAATTCCGAAGAACTTACCGTCAAAGCCGTAAGGTTCAAGGTTGTTGTAACCAATTTCACTGATCTTTTCCAGGCTTTCCGCAGGGTTCTTGTTCATATTATCCCTGACACTCCAAAGTTGCAGTCCGATCATTTCCATATCAACAGGTTTAAAAGAAAGGGAAGGCAGCACCATGGCACCGACTGCTGCAAGGGAGGTGTTCCTTAAAAATACACGCCTTTTCATTTTTATTTCTTTTTATTGATGAATCTTATTTTTGGTCATCATTATAGTCATCCGGTGAATATTACCTCCTGAAATCCTTAGTCATCCGATGAAGATATAAAGATATTATAGTCATCCGGTGAATATTACCTTCTGAAATCCTTAGTCATCCGATGAAGATATTATAG
>CAZMOK010000045.1:8064-22891 GCA_964567785.1 uncultured Bacteroidales bacterium | reverse complement strand
TTCGGTGATTTTACATTTTCATTTATGACCTGCCCGTCGAACAGCCTTACAACCCTCTGGGCATATTCTGCATCACGCTGCGAGTGGGTGACAATGATTATGGTTGTACCATCGCGGTTGAGACTTTCAAGCAGTGCCATAACCTCTTCGCCGTGGGCCGAATCGAGGTTTCCGGTCGGCTCATCCGCCAGGATAAGTGAAGGCTTGGCGACAACTGCGCGTGCCACTGCGACCCTTTGTTGCTGGCCGCCCGAAAGTTGGAGCGGAAAGTGTTTCTTGCGATGCGCGATCTGCATCTTTTCAAGTACTTCTTCCACCCTTTGCTTGCGGTCGGAAGCGTTTATGCCCAGGTAAATAAGGGGCAGTTCCACGTTCTCAAATACATTCAGTTCATCAATGAGGTTAAAGTTCTGAAAAACAAAGCCGATGTTATGCTTACGCATCCTCGCCCTTTGCTTTTCAGAAAAACCAGAAACCTCATTGTCTAAAAAATAGTATTTACCTTTTGTAGGATTGTCGAGCAACCCCACTATATTGAGAAGTGTGGATTTTCCGCATCCGGAGGGGCCCATGATGGCCACGAATTCCCCTTTTTCTACTTCCATTGTTACTTCATCGAGAGCTGTCGTCTCGACCTCGTCGGTCCTGAATACCTTTGATAGATTCTCTGTCCTGATCATAGCTTATTGGTTTTTTTGGTTTTTTACCTGAAAATTATTTTGTCTTTGTTTCCGAATGAATCATATGATGAGATGATCACTTTTTCGCCGGGCTCAAGTCCTTCAAGCACTTCATAGAACCTTGTATTCTGCCTTCCAATGCGGATGTCCCTTTTCACTGCAAAGCTTTCCGATGCATCCACAACGTAGATCCAGTTTCCGCCGGTTTCGTTAAAAAAGCCTCCGCGCTTAACGATGAGCGCATCCCTTGGGCTGCTCATCATAAGACGTAGCTGGAGTGTCTGGCCTCTTTTAATGCCCTCCGGCACCTCGCCGTCGAACAAAAGGTCTACCTGGAACGATCCGCCTGCAACTTCTGTATAGATCTTTGATACATGCAGGTGATAATTTTTCCCCGCAAAATCAAACTCAGCCGTCTGGCCGCGGTCGACCCTTGAGACATACCTTTCATCAATATTGGCCCTCAGCTTGTACCCGTCCATGACATCTATCTGCCCGAGCCTTTCGCCGGAACCCCTGTTTTCACCTATTTCAGCGTCGAAAGAACTGAGCTGACCATCGGCAGGGGCCCTTACCAGGAGCTTCTCCATATTTTTCTGAAGCAGTTCCAGGTTATTCCTCATCCGTTGGATGGAGGCATTTATCTGTCGCCTTTGCTCCTCTGCCGAGATGGAGTCAAGGCGCTGTAATTTCAAAGAAATATTTAACTGCCTCAATGTAAAATCATAATCACGTTTGGCATCTTCAAACTCCTTAAGAGTGATGACTTCATCTTCGAACAGGTCCTTTTTCCTTTCAAAATCGGTAATAGCCGCGTCGATCTGGTACTGGAGGTTTACGATCTCCTTCTGGCGGAGGAACTTGTTCTGTTCAAGTGCGATCCTGGAGTTCTGAAGGTTGTTTATGGCATCGTACATCCTTGTTTCCTGGTCCATGTAGCTCAGCTCCATATTGGCATTGGCCAGCTTCAGGATGCTGTCGCCCTTTTCCAGAATGGCCCCGTCTTCAACATAGATCTCTTCAACATTCCCTCCAAGCACGGCATCTATATAAATAGTGGTCTTGGGAAGCACCACGCCATCCACCGGGATGAATTCCTGGAATCGGTCCGACTCGACCATAGCCATCGAAACCTGTTCCTTATTTACGTAAAGGCGGCTTTGATTGTCCCTGAGAAAAAGAAGGTAGATGAGAAACAGCCCGAATACGGCAATGGCCGCAATTGTCAATATCTTCCTGGTAGTCCACTTTTTCTTTTCGATGATCCTGTCCATAATAATTTGGTTTTTTTGAGCTGTTATACCTTGAACGAATACCATGCCATCAATTATAAATTACTGTTTTTCTTTGTATTACAAAGTTTTTTTCAGCAAAAAGCAATGATAATTGTTCGGTAGCGTTCATAAAATTGTACAAATACGAACATTAATCCCTACCTTTGGAAAACCAGATCAGAAAAAACCATTCATATGGAAAAATTACCTGCCAGGATCCTTATCGTTGATGATGATAAGGATGTGCTGATGGCCGCAAGGTTGTTCCTGAAGCAACACATTGAGATCGTTCATACCGAGAGCAATCCCGACAACATCCCGACCCTCCTGAACAACGAGAATTACGACATGATCCTGCTGGACATGAATTTTGCCCCTGATGCTACGAGTGGCAAAGAGGGGTTTCACTGGCTGAACAAGATACTTGAAATTGATTCTTCCATCGCTGTGATACTTATTACGGGTTACGGTGACATAGAGCTCGCAGTGCAGGGGATCAAGGAGGGGGCTACCAATTTCCTGCTAAAGCCCTGGGAGAACAAGAAACTGCTTGCTACCATCAAAACCACCCTGCAGTTGAGGCAGTCGAAAGTGGAGCTGCAGGACCTGAAATCAAAACAAAAGGTATTGCTTGCCGACCAGGACCAGGCCCACGGCAATATGATAGGCAAATCACCGGCCATGGAACAGGTAATGGCAACCGTGGCCAAGGTGGCACAGACCGATGCAAATGTTTTGATCCTCGGAGAGAACGGTACCGGCAAGGAGATGGTTGCAAGGGCACTGCACAGGCAGTCGAAAAGAAAGGAAGAGGTATTTATCAGCGTCGACCTGGGAGCAATCAGTGAAACGCTCTTCGAAAGCGAGTTGTTCGGGTTCAAAAAGGGCGCTTTTACCGATGCCAAGGAGGACCGTGCGGGCCGTTTTGAAGCAGCCAACAAGGGGACCATCTTCCTGGATGAAATAGGGAACCTGTCGTTGAACCTCCAGTCGAAGCTCCTGAGTGTGATCCAGAACCGTACCGTGGTAAGGCTGGGTACCAACCGCGAGATCCCGATCGATGTGAGGCTGGTGTGTGCTACCAACATGCCGCTTTACCAGATGGTGAACGAAGGCAAGTTCAGGCAGGACCTGCTCTACCGGATCAACACGGTAGAGATACATATTCCGCCGCTGCGTGAACGGCTGGAAGACATCCCGTTCCTGGTTGACCATTTCCTTGAAATCTACTGCAAGAAATACAAAATGCCCACCAAGAGGGTCAATGAAGCAACCCTGGCGAGGCTGAAAAAGCATAACTGGCCGGGGAACATACGTGAGCTTCAGCATTCTGTTGAAAGGGCGGTGATCATGAGCGAGTCGAACATCCTGGAGCCACAGGATTTCTTTATTTCTCAGCCCGACGAAAACAAAGATAAGGTTTTCGATTCGGGCAACCTCAATCTCCAGGAAACAGAAAAAATGCTGATCAGGAAGGTGATCGACAAGCACGGCGGTAACATCAGCAAAGCCGCGAAAGAGCTGGGCCTTACCAGGGCCTCCTTATACCGCAGAATTGAGAAATATGGGCTTTAGAAAATTCCGGTACATAGTCGTCTTCAGGGTGGCGCTGCTTTTCCTCACACTGTTGCTGGTATTCATCCTGGCATACTCCGAAAAATATAAGCTCAGCATGATACTGGTTGCTGCCCTTGCCATCCTGCAGGTTACCCTCCTCATTAGGTATGTTGAAAGAACCAACAGGAAGCTGACACAGTTTTTACAAGCCATACGGCACGCCGATTTTTCCAGTTCGTTTTCAGACCCGGGCCTTGGCAAAACATTCGAGAACCTGAACAACGAATTTAACAGGGTGATAGAAGAGTTCAGGAAATACAGGGCCGAAAAGGAAGAGCATTTCAATTACCTGCAAACTGTTGTACAGCATGTTACAATAGGCATCATCGCCTTCAGGAAAGACGGCAAGGTTGACATTTTCAACAATGCGATCAAAAGGCTTTTGAAGATCAAAAACCTCAGGTATGTGCAAGACCTAAAGAAAGTAAAGGATGATCTTCCTGAAACACTGCTGAAACTGAGGGCGGGCGACAGCACGGTTGTTAAGATATTCGTTGAGGAGGAGTTGCTGCAGATCGCTGTCAATGCCACAGAGTTCAGGCTACGCGGGGAAGATTACGTACTCATTTCCTTCCAGAACATCACTGCGGAACTCGATGAGAAAGAGATTGAATCATGGCAGAAGCTGATACGGGTGCTCACTCATGAGATCACTAATTCGATCACACCGATCACCTCGCTTGCCTCAACCATAAAAGACATGCTGTTTGTAAGCGACAATGGCAAAACACTTTTGCAGGAAATGGAAGAGGAAGATGTGGAAAGCATAGAAGGGGCCATAGACACCATACAGAGCCGGAGCCAGGGCTTATTGAACTTTGTGGAAATATACCGGAACCTCACCCGTATCCCCAAGCCGAATTTCAGGTATTTCAAGGTTTCGGAGACTTTTGAAAGGGCAATCCAGTTACTTCGGCCAAAGATCGAACAGCAGGGAATAACCTGCGAGACCAGGGTCTTTCCTCCCGACATGATGATAACGGCCGATCCCGACCTTGTTGACCAGGTAGTCATCAACCTGATCCTGAATGCCATGGATGCGGTGAAAGAGGTTGGGGAGCCCAGGATATCGATCCTTGCAAGCCTTAACAGCAACAACAGGGTGGTGATCGATTTCAAGGATAACGGCTCCGGGATAAAGCCCGATATCATGGACAAGATCTTCATGCCCTTCTTTACTTCAAAAAAACACGGGTCTGGGATAGGCCTGAGTTTGTCGAGGCAGATCATGCATTTGCATAAGGGCTCCATCACGGTGAAGTCCAAACTAGGCGAAGGGACTGTTTTCACACTTACATTTTAATTGTTAGTTTCCCAGGTTATTGAATATATCAGAAATGAAAAAAATCCAGATCATACTGCTTTTGACCGCTTTTGTTGCCGTTTCCTGCAACCAACAGCAAGAAAGCAAAGACAAGCATTCAGGCACTGATGAAGCAAAACCCCCTGAAAGAATTGAAAGACCTTCGATCAATCCCGACTCAGCTTTTCACTTTGTGAAATCCCAGACAGACTTTGGTCCGAGGGTGCCGGGCAGCGAGGCCCACAAAAGATGTGCAGCTTATCTCGAAAGCACCCTGGAAAGATTCGCCGATAAAGTATATGTTCAGGAATTCAAGGCCAGGGCCTTTAGCGGGAAAGTGCTTGAGGGTAAGAACATCATAGGTTCCTTCCTGCCTGAAAAACGGGCAAGGATAACTCTGGCCGCCCACTGGGATTCCAGGCCTTTCGCCGATCACGATCCCAACCCTGAAAACAGGGAACTTCCCGTGCCGGGGGCCAACGACGGGGCCAGCGGGGTAGGTGTTCTGCTCGAAATAGCAAGGGTGCTGTCTTCAAATGACCCTCCGGTAGGAGTTGATATTATCTTTTTCGACATTGAGGATTACGGCCCGCCACACGATTCACAGAGTGACGAAAATCCTGAGAACTGGGGCCTCGGTTCTCAACACTGGTCGAAGAACCCGCATGAATACAATTACCGCAGCAGGTACCTGATCCTGCTCGACATGGTTGGGGCCTCAGAAGCAAGGTTTCTGCAGGAAGGATTCTCGATGTATTTTGCACCTGACAAAGTGAGAAAAGTGTGGAACATTGCCCATGATATAGGATACAGCAGGTATTTTATTAATGAAAGGGGCGGTTACATCAACGATGATCATTATTTCGTAAACGAGCTGGCCAACATCCCTGCCATCAATATCATCCATCTTGATCCCGGCTCATCCAACGGCAGCTTCTTCGAATACTGGCATACCGTCAACGACGACATCGACAAAATCGACCCCCAGACCCTGGAAGTTGTGGGAGAGGTGGTGCTGGAGGTTTTATACAGAGAGAGATAATTCAGTTCTGAGTTCTGAGTTCTAAGTTCTGAGTTGAAAAAATTTATTCAACAACAGGTATTTTTTTCATTTCTACCGATCAATGGTAAATTTTCATACGATGAGAAAAAGCATCATTTCAGAAAAAGCATTCAAGTTTTCTTTAAGTATAATTGATCTATACCAAAAACTTCAGGATAAAAGAGAATTCATTCTATCAAATCAACTATTAAAAAGCTCAACAAGTATAGGTGCGAATATCCGAGAATCTTCAGCCGCCCAAAGCAAAAGGGATTTCTTTGCAAAACTTTCAATCGCATCAAAAGAAGCTAGAGAAACCCAATATTGGTTAGAGTTATTACAAGAAAGTAATTTTAAGGGGATCAATTACAAAAGCTATTTAGAGCAAATTGATGAGATTATAAGGATACTAAACTCCATTTTAATCACACTTTCAAAATCGAATCCAAAATAACTCAGAACTTAGAACTCAGAACTAAAGCATTTCATTCGCCAGGTTGGCAAGTTCGGAGCGTTCGCCTTTTTCGAGCCTCACATGTGCATAGATCTGATGGTTCTTGATCTTGTCGATGAGGAATGAAAGCCCGTTGCTCTGGGCGTCCAGGTAAGGTGTGTCGATCTGGTAGATATCCCCTGTGAAGATGATCTTAGTGTTTTCGCCGGCACGGGTGATGATGGTCTTTACTTCGTGAGGGGTCAGGTTCTGGGCTTCGTCAACTATAAAGCATACATTTGAGATGCTGCGACCCCTGATATAGGCCAGCGGTGTGATGACAAGCTTTTCCGTTTCCAGGGCATCGGAGATCTTCTTGTATTCCTTGTCGCTTTCGCTGTATTGGTTCTGGATGAACTTGAGGTTGTCCCACAGCGGCTCCATGTATGGGTTCAGTTTGTCTTTTATGTCGCCGGGCAGGTAGCCTATGTCTTTGTTGCTGAGTGGTACGATAGGCCTTGCCAGGTAGATCTGCTTGAAGTTCTTTTTTATGTCTAGGGCACCTGCAAGGGCAAGCAGGGTTTTCCCGGTACCGGCAACGCCTTGCAGGGTTACCAGCTTCACTTTAGGGTTCCTGATGGCGTGCAGGGCAAAGACCTGTTCGGCGTTCCTGGGCAGTATCTTATAAGCAGGGGATTTTTCGACCCTTTCAATTTTTTCGAGGATCGGGTTGTAGTATGCAAGGGCGGAGGCGCTTTCATTTTTGAGGATGAAGTAATGGTTGGGGATCAGCTCGTCTATGCCCAGTTCTTCCGGATCGCACATTCCTTCAGAATACATCTTGTCAATGATCCCCTTATCTGCGACCTCGAGAGTTGACTTACCCGGGTAGAGGGCTTCAACATCGACGATCTTGCCTGTTTCAAAGTCTTCGGCGGGGAGGTTGAGCGATTTTGCCTTCAGCCTCAGGTTGATGTCTTTGGTAACCAGGATCACCCTTCGTTCGGGGTTTTCTTCCTGCATCACCTGGGCAGCGTTGAGTATACGGTGATCGGGCTTGTTGCCGTCGAAGATCTGGCGGGCATCCACCTGGCTGTTCTCGTTCATCACCACCTTGAACGAACCGGAATTGGGCCTGTCGATCTTGATCCAGTTGGTTAGGGTGTTGTTTGCCGAGAGCCGGTCCATGATACGGATGAACTCCCTGGCCTCAAAATTCTTTGTGTCGTTTCCTTTTTTGAAGTTATCAAGCTCTTCGAGGACGGTGATGGGGATGGCTACGTCGTTATCTTCGAAACTGTAAATTGCGTTGTGGTTGTAGAGGATTACGGAGGTATCGAGGATGAATATCTTGCTAGGGTTTTTCTTTTTTCGCGGCATTCTGATCAGTTGATTTAGATGGGGTGAAAATTTTTTTACAAAAGTATAGGTATTTTTTGATAGTTCGCCGATAAATGCCTTAGGGTTGCTAACCTTATAGGGTTGGCAACCCTGCCGCAAGGCGTGCCCGCTCCGAACTAAACTAAACAGTTATCTTTGCCTAAAAACATACCATGCCCAACAATAAAACCCTCTACCTCCTCGACGCCATGGCCCTCATCTACCGGGCCTATTTCGCCCTCAATAAAAACCCCAGGGTCAATTCTAAAGGATTGAACACCTCCGCCATACTCGGCTTTGCCAACAGCCTCTACGACATACTAAAAAACGAAAACCCGTCCCACATCGGTGTGGCGTTCGACTCCTTCGCCCCCACCCTCCGCGTAGGCGATTTCACCGACTACAAAGCCAACCGCCAGGAAATGCCCGAAGATATCGCAAACGCACTGCCATACATCAGAAAACTCCTTGAAGGGTTCAACATCCCCATCCTTGAAGTGGACGGCTACGAAGCTGATGACATCATCGGTACGCTTGCAAAAAAAGCTGAAAATGAGGGCTATACCACTTACATGGTCACGCCCGACAAGGATTTCGGACAGCTCGTCTCTGATAAAATATTCATGTACAAACCACCCTACATGGGAAACAAGGCACAGATCCTCGGGGAGAAAGAGATCTGCGTTAAGTATGGATTGAAAAGGCCCGAACAGGTGATCGATATCCTGGGCCTGTGGGGAGATGCTTCGGATAACATACCAGGAATTCCAGGCATAGGCGAAAAAACTGCCACCAAACTGATAAAAGAATTCGATTCACTTGAAAACCTGCTTGAAAACACCGACAAGCTGAAAGGCAAGCAAAAAGAGAATGTTGAAAATTTTGCTGAACAAGGGATACTTTCAAAACAACTTGCCACCATCATGCTGGATGTTCCGGTTGAATTTGATGAGGAAAAACTCACCTGGTCGGAACCCGACCAGGAAGCGCTCAAAGAACTTTTCGTGGAGCTTGAGTTCAGGACCTACGCCAAAAGGGTGTTCACAGAACT
Organism: uncultured Bacteroidales bacterium; assembly: GCA_964567785.1. Lineage (GTDB taxonomy): Bacteria > Bacteroidota > Bacteroidia > Bacteroidales > JAGOPY01 > CAZMOK01. The sequence goes on along the minus strand of CAZMOK010000045.1, from coordinate 14,111 downwards.
TTTTGCCGAAAAAGGCAGGGAGGGCTCCGACATATCCCCCAAAGACCTTTTCAGTGAACTGGAAGAAGAGATCGGACAGGAAGTGAAAACCCTCTCTTCAGTCAGGCACAAATACCACCTGGTTGAAAAAGAAGAAGAAATTGAAAAGCTCATCAGGACCCTTGAGAATTCAAAGGAATTCTGTTTCGATACCGAAACAACAGGGCTCGACCCCAACAATTCTGAACTGGTAGGGATCGCCTTTGCCATTGAACCGGGAGAGGCCTGGTTCCTGCACCTGCCCGAAAATTACGATGATTGTTTGCAAATTGTACAGAAATTCAAGCCTGTCTTCGCTGATGAAAAGATCGGGAAAACGGGTCAGAACCTGAAGTTCGACATGTCGGTGCTGAAATGGTACGATATCGAGGTGAGGGGCAGGCTGTTCGATACCATGCTGGCTCATTATCTCCTCGAGCCTGACCTGCGGCATAACATGGACTACCTGGCCGAAACCTACCTGAACTACAAACCGGTTTCCATCGAGTCGCTCATAGGGAAGAAAGGGAAAAAGCAGGCCAGCATGCGCAGCATCGACCCGAAAACGATCTCAGATTATGCCTGTGAAGATGCCGATATCACGCTCCAGCTAAAAGAGATCTTCGATGAAAAACTCGGTAAAGGCACGGTAAGGAAGCTATTTGATGATATTGAAATCCCGCTTGTGCAGGTGCTGGCCGATATGGAACAGGAAGGGGTGAAGCTGGATGTGGCTGCCCTCAGGGATTACTCGGCAAAGCTTGAAAAAGACATCAGGGAAGTTGAGAAAAAGATCTTTGAGCTGGCCGGACAGGAATTCAACATCGCCTCCCCAAAACAATTGGGCGAGATATTGTACGTAAGGCTTAAGGTAACTGACAAACCGGCCCTGACCAAAACAAAACAGTTCTCCACCAGCGAAGACATCCTGACCCGGCTTTCGAACAAGCATGAGATCATCCCGCTGATACTCGATTACCGGTCGCTCACGAAGCTGAAATCGACCTATGTGGATACCCTCCCTAACATGATCAGCCCCAGGGATAACCGAATACACACTTCATACAACCAGGCTGTCGCCGCCACCGGCAGGCTGAGTTCGAACAATCCCAACCTGCAGAACATTCCCATCCGAACCGACCGGGGCCGTGAGATAAGAAAGGCCTTTGTACCGAGAAATGAGGAATACACCATGCTGGCTGCCGATTATTCGCAGATCGAGCTGAGGATCATCGCCTCCATCAGCGGGGATGAGGCCATGGTGGAAGCATTCAACAAAGGCCTCGACATTCACACGGCAACTGCTTCCAGGGTCTATGGCGTGGAACTCGACCAGGTCTCGAAGGAGATGCGCCGCAATGCCAAGACCGTCAACTTCGGCATCGTTTATGGCATTTCAGCCTTCGGCCTTTCAGAGAGGCTGAACATCCCCAGGAGGGAAGCAGCCGACATCATCAATTCCTATTTTGAGAAATACCCGGGCATCAAGGCCTACATGGACGAAACCATCGCGTTTGCCAAAGAACATGGTTATGTTGAAACCCTTATGGGCCGCAGAAGGTACCTGCGTGATATCAATTCCAGCAACAACACTGTAAGAGGGTTCGCAGAGCGAAATGCGATCAACGCGCCCATCCAGGGCTCTTCGGCCGATATGATCAAGATCGCCATGATCAGCATCTTCAACGAATTTAAAAAGAAAGACGTGCAAAGCAAGATGATCCTGCAGGTGCATGATGAACTCGTTTTCGATGCCCACAAAAGTGAGCTGGAGATCATCCAGCCGATCATTGAGGACAAGATGAAGACCGCGCTGCCTCTTAAGGTTCCGGTGGTTGTGGAGATGAATACCGGAACAAACTGGCTGGAAGCACACTGACGGAGCGGGGGAGCGCGGGAGCTCGGGAGCGCGGGGCAGGTTTTTGTTGAAAAAAATGACCTTTTTAAGAGGTATTTAATCGGTGTTTGCCGATTAATGCCTATGGAAAAAGTGGAATTTCGGTTCGAAACAATGGAAATATGGATCAAAGCAATCCAAATCAGCAAATCTCTATTTATTCATTGTGATACCTTTAAGAAGCACAGGCAATTTGCATTATCAGATCAGTTGTTCAGAGCTACCCTGAGTATTACTAACAATATAGCAGAAGGTTCGGGATCAACTTCAAAAAAGGATTTCTCCAATTTTATAAACATCTCAAGGCGCTCTGTATATGAATGCGTGAACATTATGTATATAGCTCTAAATCTGAAACTGTTGAATGAAGAAGACATGCTTGGACTAAAAGTAAAACTCTTTGAATTGAGTAAAATGCTGTTTTATTTCCGTAAGTCATTATTAAACTGTTGACTGAAATAACCATGCTCCCGAGCTCCCATGCTCCCGAGCTACCGCGCTCCCATGCTATCGATCTAAAAATATCACTCCCGGAAGCCGTGATTTGGCAGCAAGTTACTATCTTTACCCCATGCACCTCCATTCCGATAAACGAATCGTCCTCACCCTCGATGCCGGGGGCACCAACCTTGTCTTCAATGCCGTAAAAGGCGGAAAAGAGATGTTCCAGCCCATGCGCCTCAAAGCTAAGGGGTCAAACCTTGAAGAGGTGCTGAAAAAGATCATCAGCGGGTTTGAGAACACGTGGAACAAACTGACAGATAACCCGGTTGCCATCAGTTTCTGCTTTCCCGGACCGGCCGACTACCCCAACGGCATCATCGGCGACCTGGAAAATTTACCCCACTTCAGGGGCGGAGTGCCACTGAAAGCCATGCTGGAGAACCATTTCAACGTGCCGGTCTATATCAACAACGACGGCGACCTCTTCACCCTGGGAGAGGCCATCGGCGGCATCCTACCTGAGATCAACAGCAAGCTTAAAGAAGCCAATAACCCCAAACAGTATAAGAACCTGTTCGGGGCCACGTTCGGGACCGGTTTTGGCGGCGGGATGGTAAGCAACGAAAAGCTACATATCGGGGATAATTCCGCCGGAGGCGAAATAAACCGTATGAGGAACAAGCTGTACCCCGATACCAGCGTTGAAGACTCCACCAGTATCCGTGCAATAAAACGAGTTTATGCCCGCGAATCGGGCACGGCCGTTGATGCCTGCACCGGCCCCAGGGAAATAGCTGAGATCGCCGAAGGCAAAAGGGAAGGGGATAAAAGGGCCGCCATACTGGCTTATGAAGAACTTGCCATCGTTGCCGGCGATGCACTGGCCAATGCCCTTACCCTGTTCGACGGGCTGATGGTGCTTGGGGGAGGGCTCTCCAAAAGCTACCCCCTCTACCTTCAGAAACTGGTTGATGAAATGAATTCGGCCTACACCACCCTTTCGGGCAATTCCCTTGACCGGATGGAAGTACGGGCCATGAACCTGGAAGACCCTACCGAACTGGAACTGTTCCTCAAGGACGAAAGCAGTTACATCAATGTCCCCTTCAGCAAAGAAAAAGTGCTTTACGACCCCTCACGTTACATAGGGGTTGGTGTTTCCCGCCTCGGCACATCCGAAGCCGTTTCCGTCGGAGCGTATGCCTATGCCCTGTCTATGCTTAACAGTGCTTAGTTTTTAGTGTCAAGTGCTCACTGTCTAATTGAATTATCATAAAAACTAGAAACTCAACACTGAACACTGAGCACTGAACACTGTTATGTATGTGTTACTTTTGCCTGTCAAATATCACAAAATGAAACTCTACAAAATAGAAACCGGCAACCTCAAACTCGACGGCGGCGCCATGTTTGGCGTGGTGCCCAAATCACTCTGGTCGAAAGCTTACCCCGAAGACGAAAACAACCTCTGCAACTGGGCCATGCGCTGTTTGCTGGTGGTTGACGGCGACCGGAAAATATTGATCGACAACGGCATCGGCGACAAGCAGGACTGGAAATTCCTGCGCCACTACCATCTGAATGGGGATGACACCCTGGAGGGTTCCCTTAAAGATGTTGGTTTCACCCCAGAAGACATCACCGATGTGATCCTCACACACCTCCACTTCGACCATTGCGGCGGAAGCATCATCTACAATGAGGACCGCACGGGCTACAAGCTGGCCTTCCCCAATGCAACCTACTGGACCAGCCGGCAGCAGTACGAATGGGCCATCGAACCCAACCGCCGGGAGGAAGCTTCATTCCTGAAAGAGAATATCCTGCCCATCGAGGAGAGCGGCCACCTGAAACTGATCGAGGAGGAGGGTGAATTCCTCCCCAACATCACCGCAAAACTTTACCACGGCCACACCGAAGGCCAGGTCATCCCTCACATAAAATACAACGGCAAGACCATCGTCTTCATGGCCGACCTGCTCCCCTCCACCGCCCACATCCCCATGCCCTGGATCATGGCCTACGACACCCGCCCCCTGCAAACCCTCAAAGACAAAGAACGCTTCTACAAAGAGGCCCTTGAAAACGACTACATCCTCTTCCTCGAGCATGACCTGTACAATGAGTGCTGCACGCTGAAGATGACGGAAAAAGGTGTCAAATTGGGGGATAGTTTTCGCCTTGATGATGTTTTATAGCGGAGAGGCGGAGTAGCGGAGAGGCGGAGTGATTATTTGGAAAGTAAGCTTTGTCTGAAATAGTATATCATCTTACTTAATAATAAGAGTTCTTTTCGCAACTTAATGAATTCATCTTTTGGAAGGTAATTGTACTTTAATGCGATGTACAGGAGATTTGCACACTCAAATATAGACCTTCTCGAAATATTCAGGAAATTCGCAAAATCCTTTGCTGAAGCAGAACCTGAGCCTTCAGCAATATTGTTTGATATGCTCAGGGTGGCACGATACAACTGGTCAGCGAGCGAAAAGTCTTTTCTTGCTCTGATTCTTTTGCATAAATCAAATAAATAGTCGCTTACCCTAACAGATTCCTTCCATATTATCAATTTTTCAAACCTGAAATACATATTTGAATTTTTGATTAATCATTTTAGACCTCAAAAATGACCCATTATTCAAAGATTTTTTTCTCCTTCTCCGCCACTCAGCCTCTCCGCCTCTCTGCTACTCCTCCTCTCAGCTTCTTGGATGCTCATCCCTAAACTCATTTCTTTTCACTACCTTTCGTCCATGATAAAGATCGTTGAAACCCCTCGCGATGGCCTCCAGGGACTTCCTGACTTCATCCCAACTGACCAGAAAGTTGGCTACATCAACCAATTGCTGAAAGCAGGTTTTGACACGGTGGAGGTGGGCAGTTTTGTGTCTGAAAAGGCCATACCTCAGATGAAAGATACCGCCGAGGTGTTAAGAAGGCTGGATGTTCCGCAAAGCGGACCGAAGATCATGGTGCTGGTGGGGAACCGGCGCGGGGGCGAAGAGGCGGCCGGTTTTGAGGTGGTCGACAGGATACTGTACCCGTTCTCCATTTCCAAAACCTTCCTGGCAAGAAACCTCAACTCAGACTTTGACAAGGCCAAAGGCACGGTGAACGACCTGCTCGAGATCTGTGACAAGGGGAAAAAAGAGCTCATCGTGTACCAGACCATGGCCTTCGGCAATCATTACGGTGACCCATGGAGCGTAAATTTGGTGGTGGATTGGGCCGGGTATCTTGGTGAGCTGGGACTGAAGATCATCCCCCTTTCGGATATCCTGGGGGATGTCACCCCGGAAAGGATCACCGAGGTGTACTCAGAATTGACCAGGGTCTTTCCCGGAACCGAATTCGGCATCCATCTTCATGCACGTCCCGGTGAATGGTACCATAAAGTGGATGCTGCCTGGAAAGCGGGTGTACGAAGGTTCGACTCGGTAACCGGCGGCATCGGTGGCTGCCCCATGGCCGATGACGAGCTGGTGGGGAACCTGGATACGCTGAACCTGGTAAGCTATTGCGAGGAGAATGGGATAGAGCATGGGTTAGATGCAAACTTGCTAAAGGATATTGAGCTTTAGGGTGTTCGGGTGTTACAGTGTTACAGTATTACAGTGTTACGGTGTTAGGGTGTTAGGGTGTTCGGGTAATGAACAATGAACAATGAACAATGAAAGCACGGTAGCGC
>CAZMOK010000045.1:0-7964 GCA_964567785.1 uncultured Bacteroidales bacterium | reverse complement strand
TTAGGGTGTTCGGGTAATGAACAATGAACAATGAACAATGAAAGCACGGTAGCGCGGTAGCTCGGGAGCCTGGAAGCTTGGAGCAGAAGACCAGCAGCTAACAGCCATTAAACTCAGAACTCAGAACTCCAGAACCAATAAGGACAATTTGGCAATAGAGACAATTTGACAATAAGCTAAAAGCCAACAGCCATTAGAACACGGATAAAACGGATCTAACGGATTATCACGGATAATTCAAAATTTAGAATTTAGAATTCAAAATTCATTTAAACCCTTATTTCCTACCAGTAAGCTCCTTCGGTATCCGCCCGTTATGCACACTTTCCGAGCGCAGGCGGCGGCCCACTATCTTTTCGGTCATCTTCCCTATTTCCAGCACCTTGTCGATATCAATGCCTGTCACTTCAATGCCCATTTCGTCCATCATTACGATCATGTCTTCGGTAGGCACCAGCCCGACTATCAGCGGATCGTTGTAATAGTATTCACCTGTTCCGGGAACGGGGACGCCATCCACAAAGTTGGCCGGCTGTCCGCCGAGGCCGCCCAGACAGGATTCGTAGTTGGTCATGCCGGCCTGCAGGGCTGCCAATACGTTGGCCATCCCCCATCCGCGGGTGGTATGCAGGTGCACGATGTGCTTGTCGGGCGAGCCGAACGAATCGAGCAGCATGGAGTAATATTTGAAGACCCTGTCGGGGGATGCAGAGCCGTCGTGGTCGGCGTGCTCAACGTCGGTAGCGCCGATGTCGAGCCAGCGGTGCGCGAAATCGATGGCCTTCGACATCTCCGTGGGACCTTCAATGGGGCATCCCCAGATGGTGCTCACCGTTCCGTTGACCTTCATACCGGCCTCACGGGCTTTCGGGATCCACTCCTCGCACATCTTGAAATACTCTTCGATGGAAAGGCCCGAGTTGGTTTTCTGGTGCGACTCGGAAGTGGATACCATGACCAGTATCCTGTCGGGGCCATATCCTTCCTTAAAGGCATTGATGGCCCTCTCTATGGCCCTTTCGCGGATGGTGATGGCGGTAAGCGTTACATCATCCAGAAGGTGCTTCACGCGTTTGCTGTTCCGCAGGAGCTTGAAAAGCTCATCAGCATCGCTGAACTGCGGCATTCCTTTCGGATTGCCGAAATTGGTCACTTCTATGTGCTTGAACCCGGCCAGCAGGAGCTGCTCGGCCACCCATAATTTAGCGCGGGTGGGAATGAATTTCTCTTCGTGCTGAAAGCCGTCTCTGACTGTGATGTCGCCGATAGTTACTTTTTTTGGGTAATTCATGGGTAGTGCTTTAATTAATCTGGTTTTACGACTGCCCTGCTAAAATAATCAAAAAAGTGAATATGAAATCCCTCCTTCACCAAAAAACGCAGTTTGCAGAAATCCAGCTTGTTTGAAGCCACCAATGCACGAATGGAGTTCGAATATTATTAGTGCATTCGTTGCGAAAAATTAAAAGCAAGCAGCCTGCCGCAGTCCGGATTATAAGATAAAGCCACTAATGCACGAATGGAGTTCGAATAATATCCTCCGGCCGGTGGTTTCGTGGAAAAAACTGAAAACATCCGTTTCTCTTTACCTCTTTATTACCTTAACGTTCGCAATGGCCTCCTGGTTGACCGTCAGGCTCAAAATGTAAGTTCCTGATGGTAATTGGCCTGCAGGGAGAGATCCATCCCAATAGAAATTCCCTTCTCCCGCTGAATGTATTCCTTCAAACAGGATTCTCTGGAGTGTGCCCTTCTGATCGTAAACTTTGATCTCGAGATATCCTGAGCGTTTGAGTTCGTAATCGATATAGGTTCCATACCGGAAAGGATTTGGGTAGACATTAAGGATTGCCATTTCAGGTCTGTCTGGGCTCACTGGCTCAGGAGTTTTCACCCAGGGGCCCCACTCATAGGCACCCATGTCAATACCGTCTCCGTAAACCCTGGGTTGTCCGGCAAGGTCGTAAGGGTATAGATCAAACCAGGCGGGCAGTTTCAGAGTCCCGGCATCAATGCAAGGCGAACCGGCCTGAAGAGAGTAGGGGAATGCCCCTTCACCATAAAACATAGGGTCCGTATCAATGTTGGTTGGATCGTAGTGAAGGATGCTCCAGGGTCCCCACACTTCAATATCCTCCTCCCCTCCTTCTACCAGGGAATTATAGATGTTTACCTCTGTTGTGTCGTTAGACCAGGTACTGTTGCTATGCACCAGGAGCTCGGAAAACATAGAATCATAGAAGATTGAATTGTAAACATTCAGTTTGCCACCAAGATCCGCAGCGCTGATATATGTATTCCAGGAATCACAGTGGTTATTGGAAAAGGTGCAGTTGACCAGGTCGGCATTGGCCCTGCTTGTTCCAAAGGCGATCACAGACAAGTACCCTGGGGTAGAGGTAAATAAATTGTTTGTGAACTCGCAGTTTTGAACAATTACATTCAACGAATCACTGTGGCCTAATGTACCGCCAATACCCAGGCCAGCACCTCCACTTCCGTCATACATGGCTGTGTCAGCCTGGGTGCCGATAAACCGACAGTTGGATATATAAACAGTGTCGGAGCTGAAGAAGGGAGACCCGATCTGTTCATCCCCTCCTGCATACATTGTGGAGGTATTGCAGTTATCGATGAAATCAATATTGGTAAAATGAATATTATTGCACAATCCGAAGAGGAATGTTGAATGACTATTAGAATTGTTTTTTGTGACCAAAAGATCTTCAAACCAAAGGTGATCACTTCGTACAAACCATATCCCTCCCGTGGTGGCATAAATAGGAAAATCTCCTTCTCCATTAGTTAACGTAAACCTTTTCAGGGAAATATCCCTTTTATAGTAATTATTGTGTGAGAGGCACACCTTCTGCTCCATATCCAGGATCACTGAATCCCTGTGTGTTCCTTCAACAGACACATAGCTGCGCATAGATAGAGGAAATCGTTCTCCCCCGGAAGGAGAATAGGTTCCCGGAGCCAGATAAATAGTATTGGGATGCATACTGTCAGAAACAATCTTGGATAGAGCAAAAGTAAGGAGCTGGAGGGGTTGATCGGGGGAGGTGCCGGTATTGGTGTCATTTCCTGATGGAGAAACATACAGGTCGCTGTTTACTGAACTCGTATAGGCATATTGCATGGTAATTTCAATTTCATTTACCGGGATTTGCAGAGGATCATATATCCCCGTGTAAGCATGGAACATATCCGGTTGATCTACGGTGAAAGTATCCAGGACAATATGCTGAAGTCCGTTATCAGTGGTTGCAAGCCAGATATCACTGCCAGGACAACCGTAATTGTTGTAGATGGAATTCAGATTTATGGTGTCGAAAAACAATTTTTCTCTCGAATACGTCAATCCACCTCCATATTCGTAGGCCTGGTTATTATAAATTGAATTTCCTGTCAGCAACACGTAGGTATTTTCACCTGTCTGCAACACTCCGCCGCCTGAATATTTTGCAGTGTTATTGTAAACTTTGCATTTAAATATGGTCACTATTGAGTTCTCTATAAATATTCCTCCACCCATTCGACCGAGGTTATCTTTTACATTACAGTAATTTATTTCAACAGAACTATTCTCCCTGACAAATATGCCACTACCCCGATTGGAAGACAAAAGTCCTCCGTTGGTGACCGTAAACCCCTGGAGCACAGAATGAGTTGGAATTGTATCTAAAAAAACGCAATATTTCAGACTATTACCATCAATTACTGTCTGATCGATGTAGGAAGGATCACCTGTCGTTAGCTGAAGGCTGCCAAGAGTAATACCTTTGCCGTGGTACCGGATATTTTCGATATACGTTCCGGGCCAAACCAATACGGTATCACCATCCACAGCAGCGTTTACTGCATCCTGGATGATAGCGAAGTCGCCGCTTCCATCCTGTTTCACGGTGATGATCTGCCCTCTGCTTGGTCCGGCCATAAAAAGGAGAGCAAGGAAAACCACTACCTGTAACAGAGAGCAGTATTTTTTAGTATCTCTGTCAATAAGCATAAACAACTTTCCTGGTTACTACAACATCAGAAGTTGTGAGTTGTATAAAATAGACCCCTTCCGGCAGCCTGTCAGGCTCCCAGCTCAGCGAATACTGTCCGGCCATTTTATAGGAATCATCGATGGTTGCCATTTTTCGCCCGGTAAGCCCCGACACCTCGATGCGAACGGGGGTGTCGGTTGCCAGGAACAAGTCCACAGTGCAACTCCCGTTAAATGGATTGGGATAGCAATCCATTCCGGTTTTACGGTCCGGGATCAGTGAGGGTTCATAATCTGTGCAGTCCCTGAAAGAAATATAGTGGGTGCCATATCCCTCCCTTGTATCAACCCTGCGTTTTTCCCTGATATAGGTTTGCTGATTTAACACGGTATAACTTTCAACGTTCACAGTTCCGGATTTTGTTGAGTCAAAATGCTCCCGGAATGTAATTTCACCTGTTGCTACATCCATATAGGCACGGATCAGGCAAATGGAGTCGTCTGGCAGAACCACTGAAGCTCCAATACAGGTATCATTCACGAAAGCTCCCATTTCAAGCGGGTTGTCCGTAGAATCCAGTTCGATCACAAGCCCTGCATAATCTCCCTCTTCGTCATATGTAAAATACTCCGTCTGCAGAGGTTCCTCACTTGTAGGCGGATTTCCTGACCAATTATATTGAAAATTGGAAATATCGTTGAACAATGTCAGTTTGATCATGTCGCCGTAATCGATGCGGGCATTGTGCTGGCAGTACCAGCAGGCATGCTCGGATATTGATTTGGCCGCACATGGAACGGTATAGACACAAAACCAGTCGATGGCATCGATCCGGGAGATCTGCCCGAAATAGTTGGCAAAAGCTTCGGGCGGGAACTGCGGTTCGGGAATCCAGTATCCTGTCCAATTCTCCCTGTTGTCCCAAAGAATGTCTATTGTTGCATCCCGAGCCAGTCGGTCTCCGAACAGGTTGATATAGTCTGCCCCTCCGCTTTCATAATCCAGGAAAAGTTCATACCCGGCCTGACTGACAGTGTAAGTCAGGTCTTCTGGTTCATCACCTGGAAGCCAATATCCTGGTGTTGGAACCCAGTTTACTATTTCCACTTGTGCAATTGAACCGGGATCCCTACCTAACATGTTCGCATTATCATCCGAGGTCAGATCCGGAACAATATTCCCTGTCAGTGCCTCAACGGCATGCATTCCCTGCATCGTGAGCCTCGGCAGGCATATCCAGGATTTCAACCTGTGGTTAGGATTCAGGTATAACCTTTCAAACTTATCTTCGATCAGAGAGAAATTGCTGTGGTCACCATTGGGCATGTAGAGCCTGTCGCTGTTTTCATCTATGATCACATCGCTTCGGTAGAATGATTGGTCCTCCAGATCCCAGAACATGTTGAAGTTTTGCAACGAAACCTGATCGGGAGCTTTCGACATATCCAACAGGTCATATTTATACAGCGTTAATTCCTGTTTGTTTGCTGCATCCAGTTTCACGGCATACACATACAAAACATCCTTCTCTTTAAAGTGTTTCATAGAGATAACTTTTCCGTCAATGGCAGCTATTTGTGTTGAACTGCCTGAATACATGTCGTATATGTGAAGAAGGTATGAATAATACCCCTGTGAGCTGTTATTGGTGGCTACAAATAGTTTTGTGCCATCCTGTTCCATTTCAATGGCTTTTATAAGGCCGTATCCCTGAGGAGTCGGAATGGCAATTGTATTCACTGACAAGCCTGACACAGGCATATAACTAACCATTGTAAGATATAACTGTCCGTTCTGTGGGATGATGAATGCCCTTGTTTTTGCAGCGTCTCCGGGAATCGTTTCAAAGGATGTTTCAAGCTGAACAGGGTTATTTACATCCGTTTGAATGTATTCATATGAGTCATCTTCCTTGATAGCAACCATATATCCTTTACCGAAGGGGTCGGGTAATGAATCCAGTACATATTCATCATATGCCCATGACAGATCATCACCCAATGCAAGAAATAGAATATCATTACTTTTCTTGAAATGAGAAACAATACTGGCATGCATTTCGTTACCTAATCCCAGTGCGGTAAGATCAATTGAGTTGATCAGGGTATATGATGCTGCATCGAAAATATCCACATACAGATCATAACCGTTTCGAGCCCCGGAGACTACATAAACCTTATCATTAGTAATCATCATATTCCCAACAAAATCACTTGTGGTTTGCAATGTTTGAACCAGTGTAAGGGACAAACTGTTGGGGTCTTCCGAGTATACTCTTACTTCATTGTTATTTAGCCTGGTTGAAATGAGGATATGATTTGAATAGGAGTTATAGACACAACCAAGGAAAGCTTCCTCGATCATAAATTCAAACGGAACCCCTAATCCTGATGGATCATAGATATAGATCCTGTTGTTCTCGAAATACTGTTCGGAGAACAAATATACCCGCCCTGTATTGGGGCTGATGAATCCATCGAACAAAGCTTGTCCTGTCCATATAGTATATTGAACGTCATTTCCGGGGGAAAATTTAAGAAATCCCCCTGCAATGCAACTGTTTACATAGTATCCATCAATACTACTGACATTAACGTGATGAAAGAGATTGTACAATCCTTCGTGGTCAGATACATACGTATGATTTGAACCGGAGGTGTTAATCAGCCTCCCTATATCATGATGCTGCGCTACCAGCATTTGCTGCGCGTCCAAAGCGATAATATCATTTGGGAAATTAGAGGAAACATATAAAATTCCGTTAGTTTGCATGCTTGATGAGTGAATTAATGTTTCCCCAATATCGTCCCATGTATAGATACTGAGATTATTTCCATTATCATTTGAAGGGTGTCCAAAATAGAAAAAGCCATTGCTGGTGTTATATTCAGCAGCTGAGATCATAAAAGCCGGACTACCAATCAGCTTGTGCCGAATAGAAGTCTCATCAAACAGGATATAAATGCTACATCCGGTGAACAATGAATTCTCATTAAGAGGACAACAGATCATGAGTAATTCTCCGTTGATGGAACAAGGCATTATTAATCCTGGCCTGTTTGTCAATGACAATGAAATGTCGTGCTCAACAGAGAAGTTGAGTCCGGATTTCTTAACTATCTTCCAATGATGTGAAACAGGTGTGACAAGTCCAATGTATATCCTGTCCATGTCGGGACTTATTGCCATATCGGTTACCTTTCCCTCAAGGGTAAGTTTTGCATTGTAAGATGAACCAGTTTCATAGGCTCCTATTATGCTTTTGTGTTCATCATTTATCGCATCATAATATTCAATACCATAATACAAAGTTTGATCTGCCTGATCATATCTTACAAAGCCTTTTGTCAAAGAATGGTTTAAAGGTGATATCAAGGTTCCATTAGCAAGGGTAGTAAAAGAGTTATTGAGAATGTCAATGGAAATGAGGTCAAAGTCAACGGAAAATGTATAGATCGTCCCATTTCCATCATACACCATGGGTGTAAAGGATGGGAAGTTTTGAATGAACTCATTCGTTTTCTTGTCATAATTGCCAAATGAATTGCTGGTAAGAAAAAGTGTTGTCTCATGGTCAGCAGTGGAGCCGGATACATCATATATTGTAATCCCTTTAAAACTGTAAATGAGCAGTTTCTCAACCGAATTGCCCTGAATATTGTCCTCAACAAGTAATGAGAATTCAGGAATGATACCCGATTGTTGATCAGGCACGGATTTGTTCTGATAATATGTTAACTGTCCATTTATTATTGAATAAAGAAAGATGGTGATCACAATTATGACGAATTTTTTCATGTTTGCATTACCAGGCCAATTTGTACTGATTTGGGATAATTATGTTTACGATCTTATCAAAAATACAAAATTTAGTTCCTGAAAAGTGACTTCAGAACACCATAATTATACACGATCCTGGAAAAAACTATATATTTTATACACAACATCCATAATAAATTAACAGGAGCA
>CAZMOK010000044.1:20829-23001 GCA_964567785.1 uncultured Bacteroidales bacterium | reverse complement strand
TATATGGATAGAAATGATGTGAGATTCTCGAATATGAACCTGATATTGTATCCAAAAAGAGGTAACTGCAGTCATGACTCCAATGATAATTTGGATTTTCATCAATAAAAAAACACCATGAATAGTTGTAAGGATTCTGAAGTGAGTCAGTAAGATTCAGAAAAAACCAATCATCATTAAAGACATTAGGTTCCATAAAAACATTGAAATTGGTTGTGTCAAGACCGCAAATATTCATCAATACAGTATCGATTGCATTTTGCTTTGTAACCTGGGCTAGTCCAATTGATGTGGTAAGAAGAGTGAGCCCAATTACGAATATTAACATCTTTGACTTAACATAATAAATATTTTACGTTATAATTTAATGACTTTCAACGTTCTACAACCAAATCCTTGTAAGTGAAATTTCACGAAATATATCCCTGGAGCACTTATCGAACCTTTGGAACTATGTCCATCCCATGCAACTACAGTTTTTTCATCGTTCTGATTAAATGAAATTGGATAAGTAATTATAGATTTTCCCATAAAATCCAAAATTTCCACTTGACCACTATTTTGTAAATAAGATAAGTCCTTTATTTTTATTTCGATATTTATTGAATTTCTGAATGGATTAGGAAAAACAGAAATATTTATACTCGATGTCAGGGATGTTTGCTCAGAGATAGCCACAGGATTAATGTAGGAAAAACTTCCCGTTCCATCGTTCCAAAGGATCTTAAATTGTCTTCTGTCATTATAGCCTGATAGAACCAGGTCAGGATAATTGTCCCCATTCAAATCCGCAGATCTGACAAAAAACATCGTCCACATTGGATCCACATAATAGTGCTGATTATGATAAAATCCCCAATCCTGATTATTGATTCTGATATATATTGAATCCGTGCAATAACCAAACCAGCAGCGGGTATAACAATAATCATCAAAACCATCCTGGTTATAATCATTGATATCTTCGAGTCGAACAGCATTTTCCAAAAACAAGCTGTCTCTTAGCTGAAAATTATCCAATAGCCTTATTTCTTCAGATTGACCTCTAAATAACATAACATCTTGAGGAAAAACAGTATCAATATTCAATATAGGTTTATACTGAATGGGTAATGTATCTAATTCACGAGAAGAAAAATTAAAGTTACCCTGGTTCAATAATGCATATGTTCCGATCTCAGGAAATGTAGTATTAATATCGAGAAGATCATCACCGTTCATGTATCCAATAAATTGTGTTGGTACTGGTCCTATACCTCCATCGAACAGATTTATGTTTTCAAAATTCAGACTATCATTATTCTTAAGAATTCCCCAATATGCTGTGTTGTTCCCGCTGGTATAACCCAAATCATTTAAGCCATCGTTATTCATATCGGCAACATATTTGATTTGCATATTATGATTGGTAGCTGGATAAAGTGCTACTTCCGGTCCGTAAGTTCTGGCACCATAGTTTTTAATAGATAAAATGTTATTTGCATCTCTTGTTATGATATCACGTAAGGAGTCTCCATCAATATCCTTACAAAAAATAAATAATCCATTTTCTCGTTGAATAGCATCCAAACTAAAGTTACCCTCACCAATACCATAATAAAAGTATACTGTATCCGGTATTGTATCTGTTGACCATATACTTATTATAATATCATTATTCCCGTCCAAATCCATATCACATAGAGCAATATCTTTAATGATGTAGGGAAGTGTATACTCTTGAGCAATTGAGGATGTGGATAATAAAACTACAATTAATGAAATTAACAATACACCGCGTTTAGCAAAGATTTGGTTAATCATATTTGAATGTATTGTTGTAAATATAAAAAAAATTGAATATTATGAAAGGGAGGTAATAAATTATTCAAAACTGAATTTAGTCTATTATTCCAATTCCGATTACAAATCAATTATC
Source organism: uncultured Bacteroidales bacterium (assembly GCA_964567785.1). Taxonomy (GTDB): domain Bacteria; phylum Bacteroidota; class Bacteroidia; order Bacteroidales; family JAGOPY01; genus CAZMOK01. The sequence continues at coordinate 21,083 of CAZMOK010000044.1, read as the reverse complement.
TAAATCCAACCCCGTCCTTGACTCAAACTACAGCCAAAAGACTTTCCGTCAACTAGTTGTGAAAATTTCCAATGAAAAATTTGGATAATTCCCGATTTTGAGAAAACCAAGTATCTAAATTTTTTTTGAAGCTTACGAAAATGAGCTAATCCTTGTCTGACAAGGGATACGAAAGGTCAAAAAAAGACTCTCCCGGCCTGAAAACCAGGAGAGTCAAGATTGGCTCCCCAACCTGGACTCGAACCAGGGACCTA
>CAZMOK010000044.1:0-20729 GCA_964567785.1 uncultured Bacteroidales bacterium | reverse complement strand
GGTTATGGCTGCTTGATGTTGCGAACGGCAAATCTGAATCCGAACTCATCCTCACAGAATATGTTGGTGGTTCGGGTGAGGAATATGTTGGAACGGTGAAGAGCGCCGATTTCTATGACAACGGGTATTACTACGTGGATGCCGATGCCAACACCATCCACCTGGTAACCTTCGACAGTAACTGGCAGATCATAAGTAACAACATTATCAGCACTATACCAAGCTCCGTTGAAGTAACTGATATTGCAATTAATCCCGATGGCGACTATATGTATATTGTTGGCAATGTAGGGGACGGCACAACTGAAATGATTACATGGGAAATGGTTACAGATACCTATTCAACAATATCCCTGACATTGGCTGATGGGACTCAGATAGCATACGGAAGTGAGGGTTTACTTTATGCAATAGAACCCTCTGGTGATAATGAGGCAAGTGCCTATGTACTCGATACCGACACAGGCGTATCTGAACCAATAGAAGGTGACTCAATAATCATTATTGACGATCCCTTCAGCGACATTTCCAAAGGAACTATTATGTAAATTACACCAAAATATTCACTTCAAACCCGGGCTGCCTGCAGTCCGGGTTTTTTTAAAATGAAAAATCACAAATCATCCCGTTTCTCTCCGTTCACGGGATTCCACTTCGCTCCATCTCAACTCTCAGATCTCAGATCTCAACACTGACCTATTCCCCAACCACAAAATTGATCCCGCAGTGAAAGTTCACGTATCTCTGGCTTCTGTAGTTGATAACCGAAAGCACATTGTCGCTCAGTAAATATAGCTGCAGCGGCCCTAAATTGAATACTACGCCTGCCCCAAGGTTAAACGGTGCAAAGCGATGGTAGGTGTAAGCCACCTTAAAGGCAAAGTAATAGGCTAGTGTTTTGTCGTATGAAAGTGAAAAGGAAGGCTCGAAATAGTCTTCCATGAACCTGCCGGAAAAAAGAAAGCCAATCCGGTCCATCCGGTCGAGGCTATAATATTCTGCTCCTACAATCAGCCTTGCAGGAAAATCGCTGCGGTAAGGTTCGGATAGTTCCCTTACCTCCGCAATTGCCTCCAGGCTGTCGATGTAAGTCGACATGATCCCGTTATCAGTCACCTCCTCATCTACATAAATACCTTCAAACCGGATCGTGTCATACTTGTTCTCATAGCTCTTCAAACCAGATTTCCAGTTGATATACCCGAAATCAAGGAAGCTTACATTTATGCTTACTCTTTCGGTAATCCTGATGTCAGCCCCAAGGTCAAGAGAAACACCGAAATTCCTGTAATTGTAATAATAGGAAAACGGGTTGAAACTGCCGTCAGTTGAATCCCTGCTGAGACCTGATGTATTCACCAGGAATTTAGTCTCTGCGTAGAGGGCATAGGCGCTTGCCTGGTTCTCTTCGGTGAGCAGTTTTGTGTCATTGTAAACTGTGCTGATATTGGCCATGCCCCTGTTCACATTCACCCTGGCCCCTATCGAAACCCTGTTGCCCACCGGGAATGCCAGCCCCAGGTAATACGACACGAAATGGTCGGCATACAGGTTGCTCCGGCTGATGTCGATTTCCCTGTTTTTTGAGGTGGAGTTCCCGTACCACATCAACTCAACCAGGTCATTCACATAAAAGCCCCTCACCAGCATCCTATGCCTTATGCCCGTATTCAGATAACTTCTTTTGATCTTGAAGCCCAGGTGCAGGAGGTCGTTGTTAACGGCCCCTGTCAGGTAATTCAGACCGCCCGGCTCGCCCACAACATTCCCCAGGTTGAGGTAGAGGGAATCGCTACCGCTGTGTTCATCGAAAAGATCGCTGAATGTGAACCCCGTGCTGTAAATGCTTGCTGAATGAGATGACAGAAGAGGAAAACCCACCACAGTGTTGCTATCGGAAATATAAGCCGGGTTCGTATAGCTGCTTTGAGGTATCATGTCAAAGCCGTGGGACATATAACCCGATTGCGCCTTCAGTAGGAAAGCTGAAAAAACTGTTGCTGCAATTATGAAAAACTTTTTCATCCGGATGCTTTTCCTGGTTTTTAGGGTTTGACTGCTAGCTGGAAGCCAATGGCAATGGTCATCCCGTAATCCGAATGGAGCGCCACGGGAACTGTCCCGTTTTCAAAAGTCATTGCTTCTATGAGCATTATGGCTTCATCGGCCTTATCCATGTTGCTGAAGAACGTTTCGCTCACGGGCGCCAAAGCCTCAGATACATTAGGCACGGTCACCACCCCGTTTTCGTCCACCGGCGCTGAATTCGCCGTTGAAAATTCAATCGTTTCGAGTATTTCCCCTGTTTCCCTTTCCGGTACCCTGAGTTTTATTTTCATGTCGAATGGAAATCCGTTGCTCACTTTCGCCAGCAGGTACCCTTCGCGCATGTCGGGGTGGTTCTCCGGCATTTCAATTAGAATCGTATCCGCAAAGTAGAGGTTATCCGAGCTTAAGACCATCGGCACTTCCAGTCTGGCATCAATATAGATACCCGATGAGGAAGAGAGAAAATTATAATCCTCCCCGTTCCAGTTTGTGATCCCGGTCAGTTTGTAATCAATACGGTCTGGCCGTATGGCAAGCAGGTCCACAAGCGCTGAATTGTTCTTGTCGAACAATAGGGTGCCGGCTGCTGTTTCACCCGGAACGGAAGGGTATTCCATGGTAACAAAATCCACATTCAGGGTCTGTTCCGTATTTTGGTCTGTATTGATGCCTGTTATCAGTGGCAGTATTTTCATTGGGATACCGAAACTATTCTTGTATTCCAGGGATAATTCAGGGTTGTCGAGGATTATTTCTCCCTGGAGTTGATCCAGGAAGCTGACATTGAAATCCAGTGTACCGGTACCCAGCCCCAGGTTCTGCATCCCCAGGTTTCCGTCGGCAAAATCCAGGTCGAGTTCCCTGAGCTCTATACCGGTGTTAATCTTCAGGGATGAATCAAAAACTATAGTCCCTTCAGATGGGAGAAGGGTAATATTGTAAATGACCGGTATCCTGTTGAAGGGCTCATCATCCACAGTTGTCAGGTCGAGGCTTATATCAGAAACACCCCAGTTGTCATGGGCGGTGGCCCCCTTCTCTATAATCACCATCCTTGTGGGCATTTCCCCTTCCATCAAGGCAGAAGGAAGACTGATTTCAACCTCAACATCCAGCAGAAGATCGGTGCTGAGGGTTGAAAGGATCACTCCTTCCGAGGCTTCAATATTGAAAAGTTGCTCCCCTCCGTCAGGGGCCAGGTTTATGATGCAGGTATCGCTCACCACAACCTGTTCGGGCAGGGCGCCTTCCCCGGCAATGACCTTTATCTCCCCGGCCGTCAGCTCAAAACCAAGTCCATCTTCCAGGTCGATCATCACACTTTCCGGTTCACTGCCCGGGCTCCCGAGGCTCAAGACCCTGATCTCAAATAGGTTTGATATCTCCCTGTTGACAACAGGGATGGATTCAGTATGATTGCCTTCAGCTTCCAGGAACGGGACCTCAAGATCGCTTAGCATGCTGTTGTTCTCCGAATCCCAGATCTCCATGCTTATGTCTTCCAGGGCTACAGGCAGGTTGTTTTCCACTGCCAGTTCAAGGGTTCCTTCAGAAATTTCAAGGGAAAGAAATTCTGAAACAGGATCCATATTGACCGAAAAGGGCATTTCAAGGTGCATCTCGGGAAATACAGCCTCGTATCCGTTGTTCGCCAGCAGGCTGTCGCCCGAACTCTGGTCTATATAGGGTATAAGGTCGCTTAAAAGGAAATCCCTTGAAACCTGGAATTCATTGAAAGTGATCTCCCCGATGGAGAAACTACGCTCTCCGGAAATGCTTTCGGGCGGTGTGTATATACTGTCGATGTTCAGCACTATGGCAGAATCGCGGTTATAGATATAGATATAGGAGCTGTCGGGGTTGTTATGGAGGTTGGTGTCGGTCCCTATTATGTCGGTAAGTATAAAATCAGCCTGTATGAAAGGAAGGGCAATTTCCGGTTTCCATTCAGAAGTGGAAATCTTTTCAAAATCCTTCCGGCAGGAAAACAAAACAAGGATCCCTATTAAAAGAAACACCCATCCTTTCGAGCGAATACGAGGACTCATAGCATCTGGTTTTTGTTGTTTGAGGATGGTAGATTCAAAAACCCTGCCCGTGAGGGAAGATCAAATATATGGTTTTACTTTGTTCTCTCTGCAATATCACTGTTTAATGTTATCAGGTTAACCGGAAATGGTAACTTGATTTATCTGAAAAAAATCATCCCCTAAAGGTTTCGTGTATTGTAACCGCTGCGCCTGGGCTCCCTGGGATAGACAGGATAGCAGTACCTGACGAATATTTCAACACTGCTGCCGTTGCCGTTTTTCGAAACCGCATTATGGTTGTACTCCCAGGCAACGCCAAGATTGAAGCCATTATATCTGATACCCGCCATGACACCTGCTGCAGAAGCAACCCTGTACATCAGGCCTCCCCAAAATAGATCGTTGTAGGTTACTATGGCATTCACATCCACCTGGAACGTGTTGGGCGTTGCCCTGGCCTGGAAGCCTGGGGTCACTACAAGGCTTTTATCCTTTTCGTCTGCAACGGTGAAATGATAACCGCCAAAAAGGTAGAAATGCCTTGTAAGGTTGATCTCCGGGGCACCTATCTCTGCGGAAGACCCAAGCAGGTTTGAGGCCGACAAACCCAGGTAATATTTCCTGGGATTCTGGTAATGCAGGCCGAAACCTGCATCGGTGATCATACCATTCTCTACTGAATTACTCTGGGGCAGGGGGTCTTCACCCCACCCGTTAAGCTGGGAGAAATCGATAGATTTCCTGATCATGTTCAATGAAAGGCCCAGGCTGAGCATCGAATTGTTTCTGAATACATGATGGTAGGCATACATGAATTTCAGGTTGACGTTCTTCTCAAAACCGAGCATGTCGTACTGAACCACTGCACCTACTCCGCTTTTTATGCGGTAAATCGGCATATCGAACGACAGGCCATAGGTCCTCGGGTAGATCGTATTCCCCTGAATATCTTCCATGCCCATCCACTGGTGCCTGGTGATACCGGATCCGCATACGGCCCCCGACGTCCCTGCTGCCGCAGGATTGAGGTAAACCTTATTGAACATATATTGCGTCAGCAAAGGCTCCTGCTGCGCCATGGCAGTAGTTGCGAATACAAGAAATATAAATGTCAATAGCTCTTTTCGCATATCTCTCAGTTGAATATTAGTACCTGTTTTTCTTTATCTATTGTGAAATTTCCCACCTGGTCGAGCAGATCACTACCTATCAGTAAAAGTCCGCCGTTTTTCCTCACCCTGCATTGCGCATCCTCTATGATAGTTTCACCTAACCTTACCTTTCTGAGAGTGACAAGAGAGCCCTCTTCGATCCTGTCGTTTTGAACGATTTGCTCAAAATCCCCTGAAAAATCAGCCCTTTTAACGCCACCTTTCTGGAGCAGTTCGATCACTACCGGTTCATCGATCCATGATTCCGTGGCTTCCGGATCCAGGATGGCGTCCACACTGAAATCATTGATAAAGCACGTCACTTTCATTCTGTCCTCTGCAGTCATTTCAAATTTGATCTCATTGCCCGTGGTATCGGTGACTATCTGTATCTCCATTTTTCCTTGCTTTTTCCGGCCGGGATCGTAATCTTTGGCCAGCACCGCAAATTCCGTCCTCCTGTTCAGATGGAACGCCGCCTCCCTGTGTTCTTTGGTGGGAAGCGATTCAACGTATGCATCATCCAGGGTGGTCCCTTTTTCAAAGAAATACCCTTCTTTCCTTATATCTTTAGAAAGGGTCCTCGGGATCCTTTCCCCATAACCCCTGGCAACCAGCCTTCCGGGATCAATTCCTTTCGAGATAAGGAAATCCACAACTGCCTGCGCCCTCTTTTGTGAGAGGTTATCGTTATATGACAGCGACGCCCTCGAATCGGTATGAGATCTCAGCTCTATCACCAGGTTGGGATTATCGTCAAGTATCTCTACAAGCTGCATCAGGGAATCCTGGTACTGTGGTTCCAGGGTCCATTCATCGAGGGGGAACAATATATCAGGCAGAACTATTGGCGACTCGGGTATCGGTTCAAGGAACATTCTGGTGCTGAAACTGCGGTCGCCCATATGGCCTTTTGTGCTGAAGTAATCCTTCGCCGTAAAGTAATTCGACTTCCGGGCCATTACCTGGTAACCGCATCCTTCCATAACCTGTGTGGTATCGAACTGAAAACGGCCTTTAGGTCCTGTGGCTGAATATATCGTGTCGCTAAGATCTTCATTGATCAGTAAAATGTCCGCATCCCCGAGAGAGAGCAAGGTTTCTTTGTCGCTTACATGGCCGGCAATGGTGAACACAAGATCCCTCCTGGTATATGAGTAAATATCGTCTTCACCGGCTCCGCCGGGTCTGTTTGATGTGAAATATCCTTCTTTTGGAAAATCGACAGTTATCAGGCGGAAATCATCATATCCCGAGTTAATGGGTGAAAGCAGGTTTACCGGTTCGCTGCCAGTATTCCCTTCAAGCACGCACTTGTATATATCGAGTCCTCCGTAGCCAGGATGCCCGTCCGACGCAAAAAACAGCAGTGAGTCCCTGTAAATGAAGGGGAAAATCTCGTTTCCAAAAGTATTTACTTTGCTGCCCAGGTTCACGGGCCTTCCAAAGTCCTCATCCTTGCTTTTCCTCCTGGCTATCCACAGGTCTTTTTCTCCTTTTGTGCCTTCCCTTCCTGAAGAGAATACGATCATCAGTTCATCGCTACTGACCGCCGGGTGCCCGGTATTGGAAGCGGTGTCGGATATCACCTCAACAGGCTCCTGCCATATTTCCGCTGATTTTTCCGATTTCATGATCCTGCAGAACTTCTTCATTGCACGCATCCTCACACAACGGGTAAAGTACATTGCATCATGTTCTGCAATGAGTTCGGGAGTTCCCTCGTGCGAAGCAGTGTTTACATTTTCGCCACCCTGAAGCAATACGGGCGCTGTCCATTCTTCATCGTTCAGGCTGCTCTCGAAGAGATCGGAGAAGTCGTGGCCTGACCATTGATCAATGTGTTTTCCCGTGGACACCTCCCGGTTCGAAGTAAATACGATCTTATCCTGATCATCCGAAAGAAAGGAGGGTGAAAAATCGTCATAGGCCGAATTCAGTGCAGCAACAGCATTCACCTTTGCCCTGGCACGGTTTTTTTCGTTTTTCTCGATCCAGTCGCAGGAGGCCAGCCCCTGTTTGGCTTCCTTGCTGTACTGCTCCATCTTCAGGTATTTCTTGTAAAACTTTCTGGCTTCACCTGTTTCACCTTTCATCCGCAGGATATCCGCATACCTCAAATAAAGATCAGAATAAATATTCCCGAAAGATCCTTCGGCCAGCTCGCTGTAAAGCACTTCTGCACTGTCGGGATTGTGCATCAGCCGGTGGCACTCGGCAAGCTTGAAAATTGCATATTCTTTCTGGCGGTTGTCTTCTTCAAATTTGAGTATCGCCTTTCTATAAAGTTCAGCAGCTTTGTTATATTGCAGTATCTTGAACTTAACATCTGCTTTCTTTATTTCGCGTTGCTGTGAAAAGCCATCACCGGCAAAAAGCGCCAGAAGGATCAAGGTTGATATGATTGTTTTTCTCACCATTCTTTCCATCTTCTTTTATTAGTGCTTGATGATGCGGTTATAGTAATTTCTCTTCCCATCTGTTATCTTGAGGATGTAGATCCCGCTCCTGAGATGGGAGATATCGATCTCGATATTGTTTGGGTCCGGTACTGTTTCGGAATGTACTTTTTGGCCGTACACTGAATAGAAAAAGGCTGTTAGCGGACCCGCTAAATTATCATGTATGGTAACTTTAATATTGCCCTCCACAGGGTTGGGATAGGCTTCGGATGAATTCCTCAACAGCAATACGCTTCCTTTACGGTTATATTCTATACTGTTATATCCTATAGCTGTCAGTTGATAGAAATAGGTTCCATCAGGGGCTTTGATCCCGCTTTCGGTTTTTCCGTCCCATTTACCGCCTACTTCATCTATCTCATACACTTTGGTCCCCCACCTGCTGTAGATCTTCACTTCCAGCTCTTCAACTCCTTCTGTCCTTACCTCGAAGAAATCATTGAACCCGTCGTCGTTGGGTGTGAACACATTGTTTGCCTCGATCTCCACCCTGATATCGACGAAAATGATGACCGTATCGGTTTCGGTGCAATAATACGGAGGTCCTGAATTAACCTCAAGGATAACTTCATGGTCGCCGAAAGATGTGAAGGTAAATGAAGCCTGCTTACTATTACTGGTGTCGGTTTCACTGAAATGCCACACCCAGCTTTCGGGATCGTTGGCGTTAAAGTCAAATTCAACGGTAAGCGGCGTAACGCCCGAAAGCGGCTCAGCAATTATTTCAGGACCGAGATAAACTTCCGGTATCAGCATTACGGTATCCTCAAAAATACAATCCTCCGAGTCGTAGGCCTGTATCACATATTCACCTGAAGTAAGACCTGAAATAAGGCCGCTGCTTACCTCTTCGCCATTTAAATAGACATTATACGGAGGATATCCTCCGGACACTTCCAGGTCAATACTTCCGGAATAATCGCCGTAGCAAACTTCAGGGATTACATCATAAGTACAGGTTATGGGCTGGAATTCAGGGTCTATGAAAACAGTCATTGTAGTGTAGCCATAACAACCAGCATCACTGTATGCCCTGCATTCCACCTCGTAATAGCCGGGCTCACTGTAAGTGTGGACCGGGTTTTGCTCACCCGAGGTTTCCCCGTCCCCGAATATCCATTCGTAATAATCAATGAAATAAGGGCTTTCCACCTCAGCATCCCCGAAGAAATAAACCTTTGGTCCTGTACAGAAATTATCATAATCCATGGTAACCTCGGGCGAGGGCTTGGAGTACCTCCAGGCATTGAGCGTATCATTATTTATGTTATCGTCGAGGGTGCCTATCAGCCAGATCTTAAAGAAATATTCGCCTTCGGCGGAAATATCCACTTTATCCCCGAAAGTGTGTGTGATACTGCTGTATACAGGTCCCGGAATTGTGTCATAATGGATTTCGCCATTATCCAGTTGCCACGCCAGTTTAAGGTTACTGAAGGGCACATGGCCGAACAGGTGCAGGTAAACCGTAACACTGTCTTCACCCGGGTGGGCACATTCAAGGGTAGGGCTTACCAGCTCCAGCACACCAATGTCGACAACAAATTCCACGCATCCCATATCCGGGGCTTGCGTATTGCGTAAGATTCCATCAATATCATAAAGCACATCTTCTACAGGGATCCCTGCGCCGTTGATGGCACGCTGATAAGGCAGCGGTACAGTGTCGGCTTCAAAGAACGAATTGACATTCATCGAGTTGGCATCTCCGTTAACCGTTTGTCCCCACTCAAACAAGCTGGTATATTCAGTTCCATCAAGATAACCAATTACCCCTTCAGGATCATAATAATTATTATAATCCAGGTTAAATCCATCAACAGACTCCAAAAATACAGGAGTGCCTTTTGTGGATACATTCAGGATGTTATTCCTTATCAGCAGCTCATAGCAGTCGCTAATTTTCAGGCTGTTGCTCCTGCCCAGGTTATCGAGGTTGGCGGTGTTGACCGAATTATAATAAATGTTACATGAATCGGTGCTTTCCAGATTTATGCCGTGGACCAGGCCTTCACCCAGGGTATGCACAAAGTTATTGATGATATTGACCTTGTCAGATAAAAGGGCAGAGATGCCGTGGGTGCCGTCGGGTGCACTGTTGGAGCTATAAACGTTGTAGAGATAATTTTGAGCGATATCTATGGCGTTACATCCTATCACGAGAGAAATACCCTCATTAACATTGCTGATCTTGTTTTGTCTTATCCCTATAGAGTCTGAATTGGTGACATATATACCCTGGACTGCATTTTTTAACCTGTTATTGTCAATAGTAAGATTCGTGACAAAATCCTTTACAAAGATCATTGAAGAAGCCCAGTCGGTCATGCCCGTGAAGTTGTTTCCGCTGATCTCAATATAACCTGTTCCCGGATCGGATACCAGTATACCGCTCGACCTGCTCCTCATAAGGTCGAACCGGCTCTCTGTTAACCGTACCTCTGATGTGCTTTTCTCCATCATTATGGCGTAATCGAAATTGTTCCTGGCAACGAAGTAGCAGTTTGTGAACGATATGTTTTGCGCACCTTCCATTGACACTATATAGTTCGATTGGCCCCCTTCCGCTCCTGCCTCCAGTCCGAGGTTTTCGAACATTATATTGGCTGCCCCCTCAAGCAGGATCATTGGCTCAAACTTGATTGTTCCGGGTTGAAGGCGGATAATAGCCTTTGTACTGTCGCCGGTTTCGGAGCGGAATGTTACGGTATTATCTTTTGACGATCCCGGAATGCTGCCCAGTATAAACTTTTCTTCATAGATACCATCCCTTACCAGGAAGGTGACCGGACAGGTAACTCCGGATGAGTTGAGTACCTTGGCCACATCCCCGAAAGAGTTGAAATCTCCGTCGGCACCACCGATTGTGTAAGTGCCGCAAAGTGGCGCTGCGAGCTGATCGCTGGTGGCGGTATCGTTGATATGGTTACAATCCGTTGAGTTATTGGGCCCGGAAGTCCATACTTTTATCTCATACAGTTTTCCCGGAAGAAAATCAAAATCCCCGATTGTCACCTCAGAGTTTTCGCCGGCATCCAGGCTTCCTGTCCAGGAATATGCCTCCTGCCCCTGCTCATTGACCATCCAGTTTATTGTGGCAGATGTGAGGGTTCCTGAGCCCTGGTTCTGCAGAGTGACCGATACCTCCTCCAAACCTCCGCTTATTGGCTCAACCGGGCTTATAACCTCATTGATCCCCGCATCATTGGGACATGGGTCATATTCTCGTGCTCCCACATCAGGATTGGAAGGGTCTCTGGGGCTGCTGTCAATATCTTCTGTGATCCCGGGTATTGGAATGCCGGCATCATTCAGCAATGCCTGGTTAATAGACAGGTCGGTGCCGGATGTATAATATGGGTTAACAAAAAATGATGTCTGGTCCATGTCAAGTGAATCGGCCCACACCGAAAGGTCAGTGAACCTGTTCCCATTCACAAAACCTATTGTTTTATCGCTGCTGAAATAATCGTTCCTGTCGAAATCCAGGATAGGCTCATTCATTTCGATCCTGACAGGTGCGCCGGCAAGAGCTATGTTAAAGATATTGTTCTTTGCCCCGATGGAAGAACTTGATTTTATCGAAACACAGGCGCTATTTCCCTGTTGGTCATTATTGGTGACATTGAAACTGTTGAAATACAGGTTACTTGAGGTTGCACTTTCCAGTTTCAACCCGATGCAGGCCCCTTCACCAATGGTATGCACGAAATTATTAATGATCAGTGCTCCTGATGAATTTCTCACCTGAATGGCGCATATGTCATTGGGTACATTTTCATTGCTGGTGATGTTGAAAAAACGGTTCTTCCTGATTTTTACCTCTGTGCTGCCGTTAGATATCGACACACCATCGTTTACCTCATCAAATAAATTCCCTTCTATGACAATACTGTCAGATTTAAGCACATCGACAGCCCTCATGCACCTCTCAAAAACATTGTTGTAGATGCTAACATTGTCAACATATTCGTCAAGTATCAAAGTTGAATATCCCCAGTCTGTTGCTCCAAGGATCTTGTTGCCGCTGATGTTGATGGCCCTGGTATCATCACCCGTCAAAAGTATGGCCGCTGCCCTTGAATTGGTGCTTTCAAAACCGCAGTTCATCACTGTTGAGTTAGTGCTTCCGCCAGTGATCACCACGCCCTTATCACGTTCGTTGCCCACTTCGAAATGGCAGTTACCTATCTCAACGTTCTCAGCCCCGTCGAGAATTATACCATAGGTTTCGAAGCTTATTTCAGAACCGGTCAGAAAACCAAGCTTGTTGAACCCGATATGACTTGTGCCTTCAAGATAAAAAATGGGCTCGTTGCTGAAGGCGTTTTCTATCGTTTGTATTGTCACCTTCAGACTGTCAGACGATTGTGAGGTAAAGAAGACTGTATTTTCCTCGCTTGTTCCTGCGATGTCTTTGATCAGGACCTGCTCCCGGTAGGTGCCATCGGCAATGGCAATGGTAACCGGACAGGAAACTCCGGCCAGGTTCAACGCCATCGCGGCCTCATTGATCGATGCATAGTTACTGTTCGATCCTCCTGCTGTGTAGTATCCGCATAGTGGTTCTGAAAGCTCACGGCTTGTAATTCTGTCATTGGCCTGGTTACAATCTGTAGTACCATTGGGGTCTGATGTCCAGATCTCTATTTCATAAACCTTTCCGTCATCAAAGTCAAAACTGCCTATCACTGTCACTGTGTTCTGGCCTGCTGCAAGGTTACCGTTCCAGGTAAACGGAGCCTGTGCTTCTCCGTTTACAGCCCAGTTGACGGTAGTTGAATTGATCACACCTGTCCCCTGGTTTTGCAATTCAACTTCGATATTTTCATTGCCTGTGCCCAGCGGGTTTTGAGGGTTGACCAGCCTGTTTATGCCCGCATCATTGCCGCAGGGACTGTACTCTTTTGCACCTATGTCGGGATTTGTGGCATCCCTGGGTGTTCCGTCAATATCTGTGTCAATTCCGGTAATTGGTGTTCCGGCATTGTTAAGCAATACCTGGTTCATTGCCAGGTTTGTGTCTGAAGTAAAGAAAGGATCGACAGAGAGGGAGTTCTGGTCCAATCCTGTTGATGATGACCACAAAGCCAGGTCAAAAAACTCCTCATCCTCAATTTTGCCTACCAGGCTGTAAAGGCTGTAGTAATCATTCCTGTCGAAATCAAACTGGATCATGCTTCCTTCAATAAAAACGGGAGTGCCATTCCGCTGGATGTTTACAACGTTGTTTTTTGAACTGATCATGGAAGAGCCCTGTATCCATATCCCGTTGCTTTTTCCCCTGAAATCATTTCCGGAAATGTTGATGCTGTTATAATAGATATTACAAAGCTCTGCATATTCAATGATCAATCCGTTCACAGGGCCTTCCCCTTCGGTATGGATGAAATTGTTATAGACCGAAACATAGGAGGTGTTCTCGAGGTGTATTCCAGCGGTACCTTCAGGTTCATCCGGGTAACCGAGAATGTTATAGATCCTGTTACCGTAAATTTCAACATAAGGGCTCTCATCGGTTATTGTGATCCCGCTGTTTGTGTTGTGGATCTTGTTTCCCTGTATGATCACACTGTCTGAATTATCAACCAGGATTGCCCTGAAAGTCTCCGTCATTTCGTTGTGGCTGAAGAGTACCCTGCTGGCATTATCTTCCACCACTATGGCTGAAAAGTCCCAGGCCGTACCGCCCCTTACGAAGTTATTGCTTACCTCGATATCACTTGTTCCTTCACCTTCGATCGAAATACAACCTGAACGGATATTCAGGCCGTTAAAATGGTTACCGGTAGCTGCGATATCGTGGCTTCCGCCCCTGATCTTAAGACCGAAATCGGAACGTTTCCGGGAATCGATAAAACAACCTTGTATTTTTATGTGCGAAGCTCCTTCGCAAAGTATCCCGTAATTGTTATTGCTGGTCTGCGATCCGGTGTACAATCCCAGGTTTTCAAAGTTCACATGGCTGGCCCCTTCGAGGAGTATCATCGGTTCAAATTTCAGAGCACCCGGATCGATCTGAATAACGGCAGCGGTGCTGTCGCCGCTCTCAGAACGGAAAGTGACCGTATTGTCCGAAGAGATTCCCGGGATTTCTCCGAGGCTGAATTGTTCGATGTAGGTGCCATCCCTTACCAATAGGGTTACCGGACAGGTTACACCGGCTGTATTCAATACCTCCGCTACCTCCGAAAAGGATTCAAAATCCGGGTCAGTCCCTCCTATGGTATATGTGCCACAAAGTGCTGATACCAAAGTTTTTGTAATAGTATCATTGAAGTGATTGGGGTCTTCCTCACCGTTAGGATTCTTTTGCCATATCTTAAGGTCGACCGAGCCCTCAAAATCATAGCTTCCTATGATAATTCCACTTTCGGTCTGTCCAAAATCAACCGCTCCCTCCCACTCATAGGGTGGCTGGGGCTCACCGTCGGCAGTCCAGTTTATAGTTGTACTTGTTATCGGGTTATAACCAAAATTACCCAATGTGACCTCCACATCCTGAACTCCCGGCGTTACGGGTGAAACCGGTGCATCGATCGAAACAAGCCCACCATCGAGGGGCAGTGAGGCATAGATCCTTATATTGTCGACCGCCCAGTATCCGCTACCGTTACCTGTCCATGTGAAGCGTATTTTTGCATCTGTACTTCCGCCGATGATACCAGACAGGTCGACAATCTCTGCCTGGGGGTTTGCCGTCGAAGCATTGAACGATACTGCATCCTGCCAGATATCCCCATCGTACACTTCGATCTTTGCAATGGCGCTATTTCCCTTTTCGAAAGTATGGTCAAACTGCAACAGGATATAATTGCTGAATGAGGCGTCGAACGAAGCGGTTGCAAGTGCCACTTCTTCAGGCTGTCCGTTTGCGGAGGTGAATTCGCTGTCGAATATTGCAAAGGGATCGGTTATGGGAAAAATGATCTCTTTCTCACCCGGATTATCGAAATACCAGCTATCTTCAGTGCTGCCGGTAATCACTTCCACCGACCATCCCGGCGGGGGTATTGTTCCCGACGTACCGTCGAAGTCTTCGTTGAGAACGTAGGTCTGGGAAAAACCCTGGAAGAAGAAGAGGAGTGGCCCGAGTATGAGGATGCAAATCTTTTTCATACTTATTAATTGATTGTGAGCGAGTTTAGTAATACAGGAATCGTTCTAAATAAAGAGGATCCCGGTTATTTTCTCACATTGCATTTACAGTGCTTCATTGGGCTGAAGAAAAAATGGAGTTCGTCTGATCTGGGTTTAAGTTAGTTTGTACGTAAGAAATTGGAAAAAGTGTCTTAAACTCCGTATCTTTAAGATCCATCGAAACCAGGCCTTCTAAAATGAAAAGGTGTTTATTCCTGATAGCAGTATTTGCCACTGTATTTCTTGATACGGCAGTCTTGACATCGCAGGATGTTTTTTATGTGACGACACAAGCAGACAAGGGTCCGGGCTCTTTGAGATATATCCTGCAGCAGACAGATCATTTTGACACAATTTATTTTGAAGAAGGGATTGACTCCGTTCACCTTACCACGGGTCAGTTACTTATAGATAAGTCGCTTTATATACAAGGAAATCCTGACACAACCGTGATCTTAAGGTCAGACAAGGCAAATGGCGACTTCAGGATCATTTATATTTGTTCGGATGATACGCTGCAGGTGCACCTCGAGCTGTTAGAGCTTACGAAGGGGAGGGCTCCCGGCGGGACAGCAGGCTCATTGGAAGGTGAGCCTGGGGGCGCTGTTTACATTCCCGGTACAAATCATAGCCTTACCCTTGAAGGCTGTATTATAACAGATAACAGAAGCGGAAACGGATATGGAGAATCCTGGCAAACAGAAGGAGGTAACGGAGGCCCTGGCGGTGGGATATACAGTAATAGCTCCCTAACTGTCAAGAACAGCCGGTTTTTTACCAATATCTCGGGCAATGGCGCCTGCTGGATAAACGGAAATAGTATGTGGTATTCCCACTATACTACAAACAGCGGGTCGGGCGGCGCCATCTATTGTTCAAATGACTTAAACCTTATAAATTCGGTCATTGAAAACAACACCGCCCGCGACGGCATTAATGCCCACAGTCACGGTGACTCCCATAACACACATAGTCCCGGAGGGGATGGCGGGCATGGTGGGGGATTGTTCTGTATAAATGGGGACATCCTGATTGATAATTGCCGTTTTACCAACAACCATGCAGGCAAGGGAGGCAATGGCAATAATATCTATAGCGCCTCCGGCGGAAAAGGAGGGCAGGGCGGAGCTGTTTGTTTTTCGAATGGCAGTGTAACGATATCCAATTCATCCTTCAGCGACAACAGTTCAGGCAACGGAGGCAACTCATCCTCAGATGACAGTTCTTACAGCGGTGACGGCGGCCCGGGCGGAGCCGTTTTTGCCGAAGTGGATACCATCATTATCCTCGGTTCTACCATCAAGAATAACCATGCAGGATCAGGAGGTCCGGCAGTGTATTCCAATGGATCCACGGGGGATGGGGCACACGGTGGTGGTGCCTTTTTGTCGGCCGGATATATTCTTTTGGAAGGATGTACCGTGGAAATGAACAGCGCAGGCAACGGGCCTGCTTCCAGCCCCTGGGTAACCTATAGCCTCGGCAACGGCGGGTCGGGTGGTGGACTATGGCTTAAAGGGGGGAGTGAACTCATGATGATCAGGAGTTGCATTATCAAAGACAACAATGCCGGAAACGGGGGTAAGTTAATGTACGATACATACAAGAACAACGGCCATGCGGGTAATGGCGGCGGGATCTGCATTAAATCCAGTAGTGAAAAATATTTCCTGATTAATTGTGAGGTTTCTGGAAACCGGTCCGGTTCTTCTTTTAATTATGATGAGGTGACATACCAGAATGATCAACACCCGGAGTCGGGCAGCGGTGGGGGAATATACACCTCTGCCGGCGAAGGGGCGCTCATTAATGTTACCTGTGCAGGTAATAAAACAGGTGCCGCCTTTAAGGACGGTCAGGCTATCGGTCCCGGAGATGAATGGTGGGATAAGACCAGGGGTCAGGGCGGAGGACTCCATGCAAACTCCGGGGAAACAGAAATAATCAATTCATTGCTTGCCTTAAATTATGTATCAGACACTTTGTTACCCAACGACCTTGAAGGACCGGTCTTTATGGACTATTCCTTTGTGAGAGACAGCAGCAATGCGACGATCACCGGCGGGAATAACATCTTCAACATGGAACCCTACTTTGTCTTCTTTCCTGATACCCTGATTATCACTTCGGCGAGCTGGGCTGTTGATAATGGGTTCCCTGATACTTCCATGCTGCATCTACCCCTTACCGACCTTACCGGAAACCCGCGCATTTTCAATGACAGGATCGATATCGGGGCTTATGAATACCAGGGCCCTACTTACCAGAACCTTGAGGAATTACCTGAGGTTATCGATTTTGGTGACATCAGGCCGGGATCGTTTTCGTCAGATACCCTTGAGATTGTCAACACAGGGCTTCAGGCAGTCATGATCGATTCCGTTTATTGCTTCGGGCCCTTCAATCTGTGGGATGCAACAGATTCCTGCTGGACGGAATGCATAGGGCCCAACCTGCTTTCGCCATATGCACCGGAAAATGTACTGAAGATACCGCTGAAGTTTTCCACCGAAAACATCGGGCAGCATACAGACAAACTATACATTATGAGTTCTTACGGTTTACTCAGTACCAACCTCACCGGACATTGTGTGGATGATTCAGGGATAGAAGAATATATTTCTGAAAAAAGGATGTTTCCGAACCCGTCAGACGGAAGCTTCACTATTAAAATCCCGGAAATAGAAATAGTCGGTATAGTGAACAGTACCGGGAAATTTGCGGCTTTTAATTCCCGGCAGGTTGCAGGTGGCCTGGAGGTTCATTTAACGGATCCTGCCAGTGGCATATACTTCATTAAGGCGATCTATTCCGGCATGCTCTGTTCTTTCAAGGTCATTGTCATTCCGTGATAATTGACTATATTTCAATTTCAACTAAAGCGTATGATCGTTTCACTGATAGCGGCAATGGGTAAAAACCGGGTAATCGGTAAAGATGGTGATGTTCCATGGCACCTGCCTGATGACCTGGAGTTTTTTGAAACCAGGACCCGTGGGCATTTCAAGCTTATGGGGAGGCAAACATTCGAGGAGCCCAACTTCGAGCATGATCCAGAGAAGAGCATTCTCCTGACAAGTAAAAAGGATTACGAGGCGGGCCCGGTAAAGGTTGTCAATTCGATTGAAGCAGGTTTTGAATACGCCAGGCGAATGGGAGAGAAGGAACTTTTCGTAATAGGCGGAGCGAAGGTTTATGAGCAGACTATCGGTTTTGCCGACAGGATCTACCTGACAATAATCGATCATGAATTTGATGGGGACAGTTATTTTCCCGAGTTTAACGTTGAGGAGTGGGAATTGATTTCAGACCGTTTTCATGGAAAGGACAAGGATCATAAATATTCTTTTAGGTTTTTGATTTTCAAGCGTTTATAGTTTTCACCCATTGACTATAGTTACTGGGTAAAATATTATGTTAAATAACTTACTGAGTGACTATAGTTACCCAGTGAAATACTTTTAAATAGCAAAATACCATTTCATCCCATGACCATACTCAAGGCATGAAAATCATAAATACTTAAATTACACCACCCTTTTAAAAACCAGGGCCGTTCGGTTGGTACTATAAACATTTAGGAATTCAGCGCCATTTTCATTAGAAGTAAAATAACTGATCGAGTCATCTATTCTGCCGTGCCCGCCAAAAGCAGGGTCATCAGAATTTAGGATTATCTTGTATTCACCCGCTTTATGCACCCTGAACCTATAGTCAGGAATTGAATTCACCGGGTGAAAATTGAAAAGAAAAACAAGGTTATTCCTTTCAAAAGCTATTGTATTGTTAACCTCATCCACATTCAACTGGTTGCCGAAAAGGGAAGACATAACCCTGTTCTCCCTGATCGCATTTATCATCATCCTGTCAAATTCGCCAAGATACTGGTACTTTAACTCCGGGCTATCCATCAAGGACCATTGCCTCCTGGCATACTTATAGCTCCAGTTATTCCCTTCCCTCGGAAAATCGATCCATTCAGGATGGCCAAACTCATTTCCCATAAAGTTCATGTAAGCCTGACCACCAAGGGCGATGGTGAAAAGACGAATCATTTTATGCAATGCCATCCCTCTTTCGATAACAAGGTCCGCATCGTCCTTCTGCATATGCCAGTACATTTCTTTGTCCATAAGCCTGAATGCTATGGTCTTGTCACCAACGAGGGCCTGGTCGTGCGATTCAGCATAAGCTACTGTTCTTACGTGAGGCAGCCTGTCGTTCAAAACATGCCACATTTCATGCACATTCCATTCTTCGTCCCTTTGTTCTTTTAAAAGCTTAATCCAGTAATCGGGGATACCCATTCCAAGCCTGTAGTCGAAGCCAATCCCCCCTTCATCAACGGGAAAGGTAAGCCCGGGCATTCCGGTCACATCTTCGGCAATTGTAATGGCATCCGGTTTTATTGTGTGTATTAATGTATTTGCAAGCTGTAGGTAAGTGATGGCGTTCCATTCCACCCCGTCCCTGAAATATTTTTCCCTGGTATCGATAGATTCAAGGCCGTGATGATAATACATCATGGAGCCGACACCGTCGAACCTGAAACCATCAAAATGAAATTCCTCGAGCCAGTACTTTAGATTTGAAAGGAGGAAACGAAGGACCTCTGTTTTGCCATAATCAAAAAGTTTTGAATCCCATTCCGGGTGATCGCCCATATGTCCGGGATGAAAATACTGGTAATCCGATCCGTCAAATTCATTGATCCCTTCAACAGTATTTTTGACTGTATGTGAGTGCACAATGTCGATAATAACTGCAATGCCCATCTGGTGGGCCTTCTTAATCAGTTCTTTCAATTCATCGGGGGTTCCGAACCTTGATGAGGGGGCAAAAAAGTTCGATACATGGTAACCGAAAGACCCGTAATATGGGTGTTCCTGTATTGCCATGAGTTGTATTGCGTTGTAGCCTGCTTTTTTGATCCTTGGCAGGATATTTTCGGCAAATTCTTTGTAGGTACCAATTCCCTCTTTTTCCTGGGCCATTCCCACATGGCTTTCGTAAATAAAAAGTTCGCCTAGTTTTTCTGCGTTAAAGTCATCACCTGACCAGTCGAATTCTTCAGTGAGCCATAATTGTCCGGTAAAATTCTTGGTATCTTCATCCTGCACTGCCCGTTGTATATATGCAGGAATGCGATAATTCTCCACTTTCTGGGAATCAACGATGACCTTTATCTTACTTTCATGCGTAAATTTATCCTTGTATCCTTGCTCATCGAGGAATATCTCCCATATTCCGAACTCATTCTTTACAAGCGGATGGGAGTACTTTTCCCAGTTGTTGAAATCACCGGTAAGATAAAGAGCATTAGCACCAGGGGCCCATTCCCGGTAATGCCAGCCTTTTTTATCAGGATCATAATTTATCCCGAAGTATTTATGGCCATCGGCAAGATTCGTCAGCTTCCCGAAATTCTTTTCAATATTTTTGAGCCTCTCAATAAAACGTTCGTGCCTGTCAATAATATCCTGTTCGCTTGGTTCAAGCCAGGGATCAGTTTCGATCAGTTTTAGCTTTTTCTTTTCCATTTAATATTCGTGTTGCAGTGGCTTAAAAGTACATAATATAATTTCACCGGATGACTAAAGTGAGGGGGGGGGTGAAATGTTGATTTGCTATTTAACATAATATTTCACCCAGTAACTATAGTCACTGGGTGGAGTTATTAACATGTCCTAAAAAAACACCTCCGTTAATTTTCCAAGATAATACCGTTAACAGCAGTTTGTTAAGGCACACAGGTAAAATGACGACGCAATAGGGCACACGCCAACCTCACCAATACCGTCAGCCGGTCCTTCTTTTGGAGGCCGGCCTTTTTTGGCAAAATTGAGATGTCTTCCAGATGTCTTCCAGATGTCTTCCAGATGTCTTCCAGATGTCTT
>CAZMOK010000043.1:0-23439 GCA_964567785.1 uncultured Bacteroidales bacterium | reverse complement strand
ATCACACCAATAACCTCTAAATCAATCGCATCAATAAAACAACATGTGTTTTGATCGGAAACGGTCTAACTGCCGAATTCAGGGTTTTTACAGTTTCACTCAGTAACTATAGTCAGTGGGTGAATAAAAAAACCCCGGCTCTCACCGGGGCAACTTGCGTGTTTAAAACCTAATTCTAATATGTGGGTCGTGTCTTAGCTGCAACCACCCGACGACTTCGAGCTTGCAGTCTTTGTGTTCGGTACCAGAACAGCGTCAATTACATGGATCACACCATTTGAACCTTCAAGGTCGGTGATCACTACGTTGCTCTTGTCAACCATCACACCATCTTTTACCTTTACCTTCAGCGAAGCCTTGTCGTTAAGGGTTGGTACTTCGCCGCTGGCAACGTCAGATGACATTACCTTGCCGCTTACCACATGGTAAAGCAGTATCGGTGTCAGGTCTTCTTTTGAAAGATCTTCAATTCCGTTCACTCCCAGTGCATCAAAAAGCTTGTCGAATGCATCATTCGTTGGAGCAAATACTGTGTAAGGTCCCTTGGCGCTGAGTGCGTCAACCAGGTCGGCCTTAACAACGGCATCTACCAGCGTGGAGAAACGGTCATCGGCCGAAGCAATCTCTACAATGGTCATTTTCTTCATCTTCTTGGCCGATTTACCATCATTGGCAGCAGCCTGGAAAATGAAACCAAATGAAATAAGAATTGCGAGTGTCTTTAATACGATGTTTGATTTGATAGTTTTCATAGTTGTGTGTATTTTGTGTTTTATAGAGACGAAACAAGCTCAAGTCACTTTTGTTTAACTTTTTTATGAAAACATTAAACTTTTTTACTTTTTTAACATTTACAGCCTGCCCTCCCTTTAAGTCCGCCCATAATTGCAACAAGGCTTGACAGGGACTCATATACAAATCATAACATATTTAATTCCAGTTTCTTAATTATCTGTTAATTTGACGAAATAGCTTGCCAAAATTTATCTTCTATATTATTTTTATTGTCACCAATTAATTTACCGTGTCCCAAACAGTCTATATAAAGGCTCTACTGGTCCTCGGCCTGTTTCTCTTCCAGCATTTTTTACGGGCCCAGGAGATCTTCTTTGAATTACAGGTAGACCCCAACCCACCAGTTTATGCTTATGAATGGGAACAAAATCCCGAACTGGTAGTGATGTACGTAACGAGCATTTCGAGCGGACCGGTGGACGTAAAGCTAAGGGGAAGGCTATTCAACAGTGCCGGCGACCTGGCAGGTGAAACAGATGACTTCGCAGTACCTTTAGTCACACTTCAGCCCGAACAAAATATTCTTTATCCGGGGGAGATCATCCCCAGTTCAGCCTTTCTGTTTTACGGGGATTTTGAGGAGAATGTGATCCGGACCAACCGTATTCCCGAAGACAATTACACTCTATGCGCCGAGATCATCGACCCTGAAACCCTTCAACCCCTCACCGCTGAACAGTGTGCCTACTTTTATGTCCAGGGATACGAACCCCCTTTCCTGATCTATCCTGAAGATGGCGCCGAGTTTACCGAAGAAGGCCTCATGGACGTCGTCTTCCAATGGACACCCGTCAACCCGGCTCCTCCCTCAATGTTTGTTTTCTACAAGTTTGGGCTGTTCGAGCTTTTCGAAGGCCAGGAGCCACGCGAGGCGATACTCTCCAACCCGCCGGTTTACGAAGAGATGGTGCCCGGGGAAACAGCGATCCCCTATCCTCCCGACATCATTATACCCCGTACCGGCCAGGAATATGTGTGGTCAGTCCAGCCCTCGAACGAAGCAGGGGAACTTCTCACCGGGGGCGACGGCTGGTCAGAACCTTTCACCATTTATATAGAAGGTGACACTGTGATAACTGCAACCAAGGAACCGGTGATCACGAAAGAGCCTGTGGTGACAAAAGAGCCGGTGCCGGGCGATACAATTGTTGAAGAAGAGGATACCGTAAATACGGTAACACCGTATGAACCCTATCATGGAAGAATAGTCCTCGACACTGTCTGGGAAGAAGACAGCACATGGCAATATACCCAACTATACAGACTCGACACTACCTACCGTGACAGAAGCGATACGATCATCGAAGACCTGCCCCCGATCGAAGAGGTCCCGCCAGATACGATCATCACCCCTAAACCTGAACTTTGCGGGCCTTCCTTCAGGAAAGAGCCGGCCAACCCGATCGACCTTGGGATGATCCTCGAAAATCCCGACCTGTTCCAGTACCCGCGTGCCGTACCCATCCGTGCCGAAGGGGTTGACTTTGATTATGCCATCTTCCGCTGCCAGGGATGCGACGGTCGCGGAGAGTACTTTAAAGCCGTTGAAGACCACGTTACCATCTTCAACTGGAAACTGAACGGAAAGGGTTCGCTCAACACGCCTTTCGACCTGGAAAAGATCCAGGAGAGCCAGGATCGCGTGGATGAGATCAATGCCAGGTTGCAGGAGATCAACGATTCACTGCGGTATATCGATGAACAGGTGAATGAGGTCATACCCGGAAAGCTTGATGAAACCGTCTCCCGTATCAAAGAAAAGAAGGGAGAACTTGCCGATAAGGATTCGTTGCTTACCGTCCTTGAACAAAAAAGGGATTCGGTGGCGACCCATATTGACTCCCTGGTGCCGGCCATAACCGGACAGGAAGAATTGCTCCGGCAACAGCTCGATTCCATACAAATCCATCGCGATAAGATCGATTCGATACAGGCTATACTGAAAGGAAAGCCTTCGGCCGAGATGTTGGCCCAGATGGAAGTGGTGAACACCATCCGTGATCTGCTTGACCAGGTAAAACAGGAGCTGGAAAACAAGGAACAGGAGATCATCGACGAGAGCACCCGGCTCATGCAGTCTATCGAGGAGGCCGATGCAGCCATTGATGACGCACTTCAGAACTACAAAGACCTGAAAAGCAGGGCCGAAGAACTGGGTATGGAGATCTCGGAAACAGAAACAACCATCATGGTGAATCCAAAAGCCCGGGACTACCTCCGCGAGAAAAGGGAATGGGACCTGAAAGTTTTGACCTTCCTGGGTACCTGGATGGGAAATGACACCAATTATTATATTTTGAACAACCTCCGCGTTGAGCTTAACGGAAAAGGCCGCTCAGCCATCAGCACGGGGATCAATTCACAAAGGCAGCAACGTTTTGCAGAATTCGAACTGTTCATGAACTCGTTCAAGTCGAGGATACTGAATTCCTGTGCTGTCCATTCGGGCAGCGACTGGTCCGACTGCCGGGCCGATGCCATGAACGTGAATGCTGAAGGCGATGAATACCTGGAAGCAGTGGACGAAGTGGTCAATTCCTCGTATGTCTATAATGTGACTTACGACAATACCATCGACAGCCTCAGGCAGCAGCTCGAAGAACTGGAATCCTCAGTGGTAGCCGCAAAGCAAGAGGTTGAAAACAAGAAAGAAGAATATGCCGGTGCACTGGATGAATACACCGCCACCATAACCGGTCTGGAAGAGGAAAAATCGGCACTTGCCGAAAACGTGTCTTCTGTGAACGATTCACTCACAGGCGAAGAACTAAGGTATAAGCAGATCGCTGAAGCTTACCGCGACAGCGTGGAAGCCAACCGCGACAATTTCATGCTCGGCATCCACAACAGCAGGACGGTGATTGCCGGTGCTGAGAACAAGATATCCGGTATCAACGACAGCCTGCAGGTTCTGTATGCAGATACTACAGCCGCCGGGATCCACAGGGATGAGCTGAGCCGTGAAATAGAAGATGCCGAAACGAATATAAAGAGGCTTGAAAAGCTGATCGAAAATTTTGAAGGGCTGATAGATGCCTTCAAGGAACGGATCCGTGAACTGAACAGCCTGAAAGAACGCCTTCTCGCCGAGAAGGAAGAGCTTGAAAAGGAAAAAGAGGAAGAGGAGGAGGAAGAAGAGCAAAGCTTCCTGGGAAAAAAAGAAGCCCGGGGCCCGGTCATCTACTACATCCCTCCTCCCCTGGAAGAAATCATAAAACAGCAGGACCTTTTCGCCGAACTCAAGAAAAAGGTTGAAGAAGCGGAAGACTCACTTGCCATTGCCTACGACATTAAACAGCAGGTACAACAGGTGATCGCTAAAGAAACAGAACGGGTAGGCAGAGAGCTCGGAAAGTATAAAACGATCAAAGACCAGCTCGATTCACTTAATTCCGAGAAGTCGGCTGCAGAAGCGGAACTTGCCGTTGCAAAGAACCAGAAGACCCTGGAATACCAGAACAAGCAGCTTGAACTGCAGGATGATCTGGATGCGGCAGAATTACGGAAAGAAAATGCTGAGCAGAAACAAGCTGAACTGGAGCAGGACAGTACCCGTGTAAGGGCCGGGATAGAAACGGCAGTGGAGTCGATCGTTCAGCAGGATACCCTTATATCCCAGCTCAGAAGAAATGTTACCGGTAAAGAGGCACAGCTCAGATACGAGGAAAACCTGTTCAACAATGCCAGGGCTACCGGCGAAGGAATTGCCGATGACCTGAGAGCGAAAAGGAATGAACTGTTGTCGCTGGAAGACAAGCTAGGCAGGCTCAACAACGACCTCACCCGTGCCCATGCAAGGGACGCTACTGCAGCCGTAAACGAAATAAGGGCAGAAATTGAGGAAACCGAAACGGGCATAGAGCAACTGGAAACAGAAATAGATGAACTGGGATCTTCGCTGGCATCAAACCTGCAAAGTGTGGAAAGTGCAAAGGAAAGGGTCAACAATGCAGAAGAGATACTGATAAACGCCCGCAAGGATGTTTCCGAAGCAGTAAGGCAGAAATCCGTTCTGAACGACAGCCTTGTATCGCTCAACGAACGCCTTGAAGAGATCCTTTCGGATCTTTCTTACTGGCGTTCAGAAGAACAAGTGGCCAGGGAGGATATTGTCTTCATAAATCGCGAAAGAAGGAATCTGCAGGACGAGATCTCAACACAAGTGAATAACGACGAAACGGTAAAAGCCCTCGAAAAACGGCTCAGCCAGATAGAAAAGCTCATTGAGGAGTGTGAGGCTGAAACAGAAGCCATCGTCACAAAGATCAACGAATCGATAAGCAAAAAAGATGACGCGATCAATGAGGCTGATGAACAGCTTGAAGAGGCAAAAGACCGGCTCAAAAAGGCCAAAGAGGACTTAAGGCAGTTCCTTTTCAACGAGTTCAATACGGTCAATTTCTCGGTAAGCCTTGAATTACATGCCGACGACAAGGTGATCGACGGGTTCAGGTCGGACGACCCCCGCGCTAAAATGGTCAAAAAGCTCTCCTATGAAAATAATCGCACACCGGTTTTCGCCAGTGAACGTGCCCAGGACAACCTCAGTGACAAAAGTACCGGATCCGGTTGTACACCCGCCATTTCTGTCACTCCTGCAGGGCCACCAAACGAATCCAAAGAACCGTTTCCCGGCAAGGAACCGCGCACCATTGCCCTGGTCTATAAAAATGGTGAGCCCCTCTGGCCTGAATGGCCGGTGATCCCCGCAAACCAGCCCCTGCTGGCCAAAGATGTGGTCATTGTCAACACCCAGTTCACCCACGACTTCGACCGGTTCATCCATACCTGCAAGGTAACGGCAGATGATTGCATCCCTGCCAAACCGGTTTCCAGGAATGCGATCGACCTGGGCAGGCATTCCTGGACTGTTGACGGGAAGATCATAAGCCAGAACCCACTGTATAATATCATGCTCTGGGAACCCTCAGAGGTGGAAAAACCATTGCCGGGGGAGGAAAAGGAGATAAAAGTAACCTACACTGCCAACAAGCTGGCAGCAGACCCCATTCCCGAGCAAAAATCAAAACCCATGGTCAAACCGGGAGCACTGCTCGAGGTCAACGATTCCATCGTAGGCACTCCCGAATCGTCCGATACGGTCCAGGCCCGGGTCGTAACCGGTGACCACATCGGGCTGGAAGGCGAAGACATAGAGTTCAGCCTGCAACTTATCGACGGCTACGCCGAGGATTATGGCTTTGAAGGCGGAGATTCAGTGGTGACAAGAAAGACCAGGGATGGAGGTTATGCGAAAGTATCCTTCAATTACGGAAAAGGGTTTGCAAAATGGAAGATATACGTCAAATGGAAGCGCGGTGATGTGGTAATAGAAGAAGATGAATTTGAGGCCATCAGCCCCATCAGGCTGCAATTACTCCGGTTCAATGCAGGGCCTACAACAGAGCAGTGGGAAGCCGCCCTCACGTTAATGGAAGGAGGGGATGACGGCCAGGACCAGATAGATAACCTGGTGGCCTCATTCACACAAACTACAGTGGATGATTCCACAGCCGCACCGCTTGTCCATGCAGTGGCCGGACTGGTGGATGAAGAAAGGGATTTTGTGGAAGAAGAATTGACTATTTTCGAACCCGGCGGCAGCTTTACCGTTGAGCCTGACTCAGTGGAAACAGCAGTTTACGGGCTTTCGCGGACCGAAGCGGAGGACCTGCCTGAGAAGACACAGGTCAGAATTATTTCAAATGTAGAAGATAAGTTCGCTGCCGTTGGCCGTCCGGGCACAGCAGAATCGAGCTATAGCACAGAAAAAATACACCGGTTCAAAATAGGGTCTGAAGATAACCTTTTCACCATTGAGCTTGACGAGCCTGTATCAGATGGTGAAACCGTGGAAGGTACCGGAAGGTTCGGTTTGGAAATTGCCGATGGGTTGTTGGTACCGCTCCAGGAGATCAGCCTGAACATCAACGAAGTTGAACTGGAAGGTGAGCCCGACAATAAGATCGCGGTTTCAGGAAGTGTTTCCTGGGCCTCTTCACCTCCGCTAAGCCACAGCATGCTCGGCTTTGACCTGGGAATCGATTCCATTACCATCACTGCCTCGATGGGTGCCGGGGTAGGCGGCACAGTAAACCATTCCTCTCTCGACAATGCCGTGAGGTTCTATGCCGAGCTGGAGCCCAACGGTGATTTCCTGGGCAGGGTCGACAGCCTGCCTGCTGCAGAACTGAGTGAGTTCAGGATCAAGGAAGGTACCTCCTTCACTTTCGATATGCATACGGCCAGGAGTGCGTCTTCTTTTACCTCCGACTGGAAAGGCATTGTGATCCACTCTGCTGCGGTGCAACTGCCACCGGTGTTCAACAGGACAGCCGGCGGGGTACCGACCACCATTTCCGGACGGGACCTCTATGTAGGATCATCCGGTTTTGGCGGCGAGCTTGCCTTGTCCGGTTCGCTGGTATCCATGGAATTCACAGGATATAAATTTGAAGTCGACAGCCTGACAGTTACGATAAGCGACAATGAGGTGACTGAAGCCGGGTTTGGCGGTAAAATATGGCTGCCGAGCCCGTTTGAAGGCAGCCTGAGAGGGTTCGTAAGCATGGCAGGGAATGGCTGGGCAGCGAATATTACCACCGATGACCCGGTTTCTATCCCAAGGCTGGCGACCACCTTCACCTTAATGAACGGAACAGGCCTGAGCTACAGCGAAGCAGAATCACTTGCCACTTTCAGGCTGAATGCCGTTATCTCCGGCGAAGATTACGGGGATATAACCGTGCAGGGTGTGGAAGTAACCTCTGAGGGCGATGTCCGTGCTGAAAACATTGCCATAAACAAAGCCATTGAATTCGGATCAGGTTTTGAACTTCATGTTGAATCCTTCTCATTCTCTGCTTACCAGGAAGAGTATGCGATCTCCCTCACCGGTGGTTTCGGTATCCCCCTGATAGGCCTCGACCAGTTGACCGGTACTGTTGCAGTGGAGCCCGGCCCGACAGCCTCTGTCACTTTTGATAAGGCTGAGATCTCATTCGATAAGAACCCTGTGAAATTCAAGGGCAGTTTCTCGTATTCGGGAAGGGAGTTCAAGGGTGAGTTCGAGATAACCATAGAAAAACTGAGGCAATTGAAGGGGATCAGCGGCATGCTGGTAGTGGGCAATGAACTGACCGAAGCCGAGGATATCTACACTTACTGGTACGTGGAAATGGTGCTTGCCGGCGCCGTTCCGATAGGCCAGACAGGTCTTTCATTGCTTGAACTGGGTGGTGGTGTCGGGTATAATTATTTCCCGCCGGTAGGCAGCCAGCCCGGCAGTCCGTCGTATACCGATGCTTTCTCATTCAAGGCGATAATAGGAATGGGAACGGCACCCGGCGGCGAAGTGCTGGCCGGAAGGATGGAAATGGTCCTTGTGCCGGGGTCGTTCACCCTGTACGGGAAACTGTGGATATTGCAACAGGAAGAGTCGATGTACGGCGAAGGCACTATCGGGCTCTACTGGGACCCCGTGAACAAGGTCGAGGGATATGTAGCTATGTTTGTAGGCATTCCAGATGCTGAGGGTGATATCTTCATCTTTGAAGGAAAGATCAATTACCTGTTCTCACCTTCCGATATGTTCATCCGCAGCGAAAGCATCAGGGGGGCATTCCTGCAGGCATTGCAAGCCAGCGCTTCCATCGATATAACTTCCGAGCATATCAAGCTGGACGGCAGGCTCTGGTATAATTTCAACGGCGGGATACCCATCTGGCCCGTAGAGGTGCTGATCGTGATAAATGTTGATGCATCAGGTCATTTCCATTACTACAATGCACGCTCGGAACTGGATGTAGGAGTTGCCTTCCACGGCGACTGGGACGTTGACCTGGACACCCCGCTCGGTACCGCAGATATTATTTCAGGAGCGGTGGACCTTTCGCTCAACCTTAAGGCAAGTCCAACCTACCTGTCTGTGGAGGGCGAGGCCAATGTTTCGTGGGATGTCTGGTTCTATGAAGACTCAGCAGGTGTTGAAGTAGGATATGAAACTTATTTGTAAAGGATGAGAAAGTGTTTTAAAATATTGCCCCTGTTTTTAACGGCCATTCTAATGATGGTGTCTGCTGAAAGCTTCTCACAGGTGCTCACCTTCAATACAGGAGAAAAATTGTATGTAAGATGGCCGGTTGTGAATGAAGCCGGAATAGAGGGATATCATGTTTACCGCAGGGCGGATAATGAAACATCATGGGAACGGCTGACCGGTCAGCCGCTGGAATTCATCCAGGACGAACAGCGCATCAGGGAACAGGCAGGGTATAAGGCTGAAATGTTCCTGCAGCTTTTTGGAGCCGCAGATCCCCCGGGAGATATCACGGATGAAATTTACAATGATTTCCTGGATGATGAAGAAGCGGTTTCTTTCATGGAACTGATGACACTCGTCAACCCAGAGCTGGGCAACTTGCTGGGGGTAATTTATATCGACAGCACTATCAGCGTTTATTCTGAAGTGCAATACCGGATCACCGCCGTCATCAATGGGGATGAAGAAGAGCATACAACATCAGAAAGGATAAGCCTGGCAGGTGAGGATGTAATCCCGGGCATCGAAAATTTTACCGGGACACCAAAGTACCAGGGCGCTAACCTGAAGTGGGACAAGCACAAGGATGAGATCGGCAGCGGTGAAATAGTCACCTACCGCATCTATCGCGGGGACAGCCGGAGGGGGCCTTTTGAAGAGATAAACCTCTATGGCTTGCTCCCCGTAACCATTTCTTCGGGTGATTTCGTTTCGGGGGAAGATGTGCAGGAATACAACGACAAATACCTTGAGAACGGGAACAGGTATTTCTACTCGGTCAGGGCCGTGAATGCTTTTGGCCTGACCGGCCCGGCCAGCAAAGTGATCGAGGTGATCCCGATGGATACCCGTCCTGCAGGCCCGCCGAACAACCTAAGGGCGAAGCTTTTCGGCACAGGCCTCCTGGTTGAATGGGACCACGGCAATGAACTTCTGAAAGGTTTTGAAGTATACAAGGGCCACTCACGAGAGGATGAATTCGCAAAGGTCTTCCCAAGAGATACACTGTTGCTCGAAAACAGGAAATCGTGGATCGATTTTGAGGTTGAAGAGGGAAAACACTATTATTACTGCATCCGGTCGGTGAACCAGGCAGGCATGAAAAGCCGACCTTCCGATACCCTTCATTATTATTATATCGATGAAACGCCCCCGGCACCTCCGCAAAACGTCATTGCAATTGCAGATACGGGTGTCATTACGATACGGTGGGATGAAAATATTGAGGAGGATATAGCCGGTTATGAAGTGGAGCGTGCCAGCGACGATCGTTTCGAAACACGTTTCCTCCTCACCAATGAGATCATTGCCGATACATTTTATATTGATTCACTGCCTGCCATCTCACAAACAACCTACGGTTACCTGGTCTACGCCATTGACAAGAGCTACAACCGCTCAGGGCCATCGCAGATGGTGAAGGCCAGGATGCCCGACATCGCCCCGCCCCAGCACCCGGTGATCACTTCGCTTACCAGGAAAGGCAATGTTGTTTCGATCGAATGGACACTATCATTTGAAGAGGATGCAGCAGGTTACCGGATTTATCGCTCAGAACAAAGCGAAGAAAACTTCATCCCGGCAGGAGAAACAAACCAGAATTTTACAACCGACACCCTTGAAAATTCCGGCACGTTCGTTTACAGCATTACTGCGTTTGACAATGCAGGCAATGAAAGTAACAGGTCCCCTTCACTCTCTGTCGATTATGATGAATTTGAAAAGCCCGTGGCACCGGCTTCGGGAAATATAACCAGAAAGAAGGATGACCTGGTTGTGGAGTGGGATGAAGTAACAGTTCCCCGTACGGCAGGGTACCTCGTTTCACGGATCGATCCCGAAACAGGCAGGAAGCTGGACGTTACCGAAACAAAGAAAGACCGGCTTTACTATGTCGACAGGGTGGCGGATGTTGAAAAACGCTGGATATACCACATAAAGACATACGACACAAGGTGGCGGATGAGTGCTCCGCTGGTGATCGAATACAATCCCGATAACGATAACTGATGCTCCTATGACGGCGAAAAACGCCATAAGGGTTGTGCTGCCGGCATTATTGCTGATCTGGGCTTTTCCCTTCGAATCAGCCGCCCAGTTCTATCTATTCAATGATGAAGTCGAGGTATCCGGATCGGTGACGGCTGAATTTTCAGGTTATTCTACCACAAGCAACTTTAAGCGACGCGATCCATTAGGGTTCAGGCTTCTGGGAAACCACAGGATAACCTATAAAGGCTGGGAGATCCCGATGAACTATGTGCTGGGTACTTACCAGGATAAATTCCGGCAATCGTTCAATAAAATAGGACTTAGCCCTGAGTACAAGGACTGGCTGACCATCCACCTGGGCCACCGGAATGTCCGTTTCTCGCCGCTTACAATGGCCGGAAAGACTATTCTCGGGGCCGGGGTTGAGATCCAGCGGAAAAGGTTCCGGTTCGGCTTCATTGCAGGGCGCTTTGGACGCGCAATCGCGCTCGATACAACGGCAGCAAACCTTCCGGCCTACCGAAGGGCGGGTTTTGCTGCGAGGGTCGGGTATGGGACGGAACACAATTACGTTGACCTGATCTTCCTGAAAGGGAAAGACAGGGAGAGTTCCCTCGACTCCCTGCAGGCAGGGAGGGTAAACCCTGAAGAGAATGCCGTGCTCGGGCTCAGGGTTTACCAGAGGATAATTCAACGGTTTTATTTTGAGTTTGATGCTGCCCTCAGCGCCTACAGCAGGGATACCAGGGTGGGTGAGCCTGACAATATAGATCTTGGGGTGGCAAACCTGATGAGTGTGTTCCTGCCTCTCAGGAAATCGAACCAGTATCTCTTTGCCATTAAATCGAAACTGGAATACCGCCACAAGCAGATAACTGCAGGGTTGGATTATGACCGCATAGAGCCCGATTTTCAGTCGATGGGGGCATGGTACATCAGGAACGACATTGAAAGGGCCAGCCTCTATACAAGGTTTTCAGTGTATAAAAGAAAAGTGAATGCTTTCCTCAGGTTTGGGATACAGCGCAACAATTTATTGAACAACCGCAGCGCCAACAGTTTCCAGAACATCCTCAACGTAACGGTCAATTATATCCATTCACCGGAATGGAATTTCAGGGCCGGCTTTTCCAATTATGTGACCCGGCAGGAGCTGGCCATAGGGGGTATAAGCGACTCCACCCTGCTCGAACAGCGGATCAATAACGTAAATGCGAGTGTAACCCATAAAATGAGATCCTCTTCATTCAACCATATATTCAGGATACATGGCGGGTACCAGAAATCGGATAACAAGGCTGCTGCACCAGGCACAGCAGAATTCAGGAGTTTTTACCTGAACATGCTTTACAGGATCTCCCCGAAAAAATCCATATGGCATGTTGCCCCCACTTTTATCCTGAACAGCTATAAGTCAGCAGGGATACCGGCAACACGGTACTCTCCGGGGTTCATGACAGGTATCCGCACCAAGGACCGGAAGCTGCAGGCCTCGCTCACTTCCATGTTCGTATTCATCCGCCGCGATGGTGAACCCCAGCGCCTGGTATTCAGGAATACCCTTAATGCCAGCTACAGTCCTTTCAAAAAGCATACTATTGGACTGCGGGTATCGCTTGCCAATAATGACCAGCGGCTTGGCCCCGGCACCTACAGTGAATTCCAGGGTGAAGTAAGGTATACCGTCAGGTTGTAAAGTTTCAAGTTTCCGGCTACTTTCTGTTTCTTCCGAAGAGCAGGTAATCCAGGCTGACCCTTCCCGGCCCCAGGATCAAGAGTGTGAAGAGCATCAGGAAATAATAGAGCGGTATCTCAAATCCATTATCGCCGGCAGCGAAGCCGTTGCCAATATGAACCGTAAAGATTGCCACTGCCATCACGATCATAAGAGGTATTGAAATGATGCGCGTTGCAAGACCGAGAGTAAGAAGTATCACTCCAAGCGTCTCAGTGGCAGTAGCAAGATAGGCATTGAGATAGGGTAAAGGATAGTCCATACTGGCAAACCAGTCGCCAATGGCACCTGCATCCTTGATCTTGTTCATTGCCGGTGTGTAAAAACCATAGGCAAGTATCAGGCGTAAAAACAAGAGAGGAAGATCCCTCAGGTTTTGCAATGATCTTGAGAATTTGTTGTATTTTCTGGTTATTGAGTTCATTTTTCAACTTTTTTAATGTCTTACATTGGCTTTAAACCCCAGGATGGCCTCTTGTTTTATCATATCATCCAGAAATGCTTCAATACTTTTAAAAACAAGGTCTCTATCCCTGATATTGAACTGTTTCATTATATCATCCGCAAATGAAATTGCAGGTTTTCCTTCCAGTTTGATCCTGTTAAGGAGATAAACAAATAACACAGAAAGGTTAATGAACCTGACCCTCCCTGACTCTGGTTCCCTAAAAACCATTACGAAATAGTTTCCCTTTTTCTTTCCGGCTTCCCCGGCAGAAAGTTTATGCACAGGGTATTCAAGCCTGATCAGTACGTGCTCGGGATTAATGACCAATGTGTCAGAAAGCAGGTCCCCGTCGGAAGTAAAATCCGGAATATCTTCATCTTCCATGGTGTGTACCTGTATCTCTATCCATTCCAGGTACATAAGATCCTCAAGTATTGGTAAGTTTAATGCTGAGGCAATATCATTCTCTTTAACAAATTCACAAAGTTCATAGGGAAGCTCCCACACTTTCGGGGTTTGTGGGTCATGCTGAGTAAAAAACAAACTGATCAACTTATCCCATTGCTCCTTGCCCAGAACTTCCCTGGTAATGGGATAGGCATGTTTCATTGTGCTGTTTATCACATTTTTTACGAGCCTTCTGTAATGGTGGAGCCGGGAGTTCCTGGCACCTTCTATATGGGTTTCTTCACCTGTCCTGCAATACTTTGCCAGTTTGTGTTGTATTTTTTCAGTATCACGCTCCAGCATGGCTCACCTCCCAGTGTTTTGCTGTGATCTCCTTTAGCCTTGTCATTTCCGCCTGCATCTCAGGCAGGTCTGTATTGTTGTAATCCCTCTCGAGCAATACCGGGACCGGACGGAGCTTTTGCACAGTCCATTCGAACAATTCATAAACAGGATCAATTATGGGTTGACCGTGGGTGTCGATTATAAGATCGGGCTCAACCTGTTCGTGACCGGCCATGTGGATGTAAGCAACCTTACTGAGCGGCAGCCGGTCAATAAACCCTTTGGCATCATAATCATGATTGAAAGCGTTGACAAAAACATTGTTAATGTCAAGAAGGAGGTCACATCCCGATTCTTCGACCACTGAAGATATAAAGGTTGCTTCGTCCATTTCGGCGGCTACCGGTGTGTAATAAGACACATTTTCTATGGCGATCTTTCGACCGAGGAAATCCTGGACCCTCTTCAGCCTTTTCGAAACGTGCCTTACGGCATCTTCCCTGAAAGGGATGGGCAGCAAATCATACAGGTGCGCATTGGCAGCTTTTGTATATGAAAGGTGCTCAGAGTATACTTTTACGTTATTCTCATCAAGAAACACTTTGAGTTCCTTTATAAACTCCCAGTCAAGCTCTTCGGGAGATCCTATTGAAAGGGAAAGCCCGTGACAGGTCACCGGGTACTTTTCCACTGCGCTGCGAAACCTCTTTCCCCAATAGCCTCCCATGCCCATCCAGTTTTCAGGGGCAAACTCTATGAAATCGGGCTTGAGTTCACTTCCCTCAAGCAATTCATTAGCAAAATCTCTTCTGAATCCTATTCCTACCATAATTCATACCTCTATTATAAACAGTAATTTCCCAATCCTATTCCTGTTCCTAATCATAAATCTAAGGGCCGGGGCCCGGGGATGATAATCAGAGCAGTTCAGCAAGCTTTTTTAGCTATGTCAGTTGATACCCGGATAGATCCCCGGCCCTAAAGTGGTTTCAGCCAACTTTATCAACCACATTTACCTTCACCGCACTTCGATTCCACGGCTTTTGATTCTTTTTTATCGGATTTGGTTTCCGCGTCCTTCTTGCCCTCTCCGCATTTGCCTTCACCGCATTTCGATTCAACAGTCTTGTCTTTTGAAGTTTTAACCGCTTTCTTATCAGACTCCATTTTCTTTTTAGATTCCTTCACCGTATCACTTTTTTTCTTCTCGCTCTCTTTATCTTCGCCACACTTGCCTTCTCCACAGGAGAGCTCGAAGGTCCTGGACTTGTCGTATGAATTCCTTACGTCCAGGTTCATATCGATAAGCTCACTACGAAGCTCAGCACCCGTGCCAAGGTCATCGTAATTCAGAAGGTCGCCTGCATTGGCATCTCCAATTCCTATAGTTGTGATTGCGCCAGTTAAAATGGCTCCGGAAAGTATCCCGGCATTCTTTCTAAATTTCTTCTTGCTTTTCATTGTACCAAGTTTTTATTGTTCAAAATTTGAAACTTTAAAAACTTAGTCGGGGGGAGAGAGATATCCTTACAGGTAAAAGTGTGAAAAAAATGTTAATCTGTGCTATTTATCTGTTTATCCAGCTCTTTCTTGATCTCAACCTTTTTTTCCTTTCTCATTTTCAGGCTTGAACGGTCAATTTTCTGCACGTCAATAAATCTAGTGATCATTGTATTCTGATCCTGGAACCTACGACAAAACTCACAACCCATAAGGTGCATCCTGAGGCGCAGGTTTTCCATGAAAGTCAGCTTCTGGTATTCAGATCTGGTAATGTAGAAAGTGGCTACATCACAGGAATACACCATACGGTGCATCATCTTCTTCCACATTCTTTTTATCCATCTTTTCATCAAACCGGATCTTTAAACCATTTATCTTCAATGCATTCTCTTAGCTGCAACCTGGCTCTATGGAGCATTACCCATAAATTGGACGAAGAAATGCCCAATTGCTTACAAACGTCCTCTGTAGAAAATTCTTCCATCTCTTTTAGGGTAAAAGTTGCCGACCATTTATCGGGAAGCAGCGACAGGCAGAACCTGAGAATTTCCATGAATTCACCGCTGAAATCCATCTCCATGCTGTGGTCCTGCCAGTTTTTTGGTCTCCTGTCTCCCATCCATTCACCTTCGTCATCAATTGCAGAAGAAAAAGGCCAGGCATGGTCCCGGAGAGGCTCTTGTTTCTCCTTCGAACGTTTCCTGTAATGGTCAATTATCTTACGCTTGAGGATGGAAATAAGCCAGGTACGTTCAGAACTGCCGCCCTTGTAACTTTCGCGAGCCGACCAGGCAGACAGAAAAGTTTCCTGGACAAGGTCCTCGGCAGTCTCTGTGGAATAGGTCCTTCCAATAGCATAGTTGAAAAGGTATTCCCCGTGCCGGTCGACCCACTCATATGGATTGAGTTTATTTGAAGAGTTCTTGCTCATTATTCCCTTCGCATTACAAGGACAATTGTACGTAAATGTACAAAAACGTTCGCTCTGTTACAGCCGGACACCTTTCTGTTAATTTAATAACAATATTATTGTACTGATTAATAATTGTTTATGATGTCCCGCATAAAATTTGCTGTAATAATATTGATTATTAACCAATAAGGTTCTTTTGTGAGGAAAAAGGTCTTATTGCTTCATTATTTCGAACAGAAGAGTTATTAACCAAAAAAACGGGACCATGAAGAGTTATTTGATGAGGATCTTTTTGATCTTTAGCCTGGGCTTTGCCCTCTTCCAGGTAAATGGACAGGGAGTTAAAATTGACAAGTTGGGCCAGCCGATGCACACCAGGACCATTCCTCCGCAGCATCAAGATTATGCAACCGATAATGCATCGGTCAACTCTAAAAGTTATAAGAACAGGAACCTTGGTTCAGAAGGCAGCATGTACCTTATGGACGACTGGTGCACGGGGACGGTAGTCCTTTACGACAACACCGTGTTTTCAGGCATCAAACTGAGGTACAATGTCTATTTTCAGCAGATGCAGTTCATTGAGGATGGCGACACACTTGCCTTTTCCAATCCGGATGAGATCAAATCGATCATAATGGATGGAAGGGAATTCATCCATTGCGAGTACCTTGATGAAGGGATGATCCGGAAGTGCTATTTTGAGATCATCGTGGAAGGAGACTGCCGTTTGCTTTCACGGAATGTGGTGAGTTACCATAAGAAGGATGTTGCCGGCATCGACTGTACAAAAGACGTGTTCTATAAAAGCTGTAACTTTTATATTAAAAAGGATGAAGGCCCGGCCACTGAGATCAGTTGCAAAAGAAGGGCTGTTTACCGGGCACTTTCCGACAAAGAGGAACAGATAAAGTCTTATATCAGGGAAAACAAGCTCAGGATGAAAACGAAGGAGGAGATGGCGCGTGTTATCCGGTACTATAACACCCTTCTATAAATACGTTTATTTATAAATAGTAACAGATCCTTCGAAGTTCTGCCGCCCCCCCCTCATATCATTACCGGTTATACGGTAAAGGTATGTGCCTACTGGAAGCGGCTCCCCTTCCTGGTCGCGGCCATCCCAGATGCAATCAGGTGAATCGATCAGGTCGTTAAATATGAGATTGCCCCAGCGGTCGAACACCCTGATCCTGAAATTGTTGACCACATCGCCGGTTGTCCCGCTGATGGAGAAACAATCATTCAGGCCATCACCATTGGGGCTGAAAGCAGTAGGGATGTATATTTTCAGCTCAAGAAGGATCCCTATGTTCACCGTATCGGCATCCCAGCAACCATAGCTGTTTTCTGTATGCATGATCACATCGTAGCTGCCCGGGGCAGAGTAACGGTGCACCGGGTTGTCTTCCTGTGAAGTCTCTCCGTCACCGAAATCCCATTCTATGTTATTATACTCTCCTTCTATCTGCTCAAAGAATGAGATCACGGGGTTATCGATTGTGGCTGCAAGGGGTTCTGCAGAAATACCGGCCTCCGGCTGGGGATACACCTCAACCATATCAGGAAACAGGGTTGTAGCATGGCAGCCGGTACTGTTGGTCACCCTCAGCCGTACATCATAGGTGCCCGGTTCCTTATAAGTATGAAGAGGATTTCGTTCGTTTGAAGTTGTGCCGTCGCCGAAATTCCATTCATAGACAGGGCCTTCCAGGTCGGTCGACTGGTCGAAGAAGCTGACCTCAAGGGGCCGGCAGCCTTGTGCATTCTGGGCAGTCATGAACGGTGAAGGGTTCAGGTTGACATTCATCTCCATCTCGAAGAATTCATAACATCCGGGCTCTTCAATTTCAACGGTAATAGTCTTGCTGCCTGGGGTTTCCCAGGTAACGGTTGCGGTTTCATCAGTGCTGACCGGCGGGTCTCCTCCTTCAAAAGTCCAGTTATAGGAAGCACCGGGCCTCACAGTTCCGATAAAGCTGATATCTGCTTCATCGCCCGAACAGGTTTCGAAAGGCTCGGCAATGATCGCACCGCTGATGGGCTCCCTGATATACACATCAATGCTTACCGAATCGCTACAACCATTGATATCTGTAATGTTACAGGAATATGTGGTCGGTACGAGGGGCTCCACCACCGGGTTTGGAAGGGTTTCCTGTCCTGTAAGCGTCGGGTCAGGCGGATCGGAGGTCCAGAAAAAATCATCTGTTTCAACAGCCGTGTTGGCATTTAGCTGATTAGGATAACCGGAGCAGACCGAATCGTATTCCTTCGAGAGCTGCAAAGCCGGATAGGGGAACACATTTATGGTAAAGTCTCTTTCATCATAGCAGCCATATTCATTATAAGCCGATACATTGATGAGGTGCGGACCCGGCTCGGTGATCCTTATATTTACCTCCTGGCCAAAAGCCACCTGGGGCATCCCGTAATCGGTCCACCTCCATTCCCAGTCGGAATAACCATTCAGCTCTTCCAGGAAAAAATATTCATCAGGACAGACATTAAAATAATCACCGCCGTTAAGTTCTATGTCGACCACAAGTTCTGAAACCTGGAAGGTAAAGCAGGTAGATGCCGGCTGGTCGCAGGCATTGATGATCTCCACGCATTTTGTCACTATTCCAGCACTGAAGGGTGTATAAGTATACGTTATTTCATCCGCGCCGGGAATTTCATTCCCCGGGGAAACGAAATTATTATACCACTGGTAGGATTTTCCGGGGGTGCATGAAAGGGTTATGGGTTCACCAAGGCAAATTATATCGGGACCGGATATGGCTACAACCGGATCGAGGAAAGCCCAGACCTCACCGGAAGTAGTATTCCCGCAGTAATCGGTAACTATGTAATCAAATTTAATGCTATCCTGTAACTGTATTAGCGATCCATATTCATCCCAGGTAACGGTGTATATCTTATCAGTGCCTACCAGGCTCCCGTCAAAAAACCATTCCACTGTGAAATCTTCATCAACATTTGTATTCTCAATTGTAATGTCCCATACAAGGTTTTCACAGAGCTGAAAGTCGGGGCTGGGAGTGGCCAGGAGCTGGCTGTAAACAATAACAGTGTCTTTGGCAGGCTGGTAGCCCGGCTGGCTACTGCACCTGTCGGATACATTGCAAACAACCACATCGGGACTGTCGGATATCGTAATATCGAATGTTTCACCGATGCCCAACTGACCGGTAGAAAACTGCGACCAATTGTAATTATAGGGAGGTATACCGCCATCAACGAGGTCGGTTACAGTAAGTTCTACCTCGCCACCACAATAATAGATACTGTTGGGTGTAGGGCCATAGGTTTTGGTAGCCGAAGGGATCTCTTCATAATCGTGCACATTTATGATTATTTCCCCCGAATAGCCCTGGTTTCCTCCGCCAATACCTCCCGAACTGGGTATATCACACGGATTTTCCTGGTACCTGAAACGCCAGGTCTCAATACCCCCCTCATCTATATCGTCAAAATTGGCTGAAACAATGTAGGTGCCCTCAAGCTGACCCGGTGCAAGGAACAACAGGGAGTCGTCCACCGGTTCGGGGGTTATGGTATAATCGGTGTTCGGATCGGCACCTGTGATCTTGAACCGTATCCAGGTTGTGTCGAGTGTTTCTATATTTTTGGCAAGGCTGATCACCATATTGGCGCAACCCCCTTCAACTATTTCATCGATCTCGAAATCGGGGTTGTCGTTGGCCCCTGCAACCTCCCACTCCATGCCGATGCCACTCTTAAAAGTGCCTGCTTCGAGAAAAACGGCGGAATTCAGCAGGTGACTGAGTGTAAAATGTTGACCGGGGACTTCAATTTCATTCGGGTAATCAGCAACGGCAATCTTTATCCAGTATGTTTCGCAGGCTTCCACCTGGGTTTGGTACAGGTCAACCGGGAGAACCTCAGTGAGGCCGTCGTATATAAAGGAAAGTCCTTTGTTCGAAATGTAAACATAATCGTTTGTTTCGTGATTGACCCACCTGACACTGACAGGAACTTTGCTAGGGTAGGGAGGTCCGAAATCATTGCCTATCATCGAGGCGATCATATCGTTATCCTGCTGGCTGGGAAATTTCTTTACAAAGATGCCCATGAAATCACTTTTATCCTCACCAGTCAGGTCAATGTCCTCTGCACGGCCACCGCCACCGCCACCTCCGCCAACTTCTTCATATTTATATTCTTCAGAAGCAAAAACATAATTCAAAGTGAAAGAGTCGTAAAAAGGCTTGAACTTGAACTCAAGAACGGAAACATCCACCACGGTATCGGGCTTGTTCTCAAGGGAAATAACTCCCATAAGCCAGTCCATGTCTTCGTCATTAAGGTTGTGGTAGCTGTCAAGGCTGTCGCGCTCGGGATTTGTCTGCTGCCCCGATTTGTTGTCACCACCGTTTATCTGGGTTGTTGAATATACATACCCGTTTGTGAGAATGAGGCCACGGTCGAAACCTACATCAATGCCACTTTCAAAAGCATCACGTGCATCAATCTTGCCCTTGAAGTTAATATTAGAGATTTCACCGCCACCCGCGAAAAGGGTGTCCCTGACATATATCTCGAATTGCTCCTCGTCGAGGTGGTAGATCCTTAGTTCGGGTGTGGTCTGCGCGGCAACCTGCTTTCCTCCGAAAAAAGGAATAAGCAGCAGTATAAAAATCGCCGTACATAAATTCTTCATTGTTGTGTACTATTCACTGTAAAGTTACAAATATTCAGAGCAGATGAGATGTTAATTTAGTGCTTTTCAGCTATCCGGATATTCAGTTTTCAGGAAAAGAAAGGCCGGGTAAATAGAAACCCCGGCCTTTTTCAAAAAATCTCGCTACTCCCCCTAACAAAAATATCAGAATTTAGAGAACTTCTTTTCAAAGCTGTCGCCGTCTTTAGTGACCACGCTCACCACATAAATACCCGGCTGCAGGTTCTCTGTGCTGAGCATAAGCCTGTCATCGTATTTATTGTTTTCAAAAGAACTGCTCAGAACAACTTTACCAAACCGGCTGATAATATTAACTTTCAGTTTTCCTGAAAAACTGCCTTCAGGCTCAATATATAGCTTACCGGAAACCGGATTTGGATATACACTGATATCTTTTCCGGCTCTTTCACCGAGCCCGGTGCAGTCGTCAATTGTGACCGTGAGATCTTCACTGAGTTCGAAGCATCCTTCAGGAGTTTCTTCGGTAACCCTTACTGTGCCGGCACCGGCCTCTCCCCATTCAACCTGGATCTCATGTGTATTTCCGCCGCTGGTAATGTTTCCGCCTGTCACTTCCCAGATGTAAATGTTGCCTGTGGTTTCGGCGGTAGAATAGATATGTCCGCCGGTGTAGTCGCAAACAAGGTCGTCGCCGCTAACTTCAGGATGTGGCTCTTCCACAACAGTTACCTCGAGCTCACTCGAAAAGACACCTTCGCCGCATTCGTTTACACCCTGTACGCTCAGGTAAGCCTGGCCATTATAATCCGGATCCCAGGTAACAGTGGCAATCTCATCTATCCCATTTACCTCCCCGGCCTCTTCTGGATCGAGCACCCAGTTGTACGAGGTAGCATCGGTAGCCCCGGAGGTAACATACTCGGTTGTTCCGGCCTGGTTGCAAACTGTTTCAAGTCCAACAGGTATGCCAGCCTGTCCGGGTGCATAAATAACGTATATGTAAGTATTTCCTACCATGTACTGAGAACAGTAATCTGTGTACCCGAGGCATGAATAGATCCCCTCTTCGGCCTGATAACCGAAATTGAGCGTACTGCCAGTTCCCGGAAGGATCTGCCCGGTGGGGTCGCCGTCGATATACAATTCGTAATCCACTCCTGTTTCGGATCCGTCAAGGATCACTTCAATGCCCTGTTCACCGTCACAATAACCTCCTCCGTCTGACAAAGTGAATTGTACCGGGACATTATGTGCTTCCACCGACAATTCGTCAGACCATATGCTGTTCCCACAATCATTTTCTGCACGGACTTTTACAGTGAGTGAACCCAAAAAACCGGAGTTCAGGTCGAGGGTTCCGGTTGTACCGGTGCCTGATATGGTACCTGCAGTGGAGGGCAGCACTTCCCAGGTATATGTTGTTGCATAGGGTGCCCCGGCAGTAGTATATTCTATGCCTGTTTCGCCTTCACAAAGATCTTCTGCGCCTGCAGGCTGTCCGGGCTGTTCAGGGGTGTCAATGGCATGAATGTAATCTTCCATGAGGAGTGTATCATACACAGCACCGTCATAAACTACAAGCTGCACATTGTAAGTACCGGTATCTGCCCAGGTAACCGTAGGGTTCTGACTGGTGGATGTGGCAGGGTCGCCACCCTCAAAAGTCCACCACCAGTTTGTTACAGGTCCCAGTGAATTATCTGTAAAGTCAACAGGGGAGTTCAGGCAGGGCTCGGGGTCACTGCAGGTGAATTGCGCAGTGGCAGTGAATGGCAGAAGGTTATCCACCTCCACTTTTATTCCCTGATGTATCTCTTTTGTCTGTGTGTCCTGTATAAAAGCAACAAGTTCGCAATGAGCCGTATTCCATGTAGGGTCCATGGTGAAGGTAAGGTCTATCTGCTGGCTCGTTGTACCACCAAAAGTGAGGGCTGTACCCAGGTGGTCGGGCGCCATCAGCCTTTGAACAAAGTTAAGCTCAGACTGCCCCTGCCATGAATAGGCAATCTCCGATTCGGTAAGCGCCAGGTGCACTACCAGGTCGGGGTTGGTATTCCCGTTCTCGTTTTCCACCATGATGGATATGCTGTAGTTATTGCCCGAAGTGTTTTCACCGTAAATCTCCATTGTGAAATCACTCGGAATTACAATTCGCTGCTGGTACAAAGGCAGGTAATTGCTGTACATGCTCTGAGTACTGCTGCCGCCTACATAGCTGAGTACCCCGTCAAAAAAAGCAGTCGGGAAACCTGAAATATTGTAATAGTTGATCCTTGCATCCCCGCTGGTTGTAGAAAAAGGATCTCCGTCGTGATATTCTATCACTGCCACATCGTGGCCTGCGGCGATCAGGTCATCAGCGCCCATGGCCGCCCCAGGGCAATAAGGGCACCATGTCCCTGTGCCGATTTCCTGTACGACCTTGTCGCGCGCTACCTGCTGGGAGAAGGTTAATATAACAGTAAGTGAGAGAATGATCGTAAGCAATTTTTTCATAGGAGTATAATTGTTGGTTCGTAGTGTCCAAAAATAAAGACAGATACAGTTATATATACTATTATTTATATATTTTTTACCCATAACCAGTAATTTAGAAAGTTTCCATATAACC
>CAZMOK010000042.1:10516-23449 GCA_964567785.1 uncultured Bacteroidales bacterium | reverse complement strand
TGTTTCACAGGGGTGCAATTAAGCTACATTCAAAGCTATGAAATAAATGGTAATTGATGGCGTGGGAGCACGGAGAAGAAAAGAAGAGGTTAAGAGGTTAAGAAAATAGGAGGATAAGAAGAGGGCAATGAACAATTAATAATTAATAATTAATAGTTAATAATTAAATAACTTTAAATCAGTAGGTAAGAAGCAGAAATCAATGAACAATGAAACGCTACGAGGGGCGAAAAGTCATCAAACGATCCGGTCCTTGTTCTTGCCAACAAACGACGACCAGCCGGTGTAAGATTTACCATGAGCATCACTGACACCCTGAAAATAATGACATACGGCAGCCGCGAGCCCGTCGGTGGCATCGAGGTACTGGGGCAGTTCATCGTACTTCAGGAGGTTATGGAGCATGGCGGCAACCTGCTCTTTTGAGGCGCTTCCCCGGCCTGTGATCGACTGCTTGATCTTTCTGGGGGAATATTCATAAATAGGGACC
This sequence comes from uncultured Bacteroidales bacterium, assembly GCA_964567785.1. Lineage (GTDB taxonomy): Bacteria > Bacteroidota > Bacteroidia > Bacteroidales > JAGOPY01 > CAZMOK01. The sequence continues at coordinate 22,959 of CAZMOK010000042.1, read as the reverse complement.
GACCGCGAAAGGGCTGCGGCCATAGCTACCCCCTGTGCCCTGCCCAGCTTCAGCATCGATTGAACATTCTTTCCGTAAAAAGGAGCTTCGAGGGCTACTTCATCAGGGTGGTATTCATCGATCAGGCTGATGACACGCTCGAAGATTTTTTTTAACTTGTCGGCGTGATTCGTAACTTTGCTCAACTTGAGAACTCCCATGGCAAGCAGATTCAGCTCTTTCCCCTTTATGTACATTATGCCGTACCCCATGATGGTGGTCCCGGGGTCTATTCCTAACACTATGCGATCGGTGGCAGCCATGGCAGCTAATTAAGAAACGATGCTATCAGCAAAGATAAAGAAAACGCTCAACTATCTTTTCAGGGGCCTTATCGTAATAGCCACCTACCTCTTCATTTATCACGAGGTGTTTTACGAGCGGGACCTGGAAACCATCCTCGGAAGGCTTTCAGAAAGTTTCCACTCGAAAGGGTTCCTGCTGAGCATTGCCGGTGTGATCCTGCTGATGCCCGTAAACTGGGGTATAGAATCGTTTAAATGGAAACTACTGATAGGCAGGATCGAAAAAGTTTCCTTCTTCAGGTCTTTTATGGCCGTCCTTACCGGGACATCCGTAAGTTCATTCACACCAAACCGCACGGGGGAGTACTTTGGCAGGGTATTCATACTCGACAGGGGCAGCCACATTGAAGGTATACTCATTACCATTATAGGCAGCATCAGCCAGCTCATGATTACCCTGGTTGTCGGTCTTTTCAGTGTTTTATACTTTGTCCCAAATTATGTTGATGTCCCTGCAAGGATCTACAATTACATCTATTTCGGGATGATCGTTTCGATCCCCATACTGGTGTTCCTGCTGCTTGTGTTTTACTTCAGGATCAGCATATTATCTGCCATACTCGGTAAGCTCTTACCCCGGAAACTGGAAAAATGGAACAAATACCTTGATGTGTTCAACTGGTATTCCCCGCGTGAATTGCTCACCGTGCTCCTGCTGAGTTTTACAAGGTACCTGGTCTTCACGTTTCAATTCTACTGGCTTATCAGGATATTCGGATTGGAGCTTCCTCCCGGGCAGGCATTCGTCATCATCTCCGTCATCTACCTTGCCATGACTGCCATGCCTACCATTGCCCTGGCAGAGCTGGGTGTCAGGGGTTCAATCTCGATCTATGTCATTTCATTGTACCTGCAGGCTTCAGGCAGCCCGGTGCCGGATCACGAATTCGCTGTTTTTGCAGCATCCACCGTAACCTGGCTTATAAACCTTATCTTACCGGCTTTCCTGGGCACTTTGTTTGTGTTCAGGCTGAAATTTTTCAGACGTTAATTATGTCAACGGCAGAGATCATCCTGATAATTTTAACCGCTGTTACTGCAGGGCTCTATTTTTACCTTGTGAACGAGTTTACCTCGGGGTGGAAAAAAACCGAAGAATTCCCGGTCCCGGCAGAAAGTGCAGAAACCAATGTGTCGGTGATCATCCCTTTCAGGAATGAATACGAAAACCTCCGGAGAACGTGCGAGAACCTCTCCGTCCTCGACTACCCGGAAAGCCTGCTGGAAGTGATCTTTGTTGACGACCATTCCGGCGACGGCAGTTCCGGACTCATTGATGGTTTTGTCATGGAGGGTGCATTCAAATTCGATGTAAAAGTTTTAAAACTGTCTGCCAAAGAAGGTTCCTCCAAAAAAGCGGCACTTAAAAAAGGCATAGGAAACGCCCGCGGCAGTCTTATCATCACTACTGATGCCGATTGCAGTTTCGGTCCTTTCTGGGTTAAGAACCTGGTTGCAGCCTATGAAAAATCATCTTCAAAAATAGTATGGGGACCGGTAAGGTACCGGCCAGGGCAGGGCATTCTATCAAAATTCTACAACCTGGATTTCATCAGCCTGGTAACCTCCGGGGGTGGGGCTGCAGGGGCCGGGAAACCGTTTATCTGCAACGGCGCCAACCTGGCGTTCGAAAGATCTGCCTTTGATGAGGTAAACGGTTATGAGGGCAACGAAAAGTATGCTTCCGGTGACGACGTCTTTTTACTTCATAAAATAATTAAGAAGTACGGGGCCGGCGCTGCGATGTTCGTAAGAAAAAAGCAGGCTATTATACATACCACTCCCCCTGACAGTCTTTCATCATTCCTTCAGCAGCGCATAAGATGGGCTTCCAAAAGCGCCGGCTACCGCGAACCGCAATCGATGCTGGTTACGGCCACTGTTTTTCTGTTCAACCTTCTGCTGGGTTCCCTGGGAGTTTCCATATTCATTGAACCCCTGATGGCAATACCTTTTGCAGCTATACTATTGATCAAGTGGGGGGTTGATTACAGGTTGCTTTCGAAGGGCGCAGATTTTCTCGGCTATAATTTCAGGATGCCCTTGCTGCTGGTGTTTGAGCTGCTTTACATACCCTATGTAATTGCAACGGGTATCATTTCAACGCTGTTCAGCTACTCCTGGAAAGGCAGGTCGGGGGTGAAATAATGATCTATAACTGTTGATTTTTCAACCATGCCTCAGCTATGGTCAGGTCTTCCGGTGTTGTTACCTTAAAATTAACGGCGCTTCCCGGAAAATAATGAACTTTCCGGCCCAGGGCTTCCACCAGGGAAGCGTCATCGGTGTAGGAAGGATTCAGTTCCTGTTGGTATGCATCAAGCAATGATTGTATTTTAAACACCTGCGGGGTCTGCACCTTACGCAGCCTGTTTCGGTCGACAGCCTTTGATAATCCCTCATTTATTTCACGGATGGTATCATGAACAGGTATCACCGGAACGGCCGAACCAAACTCTTCTGCTTCTTCAAAGGCCTTTGCAGCCAGTTTTGCTGAGACCAGCGGCCTGGCGGCATCGTGAACAGCCACCAGTACATCATTATCATCGGGGATCATTTTAAGTCCGTTTTGCACCGATCCTGCCCTTGTTTCACCTCCTTCCACAACACTGTGTGAAATACGGATCTTTTTATCATGGAGCACCGACTGCCAGTGCCCGGTAAATTCAGCAGGCAGCACCAGGATTATCTCACAAATACCGCTGAAAACAATCAAGGAATGATATATCATCGGCATTCCGGCCAGGTCGGTGAATTGCTTGGGGACATCTTTCCCGAACCGGGAGCCTTTTCCTCCGGCCACTATGATAGCATAACGGTTCATACAGAATAAAGACACAAGTGTTTACAGGATGAGCATGGCATCACCGTAAGTGAAGAATTTGTATTTGTGCTTTATGGCTTCCTGGTAGGCCTCCATAAGGAATTCATAACCGGCAAAGGCTGCGACCATCATCATCATCGACGACTGCGGCAGGTGGAGATTTGTTATCATAGCGTCGGCCACCATAAATTTATAAGGTGGAAAGATGAACTTGTTTGTCCAGCCCATATATGGCTTCACCTTTCCGGATATGGAGACCGCAGTTTCAATGGCCTTCATAGAGGTAGTGCCAACGGTAACGATCTTGTGCCTCTGATCTTTTGCACTGTTAATGATTTCTGCCGACCTTTCCTCGACCATCATCTCTTCCGAATCCATTTTATGCTTGGTAAGGTCTTCCACTTCAATTGCACGAAAATTGCCCAGCCCTACATGGAGTGTAACTTCGGCAAAATCAATGCCTTTCAGTTCAAGCCTTTTCATCAGCTCGCGAGAGAAGTGCATGCCTGCGGTGGGTGCTGCCACAGCGCCTTCGTGCTTGGCATATATAGTCTGGTAACGTTCATCGTCGAGAGGCTCAGCCGGACGGCGGTGCAGCTTGGGGAGAGGCGTCTGGCCCAGTTCCTGGATAGTCTTTTTGAACTCTTCGTATGGACCGTCGTAAAGGAACCTGAGGGTCCTGCCCCTTGAGGTGGTATTGTCGATCACTTCAGCTACCAGCGATTCATCCTCCCCGAAATAAAGCTTATTCCCTATCCTTATCTTCCTGGCAGGGTCAACCAGCACATCCCACAGAAGAGAATCCCTGTTCAGTTCCCTGAGAAGAAAAACCTCTATCCGGGCACCGGTCTTTTCCTTGGTTCCGTATAACCTTGCCGGGAAAACCTTCGTATTGTTCAGGACAAAAACATCCCCATCTTCAAAATAATTAAGGATATCAGGAAAAACACCGTGCTTTATCGACCGGTCCTTACGGTCCAGAATCATGAGTTTAGACTCATCCCTATTCTCCGGCGGACGATCAGCAACTAACTCAGAAGGTAAATGGAATCTAAACTGTGATAATTTCATCTGCATTGAATTTCGGCGCAAAGTTAGTACAATAGGCAGGTGTTGTCAACCTGAAAATCAGGTAAGACGCACAATTCTTGACAATATTTTTTTAGCCCCCGGTGCGTCCGAAACAAACACTGACTTTATAGTTTTGCTGTAACAACCTGAATAACACAGGCAGGATAAAAAAGTTTTTTAAAATTGTTAATTATTCAGGAGGAATTCAAATTGTTCCAGGTTGATGGCATCTGAAATTTTGTAATCCCCCACCCTCGTTCTTCTGAGTTGGGACAGATGTGCCCCACTCCTCATTGCTTTCCCAAAGTCGTGGGCAAGTGAGCGGATATAGGTGCCCTTACTGCAGCTCACCCTGAACGAGATATCGGGCATATCAATGCCTGTTATCTCAAATTCATATATCTCAACTTCTTTAGGTTTCATTTTCAGGCTCAGGCTTTCGCGGGCATACTGGTAGGCTTTTTTGCCTTTGATTTTTTTTGCGGAATAGATGGGTGGTTTCTGAAAGATCTTCCCGGTAAACTTTTTCACATTGTCTTTTATCATTTTGGGAGATATATGATGCGCAGGGAAGGTTCTGTTAAATTCAGTTTCCAGGTCGTAAGAGGGTGTGGTGGCTCCCAGGGTAATGATGCCTGTATATTCTTTGTCAAGAAGGGTCAGATCGTTTATTTTCTTGGTCATTTTGCCTGTGCAAATTACCAGCAGTCCGGTTGCAAGGGGATCGAGGGTGCCGGCATGGCCCACCTTTATCCTTTCTATCCCGGCATTGTGCTTCAGAATGAACCTTACCTTGTTGACAACATCGAAAGAGGTCCACTCGAGAGGCTTGTCAAAAAGAAGGATTTCACCGTTCTCAAAATCAAAATCTAACATACACTTGTTAACCGAAAATTATGGCAACGAGCCCTATTGTCATGCAATATACGGCAAAATAGATCAAATTCCCACGATTTACGATCCTTATCATCCATCTGCAGGCAAAAAGCCCTGAGACAAAGGCTGCTGCAAAACCTATTAAAATCGGCATGACTCCCACCCCTCCTTCCGTGTTCATGCTTCCGTCGATAACATCCTTCAGGTTGGCACCTATTATTGGTATCAGCACCATCAAAAAGGAAAAGCGGGTAACTGCCTCACGCCTGTTACCCAGCAGCAGGCCTGTGCTTATGGTGGACCCCGACCTGGAAATACCGGGCAAAACGGCAAATGCCTGGGCTGTACCGATTATTATGGAATCCAGCCAGTTTATTTTGCGCTTATTTTGTTTTATCAGGGTTGTGGATGCCAGCAACAATGAAGTCACAATAAGCATGCTCCCCACAAAAACCACATTTCCTGTAAAAAAAGATTCTATTTCCTCCTTGAAGAACACCCCGAGAATAAGTACCGGGATCATCGACACCAGTATCTTCGCAACGAATTTTGTGGAATCATTCCGGCGGAAACGGAGTGTATCCCGGGTTATGTTCCAGAGGTCTTTCCTGAAGACCACGACAGTGCTCAGCACTGTGGCACCATGCACTGCAATGGTAAAAGCAAGGCTTTTCTCAGCCTCAATACCGAGTAACGCCTTTCCCAGTTCGAGATGGCCGCTGCTGCTTACCGGGAGAAATTCTGTGAGCCCCTGTAAAATGCCGAGAAGTAACGCCTCAAGCCAATCCATCTAAAGCCTGCTGAAGATTAGTCTTTGGGTTTTTTCATTATGGCAACTATTTCCACAACATAGCCTGCAATAACAAGAAGAGGTGCGAGTGTAAGCCGCTGGAAATTGAAGATCCCATCACTGAATTCATTGGGGTCGTCCGATCCGCCCCCTATCATCAGAATAAAACCTAAGGCTATGAGCCCGAGACCAATGAGCAGGAGCCTGTAGTTTTCTTTACCAAAAGCAAAGCCCGATTTCTGTTCCAGGGTAGGTTGAGGGGTGTCAGGCTTTACGGGCCTTTTTTTCTGCTTTCCGGTTTCTTTAGCCATAGTCTGTAGCTTTTTCAAAGCCAAAAATAAGGATATTTTTAGATTCCCTGCCTAAATCTAAACTAATTGATAATTGATAATGGATATTTATAAGGGCAATTCGTACCACCAGCCCATCAAAAATACGCTTGTCACGAGGTATATGACAGTGAGCGGCAGCCCGATCCGCATATAATCCTTGAAATTATAGCCTCCCGGACCGTAAACCATCAGGTTGGTCTGGTAGCCTATCGGGGTTATGAAATTAGCGGCAGCGCCGAAGGCAACGATGAGGATGAACGGGGTTGTGGGCAATGCAAGGTCGATGGCCGCAGTCACCGAAATGGGGAACATAATGGCTGCGGCAGCCTTGTTGGTAATATACGACCCCAGTAAATTGGTAATAAGAAAGATGCCTGCCAGAAGGCCATAGGCCCCGAATGGCTTCAGCGCCTTTATGAAGAACCGGGCTATGATCTCGGCCATACCGGTCTTTATCAGGGCTGTGCCCAGTGCCAGTGAGAGTATGATAATAAGCGCCAGGTTGTAATCGATGCTCTTGGGTATGTCTTTGGGGTTGGCGATCTTGAGGATCTGGATCAATATCATCAGTACCATCAGCGACATGAAAAGCGAGACAACCCCGAGACCGGCCAGCAGGATTGCGAGGGCTGCACCTCCGAAAAGTGCAATTGATTTGTACAGGGGCAGTTTTCTGAATTCCCTGATCCTGTTCAGCAGGTAGAAATCCTGGGTATCGACCGAGCGTTTCCCGAAATCGTCGCCCACGAGCAGCAACAGCACGTCACCTGCCCTGAGCCTTACATTACCTATTTTCCCTGTTATACGTTCCCCGTTCCGGTGTATGGCAAGGATAGCGGCATCGTACTTGCCCCTGAATCCTGTCTGCCTCACTGTTTTGCTGATAAGGCTTGAATTGTGCGAAATAACCACCTCCATAACCTCTGTGTGCCTCTTCTTTGAGAACATTCCCACCTGCGAGAGAACCAGGCCGGTATCGCTGTTTATCATCTCGGCAATGGTTTCTGTTTCACCGGCAAATGTCAGCACATCGCCTTCCTTTAAAATCTCATAAGGTGAAACGGCAGTCAGTAACCGCTCCTCCCTCGTGATCTCAACAAGATACAAGCCCGGAAGGTTCCTCAGGCCGGCCTGTTCAATGGTCTTCCCGATTATTTTCGATTTGGGCCTGACCCTGGCCTCTACAAGATATTCACGTGGTTTGACAGCAAAATCGCCCACCACGTCCTGCTTGTCGGGGAGCAGTCTGTTGCCGAATATGAGTATGTACAGCGATCCCAGAAAGATCATCGGCAATCCTACAACAGTGAATTCAAAAAGGCCGAGTGGCTCCAGGCCCTCAATGATCAGCTCATCGGTAACCATACCATTCACAATAAGGTTGGTGGAAGTACCGATAAGAGTGGCACAACCACCCAGGATGGCAGCGTAAGAGAGTGGTATGAGAAGCTTTGAAGGCCTTATATTGTTCTTCTTGCTCCAGTTATTCACATAGGGCATCATAATGGCCACCAGGGGTGTGTTGTTCAGAAAAGCCGAAAGGCCGGCAACCATGAACATCATTTTAGCCATGAACTTGCGGTAAGAGGAGGTCTGCCTGAAAACCCTGTCGAACATAGAATCAAGGAGGTCGGTCTTTCGTATGGTATCACCCAGCAAGAGCAAAAGGATGATAACCGCCACCTGGTCGTTGGCAGCCCCGCTGAGGATCTCCCTGGGAGTGAGTATGCCGAACAGGCCGAGCACGATCACCCCAATGAGAAAAGTAAATGCAGGCCCTACAAGGTTGGTGTACAGGGATACAATAATGAAAACAAGTACAAGCGATACTATGAGTATGTCGAATGTAAACATTGACCCCGCAATTGCTCAATTAAGATGCAATATTAGTAAAGAAAATGGATAATTAACGTTACGATCGCTTGAAGATACGCTTGATGGCCGACTCTTTTTCGTAATCCTTATCGTCGGAATAGTAACCGTAGCCATAACCGTAGCCGTAACCATAACCGTAGCCGTAACCATAGCCGTAGCCGTAACCATAGCCGTAACCATAGCCGTACGATCCGCGTGCGAGTTTTACATCATTGATAAGGATATGCACGTTCGGCAGGTTCCGTGCCTCCACATCCTTGATGATGGCCCCGAAGACTTTCTTCAGAGTATAGTTCTGCCTTACCACGAAAAGGTTGGCATCGGTATGTTCCATCAGCAGGAAGGCATCGGTCACCAGTCCTACCGGAGGCGTGTCGATGATGATGTAGTCATAATCCTCCTTGAGCTTTGCAAACATCTGCCTGGTCTCTTCCGAGGCTATCAGCTCGGAAGGGTTAGGCGGCACGGGCCCGGCCATGATAATATCGAGGTTGTCGATGAACGACTTCTGGATAATGTCCTCGTACTTGCTTTTGTTGATGAGGTATGAACTGATACCTTCGGTGTTTGAAAGCCCGAAATCCTGGTAGATCTTTGGCTTACGAAGGTCGAACCCTATCAGCAGGGTTTTCCTTCCATAGAGCGCAAAGATCGATGCCAGGTTGATCGAAGCAAAAGTCTTTCCTGCCGCAACCATGTCGGAGGTGATCAGGATAGTCATCTTGTCCTTGCCCTTGGCAACAAATTGCAGGTTTGTCCTGATCGACCGGAACGATTCGGCAATTGATGACTTGGGCGATTCGGCCACCACAACCGTGCTCAGCCTGTTGCTGTGAATGATGTGCCCTATAATGGGCAGGCTGGTAATGCTTTCAATATCTTTCCTTTCCAGTATCTTATCGTTCAGATAATCCTTACCGAAAATGTATACCACCGGAAGTATAAGCCCCAGTATTACGGCAATCACATAGTTAAGGCTCTTCTTGGGATAAACGGGTGAATCCCTGAGTACCCGGGCCCTGTCGATGACTTCGTTATCCGGGACGTTTGATGCCTTGGTGATCTGGGCCTCTGCTTTCCTCTGCTGCAGGTAATTGTATATATAATCGCTCAGCTCGAAATCCCTGCTGATGTTCAGCAACTGCCTCTGTGTCTGGGGCAGGTCATCCATTCGGGCCGACATATCGCTGATCCTCCTGTTAATATCGTTTATGGCAATATTGGAATTCTTGATGATGTTGTTGATGTTCTCGAGTAGCGTATTCTTGGTGTTCCTGATCCTTACATCGAGGGAAAGCACCGCAGGGTTTTTAGGAGTGGAGGTGTAAAGAAGCTCGGCCTTTTCGCTGTAAAGGTTGGAAAGCTCCAGGATAAGGCTGTTGGTTAGCGGGTCTTCGATCCCCATTGCCGAAGGAACTATAAGCCCGTCTTCAATGTCTTTGTTCTCTTCAACATACTCCTTGATGGTCCGGTAATAACGAGATTTCACCAGCAGTTCAGCACGTTGGTTTTCCAGTTCCTTCATGTAATCGAATACCTGCTGGGCCTGGAAATCAAGGTCCATTACATTCTTTTCCGTACGGAAAGCTTCCAGTTTTTCCTCTGCGAAGGCCAGTGTATCAGATATTTCCAGGAGCTGTTCGTCGATGAAACTAATAGTGTTAATGGCTATCAGGTTCTTCTTTTCGAGATCCATTGCCAGGTATTCCGATGTAAGGGCGTTAAGGTACTCCGCCGATTTTTCCTCGTTGAAGCTTCTTTGCCTGAGCTCAAGGATGGAGGCATCCCTGTTGATGGGCTCGATCTCCACGGCCCTGTACCTTTTGATAAGGCTCTTAAGGTCTTTGAATACAAAATGGTACTTCTTATTAAGTTGTTCCGATACATCCTTTACATCACGCAACACCAGGTGAAAGCTGAAAGCGCTGTCGGTGATCTGCTCACCAAAATATACGGTGTCGGCATATGAAAGCCTCGCAACCTCGCGTTCGGTCATTTCGTGGTTTATATAATCATAAAGCTTGACCTCTTCTGCCTCGACCTGTATGTAATATTTAGTGTTGGAAATTACCCTTACCGCAAACTCAATATTGACTGCCTGTGAATGGCTGGAGTCATATTTTACCAGGAAGGGAGTCTGCCTGTAAAGCTCCCTGGCTATAAAATCCTCCTCCAGGTAATAGGCAATATCGAAATCAAGATTCTTGAGCGTACGTTCTGCAAGGGTATAAGAGTTGAGCTTGCCGATCTCATTTTCGATGTTCTGCATCTGATTGCTGAAGCCGAAGCCTATCAGTTGCTGGGGATCCATTTCACCTCCGCGCTGGTCCTGGATAAGCACGGTGGTTTTAACCTCATAGATAGGCTTGGTGTATTTATTGAAAAGAAAGGCAATGACCAGTGCAACAAATATGGTCAGGATAAAGAAATACCAGTTCCGGTAAATTTTAAAGAACAGGGCCCTGTAATCAAAGGATTCCTCCTTCTGTTCACGGTTGACTGTCTGTATATTTTCTAAAGTATTTTGATCCACGGTAAAGTATTTTAAGAACTAGGGTTGAACTGCTGTGTAAAGAACTACTCCTAATGTGATCAGTGAAATGATCAGGCCATAGGGAAATGTTGAGAATACAAATTGTTTTCCTTTGATGGGGCCGGCATAGACAATATCGTTCGGCATGAGATAAAAATAGTCAGATTCAAGTATGTTCTTGTCATTCAGGTCTATACGGTGCATTTTCGACCCATTTTCTGTCTGTCGGATCAACACCATCTCGTTTCTCTTGGCGAAATCAGTGAGATCACCTGCCATTGCAATGGCCTGGAAAATGGTGATGTTGTCCTGATAAACCAGGTATTTTCCCGGGTTCCTGAATTCACCAAGCATGGAAATGCGGAAATTCACGAGCTTCACGATCACAATGGTGTTCTTGAGATATTCATCCACCCTCTCCTGCAGGCTTTGCTCGATCTCAAAAATAGTCTTGTTGACCACCTTCACTTCTCCGATCAGGGGGAACTCGATATACCCGCTGTCGGTCACACTGTAACTGTTCAGGTATATCCCGGCCTCAGTGTAATAATTGGTCGTGAGCCTTGTCTCGTCAAACGAATAGGCATCCTCATCAATGCTTCGCACCCTAACGAAGAGGTTGTCGCCGGGCTGAACAAGGTAATCTTCAGCCATAGGGTTAACGAACTCAGTCTGCTCTTCTTCTTCCTTCTCCTTATCCTGGAAATACAATATTTTTTTCTGCGGGATGCAGGACGCCAGGATCATCAATGAAAGAAAAGCAACTGCTTTAAGGCCTTTTGTTGTGTGTTGCTTCATCGGATAAGTCTAATTTACAGGGTTAATCACCTCGTGATGGTGGTTCCAACAGGGTGCAAAAGTAACTGTTTTCTATGAAAACCACACAAAACTAAAAGCTTTTGGCTTTTGTCGTTCCTGTTAAGGTGCTTTTCAGACAACTATCGATTATTACTACCTTTGTCAACATTAATGACACTGTTGCAAATTTTATTGCAACAGCTTGAAGAAATATCCAATCACTAATAATATCCCATGTCGAATAAATTAATGGACCCGATAGGCAGGCTGATGGGCCTGAGGTATAAATCGCACCCCTGGCACGGTGTCGATATCGGAAAGGAAGCCCCTGAAATAGTAACTACCTTCATTGAAATGGTACCCACCGATACGGTGAAGTATGAAATTGATAAGGAAACAGGTTATCTCCGCATCGACAGGCCACAGAAATATTCAAATGTTGTGCCGGCATTGTATGGTTTCATCCCCCAGACATTCAGCGCCCAGAAGGTGGCCGAATACTGCATGGAGAAAACCGACCGCAAGGACATCACCGGCGACGGCGACCCGATAGATATCTGTGTGCTCACCGAAAAGGAGATCACCCATGGCGATATTCTTGTTAAGGCAAGGCCGATAGGCGGGTTCAGGATGATCGACGGCAACGAATCGGACGACAAGATCATTGCCGTTCTCTTCAACGACACGGTATACGGGCATTTTAAAGACATTGCCGATATCCCGGAGATGGTCGTCGACAGGCTGAAGCATTATTTCCTCACCTATAAAGACCTTCCCGGAAAGCAGCGTGACGTAGAGATCACCCACGTTTTCGGCATCGACGAGGCCCACGAGATCATCAAGCGCTCCCTCGAAGATTACCACCACAAATTCGACCCCCTCGAGCAGGTGCTTTCGAATGTTTAGCTCTTGGCTTTTGGCTGTTAGCTGATGGCTGATGGCTGTTGGCTGTTGGATTTTTGCTCCTTCCTGCTTCAGGACAAGACACTCCCCTCCTTGG
>CAZMOK010000042.1:0-10416 GCA_964567785.1 uncultured Bacteroidales bacterium | reverse complement strand
TGGCTGTTGGATTTTTGCTCCTTCCTGCTTCAGGACAAGACACTCCCCTCCTTGGGGTGGGAGGGGCAGGGGTGGGGCTGTTGGAAGTTTTTTGAAAAATTTTACCGTTTCAACAGGTATTTTTTACCTCTTTATTGATCAATACAAAAAAAAGTATTGTGAGGATTAATCAGGTCCTTGATTGGATAATATTATAAAATTTTACCTTTGCGGGCTGTTATAGTGAAGCCAGCCCTTTATTATGACTGGTGTATAATTTCAAAAAGCTTGAAATTTGGGGAGAAGCAATGGAAATTGTTACTGAGATCTATCAATTAACAAGTGATCTCCCCGCAAATGAAAATTTCGGTCTGAAAAGCCAGACAAGAAGGGCTGCAGTTTCTGCCCCTTCAAACATAGCTGAAGGTAACAGCAGGAACAGTGATAAAGAAAACAACAGATTTATAGAAATAGCTATCGGTTCTTCAAATGAACTGATAACATTGATCCTTATCGGGAAAAATCTTGACTTCTATAAACAAAAACAAATCGATCCGGTTATAAATAAACTAGAAAAGCTACAGCGCAGGCTGTATACTTTTAAAAAAAGGTTAACGGCCAAAAGCTAACAGCCATCAGCCAACAGCCAAAAAAAGATGCAAAAATGATCAAAAACCTTGTAATAGTCGAGTCACCTGCTAAAGCCAAAACCATCGAAAGGTTCCTTGGTAAGGAGTTCATGGTGAAATCGAGCATGGGTCACGTTATGGACCTGGAGAAGAAAGGGCTTGGAGTGGATATTGATAAAGGGTTTGAGCCTAAGTACACTATCTCCGAAGACAAGAAAAAGATAGTGACCGATCTGAAGAAAATAGCCAAACAGGCTGAAATGATATGGCTGGCAACTGATGAAGACCGCGAAGGTGAAGCCATTTCGTGGCACCTTTACAAAGCTTTGGGGCTGAACGATGAACATACAAGGAGGATCGTCTTTCACGAGATCACAAAAAACGCCATAAAAAAGGCTATTGATAACCCAAGGAACATCGACAAGAACCTGGTACACGCCCAGCAGGCACGCAGGGTCCTCGACAGGCTTGTTGGATTCGAGCTTTCGCCGCTGCTATGGAAAAAAGTGAAACCTGCCCTCTCGGCAGGCCGTGTCCAGTCGGTGGCAGTGAGGCTTATCGTTGAGCGTGAAGAAGAGATTGCCAACTTTAAGCCCGAAGCCGCCTTCCGCATTACTGCCCAAATGAAGGTCAATACCAAAGAAGGTGAAGGCATTTTCACTGCTGAACTACCCAAACGTTTCAAAACAAAGGAAGAGGCCCGGCAATTCCTGGAAAAATGTTCATCGGCGGATTTTACGGTTGAGAGCATCGAAACCAAACCGGCTAAGAAATCCCCGGCGCCGCCGTTCACCACCTCAACACTGCAGCAGGATGCCAGCCGTAAGCTCGGCTTTTCGGTTGCCAACACCATGCGAGTGGCACAGCAGCTCTATGAGGCAGGGCTCATAACTTATATGAGGACTGATTCCTTATCGCTGTCGAATATGGCCCTTACCACGGCAAAAAAGGAAATCGAAAATACCTATGGCGAGAAGTACGTAAAGACCAGGCAGTTCACTACCAGGTCGAAAGGGGCCCAGGAAGCGCACGAAGCCATAAGGCCCACGTACATAAACAATACCGAGATCAAGGGCACATCTGCACAGCAGAAACTATACGACCTGATCTGGAAAAGGACAATCGCCTCACAGATGAGCGACGCACAGATCGAACGGACCACCGTAAAAATCAATATCTCCGGAATGGATGAAAAGCTCAGCGCATCGGGCGAAGTCATCAAATTCGACGGTTTCCTGAAAGTCTACATTGAATCAACAGAAGATGAGAACAGCGAAAAGAAAAGCGGGATTCTCCCCCCTTTGAAGGAAGGCGATAAACCTGATATGGTGGAGATGAATGCCGAACAAAAATTCTCCCAGGCCCCCTGGCGCTATAGCGAAGCCTCGCTGGTGAAAAAACTGGAGGAGCTCGGAATAGGCCGTCCTTCGACCTACGCCCCCACCATCTCGACAATACAGAACAGGGAGTACATCGTTAAGGGAACCAGCGAGGGGACCAACAGGGAATACCTCACCCTGAAGCTCAAAAACGGCTCTGTAACCGAGAAGAAAAAAACAGAAAAGACCGGCAGGGACAAAGGCAAGCTGGTCCCCACCGATATCGGCAAACTGGTAAACAAATTCCTCATCCAGTTCTTCGACAACATCATCGATTACAATTTCACCGCCAGGGTGGAAAAGCATTTCGATGAAATTGCCAAGGGCAACGAAGTCTGGAACGATATGATCGAAGATTTTTATGAGGATTTCCACAAACAGGTGAAAGAGACTGAAGACACCAAAAAGTTCAGTGGCGAGCGACTTCTGGGCAAAGATCCTAAATCAGGCAAAAACGTTTACGTGAAAATGGGACGATATGGTCCCGTAGTTCAGATCGGTGAAACCGAAAGCGATGAAAAACCCAGGTTCGCAGGCCTGAAGGCAGGCCAGAGCCTTGAATCGATAAACCTGGAAGAGGCCCTCGACCTTTTCAACTATCCCAGGACGATAGGAAGTTACGAGGGCGAAGACATAATGGTTTCCATTGGACGCTATGGCCCTTATATCAAGCATAAAAAACAGTTCTTCTCGATAGGCAAGAAGGAAGACCCCGCCATGGTCGACCAGGAGCGTGCCATTGAGATCATCGAGCAAAAACGCAAGCTTGATAAAGAAAAAGTTATCAAGACCTTCGATGAGGAGGGCATGCAAATCCTCCGTGGGCCCTACGGACCATATATTTCGTTCAAAAAGAACAACTACCGTATACCCAAGTCGAAAGACCCCTCACAGCTAACTCTCGACGATTGCAGGAAGATCATCGAAAAAGCACCCGCAAAAAAGAGAGGCGGTCGAAAAAAATAGACCCTGCCGGGTAACTTCTTATCCTTATGGTCGTATATATTGTTCCGGTTGGTTTCAACCGTGTCACCGTTCTCGCAACCTCTTACCGTTCTAATAAAACGTAAAGCATGGATATCTCCATTTACTTTGAGCCGGTACATTTGAAGGGATCCCTCAGGTTTGTAAGGGGCAACCGCAGGAGAATGGGCGACCTGGTGACTGTTTATGAGCGCCCCGGCGACTTCCCCGAAATTTCGGGTAGCCATATTGCGCTGATAGGGGTCATGGACGACCGCGACGCAGTGGGCAACGAAGGCTGCGGCAAGGGCCCCGATTATGCAAGGAGTGAGTTCTACAAGCTTTTCCCGTCCAAAGAGAATATCAGGCTGGTCGACCTGGGGAACATTCCCCCGGGCAATACGCCAGACGATACATATTTTGCCCTTTCAGCAGTTATGTCGGAAGTTATGGCCCGGAATGCCGTCCCCGTGGTGATCGGCGGGGGGCAAAACCTTACTTACGGCATGTACAGGGGGTACGAAAAAATAGGCCGGATCATCAACCTGGCCTGTATCGATCCCCTTTTCGACCTGGGCGATACGGAGGGGCCGCTTAATTCGCTTTCCTACCTGGGCAAAGTGATCATGCACCAGCCCAACTACCTTTTCAATTACACCAATATCGGCTACCAGAGCTACCTTATCGACAGAGAAAGCCTTTCGCTGATGAGAAACCTCTTCTTCGATGTGTACCGCCTCGGCGATGCACAGGCCGACATGGAAGGGACTGAACCGCTCATCAGAAATGCCGACCTTATCTCGGTGGATATAGGCGCTGTAAGGGCTTCCGATGCACCCGGAAACGCAAATGCCCAGCCAAACGGATTCTATGGGGAAGAGCTGTGCCGCATAACAAGATATGCAGGACTCAGCGATAAGGTTTCCTCACTGGGCTTCTTCGAGTACAATCCCGCCCTCGACCTGCAGAACAGGACCGCCAGGCTCATTGCAGAAGCGATCTGGTATTTTATAGATGGCTTCTACAGCCGCCAGCAAGATTACCCCAGGGAAGAGTCGGGCGAATACATCAAGTTCAACGTCAAGCTGGAAGATCTTGAGGAGCAGCTCACTTTTTTCAAAAGCAAGAAAAGCGACCGGTGGTGGATGAAAGTCCCCTTCAGGACCAAGAACCTGGCAAAATATGAACGCCATCATATGGTCCCCTGCTCCCATCGCGATTACGAACTGGCCATGAGCAACAACCTCCCCGACCGCTGGTGGATGACTTACCAAAAGCTGATGTAAGGGAAAGGTGTACGAGAATTTCCACCCCCTCTACCTCACAACGACCCTCACCCCTTCCGAATGCGCACTGAATTCCGGGGCGTAAAGGCACTGCACAGTAGTGATCCCGTTCGAGAACTCACCCTCCTGCGTTGCAAAAACAGGATACTCAAGAACATACTTGCCCTTCCTCATGTATTGAATGAAGAAATCCGTCGATGCATCCTTTGGGCTCTCGTAATAGCCCAGTCCGCCCTGGTACCTGTATCCCGAAAGGGTATTCACAGGCTCAAAAGATGAAGCCCTCATATCCCGGAGGTGCACGTACTGAAGGTTCCTGTCGGCAGTGATGATGATCCTCGAGATGATCCGGTCGCCGGTCTCTGCGGGTGTATCAGCGGTGATCTCTTCCAGCTCCGGCCCCGAAGGCGTGTTAATTTCCCTGAACAGCTTTTTTTCCAGCGAAAGGGGAGATCCTGCGCTTTCGATCTTATCCAGGTCTTCGAAATACTGAAAATAGGCAGCCCCCCAGGCAATCCCCTCTGTTTTTTTCTCCACGGTGAGATTGCCCATGGCAGGTTTGATATCCCCGCTGCCCCAGGCCTTCCTGAAGTACCCTGTTCCGGCCTGCTCTTTCACCATCTCATCCTCGCCGGGCCTTATCTCCTTACGGCCCACAGTGAGAGTTACCGGCTCATCATCAGAGAGCAGCTCGCTGCCGCGAAGCAACAGGGCATAGACCGCCTCTGCCGTCGACCGGTTGGTATGCCAGGAGGTGGTTTGCTTCTGCTTCAGCAGCCACACCTTCATATCCTCCACGTCTTCACTGTCGGAGGCTACTTCTTCAAAGACCTCTATCATCAGCGCCTGTGTCTCCACCGGAGCTTCATTCCACATGTAGCCGGCCCCGGACCGCCAGTACATCCCCAGCTCTTCATCCTCCAGGGCGTGTTCCCTGAGCGACTTTACAATGGAAGAAGCCGTTTCGTCCTTGCCGTTGCGGTGCATCACAAGGGCCAGCAGCCCCTGCTCAAAGCGCCCCTTTTCCACCCAGTGCTTTTCGGCCTGTTCCATGAAATAACCGATGGCATCGCTTGCAGCCCCGCTCCTCCCCGTAAGATCAGGGAAGAAGCTCCTGGCATAGAGATAATGTATGGCCAGTGAGGAAAGGTGGTCTTCATCAAGCGACTCTTCATACCTTCTCTCTATTTCACGGTATTCCTCGCGTATTTCAGAATCAAGGAAGGAAAAGGCCCTGTTCATCATTGAGGAGAGGCGTGGCTCGCTTCTGAGGTCGATCACCCCGAGTGAATTCAGCTTGCCGGTCCCGGCAACGATCTGCTGGGTCATATGCCTGCTCCCGGGCATGCCCCTGAACCACGACCAGCCGCCGTTGGAAGTCTGGAGCTCTGCCAGTTTCTGCAGGGCCTGCGTTTTTTCATACTCCATCCTGTTTTCATCAAACAGCACAGCGATCCTCTTCATGCTCTCCCTTTCCGATGTGGCATCGAGCACCCACGGGGTGGCATTCAGCAAGATCCCTTTCAGCTCTTCGTTCTTCTCGAGCTGTGAGTAGAAAGACTCCTCCCCTTCCTGCTTCCACATTTCAAACACGTTTCTTATCCGTGGATCTGAATTGGCGATATGTGAAGCAAGGGCGTTAGAGTAATACCGGTTGAAGATGGCATCGGCCGATCTGTAGTTCGGCTCCATAAGGTACGGCAGGGCCATAACTGCATACCAGGCCGGGTTGGGGGTGAACTCAACCGTAAGCCTGTAGGGGGAAAGTGTTTTCGAATCTTGCATATCCTTCACTTTCTCAAAAGTGAATTCCGTATCTGATATACCTCTCACGGGCATCGGAAGTGTTTCGGTCACCATCATCCGGTTGGGCAATACAGGCAGGGTTTTCTCCTCGCCATCGGAATGGGTGCCGGCGGCAGCCCTTACCCTTACCGTGACGGCTTCATGGCCGTATGGGACCTCCAGGGGCCAGCTCACCACGGTGCTGTTCCCTGCCGACACCGTGAAATCCATCTCCTCCGTTTCAAAGCCCGGGATGTCATCCAGCTTATCGCCCGTAATGGCATCATGGAACTCCAGCCCGGCCTCTCCCGTCAGCTCTTCTTCCGAGAGGCTGATGATCTTGACAGAGAATATCATGCGGTCGCCTTCCCTGAAATACCTCGGATAGTTGGGGACAACCATAACCTCTTTCCTGGTTACCAGTGTCTTTTCCAGGTATCCCGTGCGCAATGCCTTATCATGCGCCAGCGCCATAAAGCGCCATTCGGTAAGTGATTCGGGCACAGTGAAAGAGAGGGCAACAGCCCCGTCTTCGCCCGACAAGAGGCCGGGATAAAAGAAGGCGGTTTCTTCAAAGTTCCTTCTGAGGGGTATGTCAGGGCTCTCGTCTCTGTCTTTTTCAGGCGGGCCCCCCGTTACCTCGTCGCCGGCAGCTTCCTCTTCACCGCCTGCATCCATGGGCTCTTCTTCCGTCCCCTGACCTTTAGACGCCATCCCCGGGGCAGCGCTTTTCATTTCCGACAACATGGCCCTGTCCATAACATGCCTGCCTGACCTGCTGTACCTGTAGTACTTGAAGCCAAACCAGTCGAGCTTGTCGTACTGCTGCATCTGAACCGGTTTGACACCCGGCTGGCCCGGATAGCCAAAACCTGTTGAAGACGAATAGGCGAAGGCATTGCCCACATCCCACAGTGTGTATTGTGAAGTGGCGCTGTAAAGGTTGAACATCCAGTTGTGGTCCCTGAACGCATCGAGCGAGGCATCGTACATCGAGGCCAGCAGTTCGGCCACGGCGGGCTCGTCACCTTCGCCGGCCAGCCTGATCTTCCATTCCTCCCGGCCCCCCGGCACCAGCTCGCTCCTGAAGGTTTCAAAGGATATGTCAAGCTCCTTGTTGGTGAAAGGCACAGCTACCGGGTGCTTGTGCTGGTAGCTCCTGTTCGAGCTCACCCACGAAATTTCAATGGCAAAACCACCGCGGAGGCTTTCATCAACATCAATCTCAAACTTCCTGATCTCATCCGAAACAGTGATCCATTCCCTTTTCACGGTTTCGGGGCCTTTTTTCTGCTCCAGCAGCATCTTCACATCCTTTTCAGAAGTACCTGCATACAAGGTGACCGTTTCACCCGGCAGGGCGCGCTCTTTTCCGGGAATGAAAAGGTCAGTCGATTTAACCGGCATTTTAAGCGATTCACGGGAGTAGATCGTGAAATACTTTTCTACCTCCACCTTTTCACCATATTCATCAGTTGATTCCAGCAGCAGAACATATGCCCCTTCTTCCAGGCCTGAAAAGGCCTCCGGCGAAATGACCGAATCGGAGGGGACGGCAAGTTCAGTTGCGTAAACCTTCTCAGCCCTCTCCCACTCACTGATCTCGTCTTCATTGGCATATACATCCATCGGGAACTTTTCGATGAATTCATCCCTTTCGATGATGAACACATCAGGACGGGACCATTCCCTTGAGCGGAGGGTCCTGCCGGGGCTTTCCAGCCTGAACAGCCCGGCGTTTATGGTTGCTTCCACCTCCTCCCCGTTCAGGTTCTCAGCTTTTACAGTGACCTCAGGCGGTTCCTCCACCGGAATGTGCTTTGCCACTTCAGTCTCTATCATCAGGCTCTGGTAGCCAACCGTAACTGTCTCTTCAGTGGTGTGTGTTTCGCCGTTGATATCGGTTACATCGGCGTAAATGGTGTAATAGAAAACAGGCTTGTACTTTTTATCCACCTTGTGATCGGGGATGGCCCTGAACGAAAAAGAGAATTTCCCGTCGCTTCCCGTTGTGGCCACCCCGTTGGTGATCTCAACCTCTTCCCCGCCGGGGATGGGCCAGAACCACCAGGCTCTCCTGAAGGGGAACCCCGGCTTCCTCACCACACGGTATTTAACCTGTGCATTGTCAACGGGGCTGCCCGAATACGTTTCGGCATTTCCCGTTACGGAAACTTCCTCACCAAGTTTATAAGATCCCTGCAGGGGTTCTATCTCCACCCTGAAGGTTGGACGCTTGTACTCTTCCACAGTGATGTAAGTCGAGCCGTTCTTGTTCGAGATCCTCAGCATGCCTGTGAGAAGGGATTCGGGGAGGGTGAAGGATCCGCTGAAAGATCCGTATTCGCTTGTTACCAGAGAGAGCTTTTCTATTTCTTTTCCGTTCCTGTCGAACAGGGTAACCGTGGTACTCCTGTTTGCAATCACTTCATGCTTGTTTTTAAGGCTCTCTATCATGATGCCCTTGAACTTAACTGTCTGGCCGGGACGGTAGATAGCCCTGTCGGTAAAGAAATGGGTCCTTTCTTTGACCTGCTGTTCCCTGGCGGGCGAACTGATGAAGAAGAAATTGTCGGTCATGAAGGTGTCGGCACCTTTGCTGAACCTTACGTAGACCGACCTGGAGCGGTTTGCATTGCTTTCAAGCATGGCATGTCCTTCGGGACCGGTTGTTGTTTCGCCGGCGGGGATCATGCTGTAGGTCCTCGACCCGTAGTCATACTCCCTCGAGAAGGATTCCAGCCTGACGCCTTCCACCGGCTCGCCTGAATCCCTGTCGAGCACGAATATCTCCGTTCCTCCCGGTGCATTCCGGGTAATGTAGCTGAGATTGGTGACCCAGAAATGGTTGTACTTCACTATACGGGTTTCCCTGAAGTCTTCATCCCGGCCCGCCAGCAGCACATAGTAGCCCGGATCAAGCTCATCCATGCTGATCTCTGCTACATGTGCCTGGTAATCGCCCTCATCAGGCAGCTTTACCGAAAACTCCCTCAGGGCATCATATTTCAAATATTCGTTCAGCAGGTCGGCCTCGCGCTGCCGGTAACGGAGCTGCCTGTCGGTTTCAGCATCCATTTTGATGAGCCTGAAATACACTTTCTCCAGGTTCCTGAATTCGAGGGCAGCCAGCAGCGGCTTACCGGGAAGGTTCGCATAAGGTACCGTTATGTTTGTTTCCACCTTTTCGATGAGAGGGAGAAGGGTTTTACAGTTCTCCGCCCCCCTGGAGGCGGGGTGGCGTTTTACGGCATCATCAATGACCTCTTTTGCCTCCTTCAGGTGCCAGCGGAACTCTTCCTGCTGGAAAGGATCGTACTGGTTGCCTTTCCTGACATAGAGGCTTGCCAGTTCGAACGATACCAGTGTGCCGGCTTCATCCTTTTTATACCATTCGTTAAGCTTTTTGAGTGTGGCGGCGTAATGCTTGTCCTTATCGGCCCCGATGTAGTTATTCCTGACAAACTGCAGCCTTTTCAGGTCGGCATCGATGAGGGGTGCAGGATCATCATCCCCGAGGTGAAATGAGAGCAAATCCCTGAAGATCTCCAGGGCCCTGTAGGTAAAAGATCCCGGGTCATCGCCGGGGATGCTGAGGCCCGTGAACTCCCCGGCCATGCTGAACCAGGCCGGGTCTTCCAGCTCGAAGCCTTCGGCAGGACTGGCAACCGACCTCTCTTCATTCAGATAGAAATCAATGGCACGGTGGGCTAAAAAATCGTATAATGTGGGCCTGTATTTCTCCGATCCTTCCTGTGTTTCCAGGATGAGTGAATATTCTCTTACAGGGATGGACTTCAGCATTTCAGCTTCCTCAAGGGAAGCGCTGTAATGGTGCATCACCTCATCCACCAGCCTGTTCAGGCCCCACTCGGTGAAATCCCCGTTGCCGGGCCCGCCCGTCAGACCGGTCCGGTCGAGGATCGCCCCGCGGTTGGCAAGGTAATACCTCCAGTAAAGGTCGGCCACAATGGAATGCATGATCTGTGTTGCCGGTGAGTCTGTCTTTTCTATCTCCGACATGAACTCATTGATCGATTTCCCGAGGAAATTCTCCTGGTACTCTGCCCTGAGCGTGTTGTTATAGAGCAAGGCCTTCAACAGGTTCTTGTCATCGCCCTTCTCCCGGGCCAGCGTCTGGATGTCTTCGGTCACTTCCAGCGCCGACTGGGGCAACCCTTTTTTCTTGAGGCCATCGGCCTTCTTCCAGAGCTCCGTAAAATCTTCCTGGGCAAAAGCCCCAAACGACATGGTCAGGATCATAACAGCGGTGATAATTATTCTTGTGTTCATGTTGGTTGTTTTAACTATGGATGTACGAAGTTACGGTTTTCCATAATCTCATTGTTTATTTTATGAACTGCTGGATTATTGCCGGAATTGCCCTGCCTACCA
>CAZMOK010000041.1:8560-23812 GCA_964567785.1 uncultured Bacteroidales bacterium | reverse complement strand
CCGGTCATGCCTACAGGCGGACCGGAGGACCAGGAACCACCGGAACCGGTGGAAGCAGAACCTCCTAATTATTCGACCAATTTCAACAGTGACGGGTTCTCCGTTACCTTCAACGAGTTTGTAAACCTCGAGAACCCCAGGAAAGAGATGTTCATTTCTCCCCCTCTTGAAAAATTTCCCGATACCCGGGTGAGGGGCAAAAGTGTACAGGTCAGTTTCCAGGAAGACCTGCAGCCAAACACCACCTATACTATCTACTTCGGGGATGCCATCGTTGACATTACCGAAAAAAACCCCAGGTCGAATTTTGAGTATGTGCTTTCAACCGGCGATGAGATCGATTCACTCTCGTTGACAGGCCAGGTCGTCGATGCTTTCACCCAAAGTCCTGTGGAAAGCATCCTGGTAATGCTTTACCTCAACACAAATGATACAATCCCGCTTGATTCCCTCCCGCTTTATGTGAGACCATTAAGTACAACAAAAACAACCGAAACGGGGGAGTTCAGTCTGAACAATCTGAAAGACAGGCCCTATAAAATATTCGCACTGGCAGATAACAATGCCAATTATATTTATGACCTTCCCAACGAAAGTATTGCTTTCCTCGATTCGCTGGTCAAACCCGAATATATGTTCAGGTTGGATACAGTGGTTTCATCCGATACGACGATAGGTTCCGACAGCCTTGAAATAGTTAAAAAGCCTGTCAGCAAACCTGAAAACTTCTATACGCTCAATCTTTTTACCGAAATCGACTCAGCCCAAAGTCTTCTTTCGGCAAACGTTAAAGACAGCAACCATTTCGTTCTTTCTTTCAGATATCCCCCCGACAGTCTAGGTTTAACCATTTTGGAACCTGATACAACAATAACAAACTGGTTCCTGAAAGAACCCGATGAAAACGGGGATACACTCACATTCTGGATGACCGGATTCAATCCTGATACACTCACACTGAAAGTACACGAGAAGCAAATGGAACATGACACAGTCAGGCTGATATTCAAAACAGGCTTTGAAACGAGACGTGAAAAGAAACAGCAAGAGGAAAAGGAGAATTTAAAGATCAGGCTTGACGCACAGGGACGGACAATTGATTATTTCCGGCCTCTGAAGCTGGGGTTTTCAAGGCCTGTAGAAAGTTTCGACACATCCGGGATGATCCTGTACGACAGAAAAGATACACTTGATTTTTCACTTTCACTTAAAGGACCGGTCAATCGCAAGGGTTTGATAGAATATAACTGGAGGCAGGAGGAAACCTACACGCTTTTCATACCCGATTCAACCTTCACCGATATTTACGGCATAAGCCATGATACCACCGTTGTTAGATTCAATACCTTAAAGCAAAGCGAATACGGAAAGCTTGAGCTTATAGTCAGTTCTGAAAGTAACCATCAATATCTTATTCACATAAAGGGGGAAGACGGTGGAACACTGGATGAAGTGGTGGTAAAGAGCGACTCAGTGCTGTCGTACCCGCTTATTGAGCCGGGTAATTACACGGTAAAGGCTATGCACGATAGAAACCGCAACGGGCAATGGGATACAGGTAATTACAAACTGAACCTGCAGCCCGAAAAGGTTTACTTCTATCCTTCGTCACTCAACCTGAGGCCTAACTGGGAAGTAAAAGAAACCTGGGATTTGCCCTAAACCTCTTCGTTACACCTGTTAATGCAGTCTATGATCTCTGAGAGAACATCACTTTTCAAAGAGTAGAATATCTTCTTTCCATCTCTTTGTGAAACAAGGATGCCTTTGTTCTTGAGTATGTTGAGGTGATGGGAAGCTGCAGCCTGCTCTATCCTCAACGATTTATATATATCAGTAACACTAAGCTTTTTGTCGTTGTGGAGAAGTTCCAGGATTGCAATCCTCATCGGATGTGCCATGGCCCGCAATTTGCTCGAGGCTTGCTCGAGTTTCTGAATATCAAGCTCAAATTTGGTCATAATCCTAAAAAGTTTTCGGCAAAATTAAAGAATAATTCTATGTATATACAATGAAAATATATATAGATAGCTTTTTAGGATGATATTTATATTAATTCTAAAGAAGTGTATTCAAACTTGCTTCCGTCGAACAGACCCTTGTCACTTAGTTTCAGATCAGGTATGACCAGCAGGGCCATAAAGGAAAGTGTCATGAATGGTGCTGCAAGAGTTGATCCGAGTTCTTTCGCCTTTTTATCGATAGTTTCATATTTACGGGCAAGTGACCACCCGTTATCAGCCGACATGATACCCGCTACGGGAAGAGGCAACAGCTCATGATTTTTCCCATCAACTGTAACAATACCCCCATTACTTTCTACCAGGAGGTTAATGGCTGTCACAATGTCTTTATCATCAGCCCCGACCGCTATGATATTGTGACTGTCGTGTGCAACGGTTGAAGCAATGGCACCCCTTTTAAGTCCAAACCCCTTGATGAAAGCTTTTGCAGGTTCAGATTCACGGTACCTGTTCATCACGACCAACTTCAGCAGATCGCTTTTAACATCCTGTATCAGCTTTCCATCAGTAACATTAGCCCTGTCGGTGAGTGACTCTGTCACCAGTTGTCCGTCAAGAGCGCCTATCACCCGCACACGGCCAGTGGCAGCTTCTATCTCAATGTCCTTTTCTGTGATCTTTGCGGCGTCAAAACGGTTGACGGGACTGATCTCCGCACTTTTCAGCAGGCTTTTTCCCTTTTCAGACACCGGCAGACCGTCAATATAGGTTTTCAGTATATTGAAATCTTCCAGGTTGTCAACAATCACCATGTCGGCTGCATCACCTTCCCGCAATAAGCCGACACCAAGGCCGTAGTGCCTGACAGGGTTCAGGGTGCAGGCCCTGATCACATTTATCGGGTCATAGCCTTTTACCAGTGCTTTTTTCACTATCCCGTTTACGTGTTCTTTAACCAGGTCGTCGGGGTGACGGTCGTCAGAGCAGAACATCACTTTTTCGGGATGGGTTTTTAGAAGGCCGGAAAGCGCTTCAAAATTTTTTGCGGCGCTGCCCTCTCTTATCAGGATATGCATTCCATAACCGATCTTTTCGAGTGCTTCTTCCAGGGTGAAACATTCGTGATCGGTGCTGATACCGGCATCTACATATTTTTTGGCGTCTTTGCCACGAAGACCGGGAGAATGGCCATCCACAGGCTTTCCGTATCTCTTTGCTATTTCAAGTTTTTGTTTTATCTCAGAATCGTCGTAAATAACTCCGGGATAGTTCATCATTTCTGCCATGTAAAGGACGTCGTCCCTGCGCATAAGTTTTTCGAGATCCTCTGTGCCAATGGAAGCGCCCGAAGTTTCAAATGCGGTGGCCGGTACACAGGGAGAAGCCCCAAAATAGAATTTCATCGGCACCTTCCTGCCGTTTTCGATCATGAATTCGACACCTTCCAGACCCATCACATTGGCAATTTCATGGGGATCCGAAACGGTAGCAACCGTGCCGTGGGCCACTGCAATCCTGGCAAATTCAGATGGCACCAGCATTGAGCTTTCAATATGGATATGGGCATCAATGAGCCCCGGAAGTATAAAATCGTTCCCTGTTGCTGTTCCATCCTCCCTTACACTCTTGATCTTTCCGTCTGCAACCTCAACAATTCCACGATAGATACGGCCGGAAACAACATCGATAATGTTTCCTGATACTGTAAAATCTCCTTTAGTCATTTTATCAGTTTTATTGGTTCGACAGACCTTTGTTGATAATCTTGTTGGCAAGCTGTCCGCATGCTGCATCAATGTCTTTACCTCTGCTCCTTCTTACATTGACTACCATATTCCTTGCTTCGAGGTATTGCCTGAATTTTCCGATCCTTTCTTCGCCGGAATCTTCATAGGGTGAGTTCTCGACCGGGTTATACTGGATGAGGTTTATTTTAACGGGAAAGTTTTTGCAGAACAGGGCCAGGTCATCGGCATCCTGGCGGGTATCATTGAAATTTTTCAGCAGCACATACTCGATGGTTGGTCTTGTGCCAGTCTGCTCGTGGAAAAACTGCACTGCCTCCACAAGATCGCTGATGGTATTCCTGGTGTTATAAGGAATGATCTCTTTCCTCTTCTCATCGGTAGGTGCGTGCAGTGAAAGGGCAAAATTAAAGCGCACCTTATCCTTACCAAGTTGTCTGATCATAGGTGCGATCCCCACAGATGAAACCGTTATCCTCTGGGGTGACATCCCCAGCCCTTCGGGCGAAGTTATTTTTTCGACCGACCTCAGCACGTTGTGATAATTTAGCAATGGTTCGCCCATTCCCATATAGACAATGTTTGACAGGGGTATACCGTATTCTTCGGAAGCCTCCTGCCCGATAATGGCTACCTGGTCGAAGATCTCGTCAAAATCAAGGTTCCTGACATACCTTATCATCCCGGTTGCACAGAATTTACAGCCAAGGTTACAGCCCACCTGCGAAGATATACAGGCTGTCATCCTGTTGGGTGTAGGTATCAAAACACCTTCGATGACATGGCCGTCGTGAAGCTCGAAAGAATATTTGATGGTACCGTCGCTGCTTTTTTGCTTTGATTTCGTCTTCAGCCCGTGAATTGTATATTTTTCCTTAAGCGCGTCGCGGGTACCCAGTGAAAGATTGGTCATTTCATCAAATGATCTTACAGCTTTCTGCCAGAGCCATTCATCGACCTGTTTACGCCTGAAATCCCTTTCACCAATGGAACTGAAAAACTCTTTCAGTTCCTTCCCGGGCAATGTTCTTATGTTCGGTTTGTTGTTCAAAACAATGCTTTGATCGCAAATATAGTGCCTTTATCAGGAAGAGCATTCTCTGCCGGTACGATTCGATCAGGACTTGATGTAAACAAGTATGGGTTCCACACCCCTGTCGCGGAGATAAGTCCGGGCGACCGGATAATTTTCGGTTATGCCGAGAAGGAATCCACCCCCTCCCGAGCCACAAAGCTTCAGGTTATAATTACCACTATTCAGGCCATCTTTCCATATTTCTTCGTAGCCTTGAGGGATCATGGGCTTGAAATGTTCGTATTGAAATTCAGAAAGCCGGTAGAGAGATAAGAAGAAAGAAGACATCTCTCCGTTCAGGAGTGCATTGATGCAATTATCATTGGTAGGTATGAAAATCTCATCTATCTTATTCTGGAACTCTTCACTATTGCAACTTTCGAAAAAAGTGTTGACCAGTGGCCCGGTTTTCCCCACTTTTCCGGTATTGATCAGGAAGATCGCACCGTTATTGTTGAAACGGTTCCTGGGTATGCCAACTGTCTGGATGTGTTCTTTATCCTTTATCAGCAAAGGGTATTTAATATAGCAAAGCAAAGGATCGAGACCTGAGCTTACACCGTGAAAAAAGGACTCCATCTGTGAAAACACTCTCTTAAGACCGATGATATCGTCAGTAGTCAGAAAGCGCTTCTGCTGTATTCCGTTTATTGAATACTCATGATAAATTGCAGCGCAAAGTGCACCGGAGCTGCCTATCCCATAACCCTGAGGTATAGAGGACTCAAAATAGAGCCCGTTCCTTATGTCGCTCTCGAACCTGCCCAGGTCGGCCTTGAAGGAGAGCTCGTCTTTATCCTGCAATTCACGAAGATAGTCAGCAAATGTCTTCAATGAATTGTTCGATTCAACAGCAAAATCATACTCGGTATATTTTTCATCATTGATGAAGCCCATTTCTCCTTTGAAATGGGCATAAGGAATGGTGAGCGCCATGGAGTTACAGATTACCCCGTACTCACCGAAGAGCATGATCTTTGCGTAAAAAGTTTCCGTACGTCCCTGTTTAAGCATAATCCTGCTTTAATTTTTCCGGTCCGCTGCCAGTTTGATCATCAATCCATTCACCCTCTTCACACAAGGCTAAAAGTTCCTTTTCTATGAAACCCTTTACCTCTTTTAAAACCTTTGCCGGATAGATCAAATGAACGTTTGGACCTGCGTCGAGTGTAAAACAAACCGGTATTTGAAATTGTTCTCTGAATTGCCTGATTTTGTTAATGATATCTAAGGTTTCCGGCTTAAGTAAAATATATGAAGGGTCGGAACTCATCATAAGCCCGTGGAGACTGAGTGCTTCATTTTCAGTGATTCTTATAAAATCGTCGAAATGGCCTTTGCGCAGGGATCCAAGCAGGGCACTAAGCCGGGCAGACGTCTGGGAAAGCCTGCCTTCCCTGTAAAAATGCTGTTCCATAAGCTGATGCCCGGCACTGCTCGAAACTTTCTTGCTGCCTGAGCTTACTATGAGGATAGCATCGCGCATATCCCTGAAATCATCGTGTACTATTTCATTGATTGAAAGGGCATAATCGTTGCTTGAACCATCCACTTCAGGAGTTTCACCCCAGAGGGCCCAACCTCCGTAAACCGACCGTGCTGCGCTCCCCGATCCTATTCGTGCCAAATAAGATGCACGGTCAAGGAACCGGTCATCTTCTTCTTCGGAATTATTAAAAATACTGCCGATACATAATGCGAGTGCACTCATCGCAGAGGCAGATGAAGCAATGCCCGATGAATGGGGAAATGAATTGGAACTTTCGATCCTGAACCTGCAATCACCAATGGCAGGATAGATCATGGATATCCTCTCAAGATATCTCTTTACCCTGGCAGCGAATTCCCGGTCCTCAGCACCCTCGAAGTAAAATCCGACTGAAAATTCCTTGCTCCCCGGGTTGTGTTTGTAAGCAACGCTTGTTTCTGTAAATGCCTTGGTAAGCGATATACTCAGTGAGGGATTTACAGGAAGCTGCTCAAACCTTTTACCCCAGTATTTCAGGATAGCAATGTTGGAAGGGCTCTTCCAGGTAACCCTGCCTTCCTTGCGTTCCGGAACAGCATGTTTGTTAAAAAACATCTCTGGATCTGGCTCTGAATAATCTACAAAGATACAATACTAGCAATAATAACCACCGTTGCTTTATCTAAATCTTAAATGGCTTTATTCCTTGATGCAATGTTATCTCATCGAATGAAAGAAAATCCTCCAGCCCCCTTTTTCCAAAATAACTCCTGACGTATTCTTCGCCTTCTGCAGTAACTGCCATGAAGAAATCGCCGCCCCATGCACCCAGTGATTTTACAGCCCCGTTGAAGTCGCTGAATTTCTCTTTCGCCCTTTCTGTCTGCAGCAATCCCGCAATCAACATCTCATGCTCCTCTATTTTTCCCATGAATTCATTCAGGTTCCCGGTTGAAACAATTTCCCGTGTAATATCCGAAACATTCAGTATCACATTTTCAGGTACCCTGACCCCGGATCTAAAACGTTTCACCCCTTCACGGGTATCCTGTTTTCTGCCGGAATAAACGAACCAGATCTTGTTAGAAAAAGATGGATGGAACTGTACCCTCTCAATGACCGGTTTGTTTTCGGAAAGCTTGTAAAGCAACGGGCTGTTTTCCTTCGCACAGGCTATATCATACCCTGAGGCATCATAATGTTCCCATAAAAGATTGAAAGGATCTGTTCCAAGCCAGTCTGCAATATTGTTGATAAGTGTAGAACTGGTGCCCAGCCCCCAATGTCTGTCGAAATTTGCCCTTGTGCTTATGACCAGTCCGTTGTTTTTCCTTATCAAACCACCACTCTGTTGATCAGCAGTGCGAAGGATCTTCTGAAGCAAAAGTGCTTTCTCTCTGTCATTTGTTTCAAGCAGTGATAGTGATGGCAGATCATACTCTCCCTTGAACCACAACCCGTTAATATCATAACCGGCCCACTCCAGAAAACCCGAATCAGTTTGATCCACACACATCTCCTGGCCGTACCTCAGTGGTAATGCCAGGGCAAGGGAACCATACATTACAAGGTACTCACCTGTAATAAGAAATTTACCGTTGGAATAGAAGCGGGTTCCCGGCAAGGGATCATATTTTAACGCCCTTAAGGCTGTTCGACCTCAGTTCTTGTATGAAATCATTTACCGAATTAAAACTGACTTTTTTGTCTTTGAAAAACTTTACTGCTTTTTCCTTTTCGGACTTGGAAGCGTGGAAAAAGTTCAGGATGTTGAAAAGGTGCATCTTCATGTGCCCTACCTGGATACCTTTTGTTATGAGCGATTTAAGTGCACCAAAGTTATTTGCAAGGCCTACGGCAGCAGCTATTTTCATGAGTTCCTTCGCATCGGGATTGCTGAGGAGCTCAAGCGAGATCTTTGCAAGCGGATGCAGCTTGGTAAGTCCTCCCACAGTGCCCAATGCCAGGGGTATCCGGAGCTCGTACCTGAACATTCCGTCCCTGACCTCGATATTTGTGAGGCTTGTATACTTTCCTGTCCTCGATGCATAGGTGTGTCCTGCGGCTTCTATCGCTCTGAAGTCGTTTCCGGTCGCCAGCACTATGGCATCGATACCGTTGAAAATACCTTTATTGTGAGTTGTGGCCCTGTAAGTATCTTTTTGGGCTATTTCAACTGCTTTCTTAAATTTCCACACAAACTTTTCACCGCTCATGTTGTTGTCGCAGTCGTTGAAATCTTCAACCGGGCATTCGACCCATGTCTTCACGAGGCAATCCGGTGTGTAGTTGGAAAGTATCGCCATGATGACCTCGCACTCTTTCTCCTTTCCTTTAAAATCTTCTGTTTCTTTGAAGTATCTCTTAAGGATCAGCGCAAATTCCTCAAGGCAGGAGTTGATGAAATTTGCTCCCATTGAGTCAACCGTATCAAAACTGGCCTTTAGCTGGTAATAATTGTCAATTTCACCGGTCATGTCAACCAGCTCGATATCGAGTACGCCTCCCCCTCTGTGTCTCATATTATGGGTGATGTGCTCTGTCTCCTTTATCAGTTTCTGCTTGAGAACAGGCATGTGGGATTCAAGCTTCTTTTTGTCTCCCTCCCAGAGGAAGTGTACCTGGCCTATTTTCTCTGTTGAAATAACCTCCGCGTGAAAGCCGCCTTTACCCGCCCAGAACTTTGCTGCACTGGAAGCTGCCGCAACAACGGAACTTTCTTCGATCACCATAGGCACCAGGTAATCTTTGCCATTGACCCTGAAATTGGGTGCTATTCCGAACGGAAAGAAATAATTCGTAACGGTATTTTCGCTGAATTCCTCAAAAAGTCTCTGCTTATTGGGGTCGTCATGCCAATATGAACTAAGCTCCTTGATGAGTGTATCCCCATCGTGGTAGAAACCAGCCACCACAGAAAGCTTTTCTTCTTTCGAAAGCTTTGAAAATCCTTTTATTACACCATTTATTTTCATTGATCCTGTTATGATTTCAGCCTGAAATAGGATTCTGCCAGTTTCAGGCCATTGATCTGGTACTTTATATATTCCTGTAACTGATCATACGATTCCTTTGCATGCCTGAGGAATGATGATGCCTGCCCGTAAACAGCTGTTAGCTCTGATCTCTCGACCAGATAGTAACCATCAATAAAAGAGGTGATGCCACCTGATACAATCAGGTTCTTATCCCGGATATCATCCTCCTTTGCGATCCGGTTAATGAATTCAACCATTTCGAAAGCGTTATGGCCGATCTTTGAAATAGGCTCATAGTAAGATCTCTTGCTTTCATCCGACCTGTGAAGCTCAAGCTTTGCAAAGTTTGTACCCCCATACGCACCGAACTCGATCGCTGCAATAGGAAGTTTCAACAATGCCCTGAGGCTTTCGGGGCCCATACCCTGCCCTACCTCTTTAACAATGATGCTAAGCCCTGTAAGATCGATCACTGCCTCAATGGTTTCAATCGGGGGGGTGTTGAAATGGTCACCCTCCGGTTGTAGCCACTCCTGCAGTGGGTTGACGTGAATGATCAATCCATCGGCCTTTAGCCTGCCCACAAGGTCTGTAATCTTGGTAGTCTCCTTTTTTTGAACCATCTCCTCAAGCTGGGCTATACCCAAATTCGCATAGAAAGGAAGATCATCGCCTATTACGGGACGTAAATTAAAATCTTCAAAGAACTCATCGCTATCAAGAAGTGGCCTGCATGAACCCAAACCCATTCCAAAACCGAACTCGTTGCAAGCTTTTGCAAGGTTCTGGTTAATATGCCTTGCATCTCCTGTGCCTCCTGTCATGCTCGAAACCCACATAGGATTTCTCACTTCTTTACCCAGAAAATCAAAAGGGTCAAGTGGCTTATCAGAATGGCCTGCAAGAATAGGTTCATAATTGAACCTTATGTCCTGCTCAGGAAGGCCTGTTCTCGAATTGAAAGCCAGATCAATATGATCCTTCTTTCGCTTACTGATTTTTCCTTTTCCTTCCAATTTTAATGCAGATATCTAAAAATAAACAAGTTAATATTCTGATTGTTCAGAGGCTCAGTGCTATTGGTGATACAAAAGTAAACAATTAATCGGGGGTTATTCCAAATCTTTAATCCCCAGTTTTTTGCAGAAAAATAATACATCTGTAAAACATATATGTTCAGAGGGTGTTATTCAGAAAAATTCATTAGCACTTAATCATCTACTTATCTCACAAAGCAATGTTCAGGGTAGCCAAGAAGGTAAACTTTATCGGTCGACCTTGTAACTGCAGTATACAACCATCTCAGGGCTGATGTATCCAATGTTTCAGGAGTGATCCGGAAATAATCGATAAAAACCCGCTCCCATTGCCCGCCCTGGGTCTTGTGACATGTCATTGCATAGGCAAATTTAACCTGAAGCGAATTGTAATACGGATCAACCCTGACCTTTTCGGCCCTCTTCGACTTTTCGGGGATATCCTCATAATCCTGCAGTACATGCAGGTACAGTTTCCTGCCGTCTTCCCTGCTCAGTGAAGGGGTTTCTGCCATTATCGTATCCAGCATTATCTTTACGTCCAAAGGTTGCTGATCCGGATAATCGAGCAGCCTGATGGTAACATCAGCAAAGCGGAAACCGTGGACTTCCTCAAAATTCCTCACACCCATGATCTCGATGATATCTCCGTTGGCGAGAAAACCTGCCTCAGAATTTTCGGGCAGCCAGAAATAATTGTTCTTGACGATCATCATGAGGTCGCCGGCCTCTATCTCGTACTCCCTGTAAAGTATCCTGTTCCTGATCTCCCGGTTATATAAGTTGGCCCGCTTGTTCGACCTTGTGACAATGATGGAGCCTTCTATTTTATCGCCGGAATAGCTGCCCACCAGAAGATCTTCCAGGTAATCGCTTTCAACTTCCTGCACATCCTCCTGATTGTTCAGGTTAAAAACCTGCACGGAAGGATCCTCCTGCCCTATCATGTTCCTTATCCCGGTGGCATTTGAAAGTACCCCGGATTCAAGTGACTGGCGCATCACCTGGTCGAGCTCGTATTCGATAATATCGACCGAATATCTTGATTTGAGATACCGGGCGTTGAGTGCCGGGCTTAGTTTGGTGCCCACAGGGGGGAGCTGTGCCGTGTCACCTATAAAGATCACCCTGCAATCCTTACCTGAAAACACATAATCCATTAGATCGTCAAGCAGATTATGCGCCGAAAAAAGCTGTTCCTGTTCCATGGCCTCCCCGGGTATCATCGAAGCTTCATCAATAATGAATACGGCTCTTCGGAAGAGATTTTTCTGCATAGTGAGAACCATCCGGCCGTCGGGCGTGAACTTCTGAAAGTATATCCTTTTATGGATGGTTTTTGCGGTTTTACCTGCGTATCCGGCCATGACTTTGGCAGCCCTGCCGGTGGGGGCTAGCAAAACAGGTTTGAAATTAAGTGACGGCAGCACCTTGACAAGGGCGCTTACCATGCTCGTTTTACCGGTCCCGGCATACCCCCTCAGCACAAATAATTGTTTCTCGTCGGCACTGAAAAGAAAACCGCTTAACCTGCTGATCAGCTCATGCTGCCCTGTTGTAGGCTCAAAGGGGAATGCCCCGGTGAGGCTGGCCCTTATTTCTGATTCATTCATTCGAAGCTGATCTTCATTTTACAGAATATATCCCAAAGCACGATACCGGCACTTACCACGATATTGAAAGAGTGCTTGGTGCCGAACTGCGGGATCTCGATACACCCATCAACTTTTTTCACCACTTTTTCACCCACACCCTTTATTTCATTACCAAACACAAAACCAATCCGGTTGATGCTACCGGTCTCAAAGAGGTTCAGCGGCACGCTGGTATCCACCTGCTCAATCGCAAAAACACTGTAGCCTTTATTCTGCAATTCATTCACGGCATCAGCAGCATCTTCGTAATACTCCCATTCCACCGATTCGGTGGAGCCCAGTGCGGTCTTGTGGATATCTTTGTTGGGAGGGATTGCCGTAATGCCACAGAGGCAGATCTTTTCAACCCTGAAAGCATCGGCAGTGCGAAAAACCGAGCCTATGTTGTTAAGGCTCCTGATATTGTCAAGTACGATGACCACAGGGGCTTTTGAAGCTTTCCTGAACTCCCCGGCTGAGAGCCTTCCCA
The DNA here is from genome assembly GCA_964567785.1 of uncultured Bacteroidales bacterium. GTDB lineage: Bacteria > Bacteroidota > Bacteroidia > Bacteroidales > JAGOPY01 > CAZMOK01. Next base: position 11,421 of record CAZMOK010000041.1, on the reverse strand, counting down.
GCTCATCGTTTGATAATTTCCTTGGCATCACCTACAAAGATATTCATTATAAAGGCATTAAAATAATCGGATAACGGGCTAAATAGACTAATTTTGCAATTATATTTTTCAACAATCCTTTTCATTTATGCACATATGTCGTCTGGCAGTTGCCTGAGGGTGGGTATCCTTTTAATTTTGTGCGGTTGAAAGTTAATTTGTGGCAACCAATAAAGACATATCACAGACACCCCTGATGAAGCAGTACAATGCCATCAAGGCCAAGCACCCCGATGCTTTGCTCTTGTTCAGGGTGGGTGATTTCTATGAAACCTTCGGCGAGGATGCTATCAAAACATCGAAAATACTGGGTATCGTCCTGACAAAAAGGGCCAATGGGGCCGCTGCCTATGTGGACCTGGCGGGGTTCCCACATCATGCACTCGACACCTACCTCCCGAAACTGGTCAGGGCCGGGCAACGTGTTGCCATCTGCGACCAGCTCGAAGACCCCAAGCTTGCCAAAAAGATCGTAAAAAGGGGCGTGACCGAACTTGTCACACCGGGGGTATCCTACAACGACAGGATACTTGAACAAAAGGAAAATAATTTCCTTGCCAGCATCCACCTCGAAGGGAAGAAATCGGGGATAGCCTTCCTCGACATCTCCACAGGTGAATTCTACCTGGCCCAGGGGACAAATGATTACATAGACAAGCTCCTGCAAAGCTTCAAGCCAAGCGAAGTGGTGGTGCAGAAGTCGAAAAGGCAGCAGTTTTTCGACCGCTTCGGTGAAAAGTTCTATACCTTTTCTTTTGATGACTGGGTGTTTACCGTTGATTTTGGCTACGAATCCCTCACGAGGCATTTCGGGACGACGTCCCTGAAAGGATTTGGCGTTGAAGAGATGGAAATGGGTATCACTGCCGCAGGTGCGGCCTTCCATTACCTTTCGGAAACCCACCACGACAAGCTGAAACACATTGTAAGCCTATCAAGGATCGAAGAAGACAAGCACGTGTGGCTCGACAGGTTCACCATCCGGAACCTTGAACTGGTACAAACTTTCAACGAAAATGCCAGGACACTTCTGGATATCCTCGACCAGACAACCACACCTATGGGATCGAGGCTGCTGAAACGGTGGATCGTCCTGCCCCTCAAAGAAAAACAGCCCATAGAGGAGAGGCTGAACATTGTTGAGTTCCTGACAGGTAACAGTGACTTTTCAGAGACAATAAAAAAACTGCTGAAAGAAACAGGCGACCTGGAAAGGCTCATCTCAAAGGCAGCAGTGCACAGGGTCAGCCCCCGGGAAGTCGTTCAGCTTGCCAATTCGCTGCAGGCCATCGAAAAAATAAAATCGGAATGTGAAAAGACCCCCGACCCCGGCCTGAAAAAGATAGGCGAACAGCTCAATTTCTGCAAAACCATCCGCAACAGGATCGAAGCAGAGATCAATCCCGACCCGCCTGCGATGATCAATAAAGGAGGTATAATTCGGAAGGGGGTGAACGGGCACCTCGACGAACTCCGAAACATCGCATTTTCAGGAAAAGATTACCTCAAGCAGATCCGGGAAAGGGAAATGGAACGCACGGGCATCCCTTCGCTCAAGATAGGGTACAACAACGTTTTTGGTTACTACCTTGAAGTCACGAATGCCCATAAGGAAAAGGTCCCATCCGAATGGCACCGGAAACAGACGCTGGTAAATGCCGAGAGGTACATAACCGAAGAGCTGAAAGAATACGAACAGAAGATACTCAACGCAGAGGAAGAGATACTTTCACTTGAAGCTGAACTGTTCGAACAGGTCGTGATCGCGCTGGAAGATTACATCAGGCCTATCCAGCTAAACGCTTCGCTGCTGGCCCGGCTCGACTGCCTTTTGTCATTTGCCGATATTGCAACCGGCCAGAATTATTCCAGGCCGGTGATCGGCGAGGACCTCAAGATCGACATACGCAACGGCCGCCACCCGGTGATTGAACAGGAGCTGCCCCTTGGCGAAGAATATGTTGCCAACGATGTTTACCTGGATACAGAGAAGGAACAGGTACTGATCATCACCGGGCCGAACATGTCGGGTAAATCGGCACTGCTGAGGCAAACGGCCCTTATCGTGCTTCTTGCACAGATGGGGTCCTTTGTTCCGGCAAGTAGCGCCAGGATAGGCATGGTCGACAAGATATTCACCCGTGTAGGGGCTTCCGACAACATCTCCTCCGGCGAATCGACCTTCATGGTGGAGATGAACGAAACTGCAAGTATCCTTAACAATATTTCAAGCAGGAGCCTCATCCTTCTCGATGAAATAGGACGCGGCACCAGTACTTACGACGGTATCTCGATAGCCTGGGCAATCACCGAGTTCCTGCACGACCATCCGGCATTCCGCCCTAAAGTGATGTTTGCAACGCATTACCACGAACTGAATGAAATTGCAGCCACGAGGAAAAGGGTGAAGAATTATCATATTTCCATTAAAGAGATAGGAAATGAGATAATTTTCCTCCGGAAGCTGAAAAAGGGAGGCAGTGAGCACAGTTTCGGGGTACACGTGGCAAAGATGGCTGGGATGCCCCCGAAGGTGATCGAAAGGGCAAAGTTGCTGCTGAAAGTGCTCGAACAGTCACACACCAGCGAGGAAATAACAAGAAAGTCGAAGGAACTCAGCGGAAAAACCACGGGCGAGATGCAGCTCAGCTTCATACAGCTCGACGATCCTCTACTCTACCAGATCAAGGAAGACATCCTGAATACCGATATTGACACCCTCACTCCCGTGGAAGCCCTCATGAAACTGAATGAGATCAAGAGGCTTTTGAATAGTTAGTGTTTAGTGTTTAGTGTTTAGTGTTTAGTGTTTAGTGTTTAGT
>CAZMOK010000041.1:0-8460 GCA_964567785.1 uncultured Bacteroidales bacterium | reverse complement strand
TTAGTGTTTAGTGTTTAGTGTTTAGTGTTTAGTGTTTAGTGTTTAGTTATTTAGCTCTGTGAACTATAAAGAAACCCTTGATTTTCTGTACTCGCAGCTTCCGATGTTCCAGCGCATCGGTCCGGCCGCCTATAAGACAGACCTCACCAATACAGGCCAGATATGTGTGAGGCTCGGCAACCCGCAGGACGGGATAAGGTTTGTCCATATTGCCGGAACTAACGGCAAGGGCAGTGTTTCACATTTTCTTGCTGCCATATTGCAAAAGGCCGGGTATAAAACGGGACTTTATACATCGCCTCACCTTAAAGATTTCAGGGAAAGGATCCGGATCAGCGGTGAAATGATCTCAGAGACAGAAGTTACAGCTTTTGTTGAGGAGCACAGAGACCGGCTGTACGACATCCACCCTTCTTTTTTCGAATACACCTTCGGGATGGCGCTGGAGCACTTCAGGAAAAATGAAGTCGATATTGCTGTACTTGAAACAGGCATGGGCGGACGGCTTGATTCTACAAATATTGTGAAGCCTCTGCTGTCTGTCATCACCAACATAGGCATGGACCACACTGCTTTTTTGGGTGATACCATGGAAAAGATAGCAAAAGAAAAGGCGGGGATCATAAAGCCGGGGATACCGGTAGTTATTGGAAAAAGACAGGAGAAAGTGTCAGGCGTTTTCAGGGAAACAGCCCTCAGGGCCGGCTCACCTGTCGTTTTCGCCGATCTGCATTACAAACTGCTCCGGATCGGAAAAATGACAAAAGAAGGGCTGCTGGAGGCAGAATTTGAGGATTTAACATCCGGTGAAAAGATCAAGCTGCTTTCAGGTTTGCCCGGAAAATACCAGGCAGAAAACCTGGTTACCGTGCTTGAATCTTGCCGGATGCTGAGTGAAATGGGGTTCAGTATATCACGGAAAGACATTGAAACAGGAATAAAAGAGGTTCAGTCATTGACCGGGATCAGAGGAAGGTGGCAGGTGCTGGGCAAATCCCCGCTTGTGATATGTGACATAGGCCACAACGAAGACGGGATAAAGGCTGTGCTGGAGCAATTGAAGGCCATCGAATACAACAAACTCCACATTGTTTTCGGCACCGTGGGCGACAAAGACCCTTCAAATATCTTACGGCTCCTGCCCGGGGATGCGGCCTGTTATTTCTGCAGGGCAAAGATCCCAAGGGCTATGAATGAAAATACGCTGAAAAAGTATGCCACACAGGCAGGACTGAAAGGCGAAGCTTACGGTAGTGTCGGAAAAGCGTATGAAGATGCATTGAAAAATGCCTTTGAAAACGACCTGGTCTTTATTGGGGGAAGCACGTTTGTAGTTGCGGAAGTGTTGCAGGATTGATCAACCGCCGCTGATCATATGCAGTACGGTAACATCGTCGCCGTCTTTGATCACGGCTTCATCCCTTTTATCCTTCTTCACCAGTTTACCGTTGATTTTGGTAACGAGCAACCTGAAAGTGTAATTCTTCAGTTTCAGCAACTCCGATACGGTCAGGGTATCTGCATCTATCCTCTCTTTGCGATTATTCAGTGTTATTTCCATAGATACGTCAAATAGTTATTTTTTGTCGTTTTTCAGATCATCATCCGCCTCATTCAAATCCACTTCACCCAGCAGGATCTCCAGTACCTGGTTCGCCTCCATATTTGCAACAATGCCAACCCTTGGCCCAAGCGGCGGAAGAGAGGCGCTGGTCTCCGAAACTTCGTCGCCGCAAATGTAAAGGTTCCCCGACTGCCGCATTCGAAGTGCATTATTTCTTCCCCATCCGGCAAGCCCTACGGCAGTGACGATCTGTTTATCAGGCATTTTTTCCAGTACGGTCTCCACCAGCATCATCTTCTCCTCTCCCCGGTCAAATGCTTCCACTATTACATCACATTTACCGAAAATCGACAGAACGTTTTCTTCATTTATCTTCACATCGTGCGCCTCAATCTTGACTCCCGGGTCGATCTTCAGGATGTTCTCCCTCAGGGCATATACCTTTTTCCTCCCTATCTGTTCGAAAAAGAAGTATTGCCTGTTAAGGTTCGACCGGTCAACAGTATCGAAATCGGCTATTATTAGTTTCCCTATACCAACACGGGCCAGTGATACAGCACAGTTCGAACCCAATCCCCCGCAACCTGCAATACCTACGGTTGCAGCTTTCAGTTTAGCATAATTATCTTCCATGGCTGACTTAACTCGCTATAGAACACAAAAATACGATTTATGTCAGAACCGGTGAAATTTATACCGTTTCCAAATAAACCATTTCTGAATTCGAAACATCTTGTAATGGCCTGATCTTCAAAACTAATTTCGATATGCAAAGGTCTGCATATGGCTAATTATCAACCTTTAAGGCCACAGCTTAATCAAAATTTATACTTTTGTATTGTTAATTACTAAACAATAGAAAAACCGCCTGATATGGATGCTGAAACTATAAATAAAACTCAGAAAGTGCTCAATGAATGGTCGTACGACTGGAAACCACTGGAAAAAGGTTATACAGACAAGATATTGTACGTAAATGTCGGTTCGGCAGAGATAAAGGAAAAGGATGTTCCGCCTGTTGTCAAGGAAAAGTTCATCGGGGGAAGAGGATACGGCCTCCGGTTGTTGTGGGATGCCACAAAACCTGATACCAGATGGAATGATCCCGAAAACGAAATCAATATTTCTTCAGGGCCAATCGGCGGGATAACCCAGTATTCAGGAACTGGTAAATCCATCTGCGTTTCTCTTTCACCTTTAACTGACATTCCCATCGACAGTAACGTGGGAGGTTTTTTTGGTCCGTTCCTTAAGTTTGCCGGGTTCGATGCAATGGAGATCCAGGGCAAGGCCGAAAAAGATGTTATTGTGTTTATCGACGGAGTAAACCACAAGGTTACCATTAGCGAAATGGATACCGAGGATGTCGACAGCCATTTACTGGCGGAAAGACTGACCGGGTTGTATGCGGATGATGATAAAGACAAAAAGAATATCGGCGTGGTGAGTACCGGCGCGGCTGCCGAACATTCAAATATAGGTATGCTGAACTTTTCGTTCTACGACCCAAAAAGGAAACTGATAAGGCTGAAACAAGCAGGCCGTGGGGGTATTGGCACCGTTTTCAGGGATAAAAAGATCCGTGCTATGGTTGTTAAAATTCCCGGTGTGAAAGGAAATCTGAATCATGTAGTTGACCTAGATGCTATTATAGAAAGAGGCAAAAGGTTTAACAAGGAGATGCGGGAGCTCGATGAAAGCCAGTCGGAAATGAAGACAAAAGGCACAGCCCACCTCGTCAACATAATGAATGATTACGACCTTCTCCCGGTAAATAATTACAAATTCGGAAGTCATCCAGAGGCTAACGCCATACATTCGGAAGTATGGAAGGCTCGCTTTACACAGGGAATTCCTGACGGATGCTGGATCGGTTGCAATATGTCCTGCGCCAAGGGGGTGGATAATTATGAACTCCGCACAGGGCCATACAAAGGTCAGAAAGTTATTGTCGATGGACCTGAATACGAGAACGCCGGCGGACTGGGCTCAAACTGTGGTATTTTCAGCCCCGATTATATATTAGAATCGAATTTTTACTGCGACACCTACGGCATCTGTACGATCTCATGGGGCACTATAGTGGCCTTCCTGATGGAATGTTATGAAAGTGGTATCCTTAACGAAGAACGCACGGGTGGGCTGAAACTTAACTTCGGCAATGCCGATTCGGCCATGGAGCTGCTTCACCAGCTTGCAAGAGGCGAAGGATTCGGGCTCGTAGCAGGTATGGGTGTTCGCAAAGCGAAGGAAATGTTTATCGAAAAAGGCTGGGGCGATCCCGATTTCCTGAATGATATCGGGATGGAAAACAAAGGCCTGGAATACTCAGAATACGTAAGCAAGGAATCGCTTGCACAGCAAGGTGGTTTTGCCATGACAAACAAAGGTCCCCAGCACGATGAGGCCTGGCTGATCTTCATGGATATGGTGAACAACCAGATCCCCACATTTGAAGATAAGGCAGAAGCACTCCATTACTTCCCGATGGCCAGAACCTGGTTCGGGCTTGTGGGACTCTGCAAACTTCCCTGGAACGACGTTGAGCCGGCAGATAATGCCGAAACCGATGAACCCGCCAAAGTACCTGAACATATCGATAACTATGTAACCATCTTCAAGGCAGTAACAGGGAAACCCTTCGACAAGTATGAAATGATCAAACAATCGGAAAGGGTTTATAATTTTCAGCGTATATTTAACATCCGCAGAGGTTATGGAACCAGAAAGTATGATGCACAGCCCTATAGGGCAGCAGGGCCTTTAACAGTTGAAGAGTATGAATCACGGGCAGACAGGTATGATCAGCAACTCCGGGAGATCGTAAAGGTGGATCCGGACGGAAAGTCAACCAAGGAAAAGATGAAGATAATCCGCAATTATCGTGAAGACCGTTACGAAAAACTCATTGATGCGGTGTATTTCAGAAGAGGGTGGACCAAGAACGGAGTTCCGAAAATTTCTCATCTTAAAGAGCTCGGAATGGACCTGCCTGAACTTATCGAAGTGGTCAAAGACCTCCAGGACGACTAACCATTAAACCAGAATTCAAATAATTCCTGCCATCTCCTGAAACGGGGATGGCTTTTTTGTTGGCTGATGGCTATTGGCTGTTGGCTGTTGGATAAACGGGATTTTACCAAATGATCAGACTAAAAGCCAACAGCTAACAGCCAACAGCTATTTAATGTGTGTGCTCTTCGATCATTTCAATGGGCTTGCCGAAATAGGCCAGCTCAAACTTGTCGACAGTCTCCCTCATCTTATCGATCCATTGCTGTTCAAGGGTCTGTTTCGACTTCATGGAATAGATGAGAAGTTCATGCATGAGAGTGAGCTGTGAGATGTATTTGTCGTATGCTTCCTCGTCACCCTGCTCGGCAGGCTTGATACGCTGGGTCATGAAATACTGGTCGGCAATATGCTGTATTTCCTTTGCATGATATTCTTTAGTTTCGATCCACCTTACAAGCTGGTTGTAATTAATCTCATCGGCCTCCTGGAGTTCCTTGATCTGGTTCATGGCCTTTTCGATGGTGGTAATGTGTTCCTCGATGATCTGGATGCGCATCTTATCATCATAAATGCCGCAGGGCACCTCGCAATGCGCATAGAGCTTCGATCCTGCAAATGAAAATACTATCACTAATACTAAAAACTGTACAAAATTTTTCATGGTATTAAAGTTTTGGTTTTTTATTAAAGGTTTTCGACCGGCTTATTGTTCACATGAAGGTACGATAAATTGTTTATAATTTCAATCTATAATACTTACTTTTGCCCTCCGTTATGTGTATGAATACATATCGAAAAAAGAACAGGACAAAAAATGAAGAGACCCAAAGCAAGCAGATTCGAAATATTATTGAACTATAAGCTGTGGCTGTCGTCCATAACCGGGGAAGGCATTATTGAGGAAGACCGTTACAGCCTGTTGAAAAAGATAAATGATCACAATTCACTCAGGAAAGCTGCAGAAGAGATGGGAATAAGTTACCGTAAAGCCTGGGGCGACATAAAAAAGGCTGAAGAGCTCATTGGCTACCAGCTTGTCGAGAGTGTGCGGGGCGGCAAGGAAGGGGGCAGGACAACCCTCACCCCCAAAGCAGTCAAATTACTTGAGGCTTATGACGCCCTCCACACAAAAATGGACGATGCCGTTGAAAAAGCCTATGAGGAATTCAGGAAAAAAGCCGGGAATATCGGTCAATAAACTTCAATCTATCACTTTCTCAGCATAAATAATCTGGTAAAAAAAACAAAACAGCAAAAAGCATGGATCACAACATTGCAAGCACACTCAAACAGCTCGGTATAAAAGATACCAATTACGGGGCCCACAACGGCCGCGAATGGTTAAAAACCAAAGGTGAAAAACTGGATTCCCACTCCCCTGCCGACGGTAAACTGATCGGATTGGTAAACCAGGGGACCTGGGATGATTATGATGAACTGATCAGGCAGGCAGAGGAGGCATTCAGGACCTGGAGGGTGATGCCGGCCCCGAAAAGGGGGGAAATTGTCAGGCAGATCGGCAATGAACTCAGGAAATACAAGGAGCCTTTAGGCAGGCTGGTCTCTTACGAAATGGGAAAGATCTACCAGGAGGGCCTTGGCGAGGTCCAGGAAATGATCGACATAGCCGACTTTGCCGTTGGGCTGTCGAGGCAGCTTTACGGGTTCACCATGCACTCCGAACGCCCCGGTCACAGGATGTACGACCAGTACCACCCCCTGGGTGTGGTTGGCGTAATATCGGCCTTTAACTTCCCGGTGGCGGTCTGGGCATGGAATGCCATGATCGCCCTGGTGTGCGGCGATGTCGTCCTTTGGAAGCCTTCTTCGAAAGTGCCGCTGAGCGCTGTGGCTGTGCACAACATCATTCAAAAGGTATTTGAAGAAAACGACGTACCGCCCGGTGTGCTCAACCTCATTGCTGCAAGCTCCAAATATGTGGGCGATGATTTCCTGGCCGACAAAAGAGTGCCCCTCATTTCTGTTACCGGATCCATACCCGTTGGTAAAAGGGTTGCAAGGATCGTGGGTGAAAGACTTGGGCGTACCATCCTGGAACTGGGCGGGAACAATGCCATCATTGTTTCGCAGTACGGGAATAAGAACATGGCATTAAGGGCCAGTATGTTCGGGGCAATCGCAACGGCAGGACAGCGTTGCACCTCAACCAGGAGACTGATCATCCATGATTGCATGTACGATGTTTTCAAGGAGAAACTGTTGAAAGCCTACGAACAGATCAAGGTGGGGCATCCGCTGGATGAGGAAACCGTAGTGGGCCCGCTGGTCGACAGGAAGGCGGTGGACACTTTTGTAAAAGCACAGGAAACCATAAAGGAACAGGGCGGTAAGATCATTTATGGCGGACAGGTACTGGAAGGAGAAGGATATGAGTCAGGCTGTTACGTTGTTCCCTGTATTGCAGAAGTGGAAGGGAACCTCCCGATAGTGAAGGAAGAAACCTTTGCCCCCATTCTCTACCTTATGAAATACAAGACGGTGGAAGAAGCCATCGGAATCCACAATGATGTGCCGCAGGGGCTATCGTCGGCCATCTTCTCGAAGAACGTGCATGAAACCGAAAAATTCCTTTCGCACGAAGGTTCAGACTGCGGCATCGCCAATGTGAACATAGCCACCAACGGGGCCGAGATTGGAGGCGCCTTCGGCGGCGAGAAAGAGACCGGCGGAGGCAGGGAATCAGGTTCCGATGCCTGGAAAGCATACATGCGCAGGCAGACGAACACCATCAACTACAGCACCGACCTGCCGCTGGCACAGGGAATAAAGTTTGATGTGATGGACTGATGATTTAAGATGTAAGATTTAAGATTTAAGAATAGATGAAAAAGTTAGGTTTAATTGTTATTTGTGTTTTTGTTATGACAGCTTTGAATGCCCAGGAAAACAATGATTTTTATGATGACGCCCCTACCCATTATCTGTCGGGGCCCGCATCAGTTATGGTGGATGGTGAAGTGGAAAAACCGGTGACACTGGATCTCGGGCAGTTCGAAAAGAGATCGTGCATAGTGAAGGAGGCAGAGTTCGAGGGCGACGGCAACAGCTTTATCGGAGCGTACCGGTATGATGGCTACTCCCTCTACGACATCCTGAACGATGTTGTGGTGGAAAAGAAGAACAGGGACGAATTCGGGCCGATCATCGACCAGTATGTTGTGGTGGAAAACAACGCCGGCGACAAAGTTGTCATAAGCTGGGGCGAGATCTATTACCCGGTGAACCGCCACGGCATCATCATTGCCACGGAGGTTGCCCGGATAGTGCCAAGCAAGACCAACGAGCTGTGGCCCATGCCCCAAAACACAAAGCTGATCTGCAGCAGCGACCTCATCACCGAAAGGAACATCGAAAACCCCTCAAAGATCACGATCCTTTCGGCCGATGTGCACTATGAAGTTGAAAAAGGCATGTCGCCCATGCATTCCCCCGCCTTCACCATAAAGGATGGAGACAAGGAACTGAGGGAGGTCAACGGACTTCCCGCCGACCAGTTGCAGCTCACCTACGAAACGATCTTTTACGGCCGCGGAAAGGGAATACACAGCACAACCCCTTTTAAAGGGATCCTTCTGAAAGAACTGCTTGCAGAATATTTTCCGGCCGGCAGCGAAAAGATCAAAAACGGATATTTTGTCATAGCCGGCCTCGACGGGTACCGGGCCGTTTTCACTTTCAGCGAGGTGATGAACCGCAACGACCAGTCGGAGTTCATGGTTGTTGACGAAGGCGAGGGACAGGACGGCGGGCGTTTCCGGATCTTCCCGGCTGCTGATTTCTTTTCCGACCGGGCCATCAAGTCAGTGAAGGATATCAGGTTACTGCAACCGGATTGGTAAAGAGCGCGGGTATTTTCATGT
>CAZMOK010000040.1:0-24610 GCA_964567785.1 uncultured Bacteroidales bacterium | reverse complement strand
CGATAATATTGCTCACGATCGTCAGTTATCAGTTATCAGTTATCAGTTATCAGTTGATATGAATTGTTAAAAATAATGATTAAAAATTAATAAAGTGGACAGGTATTTTTTTCTTTTATTCCGATGAATAAGAAAAATGAAAAGTATTGTAGCAGAAAAGGCATTTGAGTTTTCAGTAAAGATGGTCTTTCTTGGTAAACGATTGGTAAAAGAAAATGAATATGTCCTATCAAGGCAGCTTATCAGAAGTGCTACTTCGATTAGTGCTAATATAGAAGAAGCCACAGCAGCAGTTTCAAAAAAAGACTTTCTCCATAAAATGAATATTTCTCACAAAGAAGCCAGGGAAACTAAGTTTTGGATCCGGTTACTTTATCGTACACAATATATTAAATGTGAGGAGTATAATATTTACCTTAATGAATGTGATGAAATAATAAGAATGCTCTATTCTATTACTATGACAGTTAAAGGGCAATTAGATATAAACTGAAAAGAATTTCACAAAATTCTTTAAAACTGATAAATGTTCACTGGTAATTGATAACTTCATTTAAGAATACCCAAACCGCCTCAAAGCCTTATCATCATCCCTCCAATCTTTGCGGACTTTTACGGATAGTTCGAGGAAGACTTTTTTTTGAAGCCAGACCTCAAGGTCTTTACGGGCTTCAGTGCCTATGCGCTTGATGGCGCTGCCCTTATGGCCAAGGAGAATGGCTTTTTGTGATTCGCGGAGCACAAAAATATAAGCCTTGATCCTTACTATCTTTTCTTCTTCCTTGAAGGTATCGATGATCACTTCGGTGGAGTAGGGGACCTCCTGCTTGAAGTTCAGGAAGATCTTTTCACGGATCATTTCAGAGGCAAAAAATCTTTCCGTCTTATCGGTGAGAGCGTCCTTTTCAAAGTAAGGCGGGCCTTCGGGAAGCTCTTCAAGTATTAGTTTAAAAAGAACGTCGAGTGCGAAATTGTGCAATGCAGAAACCGGTAAAACCTTCGATTTCGAGAATATCCGCTCCCAGTAGATCACTTGTTCCTCAAGATCTTCCTGGGTTGAAAGGTCAATTTTATTTATAACAATAATTACCGGCTTATCTGCTGCTTTAATCTTTTTTATGGCCCCCTTTTTCTCAGTTTTATCAGTAATATCATGGATATAGATAAGCAGGTCGGCATCTTCGAAGGCTTCGCTCACGAATTTCATCATCGACTCGTGCAGCTTATATTTAGGGTTCAAGATACCGGGGGTGTCGGAATAGACGATCTGAAAATCATCTCCGCTTACGATCCCCATGATCCTGTGGCGGGTGGTCTGTGCTTTCTGTGTGATAATCGATAATTTCTCACCCACCAGCTTGTTCATGAGGGTCGACTTGCCTGCATTGGGTTTACCAATTATGTTTACGTAGCCGGATTTATGCAACCTGTTTCGGATTTGGTATTGTAAATGTAGTTAAAAGATGGGAAATTGGCTCTATTGTCTCTTTTGAGAATTTTTCCAGGCGCTGGGTGCTGGTTACTGGGTTTAAATTTCAAATCCCAATACCCAAATACCAAACAAATCTCAAATTACAAAATCCAAACCAAGCTCTAGACTCCGCGTTCCATGCTACCCGCTTCGCGCTTCGCACTTTTACCCATATTGCCTGGCGCATACCACGGATAGTAGCCTGGCACCCTCAGATTAAACTAATTCCAATATAATTTGTTAGCTTAGTGAAAGTTACCATGAAGAAATATATACCCAACATACCGGTGTCAGACAAGCAAAGAGTTGTCATAGTCGGAGCAGGCTTTGCCGGGCTGAAGCTTCTGAGAAAGTTGATGGGAAAGGAATTCCAGGTAGTTTTGCTCGATAAGAACAACTTCCATCAGTTCCAGCCCCTGCTTTACCAGGTAGCCACGGCAGGACTTGAGCCCAGCGCCATCTCCTTTCCTGTGCGGAAGATACTTCAGAAAGAAAATGATGTGCATTTCCGCATTGCGGAACTCGAAATAGTAGACCCGGAAAAAAAAGAGGTTGTTACCAATATAGGCAGGCTCAAATACGACATACTCGTGCTTGCCGCCGGTGCAAAAACCAACTTTTTCGGTAAAGAGAATGTTGAAAGGCACACACTTTCGATGAAGACAGCATCTGATTCAATCCTGATACGAAACACCATACTTGAGAATTTTGAGAAAGCCCTGCTTGAGCCCAATCATGAAAATATGGGCAAATACCTGAATATTGTGCTTGTGGGTGGTGGGCCTACAGGTGTGGAGCTTGCAGGGGCTCTTGCCGAAATGAAAAAATACATTTTCCCGAAGGACTATCCCGAACTGGATCTCTCGATGATGAGGATCGTCCTTTTCGAGGCGTCATCACGACTTCTCCCTGGCATGTCAAAAAAATCAGGTGAAAAAGCCAACGAATACCTGGAAAGGCTCGGGGTGGAAGTCCGTTTGAATACAGGCGTAGAAGATTACGATGGATTGATCCTGAAACTATCCGATGGCAATACCCTTGAATCAAAGATGGTTATCTGGGCAGCAGGGGTAACATCCAGCCCGGTTGACGGACTTGCAGGTGATGTCTATCAAAAGGCCAACAGGATAAGCGTCGACCGTTTCAACAGGGTACTCGGCTACAAAGATATTTATGCGGTTGGAGATGTGGCCTTTATGAATACCCCCAAATATCCTGACGGACATCCACAAGTAGCCCAAACCGCCATCCAACAGGCAAAAACACTGGCTTTGAACCTGAAAAGGATTAACAAAGGCAAAGAGCCTAAAGAGTTTGAATACGTTGATAAGGGTTCCATGGCGACCATTGGCCGTAACCTGGCAGTGGCCGACCTTCCCTTTGCAAAATTAAAGGGTTTCCTGGCCTGGCTGCTCTGGTCGTTTGTACACCTCATGACCATAGTGGGTGTAAAAAACCGCCTCTTCATATTTCTGAACTGGACCGTGAACTACTTCACCTATGACCAGTCATTACGGGTTCTTATAAAACCCAAGAAATCCAGTACCGACGAATCGGGGGCTGCATCATCTCTTTATGACCGTGAAAAATCCAAAGCTGCCTCTGTCGGCTGATAATTCATACCTTTACGTGTTTCTTAATTCTAAAGAGGTACAATCTGTTTACTATGAAAGAGATCTACACCGAAGAACTTCCCGTATTTCTTAAAGATGAAAATACAATTCTTGTGGATGTGAGGCCGGTTGAAGCCTATAACGGATGGAAACTGGAAGCCGAAAAAAGAGGTGGCCACATTGCAGGCGCCAGGAGCCTGCCCGCCAAATGGGCCAAGTACATCGACTGGATCGAGATAGTAAGGTCTAAAGGGATCCTCCCTTCAAATCAGATCATTCTTTATGGGTATAAAAGTGAAGAAGTTGAAAAGGTAGCGCAGAAATTCAGGGACAGCGGATATAAAAAACTATTGTACTACGGTGATTTTGCGGACGGGTGGTCAGCAGATGTTGACCTACCGATGGAAAAGTTAAAAAATTACCACCAGCTTGTTTCGGCAGACTGGGTGAAAGACCTTTTGGACGGGAAATCCCCGCAGACCTTTGAAAATGATTCATTCGTTATCCTGCATGCTCACTACCGCAACCGGGACGCATATCTCGGAGGCCACATTCCCGGGGCAACCGATATCGATACGCTTGCACTCGAAGCCCCGGAAACATGGAACAGGAGGTCGCCGGAAGATCTGAAGAAGGCGCTTGAAGAGCATGGAGTGAACGCCGGCACTACCGTGGTGCTCTATGGTAAACACATGTTCCCAAGTAACGAAGACCCGTTTCCCGGCAGCGCTGCAGGCGACATCGGAGCAATCCGTTGTGCCTTTGTTATGATGTATGCAGGGGTTAAGGACGTAAGGATACTGAACGGCGGTTTCCAGTCATGGGAAGATGCCGGGTATGTAATAAGTACTGAAGATGTTCCCAAACGGCCGGTTGCAGAATTTGGTGTTACTATCCCTCAGAAACCCGAACTGGCTGTCGACCTTCCTGAGGCAAAGGAAATGCTGGCATCTGACCGGGCTGAACTGGTTTGTGTAAGGAGCTGGCCGGAGTACATCGGGGAGGTGAGTGGCTACAATTACATTGAACAGAAGGGCCGCATTCCCGGAGCTGTTTTCGGGAATTGTGGTTCCGATGCCTATCATATGGAGAATTACAGGAACCTTGACCACACAACCCGCGAATATGGTGAAATTGCTTCAACCTGGAAAGAGGTTGGTATTACACCCGACAAGCACCTTGCTTTTTATTGCGGTACAGGCTGGCGGGGCAGCGAAGCCTTTTTCAATGCCTGGCTGATGGGCTGGCCCCGGGTATCGGTTTTCGACGGTGGCTGGTTCGAATGGGTAAACAATGGGGATAATCCCTACGAGACGGGATTGCCGGAGTGATTATTGGATTCTCGGTTGTCGATTTTCGAAAGGTCTGGAATTTGGGTTTTACAAAATTATTTCCCTCAAGCACATTTGATGCTCGACCAAATAAAAGCCCGACACTTTGTGCCGGGCCTGGGTTCTTTGTAGCGGGGGCCGGATTCGAACCAACGACCTTCGGGTTATGAGCCCGACGAGCTACCACTGCTCCACCCCGCAGTTTCAATTGGAGTGCAAAGATAACATTCTTTTCTAAAGCGACAATGAAAGATACGCTTGAATTTATTTATTTTTTGAAGCCTCTTAAGGATTTAAAAGGGACTCTCTGTTATAACTTTAATAATTACTCCCGGATCACTTACAAACACGTTCTGAAGTAGCTAACGGCATATAATATTTCCATATTTTTGTACAATAACCATGATAGAATGGATAGGGACAAAAAAATAATCAATGAGGAGCAAATCAGGCTGGCCAGGTATGCCAAAGCACTGAGCCACCCTGTCCGCCTGTATGTGCTGGAATTGCTTTCGCAGCAATCGTGCTGCTATAGCGGAGACCTGTCAGAAGTCCTTCCAATAGCCAAATCAACACTTTCGCAGCATTTGAAGGAATTGAAGAATGCCGGCCTCATCCAGGGGGAAATTGAAGCCCCGAAGATCAAGTACTGCATTAACCGTGAAAATTGGTCTGAAGCTCAAAAATTATTCAAAAAGTTTTTGAATATCTGATATTTTTTTTCAATCTTTGTTCGTAATATTGCGAATAACGAACTGAAAGCATATAAATATGAATATTAGGATTTTAGGAACTGGTTGTAAAAAATGCCAGGTGCTTCACAGAAATGTGGAAGAGGCCGTGGGTGAGCTCGACCTCCAGGCTGACATAGAAAAAGTGGAGGATATTATGGAGATCATGAAATATAACGTGATAAGTACCCCCGGCCTTATGATAAATGAAGATGTTGTGTCTTCCGGAAGAGCCCTTACTGTTAAGCAAATCAAAGAATTGCTAACCCAAAACCAATAAATTGTGAAAAAGTCAGTAGTCCTTTTGTTGATCTTCGCCGTTTTTTTCAGCTTTGACCTGGTAGCTCAGGAAGAAGTGATCCCTGTTAGCCAGGACGAAGAAAAAGAAATAATAGAAGTTTATTATTTTCATTACACAAGGCGATGCGCAACCTGCCAGGCGGTGGAAGATGAATCTCAAGCCGCCCTTGGAAAGCTGTATCCTGAAGAAGTTAGCTCCGGAAAGATAACTTTTACATCTGTCAATCTTGAAGATGAGTCGAACGAAGCACTGGCTGAAAAACTTCAGGTGGCCGGGCAAAGCCTTTTAGTGGTCAGGGGGGATAAGCAATTCAATCTTACCAATGATGCTTTCAAGTATGCCAGGTCCAATCCTGAAAAACTTCAGTCAAGCATAAAAGAAGTTATCGACCCGATATTGTAATGGAGGAATTCCTCACCCAATTGCTTGATAATAGCCAGGCTCCTGTCATAACCGCTTTGATACTTGGACTTATGACTGCTATCAGTCCATGCCCGCTTGCTACAAATATTACTGCCATAGGGTATATAAGCAAGGATATCGAAAACAGGAAAAGGGTTTTCGTAAATGGGCTGGTATATACTCTTGGCAGGGCGATGGCATATTTTGGCCTGGCCCTGGTATTGTTCCTGGGTGCCAGCCAGTTCAAGATAGCCGGCTTTTTTCAGCAATATGGCGAGAAGATCATCGGCCCGGTGTTGATCATAATCGGGCTGTTTATGCTTGGCGTTTTCAATATGAACGTAAGTTTCATCGATAAATTCATCAATAAACACCGTGACAGGGGGATAAAAAACTATTGGGATGTGCTGCTGCTGGGTATATTGTTTGCGCTGGCTTTTTGTCCTTATAGCGGTGTGCTTTTTTTTGGTATGCTGATCCCTATCACCCTGAGCAGTCCTTCGGGCCTTTTGCTGCCTGTAGTGTTTGCAATTGCCACCGGTGTCCCCGTGATCATTTTTGCATGGCTTATTGCTTTTAGCATCAGCGAAGTGGGAGGGCTCTATCAAAAGCTGAGAGTATTTGAAAAATGGTTCCGTAAACTGATAGCTGTGATATTCATTGCAGTAGGATTGTACTATATCCTGATCATCTATATCATAAGCTAATTGAATGGATTAAAGGTCATATATACTTGATTGTATGGAAGTGAGGAGAGAAATTAAGATACTGTTATGGATAGCTGTAGCCTTTCTTTTTGCCTTTTTTATGCCGGTTGAAAAGGTAAGGTTTCAGTATGCTGTTGATGCAACACTCGATCTCCTTCATTGGTACGCAAGAGAGCATGTCATACTGTGCCTTTTGCCTGCTTTCCTCATTGCCGGAGTCATTGCTGTTTTCGTGAGCCAGGCCTCGGTGATCAAATATTTTGGCGCCAATGCCAAAAAATGGCTGGCTTATTCAGTTGCATCTGTGTCGGGTGCTATACTTGCTGTATGCAGTTGTACCATTCTTCCGCTTTTTTCGAGCATTCATAAACGGGGTGCCGGGCTCGGACCGGCCATTGCTTTTCTGTATTCAGGGCCGGCAATAAATATTCTTGCCATCATTTTAACTGCCCGGATCCTCGGTATTGAAATGGGCATCGCAAGGGTTATCGGTGCAGTTTTTTTCAGTGTTGTAATTGGCCTCATAATGTCGCTGATATACAGAAAAGAAGAACGTGTCAAAGCGGAAGAACAGATGAACATACAGGCAGTGGCGGAAAAGAGGCCTGTGTGGCAAACTGCTTTTCACTTCTTTACCCTGGTAATGATATTGATTTTTGCGAACTGGGGCAAACCGGCTTCAGATTCAGGATTATGGTTCCAGGTCTGGAACAACAAGTGGCTCCTTACTGGTTTCTTTGGCATATTGCTCGGATTCTCCCTGGTCTTCATTCTGAAAATAAGATGGTATTATGTTCTTTCAGTTGCCCTGTTAACAGCTTTATCGACTTTAATAACAGATAGTCCTCTGGTTCCGGTGATAATCGGAATAGCAGGGGTAAGCACTATCTCCCTGCTCGATAAGAAAGATCCTGAAAACCCGCAATGGATAATCTCATCCTGGGATTTCATGAAGCAGATCATGCCCCTGCTGGCCCTCGGTGTTATCATTGCAGGTTTCTTACTGGGTTCAAGTCATGATAATACAAATATTCCCGGGATTATTCCGGGAAGCTGGATCGAACAATTGGTTGGGGGAAACTCGTTGGCTTCCAACTTTTTTGCTTCAATAGTGGGCGCCTTCATGTATTTTGCCACGCTGACGGAGGTGCCGATATTACAAGGGCTTATAGCATCCGGAATGGGAAAGGGGCCGGCACTTGCCCTCTTGCTTGCAGGCCCGTCACTCTCACTTCCGAATATGCTGGTTATAAGGGATGTGATCGGGACAAAAAAAACTATTGTTTATGTATTGCTTGTTGTTGTCATGGCAACAGTTTCAGGACTGATATATGGTAAATTCTTCTAATATTTTTATGAGCCTTAAAGTGGAAATATTATGCCCTTCGAAGAAATGCAGGAAGTGTAAAAGAATGATCGGAACAGTGGAGAAAGTGCTGACTGATGAAAAGATTGCTGCCGAAGTGTCAATACTGGATAAGATGGAAGATTATGTACGTTACGATACCTGGGTTTTACCGAGCTTATTCGTAAATGGCATGTCTGTAGCTCGAGGATATGTACCGCCCCGTGAACAACTCACCTTGACTCTCAGGGAACTTACAGGAAACGATCCAAAAGAAAATAATAAGTCAACTAAATAAATAATGACAATGGTATCTCGGGAGAAAACGAAAATACTCATTATCTGCACCGGAAACACCTGCCGCAGCCAGATGGCCGAAGGGTTTCTGAAATCATTCGACAAGATACTGGAAGTGTATTCAGCGGGAACATCCGCCGAAGGCGAAATAAATACATACGCTGTTAAGGCAATGAATGAGGTGGGGATAGATATCAGCAAACAGGTTCCGGAACCTGTAGAAAAATACCTGAATGATGAGTTTGATTACGTAATCACTGTTTGTGATGGCGCTATGGAATCCTGCCCGGTCTTTACAGGTAAGGTCAAGAAGAGGCTGCATATTGGCTTCGAGGATCCGGCAGAGGCCAGGGGAACTGAAGAAGAGGTCATGCCTTTATACCGGAGGGTAAGAAATAAGATCAGCAAGGCATTCAGGTCATTCTATGAAAACGAACTAAAACCGAAGCTCTGATGAAAGTACCACGCAAGCGTCTCTCCTTTCTCGACAGGTATCTGACTGTCTGGATCTTCTCCGCGATGCTGGCCGGGGTGCTGGCCGGCCACTTTTTCCCGGCCATTGCCTCCTTCTGGGAGTCGATGAGTTCGGGGACAACCAACATCCCCATCGCCATAGGGCTGATCCTGATGATGTACCCTCCATTGGCTAAAGTCCGGTATGAGGAGTTGCCAAAGGTGTTCAGGAACTATAGGATATTGGGCCTCAGCCTGGCTCAGAATTTCATCATAGGTCCGGTCCTGATGTTCTTCCTGGCGATCATCTTCTTGCATGATTACCCTAGCTACATGTATGGATTGATCCTGATAGGGCTTGCCCGTTGCATTGCTATGGTCATTGTCTGGAATGAACTGGCAAAAGGAAACACAGAATATGCCGCCGGGCTCGTAGCATTTAACTCCATATTCCAGGTACTGTTCTTTGCTGTGTATGCATGGGTTTTTATCGCTGTTTTGCCCGGGTGGTTCGGGCTCGAGACTACTGACCAGGTGAAAAACATCACAATAGGGCAAATCGCTGAAAGTGTTTTTATTTATCTCGGGATTCCTTTCATCGCCGGTTTTTTGACCCGTTTCATCCTGGTAAGGGTAAAAAACAAGGAGTGGTACCATAAAAAGTTTGTACCAAAAATCAGTCCTGTAACATTAGTTGCCCTGCTTTTCACGATCCTGGTGATGTTCTCCCTCAAAGGCGAATACATCGTTCAGCTCCCGCTGGATGTGGTAAGGATAGCAATTCCCCTGGTGATCTATTTCGTGGTCATGTTCCTGGTCAGCTTTTTCATGGGCATGAAGATAGGGGCCGATTATTCAAAAACTACTACGATAGCTTTTACGGCTGCCAGCAATAATTTCGAACTGGCCATAGCGGTTGCCATTGCTGTTTTCGGGATCAATTCTGGCGAAGCCTTTGCTGCCGTCATCGGACCTCTTGTAGAGGTACCGGTGCTAATTGCGCTGGTAAATGTTTCACTGCGGCTTCAAAAAAAATATTTTAGTAAATAATGAGTAGTAAAAAATAAATGATAGCTAATACAATAATTACCAAAAACCATTAACTTTCCTATAAATTCGATTTTATATGAAAACTAAGGAAAATAAAAAGCCGGGCTTTATAAGAAAACTATTCAGGCCGATGGTAACAGGGGCCCTCACTATTTTTCCGCTGGTTGTCACTTTATTGGTTATTATCTGGTTGGTGCAATTTTTAGAAGGTTACCTCGGCCCCGGAAGCAATTTTGGAAAGTTGCTCGAGTCCATCGGCCTTAATTTCGTCACAAGTAAATTGTTTGCCTATTTTATCGGGCTGGTTCTGGCCCTGGTGCTGATCTACCTTTTTGGCCTCATGGTTGAGATAGGCCTGAGGAACCGGTGGAACAGCTTTACCGACAGGGTTATGAACAGGATACCGGTGGTAAAGACCATCTATGATGCCGCCAGGAAACTGATCAAACTGCTCGACAGTAAAGACAGCCCGGAACTTAAGGCGATGGTGCCTGTTATGTGCTATTTTGGTGGTAAGGGAAGCACCGCAGTGCTGGCTTTGCTCACTTCACGTGAGAAGATCAGGATAAATGGGCATGAATATTACAGTGTAATGATACCCTCATCACCGGTCCCGGTTGGGGGCGCCATACTTTATGTCCCTGTAGGCTGGGTGGAGTTTGTTGACATGGGTATCGACGGACTGATCAACGTCTATGTTTCAATGGGAGTTACCGGTCCTGACCTGCTTCGTATGAAAGACATTCCTGCACAAGGTGATAATAAAACCCCTGAATAACAAATTATACACTAAACACTGAACACTGAACACTGAACACTAAACACTGAGCACTATTTATTATTTACTATTTACTATCCGTATAATTTGTCATTACTTTTGCAGTTAATACTGTGCCATGAACAAACTTGCCAGGTCTATACTGAAATACCGCTGGCTGATCATCATTTTTGTAGCTGTCCTGACAGGCTTCCTGGGGTACCAGATCCGCTACATCCAGATTAATTCCGACGTGATCAGTACCCTGCCCGATGATGATCCGGACGCCATGATGTTTAAAAAGATTGGGGAGGAGTTCGGTGGTAACAAGATCGGTATGGTAATACTCGAAGCCGACGATATTTTTACTAATGAATCCCTGGGCCATATGGCACAACTTACCGATACGATCTCTTCAATTGAAGGTATTTCAGGTGTCACAAGCATGACCAGTATCCTCGATATCCGGGGTGATGACTTTGGCTTTGAGGTCAGCGAGCTGGTCAGTGAATATGAGCTTCCCTACTCTGATGAAGAACTGGAAGAGCTCAGGGAACGCGTGATGTCGAAAGACCGGTACAGGGGTAATATAGTTTCGGCCGATGGCACTGCAGCCCTTGTGATGTTCACTGTACTAGATGATTATGACATTAAAGAGGTTGGACGGAAGGTGATCAACAAATCAGAATCCATGGGCCTTCCCGAAAAGCTCTATTTTGCCGGTCTGCCCATGATGGTTACTGCCATTGCCGAGCTGGTTTCATCCGATCTCATTAAACTGATCCCGATTGCCTTTATACTGATAACACTTGTTTTACTTGTCAATTTCGGGACTTTCAGGGGTGTTTTCCTGCCGCTTCTGGCTTCGGCCATTGCTATAACCTGGACGCTGGGCTTTATGGCCCTTTTTGGTTTCGAAATGACCATGGTGACCAATAACATCCCCATTATCCTGCTTGCAGTCGGGAGCGCATATACCATACACGTTATCAATAAGGTTAACCAGCTCAGGGAAAGGTATTATCACAGGGCGATCATTGTTGCTGTAGCTTATATCTTCATTCCTGTTCTACTCACTGCTCTTACAACCATAGCCGGCTTTATATCTTTTGTATTTGAGGCTTACCTTGGGATGATCAAGGATTTCGGCATTTTCACTGCTGTGGGCACTCTTTTTTCAGCCCTTCTGGCCCTGTTTTTTGTTCCCGGATTGCTGTACGTGATCTCACCGGCAAAGGTCAGGAAAACTGATTACGGCGAATCAGGTAGAAGTTCTATATATCTTGAACGGTTGCTGATGCACCTGAAAAACCTTTTGCTCAAACACCCGAAATACATTCTCACCACATGGAGTGCCCTGGTGATCATAAGTATAGGAGGGATCTTTTTCATTGAGAGAAATGTAGACATAAAGGATTACTTTAAGCATGGTAGCACGGCCCGCCAGGCCGAAGAGATCATGATCGAAAAGTTTGGTGGTTCGAAAGCAATATTCATTCTTTTTGAAGCCGATATGCAGGAACCTGCAACCCTCAAAACAATGATGCGTACCGTTGATTATATCAAACAGGACCCTAATGTTTTGAATGCACAATCGGTTGCGGGTTTGATTGCCGATCTTTATGAAGCTCTTGGGGAGGAGGGGAAAATCCCTGATGACAGGGCAGCGATTGAGCAGCTCTGGTTCTTTATCGACGGGAACCCTATGGTTGAAAGATTGGTTTCTGAAGATCTGCAGGAAGGGATAATTATTTCAAAATTTGCTTCATCCGATAACCAGGCCAAACAGGAATTTGCAGATGGGCTTCAAAAATTTCTCGATGAAAATTCATGTGAAGATTGCCGGATACAACTTACGGGGATGCCTTTCATCGACTTAAAGATGAATGCAAGCCTGCTGAAAAGCCAGGTAAGAAGCCTTTCACTTGCCATTATCGCTTTGCTCATTCTCGTGGGTGTAATGCTCCGTTCTTTTGCTACCGGCGCCATTGCAACCTTTCCTGTAATCGCAACTATAGTTATATTATTCGGACTGATGGGATTTACAGGGATCCCGCTAAATGTTGCAACCGTTCTTGTGGCCAGTGTTGCTCTCGGCATAGGGGTGGATTATTCGATCCATATCATCTCCTATTTTGACTATTCATATATACTTACCACTGACTTTAAGGAAGCCATTGAGCGTACTATCATGGTAACCGGTAAAGCAATCGTAATAAACGTAGTATCTGTGAGTTTGGGATTCCTGGTACTTGTTTTCTCCGATATGGTCCCACTCCAGTATTTCGGAATACTGATGGCTTTCAGCATGGTGGGGTCGGGACTTGCATCCATGACATTGCTGCCTGTCATTTTGATCCTTGTGAAAAGGAAGAGGCTTTCGCTGAACAATGAGGAATGATTTTTGATGAAGGGATAATGAACTTGGCTAAAAAAACTGAATCCATGAAATTTGTTATCAAGCTCATCTCAACAATATTTTTTTTCTCACTTGTGTTTGCTGGTAATGCCAATGCACAAGACGGGCCTGCGCTACTCGAAAAGATGGATAAGGTGATGTTCTCATCTGAAGACAAACAGGGAAAAGTCACCATGATCCTCACCAATAAGCGCGAAAAAGAGAAGGTGCGGGAGGCGGTTATGATGCAAAAAGGTACTGAGAAAAGGCTTTATCGCTATACAGCTCCGGATTCTCAGGCCGGAATAGCCACACTTTCACTACCTGATGGTGTAATGTGGATGTATATGCCCGCTCTGGGAAAGCCCAGGAAAATATCGATCCTGGCAACAACAGGCGCTTTTAACAACACTGATTTCTCTTACGAGGATATGGCCACTACTCCCTATTCAGAAAGGTATTCGCCAACCCTCCTGGAAACAAAGCCTGATGCTTACATCCTGGAGCTAGTCCCCAAAGATGAGAATTCCCAGTATTCAAAGATCATTGTTACAATGAATAAGGAGCATTATTATCCTGAACTGATGGAATACTACGACCAGCGTGGGGAAAAATTCAAGGAAGCTGAATATGAATATGAAAAAATAGGGAAATACTGGAATGCCTCAAAAGTTGTCATGACCGACCTGCAGAAGGAACACTCAACCACTATTCTTCTGGATGATGTAAAATTTGACCAGGGCATACCTGATGAGGTTTTTACGGTGGAGAGCCTGGCACCGGAAGAAAATTAGGGACGTCGTCTTAAATTATTTGGGACGTCGTCCCTCTACACCTCCAATAAATTGTTAAATTTGGCATAGTTGTTAAACTACACATATTCAACATTATAGATCTATTATCAACATTATTTTTAAATTCATGCTAATGTTTTTTGAGATAAAGTTTAGTAATAAATGAGACGTCGTCCCATAGAAAATGGGACATCGTTTTCAACCATTACCCCACTAATTTCGTTAAATCAACTATGTACTCCAATACTAATATTTCTAAATCTTCGTTCTGAGTATACTGTTTTTTGGCATGGTAAAACGAATCATACTTCTTTCCCTCCTCATCTCTGCGTTTATCTGGACTGAAGCCCAGGTGCCGAAGTACAGTAATGAATTCCTCGCAATAGGTGTTGGGGCAAGGGCACAGGGAATGGGTAATGCCTTTATGGCTGCCGCAGATGATGTAACCGCCGGTTATTGGAACCCGGCAGGTCTGACATCCATGTCATCCGATAAGCAAATAGGACTGATGCATTCGGAATACTTTGCCGGAGTGGCTAAGTACGATTATGTCTCATTTGCTATGAAACTGGATACAGTCAGCACCTTTGGGGCTTCTGTGATACGGTTCGGTGTAGACGATATCCCCAATACGCTCGATCTCTACGACCAGGACGGAAATATCAACTACGACAGGATCACAAAGTTCTCTGCCGCCGATTATGCCATTATGTTCCACTATGCCCGTAAACTGAAAGTGCCCGGGCTCAGCATAGGCGGTAATTTCAAGGTAATCTACCGCCAGATAGGCCCCTTTGCCAGGGCCTACGGTTTCGGCCTGGATGCAGGGATCCAGTACAGAAAAGGAAAATGGGTGTTTGCGGGCATGGTGAGGGATGTAACGTCCACATTCAATGCGTGGACTTTTTCGGTCACTGACCAGATGGAGGAGGTTTTTGAGGCAACAGGCAATGAAATTCCATCAAATTCGCTTGAAATTACACTGCCGAGAATGTTCCTGGGGGTGGCAAGGAATTTCAAAATGGGCGATAAGTTCACAGCCCTTGTGGAAGCCGATCTTGACATAACTTTCGATGGCAAGCGTAACACCCTTCTTAAAAGTAATTTTGCCAGCATAGACCCCAGGATTGGCGTTGAATTCGGATTCAAGGGATTTGCCTTTGTGCGAGGCGGGATAGGGAATTTCCAGCAGGAAATCGATTTCGGAGATGTTAAACAAACAACCTTCCAGCCTAATTTCGGAGTGGGGATCAGGATCAAGAAAATAGTAAGTATCGACTATGCCCTTACCGATATAGGCAACAGCTCAATAGCTCTCTATTCAAATATCTTTTCAGTACGCGTTGACCTGGGCCGGAAATATAATTAGCCTCTGTTTGTAGCGGCGCCTTCCTTATCTTTGCCTAAAACTTGATTTTTATGGGCCAGAAATTCCCCAATGAAGATTTATTTGGTGCTTATGCCTTTACTTTTGAAGAGCTTGCACAGAGAGCAAAAATGATCTGCTCCGGGGTATCCCCCAGAACTTCCGGATGGAAAGATATTGTGAAAAAACTCACCGGTTTCATTGACCTTACAACTCTGGAGGGCGACGACACCAATGAAAAGGTGAAGGCGCTTTGCGAAAGAGGGCAGCTCAGTAACGCCGGCTTACCGGATGTTGCTGCAGTCTGCATCTACCCCTCCTTGCTGGATGAGGCCAGAAGCGCGCTCCGGGGAACTGGTATCGCCCTGGCTTCTGTTGCCGGAGGATTCCCTTCGGGGCAGACATTTACAAATATTAAATGCATGGAGGTAAGCAAAGCGGTTGAAAATAGTGCTGATGAGGTTGATGTGGTGATCAACAGGGGCATGATGCTGGAAAGAAGATATGAAGAGGTGTTCGGGGAGGTGAGCAGTATGAAGGATGCCGCCGGCAAGGCACACCTGAAGGTTATTATTGAGATCTCTGAACTTGGCAGCGTGGAACTGATCAGGAAAGCATCCGAAATTTGTCTTTTGGCAGGTGCGGATTTCATAAAGACTTCAACAGGCAAATCAAAGCACGGCGCCACACCTGAAGGTTTTCTCATTATGGCTGATACCGTCAAGGAGTACTATAAAAAATCCGGTAGAAAAGCCGGTATAAAGGCGGCAGGGGGAATAAGAAAGGTTGAGGATGCTCTCTGCTACTATGCACTTGTAAGGGAGTCACTCGGCGAGGACTGGCTGTCAGCAGGTTTGTTCAGGATCGGGGCGAGCAGCCTGCTTGATTCAATAATGGATTGGAAGTGAGCTGGAAAACTGGTATCCTGCTTTGTGTTAACATTTCATTAACAGGCCAAAACCCATTTCTGTATTAATTTTGCAGATAATGTAATACCTGTGCTTATGAAGAAAATTATACCTGCTTTCCTGCTTTTCTTTATCTATTCAATTGGCACTGCCCAGACCACCCTTACTACGGCAACCGATTTTTCTGTAAAAGATATTGATGGAAACACGATCCATCTTTTCGAGATACTGGATGCAGGAAAT
Organism: uncultured Bacteroidales bacterium; assembly: GCA_964567785.1. Lineage (GTDB taxonomy): Bacteria > Bacteroidota > Bacteroidia > Bacteroidales > JAGOPY01 > CAZMOK01. The sequence goes on along the minus strand of CAZMOK010000040.1, from coordinate 8,443 downwards.
TTTGCCTGCATCGATTTTTTCTCCTCAAGCTGTGGCCCCTGTGCATATTATTCGCCGGAATTCCAGCTTTCTTATGAAGACTTTGGCGAGAACAGCGGGAATGTTTACCATTTCTCCATATGCTGGGGAGATGATAACACAGGGGTTTCTTATTATCAAAACCAGCATGGCCTTGAATTTCCTGCTGTGAGTGGTTTTGAGGGAGGCGGAAACCAGGTTTACTGGGATTATGATATACAGTCGTACCCAACCGTAATACTGATCCACCCTGACAGGACCATACTGGAGCAATATATATGGGAACCTACAAGAGAAAACATCAATGATGCCATTATTGCGGCAGGGGGCACACTGGTTGGCGTTGACGAATCAATGGCCGTGAAACAGGATCTCACCATTTATCCCAATCCTGCATCGGCAGGGAACACAAATATTTCGCTCAACATGAATGAGGCCTCTGTCATAAATGTGGAAATATTCAATCTTCTTGGAGAGAAAGTCCATACATCAGGGGCCCTCGCAGCAAATTCCGGCAGTTTCAACTATACAGCCAATGTAGAAGATGTTCCGGGAGGTGTCTATTTTGTCACTGTAAAAAACGAAAGCGCAGTCCTGAGTACTTCCAGGCTTATTATTTCACGATAAGGCCCTTAATTTTATTAACTTGGCATTCGTTTTGTTTAATTATAATAAAAACTCAAAATGAAGGCCAGGATATTTTCATTTTTCATCATTCTTGCCGCGATATCTTTTTTTGCTTCATGCGGGGAAGATGATCCAATAATCCAGGAAGATCCCAGGGACAGTTACCTGGGTGTATGGAGTGTTAACGAAGATTGCCAGCGTCTGAACTACGATGTGAACATAACTTACGATCCGGATAATTCATCCCGGGTCCTTATTGAAAACTTTGCCAATCCGGGACCTGACTACGATCCGGTTACCGCCCTTGTGGTTGACGACAGGATCTTTGTGAGCCAGCAAACCGTGGGTGATGACTGGACAGTGAGCGGTGACGGGACACTCACAGATGGAACCATAGAATGGGAATATGAACTGATAATAGGTGGCAACCTGTACCAGTGCTCTGCTACCTATATGAAGTGATCATTCGCGGTCATTTTCTTCTTCTTCAGCTTCAAGTAATACCTTCGTTTCAAGTTCACTGAGGTTTACGATCACATTTTCGAATACTTTATCAAGCTTTTCAATGTGGTAGGTGTAATATTTGATACTCTCTTCAAATTCATCCTTTGTAACTTTATGCTTGTCAAGAATCTCCTCAAAATATTTTTTAGAATATCCGTCAATAGGCGTACCCTTATCTGCCATATACGAAACGGCACCTTCCACGAGGAAAAGATCGGTTAGCAGGGATTCCATCTTTTCCGGAGGGATAACCCTTGATTTATCGATATTCATTTGTTCAGCCTTTTCCTCGTAGCAGGAAAAAAGCACGAACGGAAAAAGGAGTAAAAGGAAAAGGGATTTTCGCATCAGTTACCTACTTCAGAAATAAATTTAATTCTCATAAGCCTTATTTCTTCTTCAGTGAATTCATCACTTCCTAGCTCTTCCAGTGCCATTTCCACTGAATCAGATTCGGCTTCACTGAAATAGTCGATAATCTCTTCCTGGTGGTACTCATCAACATATTCGTTTATATAATAAGATATATCAAGCTTGGTCCCGGATGCAACAATCCGCTCTATTTCGCTGAGCAGCTCGCCCACAGTAAGGCTTTTCGCAGTGGCTATGTCTTCCAGGGTCCGCTTCCGGTCTATATTTTGTATGATATAGACTTTGAGGCCTGATTTATTAACAACTGATTTGACCACCATGTCGTTGGGCCTGATTATTTCGTTTTCATCAACGTATTGCTGGATTAGTTTCAGGAAAGGCTCACCATATTTTTCCGCCTTGCCTGTCCCTACCCCGGTGATCTGCATCAGCTCCTCTTTTCTAACAGGATACTGGATCGACATATCCTCGAGTGAGGGATCCTGGAAAATAACGAACGGTGGCAGGTTCTCTTTCTTCGAAATATCCTTTCTCAAGTCTTTCAATAGTGTAAAGAGTGCTTTATCGGCGGTGCTGATCTTTTGTGCACCATCGGTTATTTCTTCATCATCGGCATTATCATAGTCGTGATCCTGAACAAGCATAACTGAGAATGGTTTTTCAAGGAACTTATGACCTTCCTTGCTCACTTTTAACAGGCCATAGTTCTCTATGTCCTTTACAATGAGTTTTACGATAAGCGCCTGACGGATGACGGCATTCCAGAATTTTTCATCTTCATTGCCGCCTTTTCCAAAAACATCAAGCTGATTGTGCTTATACGATTTTACACTTGTTGTGGCCTTACCGGTAAGGATATTGACCAAATGCCTGGCCTTGAACTGTTGCTTAACGGCCAGAACAGCTTCGATAGCCAGTTTAATATACTCCTTGCCTTCAAATTTTTGCTTCGGATGGAGGCAGTTGTCGCATGCACCGCAGTTTTCCTTTGAATACTCCTCACCGAAATAATGAAGCAGCAGTTTATGCCTGCAGACAGATGACTCGGCATATGCAACAGTTTCCTGCAGAAGTTCCCTGGCTATTTCCTGTTCAGCTACAGGTTTTCCTTTGAGGAATTTTTCCAGTTTCTGGATGTCGTCATAGCTGTAAAAGCAAATGCAGTTGCCCTCACCATCGTCCCTGCCGGCACGGCCTGTTTCCTGGTAATAGCTTTCCAGGCTCTTGGGCATATCATGGTGGATAACATAACGGATATCCGGTTTGTCGATGCCCATACCAAAGGCTATGGTGGCAACGATCACATCCACCTCTTCCATAAGGAATTTATCCTGGTTTCTCTTCCGGGTTGCAGAATCGAGCCCTGCATGATAGGGAAGGGCCTTAATTCCGTTCACATTCAATGTTTCGGCAAGCTCTTCAACCTTTTTCCGGCTCATACAATATACAATGCCCGATTTACCGGTGTTTCCCCTGATATATTTTATTATATCCTTGATGACGCTCTTTGTCTTGGGCCTGATCTCATAGTAAAGGTTTGGCCTGTCGAACGATGACTTGAAGACCGTGGAATTGGGGATGTGAAGGTTTTTGATGATGTCTTGCTGGACCTTTGGAGTGGCGGTTGCCGTAAGCGCGATAATAGGCACATCCTGGCCGATCGTATCAATGATCGGCCTGATCCGGCGGTATTCGGGGCGGAAGTCGTGGCCCCATTCCGATATACAATGAGCTTCGTCAATAGCATAGAAGGATATGTTGATGCTTCTGAGGAACTCTACATTATCTTCTTTGGTCAGCGATTCGGGAGCAACGTAAAGCAATTTCGTATGCTGCTCCAGCAGGTCTTTCTTTACCTGCTTCAGTTCGGCCTTGCTAAGGGAGGAATTCATGAAGTGGGCTACACCATGATCTGTACCAAAGTTACGGATGTTATCCACCTGGTTCTTCATGAGAGCAATAAGAGGTGAGATGATAATTGCCGTCCCCTCGCACATCAGTGCCGGAAGCTGGTAGCACATCGACTTCCCGCCCCCGGTCGGCATGATCACGAATGTGTCCTTCTTCGTTAGCAGATGGTTGATGATCTCTTCCTGGTTTCCCTTGAAGGAATCAAAACCAAAAACTTTTTTCAGGACATCATGCGTGGTTAGGGCATCTTGAACGATCATAAATACGCAATCTTAATTTAGGTATCTTTGTACTTAACAGAAACTATTAGTTTTTTCGTATAATTATTGGGTAGTTATTTTTAAAGATAATCAATCCTGAATGAATAACAGTTTATGTTTCAATAAAGTTAATAAAAATTTATTGCGATAAATCCTATTATAAATTTATAATAATTGTTGTGAAGTCACCCGAGGAAATTAAAAAGATAGGTATCTCCACTATAAATACAGAGATAGAGGCGGTTAATAACCTGGTGGATTCGATAAACGACGACTTTGCTGATACTGTGCAGGAAATACTCAGCCTGGAAGGCAGGGTAGTCATAACCGGCATAGGCAAAAGCGCTGTTATTGCCAGCAAGATCGTATCTACCTTCAATTCTACCGGCACCCCCTCGATATTCATGCATGCCGCCGATGCCATTCACGGTGATCTCGGGATCATGAAGAAGGAGGACCTGGTCATCTGCCTGTCGAAAAGCGGTGAAACCCCTGAGATAAAGGTCCTTGTGCCACTTCTCAAGCAGAGGGGAAGTAAGCTTGTGGCAATAGTGGGCAACAGGGATTCGTACCTGGCACAGAAGGCCGATTTTGTGCTTGATACCACTGTGCCCAAAGAGGCCTGCCCCAATAACCTGGCCCCCACAAGCAGCACCACCGCACAGTTGATCATGGGAGATGCCCTGGCAGTGGCGTTGCTCGAATGCAGGGGGTTTTCCTCCGGAGATTTTGCAAAATTACACCCGGGTGGCGCCCTCGGTAAGAAACTCTACCTGAGAGTGATGGACATTTACGTGCAGAATGAGACACCCTTCGTGGGTCCTGATGACAGTATAAGAAAAGTGATTATCGAAATTTCCGAAAAAAGACTGGGAGCCACAGCAGTGCTGGAAGATAACAGGCTCCTGGGTATCATTACCGACGGAGACCTGAGGAGGATGCTTGAGAAATATGAAAACATCGAGAATATCAGGGCGAAGGACATAATGACCGTGAATCCAAAGACTATTGATGAGGAAAGGCTGGTTGTCAATGCCCTGGACCTTATGCGGTCGAATAACATCACCCAGTTGCCGGTCTTGAAACAGGGGAAATATGCCGGAGTGATCCATCTCCACGATATCCTCAGAGAGGGTATTTTATAGTTGTCTTTACTTTATTGCAGACCTGTCTTTGCTGTTAAGCTGCTTACTGATGCAACTTATTTCTGTTAAACAAGTCTGAACAACAGAACAAGAAACGGATTCGTTCAATAATAATAACGTAACTGCTCGTTTAGTGATCTGAAAATGCACCACACCCGCAACATATTGAGAATAGTGATCATGCTCTTGCTGATGGCTGCAGGTGGTGCTATGAATGCCCAGTATACTAAAATATCCGGCAGAGTGACGGATGGCACTACAGGCGGGCCGGTGCCTTTCGCAAGTGTTTATTTTGAAGGCACTTCCATAGGTGTGGCAACTGACGAAAACGGGGAATTTACCCTTGAAACGGCTTTCCCCGGCGACTCCGTCACAGTGAGCACACTGGGTTACCGTACCGAGAAAATCAAGATCGTAAGGGGGATAAACCAGGATATCAATATTAAGCTTTATGAAAATACTGTGAACCTCCGGGAGTTTGTCGTTGTTCCTGAGGAAGACCTGATCGAACTGATGATGGGATGGATCAGGAGGAACAAAAAGGTGAACGACGCAAAGAACCTGCTTGATCATTACCAGTACGAAGTGTACAGCAAGGTCCAGGCCGACCTGAACAATTTTTCCGATGATTTCCTTGACCGCAAGGTCTTCAGGCCTTTCAGTTTTGTGAAAGATTATGTAGATACATCCGAAGTGAACCGGAAAGCGTACCTTCCTGTTTTTCTTTCAGAATCTGTTTCAGATTATTTCTACAGGAAGGATCCTGTTGCAGAAAAAGAGGTGATAAAGGCGAACAAGGTTTCCGGTATCGAGAACGAAAGCATCACTCAGTTCCTCGGCAGCATTTACCAGAGCGTCAATCCCTACGATAATTTCATCTTCATTTTCGACAAGAACTTTGTAAGCCCCCTGGCCGATTTTGGCGACATATATTATACTTACGACATTGTTGACACACTCTGGATGGATAACAGGTGGTGTTTCGAGGTGAGCTTTACCCCTAAAAGAAAACAGGCGTTGCTTTTCAGCGGGAGCATGTGGATCAACGACACCACTTTTGCCGTAAAGAAGATACAGATGCGGATGACCGAATACGCCAACCTGAACTTTGTGAGCGACCTCGTTGTGGAGCAGGATTACCAGCTTTACGAAAACCGTTACTGGATGGTGAAGAGGGATTATATGCTGGCCGACCTGAACCCTCTCGAGGAGTGGGAATCGACTGTGGGTTTCTTCATTCACCGCACATCCCGTTTCAATGATTTCAGGTTCAATGAACCAATGCAGGATGAGTTCTATTCAGGTATTGTAGATGTGACAATCGCTGATGAAGCCCGGGAGATGCCTGAAGTTTTCTGGAAGCAGCGAAGGCCTGAACTTTTATCGCGAAAGGAGCAGGGTGTCTACAATATGATCGATTCGATAAAGTCGATGCCGGTATTCCGCTCCTACCTGGACGTGATCTTTACCATTACTACCGGTTACTACCAGACAAAATACTTTGAGATTGGCCCGTATTACAAGATGTTAAGCTTCAACCAGATCGAAGGGCCGCGTGTACGGCTCGGAGGCCGCACAACCAAAGATTTTAATGAAAATATGCGCTTCGACGGATATCTTGCCTATGGCTTTAAAGACCGCAGGTTCAAGTACGGGGCAGGCGCAACTTTTTTTACCTCCAGGATCCCCAGGAGGTCCATCAATGCAAGCTTTTCGCACGATATGGAACAGCTCGGGCAAAGTGCCGATGCTTTTGCCGAAGACAACTTCTTTGCGGCATTCTTCAGGAGAAGCCCGGCCGACAAGCTGACTTTCGTCAAAAACTACGAAGTCAACTATGATTATGAGTGGTTCCAGGGCTTTTCAAGCTCCATCGGCATTGTGCACAGGGATATGTTCCCGCTTAACGATACCCGGTTCATCATATACAGGGGTGAGGATGTGATACTTGAGAATTCCCTTATTTCTACGGAAATACAGGTTGGAACAAGGTTTGCCTATAATGAAAAATACGTTGAAGGCAAGTTCAACAGGGTGAGTATCGGCACGAGGTATCCTGTTCTCGAGATGACATATGGCTACGGGGTTCCGGGCCTGCTGGGTGGTGAATTTGAATACCACAAGCTCGACTTCCGGATCAAGCAATGGTTCCCGGTTTTTTCGATAGGCTGGTCGAAATATGTGTTCGAGACCGGGAAGATCTGGGGTAAGCTGCCATACCCGTTGCTGAAGCTTCACGAAGGGAACGAGTCATTTATATTCTTTGAAGATGCCTACAACCTGATGGATTATTATGAATTCATCAGCGACCGTTACGCAAGCCTTTATTATACACATCATTTCGATGGTTGGATATGGAACAAGATCCCGTGGGTGAGAAAGCTGAAGTGGCGTACGGTTGTTCACGGAAGGGCAGTGATAGGTGACCTTACCGATGCCAATAAGAATTTTTCCGAATTCCCCGAAATTTCCGGTTCGCTCGACCGGCCGTATTACGAGGCCGGTGTAGGTATCGAGAATATCTTTAAATTCCTGAGAGTAGATGCGGTCTGGAGGCTTTCACAGTTGGAAAAAGGTAACACCGGCCGTTTCGGTGTATTTGCTTCATTACAATTTTCGTTTTAGTTTAGCCTGATGATTTTAAGAACAGAGAACATAGTCAAGAAATACCGGCAGCGAACCGTTGTCGATAAAGTATCGGTGCAGGTGGAACAGGGAGAGATAGTTGGCCTGCTCGGCCCCAACGGCGCCGGAAAAACAACTTCTTTCTATATCATTGTAGGCCTTATCAAACCCTATTCAGGGAAGGTGTTTCTTGATAAGGAAGATATCACCGAAGAGCCTATGTACCGGAGGGCACAGAAGGGGATTGGCTACCTGGCACAGGAAGCTTCGGTTTTCAGGAAACTGAGCGTTGAGGATAACCTCAGGGCGGTCCTCGAGTTCAGCAAGTTCAACAAAAAGGAGCAGGAAGAGCGCCTCGAAGGGTTGATCGATGAGTTCGGGCTCGGGCATGTGCGAAAAAGTATGGGTATACAGCTTTCCGGGGGCGAGAGAAGAAGGACGGAGATTGCCCGTGCCCTGGCAGTGGACCCTAATTTCATCTTGCTTGATGAGCCGTTTGCCGGTGTGGACCCCATTGCGGTTGAGGATATCCAGACCATAGTTTCCAAGCTCAAGGAAAAGAACATCGGTGTACTTATCACCGACCACAACGTTCACGAAACCCTTACCATAACCGACCGTTCTTACCTGCTTTTTGAGGGAAAGATACTCAAGTCGGGCACCTCCGAAGAGCTTGCCGAGGATGAGCATGTGCGGAAAGTTTACCTGGGCGAGAATTTTGAGCTGAGAAGGTGACGGGGAGGTATCGCTCCTCCTTCGCTTCGCTGCGGAGGATAAGTGTTTAGTGTTTAGTGTTTAGTGTTGAGTGTTTAATTGAATAAATGGGTACATCGTTACATCGCTACATCGTTATATGATTCATGCCCTACCTCCCAATCAACAACTTCCGGACCCAAGAAGCATTGTTGCTTCCCCTCACCCGGACAAAGTAGATCCCTGCCGGCAGGCCGGAGACATCCATGCTGAATTCAGGCTGATTGT
>CAZMOK010000039.1:22151-25258 GCA_964567785.1 uncultured Bacteroidales bacterium | reverse complement strand
ATCTCAACTCCCGTTTCGCTTCGCTCACGGGATTCCGCTTCGCTCCATCTCAGATCTCAGATCTCAACTCTCATCAGTCCCTGTACCTGAACGACACCCGCAGCCTCGTTCTGTAGGCCACAACTTTGCCCTCCTCGATCTTGAGGTCCTGCTCAACCACCTCGGCGATTCTCAGGTCTTCCAGCGATTGCGCCGCTTTTTCCAGGGCCAGTTTTGCAGCATCTTCCCATGACTTTTCACTCGTTCCTATTAGTTCTATTACTTTGTAAATACTCATTGTTGTTCCTCCTTAAATTAAATGGTTATGATTTCGTAAAACATTAAATTTAAATATTTTGAAGGCCTAAGTCAAGAGAATTTAATGTCAGGGGAACAAGTTTAGAACGAACGGGATGCTATACGGCATGCCGGAAATACATCCATTCCGGCAATCCGTATACCGGGATTATCAATCTATATAGGAACTAATTTTGTTACGCATAGGTTCTTAAATTTTTGATACTTTTGATAACAGTTCCACCCCATCCGACAGGAATTTTGAAACAATTATCTAACCATAAATCAAATATCATTACTATGACGAAGATGTTTCACATGGGCGCAGTTCTGCTGCTCATTGGCGCCTTCCTGCTTGCACTGCCGCAGGCAGAGGCAAAGAAAGACAAGGACGAAGATACCGGCGATACCATTAAGTCAAGCGTTGTCAGCGGGTTGAAGTTCAGGGGTATCGGCCCGGCTTTTGCTTCCGGCAGGATCGCAGATTTTGCGGTCAATCCCTGCAACCCCAGCGAATATTACGTAGGTGTGGCCTGCGGTAATATCTGGAAGACCGATAACAACGGCACGACCTTCAAACCGGTTTTTGAAAATTACGGATCCTATTCTATCGGAGCCCTTGCTATGGACCCCAAAAACCACAATGTGGTGTGGGCCGGTACGGGCGAGAACAACCATCAGCGGGCCCTGGGCTACGGCGACGGTGTTTACAAGACTGTCGACGGCGGAAAATCATGGAAGAACATGGGCCTCGAAGAATCGCGCCAGATAGGCATGATCGCCATCCATCCCGAGAATACCGATGTGGTCTTTGTGGCCGCTGAAGGCTCTGCATGGGGCCCGGGCGGCGACCGCGGGCTCTACCGCACCAAAGACGGCGGGGAAACCTGGGAAAAGGTGCTTGAGATAAGCGAGAACACTGGCGTAAACAACGTTATTTTCGACCAGGAATGTCCCATGACCATGTATGCCACCTCCGAACAGCGACGCAGGCATGTCCACACCAAAATAGGCGGCGGCCCTGAAAGTGCGGTCTACAAATCAACCGACGGCGGCGAGAACTGGCGGAAGATTATGAAGGGGCTTCCTTCGGTAGATATCGGTGGAATGGGCATTGCCATGTCACCAGTATACCCCCATCCTCTCTACCTCATTATGGAAGCTGCAGAAGACAAGGGCGGCTTTTTCATGTCGACCGACAAGGGTGAATCATGGAAAAAGATGAGCAACCACCACAGCAGCGGGCAGTATTACAACGAGATCTACTGCGATCCCAAAGACGTGCACAAGGTCTATTCAATGGAGACCGTTTCGAAATACACCCTCGACGGAGGCAAGACCTGGAACAGACTGGGACTTACCAAGCGCCACGTCGACGACCACGCCATGTGGATCGACCCTGAAGATACCGACCATTTCATCATCGGCGGCGATGGTGGGGTTTATGAATCTTTCGACGGCGGCGAGCACTACGTCCACAAGACCAACCTGCCGGTTACCCAGTTCTACAGGGTGAACGTGGATAATTCCGAGCCCTTTTACTGGGTTTACGGCGGCACTCAGGATAACAACAGCCTTGGCGGCCCCAACCGGAACACCAGCTCATCAGGCGTTTCAAGCTGTGAATGGATAAGGACACTTGGCGGCGACGGCTTCTGGCAGGCCATCGAACCGGGCAACCCCGACATAGTCTATTCCGCTTACCAGTATGGTAACATCTTCAGGTACGACAAGAAAAGCGGTGAACGCACCAAGATCAAGCCGCAGCCTCTTAAAGGAGAAAAGACCTACAAATGGAACTGGAACTCCCCGTTCATCCTGAGCCCCCATTCACCCACCAGGCTCTATATGGCAGCCAACAAGGTTTTCAGGAGCGACGACAGGGGCAATACCTGGGAAGTCATCAGCGGCGACATCACGGCACAGATCGACCGCAATACCTGGCCTGTGATGGGCCGCTACTGGGGCGTGGATGCCGTTGTAAAGGACGTTTCTACCTCCCTTTACGGAATGGCGGTATCTCTTGCTGAATCACCGCTGCAGGAAGGCTTGCTCTACGTAGGCACCGACGACGGACTCATCCAGGTGACCGAAGATGCCGGAGAGAACTGGATGAAAGTGGAAAATTTCCCCGGTGTGCCCGAGCATACCTACGTCAGCGATATCTTCCCGTCGTACTTTGATGCCAACGTGGTGTTCGCCACGTTCGACAACCGCAAGCGGGACGACTTCAAGCCTTATGTTTTGAAGAGCACCGACAAGGGCAAGACCTGGGAACCGATCGCCAATAACCTTCCTGACGATGAGACCGTCCATACCATCCACCAGGATCATGTGAACCCCGACCTGCTGTTCGTGGGCACTGAATTCAGCGTTTACTTCAGCAACGACGGCGGAAAGATCTGGACACAGGTCAAGTCGGGCATCCCCACCATTGCGGTGCGCGACATGGAAGTCCAGGAAAGGGAAAACGATTTGGTGCTGGCCACTTTCGGAAGGGGCTTTTACATCCTCGACGATTTTACGCCGCTGCGTGACCTTTCACCGGAGCTGATGGATTCGGCAGCCCATATCTTCCCCATCAAGGATGCCCTGATGTACATCCAGAAGAGCGGAAGGTACGGAACGGGATCCACCTGGTACACAGCCGACAACCCTCCGTTTGGCGCCACCTTCACCTATTATGTGAAGGAAGTCCCGAAGACCCTGAAGCAGGAAAGGAAAGAGAGGGAAAAAGAGCTGATCAAGGAGAAAGCCCCTATCCCGATACCTTCGATGGAGGAGCTGAGGGCTGAAGAAAGCGAAGTGGCCCCGCACCTGATCTTCACCAT
>CAZMOK010000039.1:12944-22051 GCA_964567785.1 uncultured Bacteroidales bacterium | reverse complement strand
CACACCACACTGCCTGCCGACGACAGGTCGGAACTGGTGGCTTTCCAGGAGGAGATCTCTGAAGTTTCACGCATTGTGGATGCATCCGAAAGGGTGGCTGAGGATATGCTCACCAACATGAGGAAGATCAGGCAAACCCTCTACAAAACCCCGGACGCATCACCCGTACTCCTTGAAAAGGTAAATCAGCTCGAGGCCGAACTGGAGGACATCATGTGGGCTTTCAACGGACAGGAGCCAAAGGCTTCGCGCGAGGAGAACCGTCCGGCGCCCCCGTCAATCAACGAACGGCTCTGGGCCATCATGGTGCCCCACTGGAGTTCTACCTCGGCCGTAACCCAAACCCAGAGAGATCAGCTCGAACTGCTTGAGGAAGAGTTCCCGCCTGTTCTCGAAAAGATCAGGGAGATCAAGGAAGAAGAGATGCCGAAGATCGAAGAAGAGCTCGAAAACCTCGGCGCTGCCTGGACACCGGGCAGGCTGCCGGAATGGAACAGATAATTTTGAATTTTTAATTAATTGGTAACTGGTGATTGGTGACCGGTGATTGGTAGTTAGACGTTCCATGACAACGTAATGACAATACAATGTCTGACAACGTCTAACTACTTCTTGCTACGTCTGGCAACGTCTAACACTTTTCACCTGACCAACGGTTACTAATTATATTACACCCTTTCACACCTCACCTTTCACATTTTATCAAACCATGCAACCATCCGGCTTCCTGCATTGTCTATCCTAAAGACCAAACACCAAAGCCATGCGGAAAGCCCTTGCCCCAATTCTGCTAATGCCTGTAATATTTTTGCTGAATCTTAACCTGGCACGTGCAGAGACCTTCGAGCTCACAATTAACGTTTCCATATGCGACACTACCTGGCAGGATTCCCTGTTCGTCACCTTAAACAACCAGAGCTACAACGTCGGGCAGGGGTACCCTCTCATCCTGCAGGTGACCCAGGGCTCTTATACCATAACGGCAACCTGCCCCGGAAATCAATCTTATGTGGTTGATAATATGTATATTTTCGAAGATACAGAAGTGAATATCCTTCTTCCATGCAGTCACTATCCTGTCAGGAATGTTTATGTAGACCCTCTTACCTCGGAAGCAGTATGGAGCGTGCCACGGATAGAGAGGCTGGGCGAAGACTTCGAACCGGCCCAGTTCCCCCCGCCGGCCTGGCAGGCAGAAAGTGAGGGTGAAGGATGGTACAGGACCGACGACGGGAGCGGCGGCGGATGGTCGGTCCAGCCGCGGGGAAGCCATTACGCCTGTGTGAACGACCTGCTGGCAGGCCCGGGGAATGACGGGAGCATGGATTACCTTGTCACCCCCGTGATGGAGCTTGATTACACAGGTAATTATGTGCTTGAGTTCGACAGCTATTATGACAGCCTGAACGGACAGCAGGCAATGGTTGAGTACAGCCTCGACGGGGGCGGTACCTGGCATGTCCTTTATACGCTGTCACCTTCCACTTACTGGGACTTTATTTCGCTTGATCTTTCATCTTTTTCGGGGCAGGGGAGCGACCCGGTAATGTTTGCCTTCCATGCCGGTGACCAGGGACTGGACGCTTCAGGCTGGGCCATCGACGATGTGGAGGTTTTCTCCCCTGACCCGCCGCCGATGCTGATCGACTATTATGTCTACGTGGATGATTCCCTCGTTGGAACCACGGATACAACAAGGTTCTTCATTGAAGGGCTTACCTACGGCCAGGATTACAATGTCTGTGTTGCGGCCCGCTATCCTTCAGGCCTGAGCGAAACGGCTTGTGATTCAGTTACGAGCTACTATCTGGAGCCCCCTTCCTGTTTTTACCAGGAAGGTGAATCCCTTGTGTTTTGTCCACCTGAGGATACTGCAGGGAATGTATTTGTAAATTTTTTGGGATATAATCTTTATACAGGAAATGATTTTATAGATTTTATACCCAGGGATATAATGATTTTTATGAGTCCTCTGGGACCAATATGGCCCGGATGGATCTATATTTATTCAGCCACTGCAGTTTATGACCTGGAACCTTTTGGTTTTCCGGGTGAGGAAGGGGAATCATATCCTCTTATCTCCGAATATGTTGAATATTTCGGCATAGAGCCGGATTTTATGGAAGACTGGTCTTCTGCAAGTTTTGATACCAATGATTGGGATGTTCAATCAGATAACTGGGTGATCAGCGGGGATACAGGCCATCCGCCACCAACGGCAAGGTTTTCAGGAGATGATAAAAAGTCTGGTTACAATTCACGGCTTATGAGCTACCCTTTGAGAGGCGATTCAATTTTCATCGGTAAGTTGTTCCTTGATTTTGATATTATGCTTGAAAGCAACAGCTCCTCCGGCAATGAAGAAATGATTGTAATGATTTACCCCTTTCCAGGTTCCGATACTGTAGCATATTTCTGTAACCAGGACTCCAGTTTTAACTGGATGCATGTAAACACCGAAATCACCGAACTGGCCCTGGGTAATTTTTTTGCATTGTACTTCCTGGCAAAGGGACAAAATTCATCCGATATTTCAGGCTGGTACATTGATAACATCAATGTTTACAGGGTATGCAATCCGCCGGTCAATCTTGAGGCCTCCGTGAATGACGAATGTGTCATGTTGACGTGGGGCCCTCCGGAAGGAAGTGCAGGTTCCGGAAGCGGCGATTCCCTCACCGCCTACCATATATACCGTTCACCCGGCGACGATAACTATGAATTCCTGGCGCAAGTGGATCCCTCCCACACTTCCTATTGCGACACGGTATCCAGGGATGAATACTGCTACAAGATAAAGGCCTGTTATACGAAGGAGGGCGATACCTGCCTGTCAGGATTCTCGAATACAGATTGTTCCACAGTGGGTATGGATGAAATTCAAGCCTCCGCAGGTTTTTCAGTTTTTCCCAACCCTGTGGCCAACACCCTCAACATTGATTGCAGCGACCGGATGGATAGGATAGAGTTTTATAATTACCTCGGGCAGCTTGTTGAAGTGGTTGAGCCGCGTTCTTTTTCAGCAAAGCTCGATCTTTCCGGCTACACGAAAGGGGTCTTCCTCCTCCGGGCAACCACCTCAAACTCAACCCACACCCGTAAGATCATAGTCAGAAAATAAGTAAATATCGACAATTCTGACAATCGAGACAATTGCGACAATAAGATACCTTAACATCCCCCTAAATCCCCCTTCAAAGGGGGACTTATTTATTATTTACCAATCACTATTTCCCCCATTTTTTTCTTTTCTTTGCATACCCGCAATATTTAACCAAACTGATCGTCTTTAAAAAAAACCAGTTCTTTGATCATCCGGTCGGGCAGGAACTGCGGCTGTTTGTCCGGAACATATTCAACTGTTGATTGTTAGTTGTCAGAATTTAAGGAAAGCAAAATGAAAACCCGTCAATTGATTATCCTTGGAGTAGGTATCCTGATAGTGGCCGGATCATTCTTGATCATGATGGCCCTGGAAACCTTCAGGGAAGACCCTGTGAGCAACCCGCCGGAAGATCCCGTAAGGGCTGTCCAGGCGCAGGCCGTTGAATACGGCGATGTCACCATAGCTTTCGAAGCGGCCGGAAGGCTGGGGTCGCACCAGTACGTGGAACTTATCACCGAAGTCCAGGGAGAGATACTGCAGGGCTCAGTTTCACTCAAAAAAGGGGAATCGTTCAAAAAAGGCCAGTTGCTCGTAAGGATCTTCGATGATGAAGCTGAATACAACCTCAAGGCATCAAGGGCGCGTTTCCTCAACCTGATAGCCAACGCCCTGCCCGACTTCAGGATCGATTACCCTGGAAAGTACGACGAAATGCTCAATTTTTTCGAATCCATCGATATAGAAAAGCCGCTGCCCGAACTGCCGGAGATAAAATCATTACAGGTGAAGACCTTCCTTTCGAGCAGGAACATCCTGACTGAATATTACGGGATAAAAAGTGCAGAGGTGAGGTTTAACAAGTTTAACCTGTATGCGCCTTTCGACGGGACCATAATCGAAGCTTACCTCGAGGTTGGGTCCATAGCCAACCCCGGCACCCGCATAGCCAGGCTGATCAGCACCGAACAACTGGAACTGGAAGTGCCCGTGGAGATCAACGATGCGAAATGGGTAAGGATAGGGGATGAGATTGAGGTGCTGTCGGAGGACGCGACAGCCAGGTGGCAGGGCAAAGTGGTAAGGAAAGCTGATTTCGTTGACCCGGCCACCCAGTCGGTTTCGGTTTTCATTTCCCTGTCCTCCACGGAGGACCAACCACTTTATGAAGGCCAGTATCTCAGGGCCGTTTTCAGCGGCAGGGTCATCAACGGTGCCATGGAGGTACCCAGGAATGTCGTGTTCAATTCGAACCAGGTCTTTACGGTAAACGATGGCAAGCTCAATAAAAAAGTCATCGATATTCATAAGATCAACAACGAAACACTTGTCTTTTCAGGACTTGAAGAAGGCACTACACTGGTGACCGAACCCCTTGTGAATGCCAGGGAAGGATCGCTGGTGCAAATAAATAATAACTGACCCTATTGATCCAAGATGATAAAAAGACTAGTCACCACATTCGTCAAATACCCCTTCTATGCTAATCTGATCATAGCAGTGCTCATCCTGGGCGGCGGACTGTCCATTCTGAGCATGAAGAAATCTTTCTTCCCCGAAAGTTCAACCCGTGATATAGTGATCTCGGTCGTCTATCCGGGGGCTTCTCCCAAGGAGATGGAAGAAGGTGTCACTACCCGGATTGAATATGCCATCAGGGGCCTGGTAGGTATTAAGGAGATTACCTCCACATCTTCCGAGAATTTTGCAACAGTCAGGATCGAAACCACCGGTGAATACGATATTGATGAAACACTGATGGAGGTCAAAAACGCCGTTGATGGTATTACGGCTTTTCCGGTGGATGCCGAAAGACCGATCGTGTTCAAGCAGAGGCCGGTCACCAATGCCCTCTTCACAGCACTGACCGGCGATGTTGACCTGATGACCCTGAAAAATTATGCCGATGAGATTGAGGACGACCTCTATGCCTCCGGGGTTATATCTCAAATTGACATAGGTGGATACCCTGCACTTGAACTTTCGGTTGAGGTACCCGAGGACAACCTCATGCGTTATGACCTTACCTTTGATGAGATCCAGAGGGCCATTTTCCTTAACAACAGGGATATCAGTGCCGGAATGATCAGGTCCGACGATGAGGAGGTGCTCATCAGGTCGAGGGCCAGGAAGGTCGACCCCGACAAAATATCCGACATCATCCTGAAAGCAAACCCCGACGGCAGTGTGATCAGGATAAGGGACATCGGGACGGTTAAGCTCCGCTTTGCAGACGTGGCCTTGGGCTCATACATGAACGGGCAGCAGAACATTTCTATCCAGATACGGAAACTTCCGGAAGAGGACCTGGCAGCCATTACGGATTTCATGGAGGATTACGTGGGGAAGTTCAATGCCACGCATAATGATGTACAACTGGAGATCACCTACAAGTTCCAGGACATGCTCAATGCCCGTCTCGACCTGCTCTACAACAACGGGGGTATAGGATTGCTGCTTGTGCTGATCACCCTGGGCTTTTTCCTCAGTCTCCGGCTCTCTTTCTGGGTTGCCGCGGGCATACCGTTATCTTTCCTGGGGATGTTCATGGTGGCAGCTTCTTACGGGATCACCATCAATATGATCTCACTGTTCGGGATGATCCTGGTGGTCGGTATCCTGGTGGATGACGGGATCGTCATTGCAGAGAACATCTATACCCATTTTGAGCAAGGGAAAAGCTCCATGCGCGCCGCCATAGACGGAACGATGGAGGTACTCCCTGCCGTGACCACTTCGGTTACAACTACTATTATTGCTTTTCTTCCCCTGTTTTTTCTTGAAGGAAGGATGGAGTTCATGTTCGAGATGGCCTTCGTGGTTATTTTCAGCCTGCTCTTCTCCCTTGTGGAAGCATTTTTCGTTCTGCCTGCCCACCTGGGGAGCCCTCGCGTGCTCCGGTCGAAGATCAATAAAAGTAAAAGTATAGGGGCCAGGATGAGAAGGGGTCTCGATAGGGCTGTCGATTTTATGCGCTACAGGCTCTATGCCGGAACGCTCCGGAGACTGCTGAACTGGCGTGGGGCCGTGATCCTCACCCCCATTGCCCTTATCCTGATAACTGCCGGGCTGTTCGGCGGGGGCCTCATCAAGGCCACATTCTTCCCTTCCATACCTTTTGATTTTTTCAGTGTGAACCTGGCCTTTACACCGGGATCGGGTGAGGCCAGGACCCTGCAGTACCTCAAGGATTTTGAGGATGCCATCTGGGAAGTCAACAGTGACCTTAAGGAAGAATACAATGATACAAGCAATTTCATTGATTACACTTTTATTGGACTGGGATACGCTTTCGATGGGAATGAAACCGGATCGCATGCAGGCAACCTGTTCGTTTTGCTCCGGAACCTTGAAGACAGCCCGGTCTCGAGCTTCGAAATTGTAAACCGTGTGAGCGAGAAGATAGGGGATGTTCCCGAAGCCGAAAAGTTCACGGTAGGGGGCAGGACCACTTTCGGTGACCCGGTTTCGATCAGCCTGCTGGGCAAGGACCTTGAAGAGCTGCAGTCGGCCAAAATGATGCTGATGGAACAACTGGGTACCATCGAAGACCTTAAGGATATCACCGATAACAATGCTATAGGTAAAAGAGAGGTCCAGCTTGAGCTGAAGCCCAAAGCTTATTTTCTTGGCCTTAACCATGCCGACATCTCCAACCAGGTGAGGCAGGGTTTTTTCGGTGGCCAGGCACAGCGGCTGCAGATCGGAAAGGACGAAGTAAGAGTGTGGGTCCGCTATCCCAAACAAGACAGGATAAGCCTGGGGCAGATGGAAGACATGAAGATCAAGACCATGATGGGGGAATTTCCATTGACAGAGTTGGCTACGTATGATATTGAAAGGGGACCTGTGAACATCAAGCATTTCAACGGTGAAAGAGAGGTGCGGATCACTGCCGACCTTGTCGATCCGCTGACACCCGTGCCTCCTATACTTGAAAAGATCAGGAGGGATTTTATCCCGGTGATCCGGGCTGAATATCCTGGTATATCAGTGGAATACCAGGGTCAGCAACGGGACAGTGATGAAGCATCCTCCGAGCTTGCCAAATACTTCGGCGTTGCCTTTGCCGTCATGGTACTGCTGATCATGGTGCATTTCAAGTCGTTCAGCCAGGGGATGCTGATACTGTTGATGATCCCTCTGGGATGGCTGGGAGCCCTCTGGGGCCACGGAGTGGAAGGTATACCCGTTTCGATGCTCAGCGCCTGGGGCATGGTTGCCCTTTCAGGAGTTATCATCAATGATGCGGTCGTATTCCTTGCTAAGTACAATTCTCTTGTGAAAGAAGGAAAAACAGTGAGGCAGGCAGCCTTTGATGCGGGCATGGCCAGGTTCAGGCCTATTGTGCTTACCACTATCACCACTGTCGCAGGATTGTATCCCATCATTCTTGAAAACAGCTTCCAGGCCCAGTTCCTGATCCCAATGGCTGTTTCACTGGCATACGGGGTAATGATAGGTACTGCGTTCATCCTGGTGCTTTTCCCCGTTATCATCGTTACCATGAGTGACCTGAGGGTTGGTCTTAAAAAGCTGTGGACCGGCAAAGACCCCGACAGGGAAAGCCTGGAACCGACAATAATTGACAGTAGGAGGGAAGTCGAATAATGACCATTAAACCAAAACAAAAAGCAATGCAGATTAAGGGAAAGCAAAAAAGGATCAGATTGCCTTTTGTGATACTATTGGTCCTCAGCCTTGCCGGGCTGCAGGCCCAGGAACCCCTTAGCCTTATGGATGCCATTGAGCTGGGACTGGAGAACAATTACCAGATCAGGATCGCCGAACAGCAACTGGAAATAGCAAAAAATAATAATACATGGGGAGCAGCCGGTGGATGGCCTGCAATTTCGGTAGGCATCAACCAGAGGAACCGCTACGACGATCAGCCGGGTACCTTTGGCGATACCCTGAGACAACAGGTTTTTACCAACTCTTTAATGCCTTACGTGAATGCGCGGTGGACACTCTTCCGCGGACTGGGGGTGCAGATGACGAAGCAGCAACTGGCGCTGCTGGAACGGTTTACCGAAGGGAACTCCACAGTGGTGGTGGAGAATGCGATCCAGGGGATCATCCTGGCCTATTACGATGTGTTGCTGCAACGCGAGAAACTGGATGTGCTTGGGGTAGTTAAAAAGCTTTCGGGCGACAGGTATCAATATATAAAGTACAAGCAGGAACTGGGCGGTGCTGTTACCTACGACGTGCTGCAAGCCAATAACTCCTTTCTGTCCGATTCTACCAACTACCTGCTGCAGGAGCTGAACGTCAGAAATTCTAACCTGGTGCTGAAATTGCTGCTGGGCGTACCCCCCGAATCGGAATTTGAGCTCACCGATGAGTTCGAGGTGGTCACCTACGATTATGAGCTTGATTCGCTCGTGGCCACAATGCTCGAAAACAACACGACCATAAGGAACCAGTACGTGAACCAGGAAATACTCCGGAAGGATATCTCTATCGCAAAGAGTAATGTGTGGCCTACACTGACAATGGATGCGGGCTTCGATCATTTCAACAACAGGCTTCAGTTCGTCGATGAATCAACAACCTATACGAACAACCTTGATTTCTATGTCAATTTTTCCCTGAATTTCAACCTTTCAAACGGGGGGAACACCCGGAGGGCAATCCAGAACGCCAGGATCAGTGAACAGATCGGTGAACTTGAGATCAGGGACCTCGAAAGAAGCCTTCAGAACCTGATGGTGAACACCTATGAACTTTACAATATCCGTAAGCAATTGTACAAAGTGGCCGTCTCGAACCTCGAAAGCAACGAGCTGAACCTGGAGATCTCCACCGAAAAGTTCAGAGCCGGAGCCATCAACTCATTCAACTTCCGTGACGTTCAGCTCCAGTACCTGAACGCTGCCTTCAACCGCCTCGAAGCAATATATAATCTCCTCGACACACAGACTGAACTGGTGCGGCTTACCGGAGGGATCATCTCGGAGTACTAAAGTTTAGATTTGAGTGTTGAGATTTGAGTGTTGAG
>CAZMOK010000039.1:0-12844 GCA_964567785.1 uncultured Bacteroidales bacterium | reverse complement strand
AGATTTGAGTGTTGAGATTTGAGTGTTGAGTTAATAATTGTCTCTATTGTCTCAATTGTCCTTATTGTCAAATTGTCTCAATTGTCTTTTCCTCTTTCCTATTCCTATTCCTACTCCTAATCCTGATCCTGTTCCTGCTCCTAATTTCGTATCTTTGAGTTCCTAAAAAAACAACTATGCGGATCATACTGCTGATACTGATAATTCTTATCCCTGCCTTTGTTTTACCCCAGACATCGCGGCAGCAAATAAAAGAAATGAAAGAAGGGGTGATGCTGGTTAGGCTGAAGACCTCCGAAAAAGTCATTGAAGGCCTTAAAGATGCCGGATTGTTTGATAAAGCAAAGGAGGTGAGGCAGGAGCAAAAGGAGGAAAATCAGGAGATCGCTGCTGCGTACCACAAAAGCTTCGATTTCTGTCCTGTTTATTTCTTTTACAGCGACTGCAGCGGAAAGGTAAGGGAGGGCAACTTTGAAGACTGCCTGATGGACCACAACCTGGAAAAGATGAAATCGGTACCAGAAATCGGCGACAATTACTTCATCTCTGAATTTTCCTATGTCCGGAAAACCGATCCTGCCTACTTCGACAAAAATATAATGGCCTACGACACAACAGGATATAAGATCAAACAGAAAACCTATTACGGCGGTACCGAACTGGGCCCTGATGCCGTGATCATTATGGACAGGCATTTTCGCCAGCTCCGTGGCCCGTTCCCATCCTATGTACGTACCTATGAAGGATTCCCCATCCTAAGGAGAAAGAAGCCCAAAGCAGTGGCCAAACTGAATGAATCCCTTCAGGAGTATTATAAAAAAACTGTGAAATAATGATCAGAAAGTTAACTCCCTTATTACTGCCTGCAATCCTTGTATTGCTCTTTTCAATTCCATCAAATAACATGGAAGAAAAAATAGGGAAATATCCCAGCGAATGGTTCAGGATGCAGCGGGCTTATCCACATGCTAATATTAATTATGAGGCGAGGGATGCAGCTCTTGAGCAGTATCATGAAAAAAGGCAGGAGAACAGCCCTTTAAGGAATTCAGAGGCTATATTTGAAGGCCCGGTCAATACAGGTGGAAGGATCTCGGCACTGGCAATGCATCCGGATGATATGAACACTGTTTATGCAGGTGCAGCATCGGGAGGGGTTTTTAAATCGGTCAACGGCGGCGCAACCTGGGATGCAATAGCAGACGGTCTTTTAAGCCTTTCAATAGGTGATATAGAGATAGCCCCTTCAGATTCGGATGTTGTCTATGTGGGCACCGGTGAGGCCAATGCCGGCGGCGGCTCCCTTACATACGACGGATTTGGAATGTACCGGTCGGATGACGCAGGAGCAACCTGGGAGCACATAGGCCTTACGAACAGCGGAAGCATCGGTCGCATAGCCGTTCATCCGCAGGATCCCGGTATAGTCTATGTTGCTGCCATGGGCAGGCTCTTTTCGAACAATATGCAGCGAGGGATATTCAAGTCTGTCGATGGCGGACAGAACTGGGAAAAAGTGCTCTACATCTCTAGTATGACGGGTGGTATCGATCTGGTGTTACATCCGGATAACCCCGATACCGTCTATACCGCGATGTGGCAAAGGGAGCGGACTCCCGAACAAAGGACCTACGGTGGCATTGAATGTGGTATCTACCGGTCGTACGACGGTGGTGAAAACTGGACGGAACTTACAAACGGGTTGCCATCGCCGTCACCAAACGCAGGCAGGATAGGCATTGACATATCCCGTTCCGATCCGGAGATCCTCTATGCCATCTATGCCGATAAGGTCGGCTATTTTGACGGCATCTTCAAAACAATTGACAACGGAGATAGCTGGACACAGACCAGCGACGGGAACCTCTCATCGATGTACTCCTCCTATGGGTGGTGGTTCGGAAGGCTTGCCGTTGATCCCACAGATCCGGATATAGTTTTCGCCATGGGCCTTGACCTTCACAAGACTGAAAATGGCGGACAGAGCTGGTTCAATACAAGCGGACCAGTCCATGTGGATCAGCACGACATTATCATCCACCCGCTTGATAATGAATACATTGTGCTGGGAAATGACGGTGGCGTATATACCTCCCTTGATGGCGGGGCGGCAAGCAGTTGGGACCATTTACAGAATATGCCGGTAACACAGTTCTATACCTGTGAAATTGATGTGCAACACCCCGAAAGGCTCTATGGCGGCACACAGGACAACGGCACCAACAGGACCATGACCGGCAGCATCGACGACTGGGAGCATATCTACTGGGGTGATGGCTTTTATGTGCTGGTCGACCCGGAAGACAATGATTACGTATATGCTGAATACCAGTACGGCAATTTTGCCCGCTCAGCCAACGGCGGGAATTCGTTCACACCTGCATTAACAGGCATATCTTCAGGAGACAGGAAGAACTGGAACACACCTGTTGTATTTGACCCCCTTAACCCTGAAGTGCTCTACTACGGGGCAAACAGGCTGTACCGTTCATCCAACCGTGCCGTTTCCTGGCAGGTCATAAGTCCCGACCTGACCAACGGACCGGGATCAGGGAACCAGGTTTATGGTACCATTACCACAATAGACGTGGCAAAAACCAACACCGATTTTATTTACACAGGCACCGACGACGGTAACGTATGGGTTACACAGAACGGAGGGAATGACTGGGTTAATATCTCGGACGACCTGCCTGAAAGGTGGGTTACCAGGGTAGCAGTGGACCCCTACGATGAAAATACGGCATACGTAACACTTTCGGGCTACCGCCGGGATTCTTACCAGCCCCATGTCCTTAAAACTGAAGATGCAGGTCAGACCTGGACTGATATTTCCGGCGACCTGCCCGAAGCCCCGGTAAACGACATTATCATAGACCCTGATTACGATTCAACCATTTATGTGGCAACTGATTTCGGTGTTTATGTTACCTGGAGCGAAGGTGAAAAATGGTTCCTTCTGGATGCAAGCCTTCCCAACGTCCCTGTACCTGATCTTGACCTGCACGTACCCACCCGGAAACTTGTTGTGGCAACCTATGGCCGTTCAATGCACTCCATTATGCTTGACCAGTATGTGGGTATTCCCGGTAAGGTAAAGAACAAACAACTGATGGTTTATCCGAATCCTGCCGCCGGTCACATTACAATCGACCCGGAGCAGGAAGGCCGGTTCACCTATAAAATTTACAATTCAGCAGGGAGGATGGTTATGGACGGGAGCACTGTTAGCAACCAGCGCATCGATATATCTGGTTTATCAAAGGGTATTTACGTTTTAAGGACCGGTTATGGTGGTGTGAAGTTTATAAAAGAATAATCGGAGACGACGTCTCAATTTTTACTAAAATTTCATGAATTTTCTTCAAAGGCTTTTTCAGTTTTTTGGAACTTTTTAGGAAGCTCATGTGGGTAAGTTGTTGAATAAGTGCAATATAGATATTTGCATCAAAAAAAATGCAATAATGAATGATTATTCTAGGGACGACGTCTGATTTTTTGAGACGTCGTCCCTGAAAAACCCTAAATTATCCTCCTCGTAATCTCCACAAACTCCCCGACAGTTAGTTGCTCCGGCCTCTTCGACAATAATTCCTCTATCTCAGAACGGGCGTCCTTCTCAAATACAAATGACTTCAGGGAATTACGCAATGTTTTTCGCCGCTGGTTGAAAGCTGCCTTCACAACATTAAAAAACAATCCCTCCGGGCAGTCGAGCTTTTTAACATTGTTCCTGGTAAGTTTTAAAACCGCTGATTTGACTTTGGGGGGTGGGATAAATACGCTTTCGTTCACCTGGAAGAGGTACTTAATGTCATAATATGCCTGCAGCAATACGCTCAGGATCCCGTACCTCTTGCTGCCCGGTGGTGATGAAATTCTTTCGGCAACCTCCTTCTGTATCATACAGACCATCTCGTCGATTTTGTTACGGTTTTCAAGCGCCCTGAAAAAGATCTGGCTGGTGATGTTATAAGGCAGGTTCCCGATCAGTGCATGATTGCCATTGAACAGTTTGCCGGCATCAAATTTCAGGAAATCAGCCCTGATGAACTTTCCTGAATGTTCCGGAAATTTCTGCTTCAGGTATTCTATCGATTCCGGATCGGTATCGACACAAAACAGGTTTATCCCCTCAATCTTCAAAAGGTGTTTAGTCAGGATACCCGTGCCGGGCCCGACTTCAAGTACATTTTCCACGCCCGGCGAAAACTGCCTGACAATCTTTGAAGCGATATTATCGTCTTTCAGGAAATGTTGTCCGAGATATTTTTTAGGTCTTACTTCCAAATCCCGGATATTAAGTATCAGTATTGTCGCCGCGCAAAGCCCTGAAGCGCCTTCTTGCCTCGGTGGTGAGCAGGCTGCCGGGATAATCTATCAGCAGTTGCTGGTAAAGTTCCATCGCTTTTCCACTGTTTTCAAAAACGTTCTCATACAGATCTCCTCTTTTAAACAGGGCATTGTCGGCAAGGATTTCGTAGGGGTACATTTCCACCACCTTTTGCAGTAGGGTGTCAGCCTGCCTGAAATCTCCCTGTTTGATAAAGATCTTTGCCTTTGAGAACAGTACTTCGTCATTGAGCGGGTGCCACAGGCCAAGCATGGATATTGAATCGAGCGTGACCAGTGCGAGGCTGTCTTTGTTCTGATAACTCAACAGTTCTGCTTTTGAATAGATGCTCAGCCCGGTATATGTGCTGTCAGGGTCCATATTGTCGCTGATCAGCAACGAGAGCTCCAGCGCATCGTTGGCAATGAATTTTGAAGTGGCGGCTTTGAGTACGTCCAGTTGCGCCCTTGCCCAGTCGAATTCACCAATGTAGAACGATAAACGGGCATTCTTCAGTTTTGCTGTGTGGCCCACAGGATCGTTCTTGAATGCTTTTTCAACCTGTGAGTAAAGAAGAGTGGCCTCCCAAACATCACCTGTGAAAAGATATATGTCTGCAAGTTCTATTTTGGATCCTGCCACCTGCCTCGAAGGCGCCCCCGGTAGCGAAATGGATTCTTCAAGTATATCCATCGCCTTATCCATTTCATCCTGGTAGAAGGCTATGAGGTGGGCATAATCCCTTCTCAGCCTGATCGTTTCAGGCGATTTACCGATCTCTTCGAGGGTTGTTTCATATTCACCTGCCAGTTCATCAACTTTCCCCTGGTCAATATCAGGTTTGTTGGTGTGAAGCAGGAATCGTGCCCTGAGGTTTCCGGTCCTTGCCGGAATATAATAAGGATAATCCGCCCCCTTTTTCATAATATATTCAAATCCCTCCGAAGCCACTTCGTATGCTTTGTTCGAGAGACAAATACCACTGAGAGCAAACACCCTTTCGCCGTCCTCACCCAGCCGCTTATCGAGCGAAATGGCCTGGATCATGGCAAAAGAGAAATCCTTTTTCTGTATCGAATGCCAGAGCAGCATCTGGGAGAAATAGATGTTATCGGGGTTGGCCTGGTTTTTTTTCAGAAGGGCATTACGCAGGCTTTCGCTCAGGCTACCGTCGGTGTCCCTGTCGAGCAGGTTCTGCAGCCGGTTCTGGATCTCCGATAACTGGTTCGGGTTCTCTTCAAGAAGCTGCAGGTATTCACTTATCATGTTCTCGTAATTGCCGGTAATATTGTAAAGGCGTGCAAGCTCATTATGGAACATATATTTGCCCTTCATCAATTCCCGTCCTTTCAGGTAGGCCCTGGCTGCATAGTCGAACTCTTTCCGGTTCAGAAAGGCGTTGGCAAGCTGGCTGATCTCGCCCCTCGAAGGTTTCAGGTCTTCAAGGAGGTTATCAAAGATCTTTTCGGCTTTGCCAGTTTTATCCTGTAAATTGTATATATATCCCAGGTCGACTTCATAACGATCAATGGGTATTTTACGGCGCATCTTTTTCGCAACCTTTTCCGCTTCGTTGAAATCCTGAAGCTCTACCAGGGAAGCCAATAGATAGGTATAGTGGATGTGCGAGGGTGATTCATCAAACAGGTCCCTGAATGATTCGGCGGCTTTTTCAAAATCCTTTGTTCGGTAATAGTGCATCGCCACTTCCCGGTTCTCCTCAAGGGTCCTTTTTTTCTCCTGGGGTTCGTCCTGTTCCCCGGCAACGTCCGGAAACACCTGTGCTGAAACCTCCTGAAAAGAGATAAGGGCTGCGATGAGCAGGGAGAAAAATGCTGATATTTTATTGAGTGATAGTGTCAAAGCCTGTGTATTTTGTAAGTATTTCGGGTATCATGATGCCTCCTTCGTATTGATTGTTTTCAAGAAGGGCAGCTACTACCCTGGGTAACGCAAGGGCACTTCCGTTTAGTGTATGCGCCAATTGTGTTTTTCCGCCTTTATCTTTGAATCTCAACTTCATACGGGTACTTTGGAAGGCTTCGAAGTTTGAAACAGAACTCACCTCAAGCCATCTTTTCTGCGCAGCCGACCACACTTCAAAATCATAGGTCATTGCCGAGGCAAAGCTCATGTCGCTGCCGCACAACTTTAAGATCCGGAAAGGCATTTCAAGTTTGCTCAGGAGTGAAGAAACGTGTTCCCTCATCTCTTCAAGGGCTTCGTAAGATCTTTCAGGCTGGATTACCTGTACGATCTCAACCTTGTCGAACTGGTGAAGCCGGTTCAGGCCCCTTACATCCTTGCCGTATGAACCTGCCTCTCTCCTGAAACAACTCGAATAGGCTGCATTTTTTACAGGCAGGTCTTCCTCCTTAAGTATTACACCCCTGTAAATATTGGTTATTGGTACTTCTGCGGTGGGGATGAGAAAAAGATTATCCAGTTCAGAGCGGTACATCTGGCCGTCCTTGTCAGGCAACTGGCCTGTGCCATAAGCTGAATCTTCATTTACCACAAGCGGAGGCTGAAATTCTGTATAACCTGCCTCTATGGCTTCATCAAGGAAGAAACTGATGAGGGCCCGCTGCAGTTTCGCCCCTTTTCCTTTATAGAACGGAAATCCTGCCCCGGTAACTTTGCTTCCAAGATCAAAATCTATGATGTCGTACCGGGATGCCAGCTCCCAGTGAGGTAGGGCATTTCCCGGTATTTCAGGTTTATTTCCCTCTTCCTGTACAAGTTCATTGTCTTCGGCGCTTTTGCCAGGGGGTACGGTAGGGTGGGGGAGGTTTGGGAGTAAGATAAGCTTTTCCTGCAATTGCCGGGAAAATTCTTCCAGGTTGGTACCGAGGATTTTTGTCTCTTCCTTAATTTTAGAAGAGGTTGCCTTCAGTTCATTGGCCTCTTCGCCTCTGCCCGACTTGAAAAGGTTCCCGATTTCCTTAGCTATCCGGTTTGATTCGGCAAGGAGGTCATCCAGCTTTTTCTGGTTTTCCCTGCGCTTTTCATCAAGCAGGATGACTTCATCGACAATGCCGGTAGCTTCGAGGTTCTTGATCTTGAGACGTTCTATTACTTCGTCCCTGTTATTTCTGATGAAGTGGATTTCAAGCATTTCTCAGGATTTAACGCAAAAATAGGAATTCAGTTCATTCAAGTCGGGGAGATGCACAAAAAACCCGGTAACTGGAAATAATTACCGGGCATTATCCATAGGAATCTTTAGATATTTTAGTTTTCCTCTTTGTCGAACGGTAATACCGATACGTAGGATTTGTTGTTCTTTCTCCTGCGGAATTCAACCTTGCCGTCAGAAAGTGCAAACAATGTATGATCTTTGCCCATTCCGACGTTTAGGCCCGGACTGTGTTTGGTTCCGCGTTGCCTGACAATGATGTTGCCGGCCTTGGCAAACTGGCCGCCGTATACTTTTACACCTAATCGTTTGCTTTCCGATTCACGGCCGTTTTGTGAGCTACCTGCACCTTTTTTGTGAGCCATGGTTCTATTGTTTTAGGTTATTCTTTATCTTTTTTCTTTTCCTTGTCATCCCCTTTGGCCTGATCGTCCTTTTTCTCTGCCTTTGGAGCCTCCTTTTCCTCTTCAGCCGAAGCTTTTTTCGAAGATACTTCTTTTTTCTCTTCCTTTTTTACTTCTTCTTTCTTTTCGGCTTTAGTTTCTTCTTTTTTCTTCTCTTTCCTGGCCTCTTCCTTCTTTCCCGCCTTTACTTCTTCTTTCTTCACAGCTTTCGGGGCCTTTTTTTCAGCGGCTTCCTTCGTGGTGCCCTCTTTCTTTTCCGCCTTTGCTTCCTCCTTCTTCACCTCTTTTTTTTCAGCTTCAGGGGATTTTTCTTCTGCCGTTGCTTTTTTGGTTTCTTCTTTCTTTTCAGTCTTTACTTCCTTTTTCTCAGCTTTCGGGGCGGCTTTCTTCTCTTCTGTCTTTTTTCCAGCTTTCGCTTCAGGTTTCACCTCTTCTTTCTTTACTTCCTTTTTGGCTGTTTTAGCCTCTTCCTTCTTCTTGGCTTCCTTTTTGGCCCCTTTCTCGATTATATCATTGATCTGCACCAGGCTGAGGAATTGGCGATGGCCTGTGAGCTTTTTATATCCTTTTCTTCTTTTCTTCTTGAAGACCAGAACTTTATCGCCCTTCAGATGCTCAATTACCGTTCCCTTGACCTGGGCACCGTCAATAACGGGGGTGCCTACATTAACCTTACCTTCGTTATCTATTAGCAGGACCTCGTCAAAATTGATCTTTGACCCTTCCTTTTCTTCCAGCCGGTGGACATAGATCTCCTGGCCTTTTTCCACCTTGTACTGCTGCCCTGCGATATCTACAATTGCATACATTGATACCTCAAATTTTTGGAAGTGCAAAGGTATGAAAATTATTTATTCCTCAAAGAGATGGCTTAAATATTTTTATATCCTGCGGCGATAGTTATAATTTACCAGGAACACACCTATTACAATCAGGATAATCCATAAAGCATATATGGCTTCAAAGGGCTCTCCGTCGATTACGCCCCAGATAATTGCAACAACAGGTATTATGTAAGTTACGGAAGAGGCAAAGACCGTTGCCCCGCTCCCTACAATACCCACTATCGCCAGGTATTTCCAGTCTTTGACATCAAATAACTCAACACTCAACACTCAAATCTCAAAACTCAATAATACTACCTACTTATATATATTCATTTTAAATTCTGGTTTTTTTTATAATGCAGAGAGAAAATTCCTTTGTCAATTGAATAAATAACGTATTTTTGAAACTTAATTAAGGGTTGGATTCCCTTAATTTTATGTAAACCGCTGTAAATGTGCTTGCTGTATTTAAGCAGCAGGCCATTATGTGGTGTAAATAATTGAATGTAATGTTCACCAAACACTAATTAAAATCTAATTCTTATGAGAAGTTTTACGAAGCTTTTACTGATGACGGCTATAATGTTCCTTGCCTCATCAGTAGTCTTTTCACAATCCAACACTGGGATGTCCCTGAAAGAGATCCAGGAACAATCGCAGAAGCAGGAGGTAAAAGACCCGGGCACGATCGTGGAAGTACCGGTGACCCCACCGGGAAACAGCCGTGCTGTGGGAGATGATTGTACAGACCCGATCATCGTTTCCTTGCCTTCAGCATTCCCTTACAATGATAACAACACCACTTGTGGCCGTGGAAATAATTATTCCACAACCTGCCTTGGTCTATATGACGGTGGTGAGGATATCATTTACAGGCTGGATGTCACCAGTGATGTCATAGTTGATATAAACATGGATCCCCTTGGGACAACCTACTCAGGGATCGCACTGTTTGACGATTGCCCCGATGTAGGCAATTGCCTTGCAGAGGTTTCCGGCAGCAGTAGTTCCATGAAATCAATCACTTTCCAGGAATTATCGGGCGGAAACAGCTATTATATTATGGTCGACACATGGCCATCACCCACCTGTATCCCGTCGTTCGACCTGGAGATCCTTGACGGAACCCCAACCTATAATCCGGTTACCTCATTTCCTCACTTCGAAGATTTCGAAGACGGAATGCTTCCGGATGAGTTCACAGTGATCCTCGGAGGAAACTGTGATGTTGATGCAACGAATGATGCAGCCTATAACGGCAGTTATGGGGCACAGTACATGGGTGGTACTTCTTCGGGTTACTCAACACCTGATAACGGGGATGAGGCTTTTACCGATAACACATCTCATATAGCCCAGACCCAGATCATGGTTGAGCCCGACGGAACAGCCGGTCCGCTCACACTTACTTTCTGGCTGAAGCAGCAATGGACTTATAACGAAGATTATAGCTGGTTTAGGGTAGCAGTCAATGGAGTACCTATAGCAGATGTTGACAACGGCATCATCTATCCCCGTCCTGACGACAGGGAAAACGATCCGTTCCTGGAATGGGAATACGACCTGAGCCCGTGGCAGAACGATCCGTCATTTATTGTAACACTCGAGGCCTGTAACAAGTATGGCCCCGGAGAAGCCTCTTCATATCCCTGGGGTGACAATGCCCTCGTGGACGACCTGCAGATCTTCTATAAAGAGGATCCTGGCGTTGTTGAAGGCTACGTGTTCAACTACGACGGCCTTGCTATCTCAGGCGCTACCGTGGTTCACGAAATGACAGCTACGCAGACCGTATCAGGCCCCGACGGCTTTTACAGCCTTGGACCGCTGCCTGCAGGAGACCAGGAACTTACCGCCGGTAAGGCAGGATATAACACTTCAACTGCTACGGTTGCCGTTCCTTCAGGTGATACAACAAATTACGACTTTACACTTACCCAGCCCAGCATGGTGGTATCTCCGCTCACAGTTACTGAAACATTGAACCCGGAAGAATACTTCACCTTCGACATGAGCGTGCTGAACAACGGCAACGGTCCGCTGGACTGGGAATCAAACATTGTATACCCACCTTCAGATGGTATTTCACTCGAAACACTTTTCGCCAATAATACCATCAACCCGGTTGCTCCGCAAGGTGACCCGACAGGTCTTGCACCTTCGATCACAGACCCGGGCGTATACAATATGCCAATTATAGACGGCTCACGCGATGACGACTCGGAAGCATTCGGATACAATGCATACAGCGCCGGTGGCGACCCCAATGGTACTTACTCGTTCATTCTGAACAACCCCGGCGTTATGACCCAGATCGGCCCTGCCGCATCTAACTTCATTGCCGGTGCCGACTTCGGAAATGATGAGTACTACGGATGTATCTACGGTGGTACATGGGTTACCATGGACCCTGAAACGGGTGTAATAACCACTATCGGGTCATGTCCGGATTTTGCAGGTGTGGCGTTTGACCACACAACAGACACATGGTACGGTGTTACCTTTGATGGCGGACTTTATACAGTTGATCCGGCTACAGGAACTTCCACCATGGTTGGTACGGGTTTAAGCGGTATGATCGCAATGGCCTGTGATGCCGACGGTATGCTGTATGGTATCGACCTTAACTCAGACCAGTTCGGTTCCATAGATAAAAACACCGGTGCCTGGACAGCTATAGGTCCTCTTGGTATGGATGTCAACTATGCACAGGATATGGCCTGCGACCGTTCAACCAATACCATTTACTGGGCAGCCTATACATTGACCTTCAATACCGGTCAGCTTTATACCATTGATAAGACAACCGGTGTTCCGACCCTTATCGGAGGCTTCCAGGGTGGCGCTGAAGTTACAGGCTTTGGTGTGCCGGGAGGCGCAGGAGGTGCCGGAAGCTGGCTCACAATGGACCGCTACGAAGGCAGCGTTGCCCCGTTTGGCGGCGTTGACAATGTTCCTACCCATATGGACGCTTCAGGAACACTGGCCGGTGAAGTTTATACAGCGGATATTGTGTTCACATCTACACCTGATGTAGGTACGATCACGGTTCCCGTAACAATGATCATAGCCGGTGATCCGCTGGCACCTGCAGAAGACCTTGAAGTTGAACTCACCAATGATATCACAGGTGAAGTATCACTTACATGGTCGTGGGTATCAGGAACAGGAACTTTCCAGTATTTCCTCATCAAGAGGGATGGCGCTGTGATTGCTACCACAACAGACCAGTTCTATACAGATCTGTTACCTGATTTTGGCGAATACTGCTATACGGTACAGGCCGTATATGACGAGGGACAAACGGCACCCGCCGGTCCCGAATGCGTAGAATGGCCAAACCCGGAACTGTTTGTCGATCCTGCCAGCCTCGAAGGTTGGGTATGGGTTGATAACCAGGTTACGGTTTATACAACCATTTCCAATAATGGTATAGGAACACTTCAGTACACATTCCCAGATTACGTTCCCTCAGATTTCTCATGCATGCACGAAGTGGTTATGTATGACGACTTTGGTGACGGATGGAATGGAGGTGAACTGACCGTTTACGTGAACGGCGATGTGGTGCTCGATGCAATCACGCTTTCCGGCGGTTCAGGCCCCGAAAGCGAGTTCTTCATGGCCGACAGCGGCGATGAGATCACAACCTCGTTCGTTTGCGGTAGCTGGTGCTACGAGGTCTCATACGAGATCATAGGCGGTGAGGGGAATGTGCTGGCTGATGACGGTATGGGGGGAGTAAACCCCACAGGCATCGGACCGGGAGAATGTACAGCAAATTGCCCGGTACCAAGCTATATTGTGGATGTACAGCCTCCTACAGGCTTCATCGCTGCGGGTGACTCACGTGAGATTGCCATTACCTATGATGCAACCGACTTCCCTCCGGGAGACTATCCTGAAGATCTGATGCTCGAAAGCAACGATCCGGATAACCTGGAGTTCACAATTGCCAATATGATGCACGTTTACCTGCCCGCTCAGTATGAAGGTATGGTAACAGATAATAATACAGGTCTTGGCCTTCCCGGTGTTGTGGTAAGCGCTGGAGCTTTCTCCACGACTACTGATGAAGATGGTAATTACAGCCTTCTGGTCGACGAGGGCACCTACGATGTGTTCTTCGACAAGCTGGGTT
>CAZMOK010000038.1:14994-26631 GCA_964567785.1 uncultured Bacteroidales bacterium | reverse complement strand
TACATCGTGCAATCCATTACTCTTCTTCACCCTGTTCGGCAGCTTCTTTCTCTTCCGGGCTGATCCAGCCGCCACCCAGTGTCCTGTAGAAATTGATGTAAGAGCTCAGCAGTTCCTGGTACACCTGGGAATAGGCGATTTGCGCCTCGAACGATGAGCGTTGTGTCTCCAGCACCTCAAGGTAGCTGGTAACCCCCCGGTCGTAGCGTAACTGCGACAGTTCCTCGGCGTTTGTGGCTGCCCTTACCTGCTGCTCGCGGGCTTCCAGTTCTTCTTTTAAAGTGGAAATTTCTACCAGTGCGTCTTCCACTTCACGGAAAGAGTTCAACACCGTATTTTCATATTGCAGCAGGTACTCCTCCGCCCTGGCCCTTTCAATGTCGACACGGCGTTTGTTCTTGTTGAAGTTGAAGACCGGCCCCAGCAGGCTCCCGCTTACCGACCAGGCCAGTGCTCCTGTGTTCAGGCTCACCAGGCTGCTGCTGGCTGCACCCAGGGCCCCTGTCAGGCTAATGGTCGGGAACCGCATGGCAACAGCTACGCCTATGCGGGCATTCTGCGCCCTGTATAATTCTTCTGCCTGTATGATATCGGGCCTTCGCTCAAGGAGAAGGGAAGGGAGCCCGGGAGGGATCTCCTGCAGAGGTTCATAATCCGTAAGCTGTTTTTCGGTGATTACTTCTCCCGGGTTTTCCCCCAGCAGGATGCTGAGGGCATTTTCAGTATAAGCGATCTGTCTTTTATAAAGAGGGACAGCGGCAGCGGCTACGGCCCTTTGTATCTCAGCCTGGTTCACGTCCAACTCCGGGATGATGCCCTCGTAGAACCTTTCCCTGATAATGTCGAGTGAGCTGTCCCTGGCTTCCAGTGTGTTCTTGGATATTTCGAGCCTTTTCCTGAAATCGAGTAACTGGAAATAATTGATGGTCACGGCACCGATCAGGCTTATCTGCACC
The DNA here is from genome assembly GCA_964567785.1 of uncultured Bacteroidales bacterium. Lineage (GTDB taxonomy): Bacteria > Bacteroidota > Bacteroidia > Bacteroidales > JAGOPY01 > CAZMOK01. The sequence continues at coordinate 25,675 of CAZMOK010000038.1, read as the reverse complement.
GATCGCATACCGTATTCAGAAGCCAGCAACTCGGCCCTGGCGGCTTCCGTTGCCCGCCTGTATTTCCCCCAGAAATCAAGCTCCCAGGCGAGCTGTGCAACACCAAAGAAGTTATTCTGCAGGGGCATCTGTGCCCCGGAGAAATTCCCTCTCATGGCCCCGGCCGAGACATCCACCTTCGGGTACATGTCGGCCCGGTAAAACCCCACGGCAGCCCATGACTGCGCCACACGGGCCGCGGCTATCCTCACGTCTTTATTGTTTCTGAGGGCCCTGGCTATCAAAGTATCCAGCTCGGGGTTCTCAAATATTTCCCACCAGGCAAGCACCTCCGTCGAGTCCTCCCCGATGGGATCAAACCTGAAAGCCTCTTCGGTATAAACTTCAGGCCGGGTAAAATTCGGCCCAACGGCACATCCTCCCCCAATCAGGATGAGCAATACGGATAATATGAAGATTGATTTTCTCATCATGATCCATTGTTTTCAGTGACAGCATTTTCCTGGTTCCCGGCTCTTTTCTTCTCGTAGCCTGCCAGTTTCCCGATCAAAACATAGAGCATCGGGTACATGAATACCCCAAGGGCTGTAGCTATGACCATGCCTCCGAGCAATGCGACCCCCATGACCTTTCTTGCCTCTGCACCTGCTCCCGATGCAACAACCAGGGGAAGGACACCCAGGATGAATGAAAAGGCGGTCATAAGGATCGGCCGGAACCGCTCTTTTGCTGCCTGCATGGCTGCATCAAAAAGGTTCTTTCCTTCTGAGAACCTCAGGCTGGCGAACTCAACAATAAGTATCGCATTTTTAGCCGCCATGGCAATGAGCATCACCAGGGATATCTGCATAAAGACGTTGTTTTCGTAGCTTTCGCTGAACAGCCTGAAAAACAAGATAAAGAGCATGGCACCGAAAACAGCGAACGGGGTCCCCAGCAGGATACTGAAGGGAAGCGACCAGCTTTCGTACTGGGCAGCCAGGATAAGGAATACAAACACCAGGGCGAAAATGAAAACCACGTTTCCTGACCCACTGGCCTTTTTCTCCTGGTACGACATATTGCCCCACTCATAACCCATATCGGCCGGAAGATGTTCCCGGGCCACTTCCTCCATGGCGTCCATAGCCTGTGCCGAGGAATAACCTTCGGCCGGCTGGCCCGTGATCTCGGCTGCCCTGAAAAGATTGTACCTGACGGTGTAATCGGGGCCCTGATCGTTCCTTACATCCACAAGGGCAGAAAGAGGTACGTTTTTACCTTCCTTATTTTTGATGTAGAAGAGGTTCAGACCGTCTTCATCCACCCTGTATTCAGGCTCTGCCTGGATGTAGGTCCTGTAAAGCCTTCCGAACCTGTTGAAATCGTTCACATAGGAACCGCCCAGGAAGGCAGCTATCGTGGTGTACAATTCATTCAGGTTGACGCCTGCCTTGAGGGCAAGGTCCTTGTTAATATCGAGGTATTTCTGAGGAACACCGGCTTTGTAGGTTGTGAATATCGATCCTATCTCGGGCCTTTCACCGGCTTTGGCAATAAATCCCTGTGCCTGTCCGGCAAGGTATTCAGGGGTTCCGCCGCTCTTGTCCTGAAGCATGAATGTAAAGCCCGAGCCGTTTCCCAGGCCCGGAATAGCCGGCGGGCCAAACGCGAATACCTGCGCCCCTTTGATCTTCTGATAAAATTCACCATTGAGCTGTTGTACAAATTCATTGACCGTCATGTCCCGTTCACCCCATTCTTTCGCGCTTACGAAAATGAAGCCGGAATTGGTGGTCATGGCATTGGACAGAAGGCTGAAGCCGGTAATAGCCGTCACATGGTCAATCATGGCGTCATGGCCTGAAAGGATCTCTTCCGCCTGTTTCACTATTACATCGGTACGCTGCATAGAAGCGGCATCGGGCAACTGGACGTTCACCATGAAATAGCTCATATCCTCCTCGGGAATGAATCCGCCTGGGATGAACCTGGCAATAACCACAATACTTGCTGTCAGTATCACAATGAAGACCACGCTCCTCTTGATCTTTCTGACAATTATTCCGGTAAAGCTGAGATACCCTGCCGATGACCTGTCAAAGGCTTTGTTAAAGCCCCTGAAGAATGAGCCGAGCGGGCCCTTCATTTCCTGTCTTTTCCTCAGTAACAAGGAACTGAGGGCCGGACTGAGGGTCAGGGCATTCACCGAGGAGAAGACCACAGAAACAGCAATGGTTATGGCGAACTGCTGGTAGAGCCTGCCGGTGATCCCGCCCATGTTGGCTACGGGAATGAATACGGCCACCAGGACAAGCGTGGTTGCTATTACCGGAGCCGTTACCTCTTTCATGGCTGCTATTGTAGCTTCTTTCGGACTAAGCCCTTCCTGGATCTTAACCTGGACCGCCTCCACGACCACGATGGCATCGTCGACCACAATCCCAATGGCAAGCACCAGGCCCAGCAGTGAAAGGGTGTTCACCGTAAACCCCAGCAGCGGGAAAAGCATGAAAGCGCCCACTAGCGATACAGGTATGGCAATGGTTGGGATCAGCGTGGCGCGCCAGTCCTGTATAAAGATGAAAACCACCAGGATCACCAGTGCGAGGGCAATGAAGAGGGTGATTATGATCTCATTGATACCTGCTGTTATGGGCTTTGTGGCATCCAGTGAAACGGTATAATCCACTCCTTCCGGGAAATCCTCTTTCAGTTCTTCCATTGCGGCAACTATCTGCTCTGATAATTCAACAGCGTTTGATCCCGGCGTCTGGTAGAGGGCAATGATAGAAGACGGTTTTCCATTCAGCCTGGTAAAGGCCATATATCTTTCAACTCCCAGTTCCACACGTGCCACATCCTTGATCCTTACCTGCGATCCGTCAGGGTTGGTGCGAAGTATGATATTGCCGAATTGTTCTTGAGTGGCCAGGCGTTCAGGTAATTTCACCGTGTAAGTGAATTCGGTCCCGGGAGGGGCAGGCTCGGCGCCAAACTTACCGCCCGGCACGATCACACTTTGCTGGTTGATGGCGTTCTTTATGTCAGTCACGCTGATACCCAGTTGTGCCAGCCTGTCGGGGCGGATCCATACCCTCATGGAGTAGTCGGATGCACCGATCACGTTTACATTTCCAACGCCCTTGATACGCGCCAGCACATCCTTGATATTGATCAAAGCATAGTTTCCAAGGAAATCCTTGTCATACCTTCCGTCGGAGGTAAGGGTTACCAGCAGTACGATGTTTGGAAGCGTCTTTTTGGTAGTTACACCGGTTCGGGTAACTTCCTGGGGCAGCTTGGCCGTTGCTGCCGATACCCTGTTCTGTGCAAATACGGTAGACATGTCAGGGTCGGATCCCACCTCGAAGGAGACCTGGAGTCGCATGGTCCCGTCGTTCGCATTGATCGACTTCATGTAGATCATGTTCTCCACTCCGTTCATTTCCTGTTCAATGGGAGTGGCAACCGATTGCTCCACACTGGTTGCATTTGCTCCTACATAGTTCCCGAAAACTTCTACAACAGGAGGGGTGATGTTCGGGTATTGCTCCATCGGCAGGCTGATCAGGGAGATCGTCCCGACGATCACCATAATAATGGCTACTACCATGGCCACTATGGGCCTTTTTACAAAAAAGTTTCCCATAGCTTAATTGGATTTGATCAGGTCTGATTTTGATTCGAATTCAACTTCAACCGGGTTGACGGTCATATCGCTTTTTACGAACTGAAGACCTTCTATTACAACTTTATCACTCGCATCCAGCCCTTCATTAATGATCCAGGTGTCGCCAATGCGTGGCCCTACCTCAACAGGCTGGAATGTAACTGTATTGTCCTTGTTAAGTTTGTAGACATTATACTGGCCTTGCAATTCCATAACACAGCGTTGTGGCACCAGGATGCCCCCTTCAACCTTTTCAAGCATGGCTTTTATCCTGGCAAATTGCCCCGGGCGGAGCAAAAAGCTGGGATTCGGGAAGATTGCCTGGATCAGGACTGAACCGGTAGAAGGGTTTATCTCGCGGTCTACGAAGGCTACCCAACCCTTTTGTTCAAAAGTAGTTCCGTCAGCAAGCAAAAGTTCAAGGTTCGGATTTCTCTTCTGTTCTTCTCTTTCCTTTCTGATATCCCTTCCCTGTGATATGGCATACCTTGTGTAAGTAAGGTAATCGGCTTCCGAAAGGAAGAATTCAACCCTCATGGTATCTGTTTTGGAAACCGTATTCAGGATGACCGGGTTGGGTTCCCTTCCGACAAATTCACCAACCCTTGCCTCGGTTTTACCTATGATACCGCTTATAGGTGATTTTATGGTGGTATAGCTCAGGTTGATCTGTGCTGACCGCAAGTTTGCCTGTGCTGCTTCAACAGAGGCCTGTGCAGCCTCAAAATTTGCTTTGGCTGCATCGTAATCACTCTGGCTTACAGCATTCTTTTTTACAAGAGGTTTATACCTGTTGTATTCACTCTCGGCATTCACCAGGTCGGTTCGGGCAGCAGCCAGCATGCTCATCGCTTCAGCCACCCTGGCCTGGAAGGGTTGCGGATCTATGGTATACAGAAGCTGACCTTTTTTCACCCTGCGCCCTTCTTCAAAGCTGATCTTCTCGATCCAGCCTTCCACCCTAGCCCTTATAGGGATGTCGTAGATGCCATAGATCTGGCCCACGAATTCTTTATGGATGGGAACATCCTGCTGCATCACATCAACTACCTTCACCTCAGGAGGTGCAAGGGCCGGGGCTTTCTTTTCCCCGCAGGAAGCAAGCATGACCAGGGCAGTTAGGATCAAACCTGCTCTCATTGGTATACGGAAATGACTCATATGAAGATATTTATAAACAGACTGTGAAGATTTATTATTTTATTGCTTTATCCGGGGGTTACGATTCACTTGACAAAATATGTTGCGTCAAAAATAAAAATAACTTTCTTTTTTCAGGTTTTTAAATTTCATCTCCCAACTTCTGAATTCGTGCAATCGCTCAATCGTACAATCCTCACCCTTCTTCCTCAACAACAGCCTTCAATGCACGGTAGTTGATCTTACCGTTCCCCAGCAACGGGATCTCTTCAATCTTTTTGATATCACGGATCCGGGCAATGGAGCCGACACCTTGTTCCCTCAGGTATTTATTGACCTCCGAAAGTTCCAGGTTTTTTATGGTAAAGAGCGTGACCTTTGTTTCTTTCATTTTGTCGCTTCCTTCCACAGCCAGCACCTGGCGGCTGCTTTCACCGTATTTCTCATTCAGTACCCGTTCAAGGTAGGGCATGCTCACCATTTCACCGCCGATCTTGACAAAACGCTTGAGCCTTCCGGTGATGAACAGGTAACCCTCTTCGTCAAAATAGCCCAGGTCGCCGGTACGGTAGTATTTCCTGCCGTCGATTTCCATAAAGGGATCTTCGATGCCCTCATCCATGTAACCGTTGAAAACACTGTCGCCATGAACCACGATCATGCCTTCCTTGCCCCAGGGTAACGGCCTGTCATCATCAAGGTCCAGTATTTTTGCATCAAGCCCTTCGATGATCTTACCCACACTGTGCAGCTTGGGGCGGTCTTTAGGGGTGAGGCTCACAATAGGGCTGCATTCGGTAATGCCATAGCCCTCAACTATCACCGATCTTTTCTTTGTAACTTCCCTGAACCTTTCGAAGGTGTCCCGGTGCAGGCTTTCCGCTCCCGAAATAACAAGTTCAACGGATCCCAGGTCTTCTTCACCGGCTTTTTCCATGATCATCTTCAAAAGGGTAGGGGTGACAATGAGGTTATTCGACTTTGTGTGCCTGAGCACATCGACAACCTCCTGGATGTTGGTAGGATTGGGAGTATATGCCGCTTTGACCGCAGTTATGAGCGGCAGAACCGACAATACGGTAAACCCGAAACTGTGGAAAGGAGGAAGGAAGCTGAGGAAGATGCTGTTCACACGTATGTCGAAATTCCTGAGGGCAAAAGCCAGGTTGCTCACGACATTCTTGTGTGTGAGAGGGACTGCCTTGGGGACGGTTTCGCTTCCTGAAGTGAACAGTACCACCGCTGTTTCATCAATTTTTGTGTTGATGAACAGCGACGGGAACTTTGCCATTGCCAGTCCCTTCAGTTTCATGCCCGTGCTTATGTTTTTCACTTCCTTGTCGAGAAAGATCAGACGTTCTGTAACCTCTTCCGGGACCTGGTCTTTCACCTTGTCGTAAAACGCCCCGGCAGTGATGACGAGATCCAGGCCTGTAATGCTGCAACATGACTTCAGTACGGCAGGGCCGACGGTCCAGTTGAGCATCACCGGTACTTTTCCGGCCATGTATGAGGCAATGATCAGCAGGGAGGTAGACTGAAGGGCAGGCAGCATAATGCCCACATACTTGCCCTTGACACGGGATTTCATGAGCTGGGATACGACCGCTGACTTCAGAAAGAAACTTTTCCTGGTGCTGGAGCCGGAGGTGGCGTCCCAGGCAAAGGGCTCGTTTTTGTTTTTTGTGAACTCTGCAATGAAATTCTCCAGGATGTTCTTCCCGGTATCGGGCATTACATTGTAGTCAGGGGCTGAAGAGAGGTGGAGATTGCTTTCTTTCATGACGAGGCATGTTTATGATCCTAACAATTTTTAAAGATAAGAAATATTAGGATTGAACGATTGCACGATTGCGCGACGTAGTAGATTGCACGAATTATACCTCCCTTTTTATCCCCTTCCGATGTTCATCGGTAAAGGCTCCCAAACGTGGGTGGAATATATTTTTAATTAGTATAAGTTTGGAATTTGAGTAAATCTATTACAGGACAAGATGAGGAGTTGATAAGTAAGATAGTTTTTCTCTACAATGTATTATGCAGGTAATTTATTCTATAAAGAAATGGCATCAGATTATATCGGCATCTTCATTACAACCTTTGTACCTGCAGCTTCACCTTCCTTATTAAAAAGGTCAATTACATTGAGGGAGATTTTCTCCTTAAGGGCCCTGTTCAGTACAAGTATCCGCTCCCTGGTTATATGTATGCCAAAGGATTTTCGGCCTTTTTTCTCTTTAAGTTGTAATTCTTTCGCCTTTGCGCGTCCTACCCCGTCGTCTTTCACTTCAAATACCATTGTTCCGTTTTCTTTCCTGAATAAAACATGAATATGTCCTTTGGTTTTCTTATATCTTATCCCGTGCTCGATGGCATTTTCCACAAAGGGCTGGGTAAGCATGGAAGGCATGTATATATCACCAGGGTTAAGGGATTCATCAACCTGGAGCCGATAGTCGAATCTATCGGTGAAGCGGGCCTTTTGCAGTTCGAGGTAGTTCTCAAGGGAGTCGATTTCTTCACTTAGCAAAATATAATCTTCTACTGAGCTATTGAGTATGGTCCTGATCAGTTTTGAAAAACGTGAAAGGTAAGAGGCCGCCTCTGCAGGTTTTTCATAGATCATGAAATTATGGATGCTCGAAAGTGAGTTAAAAATGAAATGCGGGTTCATTTGTGAACGGAAGAGTTTTTGCTGAAGGATCAGGCTGTTCTGCTTTTCCCTGAGCTTGTTTTGTCTGATCAGAAGAATGGCAAGAAAGATTATAAGAAGTATCAATCCCGCCATTCCGAAAATAATGATATGTGACAGGTATAACCTGGACTCATTGAGCTCATTTTCCCGGGCCAGCAGATTTAATTGATCCTCCTTCTGCTTTGTTTCATACCTGATCTGAAGTTCCATTGTTTCATACTTGTTCAGGATTTTGTTCAATGTGTCTTGTGCTTTGCCCAGTTCTATGTGATAGCGTAAAGCTTCTTTTGTGTTGCCATTGGAACTGTTTATTTGAAAAAGGTTTTTATAAAGTCGTTTTCCCTGAAACCACATAAGTTTTTCCACATGTCTTACAGGTATCGGGTAATAAGGTTCCAGGCCATAAGCATAAACTTCGCTGAGGGAATCGTTACGATACCATGAATTGCATGACAGATATTCGTTGAAGATTCGCTCTGATACTTGGAACTTCTTACTGGCAGATATAGCATCCTTTTTCATCAAGTACAGGTACCCCAGGTCATTTGAAGCACGAAGGGCCCAGTAGAGAAAGCCCCTTTCATTGTAAAATTGAAAGGCAGAGTGAAAGTTGGCTATAGCTTTCCCAATATCACTTTCAGACAGGTAAACCCAGCCCATTCCTTTAACCGAACGGTACTTCAACGCTTCTACGCTGGGATTTACATCAGGATAGCTTAATGCCTTCCTGAAGTATACCATTGCGCTGTCAGGAAGCCCTTTGTGAATGTAAAAGCTTCCTATAACAAAGGTGGTGGAAACAATTTCCACCATTTTGAGATTGTTCCGTACAGCAATTTGCAGAATTAAGGAATAATATTTAATACAACTGTCAGGCTCATTCAATATGTCATATGAGATTGCAAGTCCGCCGTAATACCTTATACTATCCCTGATGCCGGCTTTACCTGTTCCGTCAAAGACAAGCTCACGGTAAAATTCCAGGTATTCGAAGGTTTTGCCCATGTTGCCGGCATAGTGATGTAAAGCCGCGATATCATAGATCAGCGTAGCTTCCATACTCTTCAAACCCAAATCCCTGTAAATTCCTAGCGAATTGAAGTAATGATCCAATGCCTGGGGAAAAAGTCCTCTGTAGAAAGATATCAGGCCATGGTTGCGTTCAGTCCCTGCCAGGCCTTCCGGGTAATTCAACTTATCGGAAAGTTCCCGGGCTTCATTCGTAAATTCTTCGCTCTTCCTGGTATCGGTAACAAACAATGAGATACCAAGCATGTTCAGGGTCCTGACCCGTTCTTCCCCTGTCTGGCCGGGTAGGACCTCAAGAAGGCTGTCTGCATCATAGGTATCGAGATGAAGGAAATCCCGGCTTACACTTAAAATTGCCCAGTTACACAACACTATAATGAGAAAGAATCTGGATAGCATATGATCTGATATTACCCGGTGCTACCATCTAAATGCTGCCTGATATCCGGTTGAGCAGTTCCAGGACCTGGTCTTTCTTTCTTGAGGCGACCGGCACTTTGTGGTCATCTGTCAGGATCACGCTTCCGCCTTCTGCCTTTTCAAACCTTTTGATATGTACAAGGTTGATCAGGTATGACTGGTGAACCCTGAAAAATCCGAAATCACTTAAAATTTCTTCGTACTCTTTAAGGGTTTGGGATACCAGTATCTTTACAGCATCCAGCAGATGGAATTCAGTATAGTTGTCTTCTGCTTTGCAATAAATAATGTCGGAAACCTTTACAAGATAAATGTTTTCGAACGTTTTAAGAATGATTTTCTTATTCCCGCCCGATCTCATGTCATCTTCAAGCACACCTAGCTGTGTGTTGAGTTTTTTAATAACCAGTTTCTCGGCCTTGTCGATGGCTTCTTTCAGGTCTTCAGCCCCAACCGGTTTCAGAAGGTAGTCGAGGGCACTGAACTTAATGGCCTTTATGGCATATTCATCATATGCCGTAATAAAGATCACCTTGAAATCAATAGGTTCAAGTTTTTTCAGCAAATCAAAACCTGTACCGTCTTTCAGTTGAATATCCAGGAGGACAAGGTCGGGGTGGTGCCTTTTAATGGCATCAAACCCTGTCTCTACCCCATCCGCCTTGGCTACGAGTTTAATATTAGGGCAATAGTCCTTTACAAGTTTTTCGAGTGATTGGCGCATGTGGGCTTCATCATCGATGATGATGGCGCGCAACATCCTGGCTTTATACTTTCTTGTAAAGGTAATCACGATAAGCTCATTTTACAAGTATAAATTGTAATGCCATCCGGGCCTCATCCCGCCCACAATCCCCAACCCTCCTCTCCACAGTAAACTGTTAATTGCTAACTGATACCTACTCCTTAACTATTTTCCTCGTCAGATCACCCTTGTTGGTTTGTAATTTCATAAAATACAGGCCTGGAGCCAGGGAGCCAAGATTTGTATTTAATTGATGTTTCCCGGGCCCCTGGTTTTCATCAACCAGTACCCTAACTTCTTTTCCGAACACATCAAACAGTACAATTCTCACATCACTTCTCACTGCCAACTGATAACTGATAACTGATAACTCCCTCACAGGAATAGGATAGACGTTAAAACCGTTAGCCTCCGAAGTTGAAGATACTGGGTCTTCATATCTGTCTATATCCGTAATAAGTTGATAGGAGCCTCCATATGCACCCATATCATTTCGAAGTCCCCCCATGGATGGCCATAAAGCCTGGTTAGGATTATTCGGATCTTGAATGTCATTGTATTCCGGTTCCGGGTCACCTGCATCAACACACAGAGAAAGCACCGGTAAATAATAATTCACTGTATCCTCGAAATCAGGATCATCATCGATGCACTCCATCCACTTACCTATATAGGATGAACCATTAACCGAATCCATGCCATATTGGACGTCACAATAGAAGAAATCAGGGGTGCTGTTGCCATACATGATGTTCACCTGGTATCCGGCACCAACAGATTCATTGCCCCATATAATAGTGTTTCTGATCTCCGGTTCACCTCCTTCATAGACATCAATCCCACCACCCGTGCCGCTGTTGTTGTCGACGATGGTATTGTTGATTATCCGGGGCGAACTGAAATCCTGGATCTCAATCCCGCCACCCCACGAAATTGCGGTGTTATGATGGATCAGGTTGTGGTCGATCATGGCATCGCAGGTGTCGACCAACGCAATGGC
>CAZMOK010000038.1:0-14894 GCA_964567785.1 uncultured Bacteroidales bacterium | reverse complement strand
GATGGATCAGGTTGTGGTCGATCATGGCATCGCAGGTGTCGACCAACGCAATGGCGCCGCCACCAACATCGGCAAAATTGCCATGGAAAGTATTGCCCTCTATGTGGGCATCTCCATGATTATAACACAAAATGCCGCCACCATAACCCTGGCCCCATACACCGCCTTCATAATGAGAAATATTCCCGGAGAAGACATTGTTCGATATCAAAGGGGTTCCCTTTTCGCAGAAGATTGCCCCACCACCGAGGGATTCATTGTTCCGGAAAGTGCTATTCCTGACTATAGCATTGCTCATCGACAGCGCAATGGCCCCGCCGCCCGAACTGAAATATATGCTAATATCCTTCGCTTCGTTATTCCTGAACAGGCAATGATCAACAACAACTTTATCAAAATTGAGTATCCCCAATGCACCACCGTAGTTATCCGGTGAATTGCCGTAAGCTTTGCCATGCTCAAACCTGCAATAGGTAAACCTGGATGTGTCATTACCGGCAGAGGTGTTTATAAAGCGGATGCTTCTGAACCCCGTATCGGGATTTGAAGCAGTGAATAGGATTGAATCGGTTTCGGTCCCCTGAGCCAGTATCTGTCCTTGAATGTACATGGTATAGCTGTCGAGGAATTCAACTATGACCCCCGGTTCGATTGTAAGTGTTTCGCCGTCGAGCACGGTTATGATGCCGTTAATATAATAAGGCGATCCGGCAAGGTCCCAGGTGCCACTTACATATCCCTGCGGGATAGTGTCGGGCTTTGCGCCGGCGGCTAAGATGATACCAATAAATAAGAATAGAATTTTTTTCATGTTGACCTCCTGTTTTAGGTTGGCAGGTAACGATTGGCAGTATATTTTCCCTTATGCCAACTGTTAGCTGCCCAATGATTCTGATATTCATAAAGATACAATATCAGAAACTTGGAAATGAGGAGTTTAAGTAATTGCAAGGGGGTAGTGAGTATTTGCGGGATGTGAGTTAGGAACTGCTCGTTAAACAATAAAAGTTCAACAAAATAACATGAGACTTTATTCTCCTGTATACTGCTCTGGTAACTTAAATTATTGGCTTTCAATTTATTTTATTTTCTATTATTTCAGGTCGGGAGGAACAAATAGCCATAAATTGCGTTTATCTTTGAAGAAATCATTTATATTTTTATGAAAAGAGAAAGGATCCGGTTTTCTCCGCAAAAGAACCCTGAGTTCTTCAGGGAGTTGAGAGAGAAAGTTGATGAATATTTTGAGGAGAATAAGATCTCCAAGTATGGCAATTACCATATCGTTTTGAAGTCCACCCTCATGCTGGCCATGTATGCAGTGCCTTACCTGTTGATGCTGACAGGCGTGGTCACTTCAATGCCGCTGGTTTTCCTTAGCTGGATAATTATGGGTGCAGGCGTGGCAGGGATAGGACTGGTACTGATGCACGATGCAAACCACCGGTCGGTCTCAAAGAGGCCGATCATAAACAAGATTGCCGGGAAGTCGCTGTACCTTCTGGGCGGACACCCCGAAACCTGGCGCCACCAGCACAATACCATGCACCATGGCTTCACTAATATCGAAGGACATGATGAAGACATTGACCCGCTTGAGTTCCTCAGGTTCTCACCCCACAAAAAGCTCAGGAAGATCCACCGGTTCCAGTATATCTACGCTTATTTTGCTTACGGACTGATGACGATAGCCTGGATCACCACCAAGGATTTCAAACAGTTGATCCGCTACAGGAGAGAGGGGGTCCTTCCTTATGATGATAAAAAATACAACAGGTTGATGTTCGACCTAATCCTTTCCAAGGTGCTTTACTATGCAGTTTTCCTTGTAATCCCGGTGATCTTTTTCCCGGTGGCCTGGTACTGGACGCTGCTGGGGTTTCTGCTGATGCATTTTGTGTGCGGGTTCATTTTGGGCATCATTTTCCAGACGGCCCACGTGGTTACCACATCGGATTATCCGCTGCCTGAGGACGGGTCCATTGATAACAACTGGGCCATCCACCAGTTGCAGACAACGGCCGACTACGCACCCCGCAACCGGATCCTTTCATGGCTTGTAGGAGGGCTTAACTACCAGGTGGAGCATCACCTGTTTCCCAACATCAGCCATGTCCATTACAGGGATATAGCCCCCATAGTGAGGAAGACGGCAGAGAAGTACGATCTTCCGTATTATGTGAACGACACTTTCATAAAGGCCCTCGGCAGTCATACAAGCATGCTGAAGCGCCTGGGAAGAGTGGCGTGATCCTTGAGATTGCCGATTGCGCGACGTAGAAGATTTGCGAATTACTTCGAATATCGTGCAATCGTTCAATCTCCTACATCGTGCCATCACCTCCTCCCTATCTCCTTTGATAACATCAACGCCACAATGACCCCCATGAACAAGGCGATCAGGGCCCCGGCATAGAAAGTGGCATCCATGCCTATCCCTGTGTAAACAGCGCCTAAGATCACCGGCCCCAGGGTCTGGCCCAGGCGTAAAACGGTTCCGTTGGCTGAAAGAAAAGCTGCCCGGTATTCGAGCGGTGCGCTCCCTGCCAGCAAGTTCTGTACAGCCGGTATATTGATCCCCTGCGCCATCCCAAAAAGACCCGAAGGAAGCAACATCCACCACTGATTGTCGGTGAAGGGGATGATGATCATCGACAGGATGTAGATCCCGTTCACCATTATCAGCAACTTGTGGTAAGAGAACAGAGACGAAAGATTGCCAAGCTGTGTTGAGACTATCGCGGTAGCAACCGAGGCAAAGGATAGGATAAGGCCTATTTCATAAGGTTTTGCGCTGAATTTTTCGTCGAGGAAAAGCGGGAAATAACTGACGAAAGAACCATAGAGCAGGACAAAAGTCAGAAAGCTCAGGATGAAAAGCCCTATCACATTCCTGTTCCTGAAGGAAGTTATTACAACTTTCAGATAGTCCTTAAGCGACCTGTTGTTTGTCGGTTCGGGATTATCCAGGCTGAAGATCACGATCAGACCTACCGGAAGTGCCAGAATAGGAAGGAAGAACGGATAATACCATGCCAGGGTTGCAAGGCCGCCGCCGATTGCGGGATATAGCGCTGTGCCAACGCTCAGTACGCTGGCGTTGTAACCCATCGCTGTGGCCCTTTCTTTACCCGTATAAATGTCGCCGATAAGGGTTAAGTTCAGGGCCCCTATGGCTGCTGCACCGGTGCCCTGCAGGAACCGGAAGAAGATAAGCCATCCGAAATCGCGGGTGAAGCCGCAGAGTGCCCCTGCTATGGCGAAAAGGAACAATGAAGGCACCAGTATCTTTTTACGGCTGTACCTGTCAGCCAACACACCCAGTACGGGCGAAAGAAGGACCCCTGGCAGGGTGAACATGGTGATCAGTAGCCCTACCTGCCGGGCATTGATATCAAATACATCCTTTACCAGCGGAAAAACGGGTGTGATGGAGGTAACCCCCATCACCGCAATAAGGGTGATCGAGAAAATAATATGCAGGTTGCGCTGGTAAAGTATGGATTTTGGCTTGCTCTCCATTTACCGTAAAGGTAGAAGGATTTTATGATTTTTCCCTGTAATTAGGTTTTGCTGAGATAGTTCAGCTAAAGTAATGAACCTGTATTGGTGTAAACTCTCCGAAGGAGCAAATTACAGGAGGTAGTATTTATCAGTATGCTTTCCTGTTCAGGGATAAAGTTCATCAACAGAAAAATATCTCTCACCGGTATCATAATTGAAAGTGAGTATCCGGGCACCGGGGTCAATTTCGTAGATCTTCTTGTTAACGGCAGCCAAAGACGCACCAGTTGAAATACCTGCCAGGATACCTTCTTCGGCCACGAGCCGCCGCGTGAATTCAAACGCTTCTTCCTTGCTTACCTGTATGGTTCCGTCGAGATACTGCGTGTAAAGGTTTTTGGGGATAAAGCCTGCACCGATACCCTGGATAGGGTGGGGGCCGGGTTCACCTCCGCTGATGACAGGTGAAAGTTCAGGTTCCACGGCATAAACTTTAACAGCAGGGAATTTTTCCTTCAGGTATTTTCCAACGCCGCTGATGTGGCCTCCCGTACCCACCCCTGTTATGAGGTAGTCAAAACCTTCGGGGAAGTCGGCAAGGATCTCTTCAGATGTGGCCCGGTAATGGATATCAGGATTGGACGGGTTCTCGAACTGCATAGGTATCCATGCACCTGGAATGGACGCGGCCAGTTCATTTGCCCTGGCAATGGCCCCTTTCATGCCTTCTGTTTTAGGGGTGAGTTCCAGTTCAGCGCCATAGGCCGTCATGATCCTGCGACGCTCCAGCGACATCGATTCCGGCATTACCAGGATCAACCTGTATTTTTTCACTGCAGCCACCATGGCGAGCCCGATACCGGTATTTCCGCTCGTGGGTTCAATAATGACAGAACCTTCTTTCAATACCCCGGCTTTTTCTGCATCCTCAATCATCGCAAGGGCAATGCGGTCCTTGATGCTACCCCCCGGATTGGCCCTTTCGAGCTTCATCCATACTTCGTATTCACGTGGATAAAGGTGATTGATCCGAACGTGTGGTGTGCCACCTACTGTTTTTAAAATATTTTCCGCCTTCATATCTTAGAAATTAGATGTTAGATGATAAAATTTACCGGGTTTGCCTTTGTCTCTTTGTCCCTTACTTTGATCTTATTGTCGTGGTAAACGATACGGCCCGGGCCTACGCTTTTCGTAATCCAGACGTTACCCCCGATTATGGTATCCCTGCCAACTGTTGTCTGCCCGCCAAGTATCGTGCAACCGGAATATAAAATGACATTGTCTTCTATGGTAGGGTGGCGCTTTGTGTCGGCAAGTTCCTTTTCAACATAAAGAGCCCCGAGGGTAACACCCTGGTATATTTTGACATTGTTGCCTACAACAGCTGTTTCTCCTATCACTATGCCCGTACCGTGGTCAATAAAGCAGTTCTTCCCTATTTCGGCACCCGGGTGTATATCGATTCCTGTTTTCGTATGTGCATATTCAGTCATCACCCTGGGCAATACAGGCACTTCCAGTTTGTATAAGATATGCGCCAGCCGGTATATAATAAGCGCCAGGAAACCCGGATACGTGAGGATCACTTCTTCGAAACTCTCGGCGGCAGGATCACAATTCACGAAAAACCGGGCGTCATCAAGCAACTCGTCATAAACATCCGGTATTTCCTTGAAAAACCGGGTTACAGTTTCCTGTTTCGGGTACCTGAGCGAGCTATCCAGAGGGTCGAGCAGTTCACTGAAACGTTTCTTCAGGGAGATCAGCCGCAATTCAAGTTCTGCATCCGTGAGCGTCCTGTTCTCTTTTATCGGAAAGAGCAGGTTCACCATCTCCCTCGCCCAGCGCTGGGTTTCCTTCAATGCAGGCACTTTGTTGCTCAGGCTGTTGTTCAGCCCGATTATCTTGCATGCGAATTCATGCCCGGGGTCATATACCTTTCCATCATTCAATTTCATTTTGTCTCCTTTTACCATCAGAGATTTGGAACTTCTGATCATGAGTTAAACAAAGCTGTTGAGTGAATGTTTTTCAACGGAATTATTTGTTGTGAAACGGTAACTGGTCCCACACTTGACTTTTTAGCTGTTCTTATATAACTTAGTAAGATATGTAATTCACTTTTTTGCTTACCTGGAAAATCCCTCCGTTATGAAAAAGTTTCTGTTATTGACCGGCCTGTTGCTACTCTCTTTATTAGCAATGGCACAAACTGACCGGGATGCGAACGGGGTGTCTGAGAAGTATCCCGTGGTGCAAAATACTTTGCAAAGGGGGTACACTCACTTTGCTGATACCGGTGATGTATTGCATACAGTTCCCACACCCGGCGGTAAATGCAATGCCCTTACCTGGGACGGCTCGGCATTGTGGACTTCCGACCTGATCACAAAAACAATATACAGATTGAGCCCTGACGACGGTTCAGTTCTTTCAAGTTTTCCCTATCCTGATGAATTTGAGTATTGCGAGGGCCTTGCCTGGGACGGGACCTACCTGCTGGCTTGTGGATGGGAATCATCCAACGGCTATGGGAGCAAGATATTTACACTTGATCCGGAGGATGGCGCAATAATAGAGTCTTTTTCATACCCACTCGAAGAACCCTGGCCCCATGGCATCACCTACGACGGCCAGTACATCTGGGCAAATGAGTTCAACACCAATTCACTTGACAAACTGGACAGGGAAACGGGGGAGATCATTCATTCAGTGCCTGCTCCGGGGGAGAAATCAGTTGGGGTGACCTGGGATGGCAAATACCTCTGGTCAGATAATTATGAAGAGTGGGCGATCTACCAGATCGACCCGGTCGACGGATTAAATATGAATTCATTTCCAGCCCCTGCATACAACCCCAGGGGAATGGCTTTCGACGGGCACCGGCTATGGGTCATTTCATGGAATAACGAAACTATCTACCAGATTGATGCCGGTCCGGCAGGGGTGCAGGAGATCAATGGAGGTGAATTAACGATCTTCCCGAACCCGGCGAGGGGAAAAATAACAGTATTTGACAGTGAAGGTTCCGGTATGCGTGACCTTAAGTTAATAAGCATCGCCGGGGAAACGGTTGTTCATCAGGTCATGCCAAAAGGCCTTGACAGGCAGGAAATTTTGTTGCAAGGCATAAGCCCAGGAATTTATCTCATCGTGATAACAGAAAATAGCAAAGGTCTCTCCGGCGGAAAGGTTATCGTAATCAATTGAGGATACACTTTCCTCAAGAGCCTTAAGTCTTTTAGATAAAGGCACTGTGATTTGAACAACCTTCACTGATTCCCCGTTTGTTAACAAAACAACTTTCCATAAAATTGAAAACAATGAAATTTAGTTTACCCCTCATTCTTATCGTGATGGGTACGTTGATCGTATCCTGCAACCAATCACAAAATCCGTCCGCTTCTGAAAATACCGGATCAAAAGATCTTTCTCCAAAAGTGCTCTTTGTTTTGACCAGCCATTCCGAACTGGGCGACACCGGAGAAGAGACCGGCTTTTACCTCTCGGAGGCCTCGCATCCCTGGAAGGAACTTACCGGAAACGGGATACAGGTTGATTTTGTCACAATTGAAGGAGGCATGCCGCCGGTTGACGGCTTCAAGCTTGACGACCCTATCAACAAGGAATTCTGGGAAAGTTCTGAAATTCAGCAGGCGCTTGAAAATGCCCCGTCACCGGGTAAAATTGATCCGGCTCAGTACGATGCCATCCATTTTGTAGGAGGGCATGGTACCATGTGGGATTTTCCTGAGAATAAAGAAATTGCTGACCTTGCTGCAGCCATTTATGACAATGGGGGGTACGTGACTGCTGTTTGCCACGGGCCTGCGGCGCTTGTAAATATCCGCCTTTCGGACGGAAGTTACCTCGTTGACGGAAAAACGGTCACCTCTTTTACCAATGCTGAGGAGGAGGCTGTGGAACTTACAGAGGTGGTGCCCTTTCTCCTTCAGGATGCCCTTGAAGAAAGAGGAGCTGAATTCATCGCTTCTGAAAACTGGACCGACAATGTACAGGTGAGTGATAGGCTTATTACCGGGCAGAACCCGCAGTCGGCATCATCATTAGGAAAGGAATTAGTGAAGTTACTGGAAAAGTAAAACAAAATATTTTAAGGGACGCTTCTTAAGAGAAACGTCCTTTTCTAATGTTTTTTATAGAGGTGGCTCTTATCTGTCTCCCACAATGTATTTCTTCTCCACTGTTCCGTCATCATACTGATAAATAAGTACAGTTTCTTTCGTGTCCTTATGGACCTCACGGCCGAAAATGTCATAAACTCTTACCAGCTTCCTTTCCGGGTTGTAATCGGCCAAAGGCTCATCCTCAATGTTTGTAAAGGTATCCCTCACGAGGAAAATGGTACCTGCTTCCGGATGTGGCTCGGGATCGTCCCAGAAATTGTAGTGCATTTCCAGGGTGTCATTCTGAAAGTACACCACTTCGTAAAAGAAATGTTGATAGAAATACTGGCCTGCATATACAAGGTCAAGGTACCACCAATGATAACGATTAGTTTCCTCCTGAAATTCAGATTGCTGAGTGTTTGGATAGAGTGGTGGCATAAGGCGGTTTGATGTTTCTGTGTAAAAGCCATCCTCTTCAATGATCATGGTCATTGGGTCTGTGTAAGGGCCAAAATCGTCTTGGCCGCTGATAGTGCCGCTCCAGGTTCCCACAAAATCTTCGAAAGTGTATGACTGTCCTGAAGAAGAGATGAACATCAATAACAATGACGTTAAAAAGGTAAATTTTTTCATTCCTGATATTTTAAATGGCACTTCTAATAATGACCTCCCGTAAACATTGAATTTGGCTGATTGTTCACGGACTGGCTCTTTTCCCTGATTTTTTTTGTAAAAATGACAGGTATTTTCGATCCTGAAACCGATAAATGCCTAAAGTTGATTTAAGGGTCCAACAACACATGACGCTCTTTGCAAGGTGCTTTGCGCCCTTTGCGTGAAACAAACAAGGATGTTGGATAAGAATTTTTGAAGTTTTTTTATTCCACGCAAAGCCCGCTAAGGGGCAGAGTAACGAGACAGCGCCTTCTTCAGCCTGCCGGTGATATTTCTTTTCAGCCTCTGCGGAGCCAGCACCACAACCCCATCCCCAAGGCCCAGGATCTCCTTCTCGAGTTCAAAATTGATCTGTACCTCGATCTCAAGGGTTATACCGTTGTTGTCTTTCGATATAACTTTCTGGCTGTGATGCAACGGTTTGGTTATGACATACTGTGCATGTTTATGGGTTACAAAAAGCCTGACTTTTTCCGGCTTCTGCCCCGGGTTCACCGTAACCCCGATCACGTCACTGAAGTACTCTTCAGGATCAAAGTTGTCTCCCGGAACAAACGGGATGTTTGCAGGCCGGGTATCCACGATCCGGTCAAGGGCCAGCGTCAATACAGGTTCATCCTCTTTTTTTACCCCTACCAGGAACCACCTGTTCCTGAATTCCTTCAAAAGGTAAGGATGGAAATTGAACGATCTGGGCGTCCGGGCTTTGAACGACTGGTAGGTGATCTTTACCGGTTGCTGTTGAATGATCGACTGGTACAATGTTTCCAGAAATTCCAGGCCTTTCAGGTCTTCGTTCTTTTCAAAATCGATGACGGGATGCTGCTTTCTCTTTTGGGAATATACATGGTCCTCCAGTTTCTGTATCATTCCGTCAAGCTCCCTGAAATGAGAAAACCCTTTGAACTGCTTCATGAACTCGACGGCTTCCGACATCTTGCCAAGGTCTTTTTCTGTGAGCGGTATATTGGTAATACTGTAATTTGGATCCTCGTAAGTGTAGTATTTATTGTCATACACTACAATGGGCGCGTTGTAGCCCAGCTTGTCGCTCCGCATCATCTGGATGTCGAGCTGCACGGTGCGCCTGCTGATCCCTTTCATGATACCTTCATATTCATAGAGGGCTTCCGAACAGGCTTCTATCAGGTCGTCCAGTGTCCACTGCCTGTAGCGGTTCTGCAGGCATTGGTCAATGGTCTTGTAACGGACCAGGGCATTTCGGTTAACGGGCATAAACAGACTTTTTATTAAAAATAGAATTTTTTTTCCGGTTACGCAAAAAGATTACGCACCCTGTGCGGATTTTTGCCCCGGCTGTCAAAAAAAATGGCAGAATTCATTGATTGATATTTAATTAAAGGAAGTTACATTTGCAACGATGAAGAAAATGATCCACACATACCGTTCACTTCTAAATGGACAAGCGCCAGTTTTTGGTGGCCGATATAAATACCGGGATGGATAGTTGTATCTTTTAATATTGCTTTAAGAGGTTACATCCCGGTCCGTTGGATCGGGATTTTTTTTTGGGATTGCGTCAACGCAGGAGAGTTGAGCCGGTCTGTAAAACCGGTGCCTATAGCTCAGCAGGTTCGAATCCTTGCCGGTCCCACAAGGTTTTCACAGGGTAGTTTTTTAACTATCTATACGGGCGGGTGAAACAGTGCCTTCCTGGAAGGAAGAGCAGGGAAATGAAAACCAGGCCAACCCGTAGCTTAATTGGTTGAGCATCAGATTTTTAATCTGAGGGTTGCAGGTTCGAGGCCTGCCGGGTTGACTTGCCAAACCTTCGGTTTGGAGTGTTGAATTTTGAGTGTTAAATTTTGAATTTTTTTGTTGCGCAATATGATTGCGTAACTGTTTTTAAATCTTTGTTCAGTTCATTGATTTATATGTAGTTCCCTTATCAAAGGTGGTGTAGTTCAACGGAAGAATGCCCGGTTGTCGGCCGGGGGGCTGGGGGTTCAAATCCCTCCATCACCGCGATAGAATGGGTGGGCAAAAGACCTGATGCAAGTCTCTGTATGGCTTCATAGTGTTACCGCCGGTAGGCTGTAATATGCTGCTTTACTTATGCATTTTATCACATGACTTGTAAGTCAAGGGTTCGAATCCCTTTCCCGACAAAAAGTGACGGGATAGCTCAGCAGGTCAGAGCAACAAGTGGAGATGCAGGTTCGAATCCTGCCGTACTGAGAGGAGTACGTGGCTCAATTGGCAGAGCACTGGAATGTTAATCCAGCGGACACTAATCCGAAATGAAGCTGATCACTTCTGAAAATGATCTGAAGGGGACAGCCGGGGGCAGGCCGGTCTTTTCCGGCGAGCTGGAAAGGACAGTCGGAAGCCGGCCGGGGCAAAGGGATACCGCCTGTGTGCACCTGCTTGCTTTCTGAAACATGAATTTCTGATCGAAAGGAGCCCGGGGGCTCTGGGACTGACGGAAGGAGATGCTTGAGAAACCAACCGGGGAATCCTGGCTTAACTGCGCCTCCGCCGGCAGAAGATGGCAGGCTCCCGCTCCTTTTTAAAAGAAGCGAATTTTGATCATTCAAAATATATTGAGTAACAATTATTAACCAAACAAAAAGAGAGATGAAGAAAGTAAGAATTAACACCGGAACCGTAGGGTTAGTCTACAGGAAGGATAACTATAAGAGGGTATTGACTGAAGGTACCTACTTCTTGTCTCCCTGCGACAAAGTTGTAAAGTACGACATGGCTGAGCCCTTCGTACCTTACACAGAATTGAACATCCTGTTGAGGGATGAAAAACTGGCAGAACTGTTGACCATAGTGAAAGTGGAAGATAAAGAGATCGCCCTGATCTACGAAGACGGTATCTTCAAGGGAGTGTTGACTCCCGGTAAGTTCGCCTACTTCAAAGGAGTGATCGACTACACATTCATTAAAGTCGACATGAGCAGGGTCGAAATTCCCGGAGAGATCGACGAGAGCATCCTGCAGAAGCCTGAAGTTGTAAAATACATCAGGGTTTATGGAGTGGAATCCTACGAAAAGGGTATCCTGTTCGTCGACGGGAAATTCAGGAAATTCCTGGATGCAGGGGTGTACTTCTACCTGAAGAACGCCATCCCTGTCACTGTCCTGAAGGCCGACATGAGGCAGTTGCAGATGGAGGTTTCCGGACAGGAGATCCTGACCAGGGACAAGGCTGCTTTGAGGGTTAACTTCTACGCCCAGTACAAAGTAAAGGATGTAGAAAAGGCCCTGGTAGATGCCAAAGATTACGAAAAGCAGTTGTATATCCTGTTGCAGTTGGCTTTGAGGGAATACATCGGGATGTTCACCCTGGATGAAATGCTGGAAAAGAAGGAGTCTGTATCCGGAAGCATCCTGGCATCCATCAGGGAAGCTGCAGAGAAGATCGGGGTCGAAGTATCTGAATGCGGTATCAGGGACATCATCCTGCCCGGCGAGGTCAAGGATATCATGAACCAGGTACTGATCGCAGAGAAAAAGGCCCAGGCAAACACCATCACCAGGAGGGAGGAAACTGCCTCTACCAGGAGCTTGCTGAACACCGCCAGGTTGATGGAAGACAACGTTATGTTGTTCAAATTGAAGGAGATGGAATACGTTGAGAAGATCGCCGATAAGATCAACAGCATCTCCGTAGCCGGCGGTAACCAGATAGTGGACCAGTTGAGGGATATCTTCTCTCCCGGCAAATAATCAATCAGCCCCCCGGGCAACCGGGCCCGGGGGTATTATATTTGAAGTATGAAAAGAGTGATAACAACTGAAAAAGTACCCATAAAGATGTGGCTCGACGAAATGGAGGACGAGGCACTGGCACAGGCCAGAAACCTGGCAAATTTGCCGTTCACCTTCAGGCACGTGGCCATCATGCCCGACAGCCATGTGGGTTACGGTATGCCGATAGGGGCTGTGCTTGCCGCACAGGGGGTGGTCATCCCCAATGCAGTAGGAGTGGATATCGGATGTGGCATGTGTGCATTGAAGACTGATCTGAAAGAGATAAAGATCAAGAAGCTGAAGAAGATCATGGGTATTGCGAGTGAGTTGATCCCGGTAGGCTTCAACCATCATGAAAAAGCACAGGATGAAGCGTTGATGCCATCCCAGCCGTTCGAGGAGATGCACGTTGTAAGCAGGCATTACACAGCGGCATTGAAACAGATCGGTACGCTGGGAAGCGGGAACCACTTCATCGAGATACAGAAAGGATCGGATGGGTTCATCTGGGTGATGATACACTCGGGGAGCAGGAACATAGGGCTGAAGGTGGCCAACCACTACAACAATGTGGCAAAGAAACTGAACGAAAGGTACCACTCTGTAGTTGGCCCGTGGATGCAACTGGCATTCCTGCCCATCGAAACGAAGGAAGCGAAGGAGTACCTGGAGGAGATGCAATACTGTATCGACTTTGCCCTGGCAAACAGGAAGCTGATGATGGACAGGATGGTCGAAGCGATGACAGATGTCCTGGGAAGTTTTGGCCACGGTGACATCATCAACAAGTCGCACAACTTTGCAGCCTGGGAGAACCACTTCGGGAAGAACGTCCTGGTGCACCGGAAGGGGGCCACAAGGGCTCACAACGGGGAGTTGGGCATGATCCCGGGGTCGCAGGGTACGAAGTCGTACATCGTGAGCGGCAAAGGCGAAGAGGAGAGTTTCAAGTCCTGCTCGCACGGGGCAGGCAGGAAAATGGGCAGGAGGCAGGCACAGAGGAAGCTCAACCTGAAGCATGAGATCGACTTCCTCGACAGGCAGAAGATCGTACATGGGATCAGTAATCAGCGCGACCTTGATGAGGCGGCCAGCGCTTACAAGGATATCGGCGAGGTAATGAAGAATCAGAGGGACCTGGTGGATATCGTGGTGGAGCTGCAGCCGCTGGCGGTGATGAAAGGATAGTTCGATTGAATATTTCTCCAGGGGCTACATTGCGTGACATTGCGCATAACATTGTGAAACTTTGCAGTTAGGAATTTTTATGGTAATGGCAGAATTCAGCTACGTTTTCAGGCCGATATGGCCTTAATTTTAATCTGAATAATTAACCAAAAATCAAATCCATGAAAAAGTCATTAACCTGCCTGGCGCTAATGCTTCTTTTCCCAGCATTATTATTTTGTCAGGACCAGAAAACATTTATGCTCGGAGGACATGTAGCCGTTGATTACCGTTACATAACCAAGATCGATGACCATAAAACTGTAAACTTCGAGATTTTACCTAGGTTCGGTTACGTGGCAAATCCGAATGTGATCATAGGCCTTGAAACCGGTTTTACATATATTGAAGACTGGGACAATGATTTTGACTTTGATTATCCTTACAGGTTGTACACTCTACGTGCTTTTATCAGGTATTTCAAACCTATGGCGGGTAATTTCCATTATATCGTTGAAGTTAAAGGGGGAACCCGTTTGGAAGTCAAAAGCGATTATCACTATTATGACGTATCTCTTGACGTGGGATTAATGTATTTCATCAAAAGTAATATGAGCATAGAGTTTAAGCTTTTAAGTCTGGCCAATGAAACAATAACCAGAAACGGCTCAGAAAGCAAGATGAACCATCTTAAACTGGAGTATGAATTGATTACACCGAATATTGGCTTCATCTGTTATTTTTAATGGCATGTTCCTGTCTGATACCGGAAGAGTTATTTTTTGCTTAAAACGTAAGAAAGTATAAAGCCGATTAAGATATTTATTTGCCTTTGCGACCGCAATTTACCCTGAGTATGAATATATAATAAAAGGGGGTAGTTTATGCTGGAGAGATTTAAACATATAAGACAAGAGGTCAGGAGAGTCTAGAACAGTTCCAGGCTTAGCTATACAATTCATATCCTGATCCAGCCGATCGGGATATTTTTTTGCCTACCGGTTAGCTTTTAATTCAATTTATTTCGGGATTCCACAATGGGATCCGCAATCAATGGCAGATGCTATAGTATCGGCAATGCCCTAATAATGTTAATCATGGACACTTTAGCAGATCAATATTACGTTAAGGCGATGGATTCATATCCATTCAGCCTGGAGGAGGCTGTTGAGAACCTGAACTTTGCTTTGAGCTATGACAACGGGCATGTAGGAGCAAACTACCTTATGGCTAAGTTCTGCATGGAACAGATCTTTGATTACGAACAGGCTGAGGGCTATTTCAAAAGAGCTATGGGCAGCGACCCATACAATCAGAATGTATGCATGGATTATGCCATGTTGCTTATCAACATGAGAGAATTTGGAAAAGCCGATAAGCTGATCGAGTTTATCCTCGGACTCAAGGGTGTTGACCTTGCCAGGGTGTATCACCTCGTGGGCGTTCAGTACGAATATAAACACCAGTACGACAAAGCAATTCAATACTATGAAGATGCTTTGCTGGAGGCCTACAACGAAGAGGTTAGCAATGCCCTGGAGGCAGAGATCAAGAGGGTCAAAGCAAAGCAGAAGATCAGGAAGAAGCCTTCCCAGAATAAAAAGAAAAGCAAGTAAGCCGCAGGGGCTGCTTGCTTTTTTTGACGAGGCTTATGGGCAGGACTTTTTGTTAGTCCGGCTTGAAATCCTCTTT
>CAZMOK010000037.1:23210-27258 GCA_964567785.1 uncultured Bacteroidales bacterium | reverse complement strand
AGATGTCATCCAGATGTCATCCAGATGTCATCCTTATTTTTTCTAATCCTCTATTTTCCAATCAGTCCCATCCCGCGTATCCTTGATCAGGATGTTGATCTTCTGTAATTCGTCGCGTATCGAGTCCGAAGTCTGGAAGTCTTTCCTCGCTCTTGCATCCTGCCTTATCTTTAGGATAGTGCCAATCAGCTTACCTACTACCTCTTGCTTCTCTCCCGTCCCCTCCCTTTCAGACATAAGGCCCAAAATATCCTTTACGTATGTGCTGAATAATTTTTTCAGGTGTTCCAGATCTTCAGCAGAGATGGTTTCATCACCGCTTTTTATGGAATTGATCAGCCTCACACCTTCAAAAAGGTGAGCAATTGCAACCGGACTGTTGAAATCATCAAGCATGGCAGAAAGGCATTCTTCTTCCAGCCTGGTGATATTTGCAGTGGATGTTTCTGAAGGTTCAATTTTATCAAGGGTTTCAAGTGCCTCCATGAGCTTTTTATACCCTTTTTCGGATGCCTGCAATGCCTCATTGGAAAAATCAAGCGTGCTCCTGTAATGTGCCTGAAGGATGAAAAAGCGAATGGTCATCGGGCTGTACGCCTTGTCGAGCAACTCGTGATCACCTGAGAAGAATTGATTGAGTGATACGGCATTGCCCAGTGATTTCCCCATCTTCTGACCGTTGATGGTGATCATGTTATTGTGCATCCAGTACTTGACCGGCATTTTCTTATTGGCGGCCTGCGATTGTGCAATTTCAGATTCATGATGCGGGAAAAGCAGGTCCATTCCGCCGCCATGAATGTCAAAGAAATCTCCGAGATATTTGGATCCCATGGTAGAGCATTCCAGGTGCCAGCCTGGGTAACCCTCGCTCCAGGGAGAAGGCCAGCGCATGAGATGTTCAGGAGTAGCTTTTTTCCAGAGTGCAAAGTCGATCCTGTTCTTTTTGTGCTCCTGCCCTTCCAGTTCACGAGTATATGATATGAGCTCTTCTGTGTTCCTTCCTGAAAGGATGCCGTATTTGAAGTCCTTGTTATATTTTTCTATATCGAAATAGACAGAGCCCTCCACTTCATAAGCATATCCTGATTCAATGATCTTTTTGATCATTTCAATCTGCTCGATGATATGCCCCGAAGCGTGAGGTTCTATACTCGGCCTGAGGAGGTTGAGTTGGTCCATGTTGTCGTGATAGCTGTTTGTGTACATCTGGACGACCTCCATTGGCTCAAGCTTGTCGAGTCGGGCCTTTTTGCCGATCTTGTCGGATCCTTCATCCGCATCCCCTTCAAGATGGCCTACATCAGTTATATTCCTGACATAACGTACTTGATACCCCAGGTGTTTAAGGAGACGAAAAACAAGGTCGAAGGTGATGGCAGGCCTCGCATGCCCGAGGTGGGCATCACCATAAACGGTAGGGCCGCAAACGTACATTCCGACAAACGGCGGATCCACAGGTTCGAACTTTTCCTTCCGCCTGCCCAGTGAATTAAAGATCAACAGCTCTTTCTTCATACCTGCAAAATTAAGAAAATCAATTATGTATTATGTTCTTTATCCTGTTCAGGGGCCCATAAACGAAAAAAAGGCCGGCCTTTTACGGGCCAGCCTTCTTGATCATTTTATTAAGGAATAAAATTATTTGATCACTTCCAGCTCTTTGCCCACTTTTACGAAGGCATTGATACATTTGTCGAGATGCTCTTTATTATGGCCTGCTGAAAGCTGGACCCTGATCCTGGCCTGTCCTTTAGGCACAACAGGATAATAGAAACCAATTACGTAAATGCCCTCCTCAAGTAGCTTTTCGGCCATTACCTGTGAAAGCTTTGCATCGTAAAGCATAACCGCACAAATAGCTGATGCTGTGGGTTTGATATCGAAACCTTCCTCCTGCATCTTTCCGATGAAATAGTCGGTGTTCCAGTGCAGTTTATCCTGCAGCTCATTTGTTTCCGACATCATGTCGAACATTTTGATACTGGCTCCCACTGCGGCGGGAATAAGTGAATTGGAAAAGAGGTAAGGCCTTGAACGTTGCCTGAGCATATCTATGATCTCCTGGCGACCTGTGGTGAACCCACCAATACCCCCTCCGAATGCTTTTCCAAGGGTTCCTGTGATGATGTCAATCTCTCCCCTTATATCGAAAAGTTCGGTGACACCCCGGCCGGTTTTACCAACAACACCTGCGGAATGACATTCATCCACCATCGTAAGGGCATCGTATTTTTTAGCCAGTTCGTTGATCTTGTCCATTGGGGCAACATTCCCGTCCATGGAGAAAACACCGTCGGTGACGATGATCTTGAACCTGGCAGTCTTGGAAGCTTCTTTCAGCTTTTCTTCAAGGTCTTCCATATTGGCATTTTCATAGCGGAAACGCTGGGCCTTGCAAAGGCGAACCCCATCAATAATGGAAGCGTGGTTCAGCGAATCTGAAATAATAGCATCTTCTTTGGTAAGAAGAGGTTCAAAAACACCTCCGTTGGCATCAAAGCAGGCCGCATAAAGTATTGTGTCGTCAGTACCGTGAAATTCAGCAATTTTTCTTTCAAGGGTTCTGTGAATGTCCTGCGTTCCGCAAATGAACCGTACAGATGACATTCCGAAACCATGGCTGTCTAAAGTGTCTTTAGCTGCTTTTACGAGGTCGGGATGGTTTGAAAGGCCAAGGTAATTGTTAGCACAAAAATTAAGCACCTCCTGGCCGGTATCGAGCTTGATTACCGCTTCCTGAGGTGAAGAAATTATTCTTTCTTCCTTATAAAGCCCTGCCTCTTTAATATTTTTCAGTTCTTCCTGGAGAAAATCTTTGATCTTTCCGTACATCTTTTAAGAAGTTTATGGGTTAATACAAATGTTAAATATTTCACAATGGAAGGCAAAGATATGTATAAAATCAACAATATCAATGGATAGAACCATTAAATAGATAAGGTCTGATTATTAATTGATCATATAGGCGGTGCGAAAGAATGGACCCCTTTTCCGGTACCGAAAAGCATATCAGATATTACATATTTTGCTATTTTTGCCCCAAACTGTTAATTTCTTAACAATAAAAAAGTTTATCAAATGAAGAATATTCTGGTAATCGGATCGGTTGGACAAATTGGATCGGAGCTTACAATGCGGCTTCGCGACATTTACGGAAACAGCAATGTAGTAGCTGGATACAGGAAAACGGAACCCAGTGAGGAACTGGCAAATTCAGGCCCACTGGAAAGGGTTGATGCCACCGATCCTGAAAGGGTTGTTGAATTAGTTAAAAAATATAAGATTGATACTATATATAACATGGCCGCCCTCCTGTCGGCCGTTGCCGAAGAAAGACCTCAGGCTGCCTGGAATGTAGGAGTCAATGGTGTATATAACATCCTTGAGATCGCAAGGGAGCATAAATGTGCAATATTCTTTCCGAGCTCGATCGGAGCTTTCGGCTCTTCTACGCCTCTCGATAATACACCGCAGGATACTATACAGCGCCCGGGAACAATGTACGGGGTTACCAAGGTCACCGGCGAATTGATAAGCGACTATTACCATAAAAGGTTTGGCGTTGATACCAGGGGCCTGCGCTACCCGGGGATCATTTCTAATTTGACACTTCCGGGTGGCGGGACCACCGATTATGCCGTTGAGATCTATTACTCCGCCATCAAGGAAAAGCATTTTGTATGCCCTCTCAAAAAGGGAACCTTCCTCGACATGATGTACATGCCCGATGCCCTTGACGCAGCCATCAACATTATGGAAGCAGACCCTTCAAAACTGAAGCACCGGAATGCTTTTAACATCACGGCTATGAGCTTCGACCCGGAGATCATATTCAATGAGATCAAAAAGCATATTCCTGACTTCACCATGGAATATGATGTTGACCCGACAAAACAGGGCATTGCCGAGTCATGGCCCAATAAAATGGACGATACCTGTGCGCGCGAAGAATGGGGCTGGGACCCGAAATTCGGCCTTGAAGAGATGACCACAGACATGCTGAAGGTTATCGGCGAAAAACACCAAAAAGGGCTGATTTGATGAT
>CAZMOK010000037.1:0-23110 GCA_964567785.1 uncultured Bacteroidales bacterium | reverse complement strand
ACAGACATGCTGAAGGTTATCGGCGAAAAACACCAAAAAGGGCTGATTTGATGATGGTCGATTGACGAAAATCGACAATTCCCTACCTTTGTAATATTATGAATATCGCCGCCCTTGTTTCAGGAGGTGTTGACAGTTCCGTTATAGTCCCCGTCCTCATTGAGCAGGGCTATGAACCTCACATATTTTATATCCGGATCTCGATGGAAGATGAGCCGGGCTTTATGGACTGCCCCTCAGAAGAAGATATTGAGATAACCACCTATATTGCCAGGAAATATAACTGCAAATTCGACGTGGTTTCCCTCCACAAGGAGTACTGGGATACTGTTGTCGCATACACGATCGAGTCTGTAAAAAAAGGCCTCACCCCAAACCCCGACGTAATGTGCAACCTTCTGATCAAGTTCGGAAGCTTTGAGGAAAAATATGGCAAGGATTTTGACAAAATTGCTACAGGCCATTATGCCAGGGTTTTGCACGATAAACAGGGGTTTCACCTGCGTACCGCATACGACAGGTGGAAAGACCAGACTTATTTTCTTTCGAGGATTACTTATCACCAATTGTCAAAAGCGATGTTCCCAGTTGGGGATATAGGAAAGGATGAAGTGAGGAAAATGGCTGAGACACTGCAATTGCCTTCCGCCAACCGTCCCGATAGCCAGGGAATATGCTTCCTGGGAAAGATAAATTACAATGAATTCATCAGGAGATATACCGGTGAAAAGGAAGGGGATATCGTGGAGCTGGAAACCGGCAAAAAACTCGGGAAACATAAAGGATACTGGTTTCATACCATTGGTCAGCGCCGCGGGCTGGGCCTCAGCCAGGGACCCTGGTTCGTTGTGAAAAAAGACCCGGAAAGCAACATAATTTATGTATCGAACGGGTATGATCCCGTTTCTCAGTACAGCTCTCTGATCAAAACGGATGATTTTTTGTTTATTAATGAAAACGACAGGGAAAAGTATCCCAACGGTTCGGAGATCACCTTCAAGGTAAGGCATCAGCCCGAATTCAACGAAGGGATACTAAAAACGGAAAACGGAAAAGTGAGTGTTAAGCCGGCGGAACCTGTTGCGGGTATTGCCCCCGGACAATTCCTTGCGGTTTACGATAGAGAAATGGAGTTTTGCATCGGTAATGGTATAATGTCTGAAAAGTAAATGATATGGAAAATTTTGTGATCTATAATCCGGTAAAGTTGCATTTTGGCAGAAATGTAGTTGAGAAACTTAGTGATTCACTCAAAAAAAAGAGTAAACGTATTATGCTCGTTTACGGGGGAGGATCAATTAAGAAGAACGGGATATACGAAGATGTGACCGGCCAGTTGGAAAAGGCCGGTGTGGAAGTTATTGAGTTCAGCGGAATAAAACCTAATCCATGGGTAATGGATGTTAATGAAGCTGCGGAACTGGGGCGTAAGGAAAATGTGGATACAATAGTGGCCGTTGGAGGAGGAAGTGTAATTGATTCTGCTAAGATCATCTCGATTGCCATACCTGCCGGTCATGACGCCTGGCTGTTTATGAACGGAGAGAAAAAGCCTGAAAGATCAATCCCTTTGTACGCTATACTAACACTGGCGGCTACAGGCACCGAAATGAACAGATTTGCTGTTCTGCAAAACAATGAAACCAAAGAGAAAAATGGTTTCGGAAGCGATTATACTTATCCTGTTGAATCTTTTCTTGATCCGCAATACACTGTTTCCGTTCCAAAGAATTATACAGGCTATGGTATTGTTGACCTTGTGGCCCATTGCCTGGAGGCGTTCTTCGGGGAAGGCGAGGCAACGCTTTCCGACAGGTTCGTTTTCTCTATCATCAAAGAAGCCAGGAAATACGGGGAGCTCTTAATGGATGACCTGGAAAATTACGCACTCAGGGAAAAAATAATGTATGCTGCTACAATGGCCCTGAACAATTTAACAGCTTACGGCCGTAAACACGGCGACTGGGGTGTTCATGCCATCGGGCATGTATTATCAGTCCTGTATGACACTCCTCACGGGGCAACATTGTCAATTGCCTTTCCTGCATGGCTCAAGTTGAACAGCGCCAGGTTGAAAGACAGGATCGAAGAACTTGGCAGGAACGTCTTTGATACAAACAGTGTTGATGACACCATATTTGAGCTTGAGAACTTTTTCGCTTCGGTTGAAGCTCCTATCAGGCTCAGGGATATTGGTATTGAGGACAAGGAAAAGGAGATACTCGATCGGATGGTAAGTAATGGAGTTAACGGAAATCATATAAAGCTGAATAAAGATGATTACCGTAAGCTTACAGAACTCATGGCCTGATCCTGTATTTCTATCACTCGCTATTTACTGGTAACCTCACAAAGAAGGATGTCCCTGCCCCGGGTTTCGAACTGAAGGTTATTTCACCACCCGAACTTTTAACTATATTATATACAATTGCCAGGCCAAGGCCCATTCCGCCTGTTTTTGTGGTAAAATTAGGACTGAATATTTTTTGGGCCTGATCCTCGGTAATGCCTACACCATTGTCGGAGATCTCAACTACGTGGTGAACTTCTTCGGTAAATAGTTTTACATCAACCCGGCCGTCCTTAATATTGGCAACAGCCTGTATCGAATTCCTGATCAGATTATTGAACATCCTGAGGATTTGTTTCCTGTCGGCTTTTACATAATATGGAGGCTTGCCTTCATGCCTAAAAGTAATGGTGAGGCCTGGTGTGTCTTCAAAAAGATCGATTGCCTGGTTGGCTATACTGAAAAGATCCACTTTTCCAGGGGTTGAACCGGGCATTTTAGCGAAATCCGAAAAGGCGCTGGCAATTTCTGAAAGACTGTCGATCTGTTCGATCATATTACTGGTGAACTTTTCGAATTTTTCTTCCCAGCCCGGCGTTTTTTCATCCCACGATTTTTTCAGGTACTGGACATTCAGCTTCATCGGGGTCAGCGGATTTTTTATCTCATGAGCCACCTGCTGTGCCATCTCCCGCCACGCTGTTTCCCTTTCCGAACGGGCCAGTTTTTCTGCACTTTCAGCTATTACGTCCAGCATCCTGTTATATTCTGATACAAGGCTGCCAATTTCATCCTCATGCTTCCAGGTTATTTTTGCATCGGGATCGCCCAGTTTGATCGTTCGCATTTTGTTCCGTATGAATTCCAGGGGGCGGGTGACGTATTTCGCCACTATAAGTGTGGTTATTATGGCAAAGATCACTGTCAGGATATAAATATTGACGTACGCAATGAGAAAGCTGGAAATTTCTTTCTGCAGGTCTTTCTGCTTTGCGAAATATGGCAGATTCAGGTAGGCAATAACTTCATCATTATTATTTCTGAAAGGCATATAGGATGAGAGATACTTTTGCTTTCCAATATGCTCTGTATGGATGAATTCCAGTAATCCGTCGCGGTGAAGTTTGTTATAGGCCAGGCGGTTTATTTTGCGCGAAATGAGTCCCGCTTCAAAGATCTCGGGGCGAGAGGATACCACCAGGTAACCATTTGTATCATAGAGATTTATATCAGAAAAAAATACCAGGGAAAATTTGTATAGTAGGTCGGCTATATAATCCGTACCCGGGGCATAAATATTGTTGTATGAGCCCAGTTTATGTTCAATTTCAATGAGCACTGACAATGTTTTCTCCTGCAGTACCTCGTTGTTCTTCTGTTCATTTAGCTTTACGATGTATGTCCTCGAAACAATGCCAATAATAATGAAGGAGACAAGGATCACGAGGATAACTGCAATCTGCAGCCTGTCGCGGAAATTGAACCTGATATTTCTGAACCTTCCGGGTATAAGGGCAAAAATTGTGAATAAGAGCACATAGATGACAAATACCAGGAAAAGAAATGAAAATGGGGCCGTATTTTGGAGGAGGTCCGGCTTCTGTCTGCTTACCACCAGATAGTTACCTTCATCTATCTTTTTTATCAGGTGGCTGTAGTCGTTATGCTCGAAGAAAGTCTCTTCATGTTCACCTACGTAGAAGGCCGACAAATCCAGGTTGTAGGGATAGTCGCCGAATTTGTAGCTGAGG
The DNA here is from genome assembly GCA_964567785.1 of uncultured Bacteroidales bacterium. GTDB lineage: Bacteria > Bacteroidota > Bacteroidia > Bacteroidales > JAGOPY01 > CAZMOK01. The sequence goes on along the minus strand of CAZMOK010000037.1, from coordinate 19,069 downwards.
TTGCCATCCCTGTACCTTGCATATGAGTAGTCGGCCAGATCGGTGATAAAACCGGATTGTTTATCAAGCAGGAGATCAGGGTAACCAAGGCCTTCTTCAGGTATCAAACGGGAATAGAGCTCTATGAATATTTTTGTTTCTGTATCACCCTCCGGGGGCAGGTTAATGACACCTAGGTAATTATGACTTTCAGTTTCGTCTTTAAGAAAGAATAGACCATTACAAAGCGTATTTTCACCGATTGTTTCAATAAGCGTGTCAAAATACCGGAAACAATTGATGATATAGTCCTGGGGCTGAATCTCAAGCACTTCGTTATTACTGCATATTGTAACCTGAAGGCGGTATTTTTTTTCAAATGGATCCAGGTATTCAGTCATAATATATTCTTCAGGAGAGATATCTGGCGGATCATCGGTTTGCCGCTTTTCGATAATTTCCAGTAATTTATCATCTGATGGAAGGACATCGGTAATACCTGTGAATTCAAACTCCAGCCAGGGATCCCTTTCGGCAGAAAGTTCTGAAAGAATAAGGCTCCTGTATTGTTTTTCTTTGATAGAATTATCCCTGTTCAGGACAAGGTTCATCATAAAAGCAAATATCAGGATCAAATAGATTGCAGATCCGAAACCGGGTATTGTTCTTCCGTGTGAATCGAAATATATGTAGGAAATAAAATATATTAAAAGTAAGATGTATGGTGAAAACAACTCACCGAAAACAAAGCATTCAATCAAAGAGAAGGGTATTGAGATGAAAAGAACAGAAAGCAGAAATGCATTTTTAGATGCATATAGACGGCGGATAATTGACAAGAGCTTCAGGGAAGCAAATACGAAGGATAAAGTTGCTGTAGAAATGAGGATTATACCCAGAAGGCTTTGAGAATCAAGAGAGTAGATTGCCTGAAGATTGAAAGAAAAGCTTGAGTTCAGTACCAGGCTGTGCACGAATGAGATAAGTGTCCTGAAAAGGATGAAGATCACAAGGAAGGATACAACAGCACAGATATTTTTGTAGACTGCTTTATTTATTTTATACTTTTCAGGAAATTTTTTAAAAAAGAGATATGATGCCATCAGGATCATAAAAATGTTAATAATGGCATCGCCTATGGAAGGGTTCAGCAATGAAGAAGAGAAACCATATGGATCAAACAAGCTTGAATTAAAGAGTATTCCCGGAATTTCTATAAGGTAGATGAGAAGACGCAATATTACCAGGTCTATCAGGAAAAAAAAGTATAACAGTACTTTCCTTTTTCGAAGAAAATTAAAAGATGCGTAGGCATGGAATAACGATTTCTCAAGAAGAAGGATAAATGCAATAAAAAAGATGAATATCAGGAAGAGCGGCCAGCCTCCTGCCTGCCTGGCATCTTCAAAAACAAGAGAGCCTACTAGATTTCCATTGAGGGAATTAACGTTATGCTCCCCCCTGTCATTGATAAATTCTACATTTTCAATATAGGGGAATTCATTGAAAAAAGTTCGCTGAAGGTATTCATTCTGATACTGGTAAGTGTGGTATATACCTATAAGTGAAAAAGTGATTTTATTCCTGTCCTCTTCTTTTTTTATGAAATAGAACCCATTTTCAAGGAAGATTGTGGAGTTGTTCTCAGCTTCATAAATAGCTTCTACATCTATCGGTACATAATTGGACGACCAGTACTCGAGTGAATCATTTGCGAGGCAATAGAAAAAAATGCCCTGTTCCGTATAGGCCCCAAGGCCTTCATCGGTAATACAACGGATTTTTTCACCTTCTGAGTTTTCTGTCACTTTATTGAGCAGAGATTCAGCTAATATTTCCCGTTCATGAAAAAGAGATGTGAATTTACGTGCTTTAAGGCTATCATTGCTTAAATACCATGAATAGATTATCGAGCCAAGGATCAAGAATATCAACAGCACTGTTGAAGCGAAGAGGTAATTCCGAAATCGTTGAGTGAATGATATTTCGGGCCCGGATTCCATTTAGTTGAATTTGAAATTAAAGGTATAAAATATTTTAAGGAACAAAAACAGGACCTCTTATTTTAAAAACGAATAAAAAAGATTGAATTATCAGTGTTCCACGTGGAACATTACCGTCCAAGATGAACAAGTAGCACTGAAATGTCGGCGGGGGAAACCCCGCTTATGCGGGATGCCTGTCCCAAAGTTCTGGGACGGATACGAGAAAGCTTTTCCCTTGCTTCAAAAGAGATTGATTTGAAGAGGCTGTAATCAAGGTTGTCGACAAGCTTTATTTCATCAAGACGTTCGAGTTTGTCGGCAAGATCCCGCTCCTTATTGATGTAACTCTCATATTTGATCCGGATCTCGGTTTCTTCAAGTATCTCCTGTGTAGAAAATTCAAGTGAATTTATCAGGTTTCTGAATCCCGGTGAAAGATCCATTATATGATCAATGGATATTTGAGGTCTGAGAAGTAACGAGGCAATTTTAACACCCTGTTTCAAAGGCGATGTGCCAACCGATCCTAATAAATTATTAGCGGCATCGGGTGTAATACTCTCCTTCTTAAGGAATTTTACCGATTGTTCTATAACCTCTGATTTTTTTCTCACTTCTGAGTAACGGGATTCTGATGCAAGGCCCAGTCGGTGGGAAACAGGGGTAAGTCTGATATCTGCATTGCTCTGGCGTAACAAAATGCGGTATTCGGCCCTGGAAGTAAACATTCTGTAAGGTTCGTCCACACCCTTAGTGATCAGGTCATCAATAAGAACTCCAATATACGCATCAGAACGGCCGAGAGTGAAGGGTGATTCTTCGCGGAGTTTCAGATGGGCATTAATACCTGCCATTATTCCCTGTGCCCCGGCTTCTTCATAACCGGTTGTGCCGTTGATCTGACCGGCGAAGTAGAGATTTTCAACGAGTTTTGTTTCCAGGGTTGGATTTAATTGCACAGGCGGGAAATAGTCATATTCTATGGCATACCCGGGCCTGAAGATTTTGGCATTTTCAAAACCCGGTATCCTTCTTAAGGCTTCGAACTGCACATAATCAGGAAGAGAAGAGGAGAAACCGTTTACATAGTATTCAATTGTGTCCCAACCCTCAGGTTCGACAAAAAGCTGGTGGCTGTCCTTATCCGAAAAACGGTCAATTTTATCTTCAATGGAAGGACAATATCGTGGACCTATTCCTTCGATCCGTCCGGCAAACATTGGCGATTCATTGAATCCGGTCCTAAGTACATCATGCACAACCGGTGTAGTGTAAGCTATCCAGCAACTCCTTTGTTTATTGAGCGGGGGCGTATCTGTAAATGAAAACTTTCCCGGGTTTTCATCTCCTTTTTGCTCTTCCAGTTTTGAAAAGTCAATTGTTCTGCCATCAACTCTCACAGGGGTTCCTGTTTTCATCCGGTCTGATTCAAAACCAAGGTCTTTCATATTCTCAGTGAGGCCGCGTGAAGCCTTTTCCCCGATCCTGCCACCGCCGAATTGCTTTTGACCAATATGGATGATCCCGTTGAGAAAAGTGCCGTTTGTAAGGATAACAGCCCTGCAGGGGATCTCATGGCCCATCGAAGTACGGACCCCAGTAACCTTTTTATCTTTGGTGATGACCTCAACTACCATGTCCTGCCAGAAATCCAGGTTGGGGGTATTTTCAAGCATTTTCCTCCATTCAGACGAAAAAAGCATCCTGTCGCTCTGTGCCCTGGGGCTCCACATAGCGGGACCTTTTGATTTGTTGAGCATCCTGAACTGGATCATCGTTTTGTCGGTCACAATTCCTGAATATCCACCAAGTGCATCTATTTCCCTAACGATCTGTCCTTTTGCAATCCCTCCCATGGCAGGGTTGCACGACATCTGGGCCATATTTGCCATGTTCATGGTCACAAGCAAAGTGGACGAGCCAAGGTTTGCCGCCGCCGCCGCCGCCTCGCAACCGGAATGTCCGGCGCCTACAACTATTATGTCGTAATCATTAAACACTAAGCCTTTAACAATTAAAATTTTTTAATGTTTCACGTGGAACATTCAGGGGTGCAAAGATAGGTAATAATCCTCCTTTTGTCTCATAAGGGCTTTATCCCGGTCGGTTTTATCACCATAGCCGGCAAGGTGTAGGATGCCGTGAGCGAGAAGCCGCCTGATCTCATGCTGATGGGATACATTGTATTTACCGGAATTTTCACGTGCACGCTCTACAGAAATGAAAATATCTCCGCTGATAACCTCATTATCTTCCGAAAGATCGAAAGTGATAATGTCGGTATATGTGTAGTGATGAAGAAACTTAACATTCAGGTCGTAAAGATAAGAATCGGAGCAAAAAACAAGGTTTATGTCTCCTGTCCTAAAACCCTCCTGCTCTGCAACCTTTTCGATCCACTCCCGGGTTTCGTTTTTATCCTCATAAGGATATGAGATATCTTCAGTAAAAAAATTTATACTTTCTGTGCTCATTCCAGGAATTATGATCGATTGATTTGTTTCTTCACTATATTACGAAACCTGGTGCCACTAATATATTGATCTTCAAGTACATTGCCGTTGTGGAGAAGCTGGAAGACCCCAAAACCGGAAGGGGCTCTCTGTGCCTGGCAGGCATCTCTCAAAATTCTGATATTCAGATTTATATCCTCCTCTTCGGCAATTTTTTTGATATCAATCATTGCCCTGGCATTTGCGGGGCATTGATGGGAAAGGATCAGGGTTGTCCCTGTATGATCTTCCGCCCGCTCCTCCCATTTAATGAACTCGGGCAGCCTGCCTCTTTTCAGCTTATAAACCATCAGGTCAAAACGTTCTTTCGAGGCTATCTTTTCGAACCCATTCTTTAAAAAGATCCTCTCATCGGCAAGCCAGGACCCCCTGCTCGATATTGTTGCAACGCCCATTCGGCCTGTATAATCGGCAATATCGGTGCATTTTTTTAAAAGCTGGCTACCTGTCCCTTCATTATGAATTTTGTTGTTATATACCCAGATACAATGGATGAAAAGATAGCCTTCAGCCATCACAGGCCTCCATGGACTTCCACCGGAAACATATTCTACAAACCCTGATAGCTTGCCGTCTATATAAACCTGCAGCATCCTTAAACCCGTGTGGTAATGCTTTTTGTACCATTTTATCTTTTCCTGTACCCCCGGGTGATTCTTGTTCCTGATACAACCCACGCCATACTTTTCGATGTTAGAAGGGGTAAGCTCTATAATTTCCGGTTCGCTCATATCTAATTAAATTGCCTAAGTTACTGAAATGTAAACAAGCATTCAAAATATTTCTGCTTTTTTAGGTGCAACCCTTACCTGCTGGCTCACTGAAAGAGCCTCCGGTCAACCAACCCATCCCAAAAAAACATCATTGATTGCACAAATATCCGCTTTCTTTGTTAGTGATATTTGTTAGTCAGATAATCAGATACTTATATATTTGCCAAAAAATAGAGATGCCACAATTGAAAACAGGGTATATTCAACTTGCTTCTGACAGCTGACTCGACTGACAACTGAAAGTGGCAATAAAAACAAAATCACATAATGCCTAAAAAGAGATCCTTTTTCGACAGATTCCTGAACGGTGTGGAAAGAGCCGGTAACGCCCTCCCCCACCCGGCTACGTTGTTCCTCATCTTTGCCCTGCTCGCGCTTTTCTTTTCCTGGTTTGCCCACATCCTGGGTTTTCAGGCAACAAACCCTGCTACAGGAGAGCTTGTGCAAGTAAATAACCTGCTAGATAAAGAGGGTATCCACAGGATACTTCTCGACATGGTGAAAAATTTCACTGATTTCGCCCCTCTTGGTATCGTGCTCGTAGCCATGCTTGGTATAGGCATAGCCGAAGGCAGCGGCCTGATCAGTGCCCTTATCCGGTTACTGGTCCTTTCGTCACCAAAGAAATTGCTCACTTTCGTCCTTGTGCTCTCAGGTGTTATATCTAACCTGGCAAGTGATATCGGCTATGTGCTTCTCATCCCGCTCGCCGGGACTATTTTCCTGTCAATAGGCAGGCATCCGGTTACAGGAATGGCTGCGGCTTTTGCCGGTGTTTCGGGGGGCTTCAGCGCTAATCTCCTGTTGGGCACTATCGACCCCCTTCTTGCCGGGCTTTCTCAGGAGGCCGCAAGGATCATCGACCCTGAATACACCGTAAACCCCACGGCAAACTATTACTTCATGGTAATATCGACCTTTATGGTTGCAGGGGCCGGGACCTGGGTAACCGAACGAGTTGTTGCACCAAGGCTTGGCGAGTACGACGGGGATGTGCCACAGGAGAAAATAGAACCGCTTTCAAAAGCTGAAAAAATTGGCCTTAGGTATGCAACAATAGTATCTCTTCTGATCACTGCAATCCTGGTCATCGGACTGGTCCCCGAGAACGGGTTGCTCAGGGGAATGGACGGGGGATTGCTGACATCACCCGTCATTAAAGGAATTGTTGCTCTCCTCTTCCTTTTCGCCGGCTCGGCCGGTATCGCCTATGGAGTGGCAGTCAGGAAATACAAGAACGATTCGGATGTGATGAAAGGCATGGCCGATAACATGAAAACTCTGGCAACATATATCGTTCTCGTCTTCTTTGCAGCACAGTTCGTAGCCTATTTCAAATGGTCGAATCTCGGCCTCATAATTGCCATCAAAGGCGCAGAAGGGCTTTCGGCCTCCGGTCTGGGACTGATACCGTTGATGATCCTGTTCATCATATTAGCCGCCTCGCTCAATATGCTCATGGGAAGTGCTTCAGCCAAATGGGCCCTCCTCGCCCCCATCTTCATACCTATGTTCATGCTGATGGGATATTCGCCCGAGCTGTCGCAGGTGGTTTACAGGATAGGCGACAGTGTAACGAACATTATCTCACCAATGATGAGCTTCTTTGCACTGATAATAGCTTTTGTGCAGAAATACGATCGAAACGCCGGCATAGGGACCATAATAGCCACTATGCTGCCCTACTCGATCGTTTTCTTCGTTGCCTGGACCATTATGCTTATCATCTGGATATCTCTCGGCATCCCTATAGGACCGGGAGCCGGTATCCACTATGAGTTAGCCCCTTAGATCAAGGCAGCATGCCGCCATGCTGCCTTGAATATTTTGCTTAATTTCGAATCTGTATGAAGTTCCCTCTGTTACTGACCGGGCTAATTACTGCCTGTCTGATCTTTTCCTTGCAAACAGCCTTTTCACAGGAAAAGAAGGCGCCTGATACAACCTATATCTATACCATTGATTCACTCGAATATGAGCTCGACGAAGTAGTCATTACCGGTACACGGGTTTCAAAGAAGATCATCGATATCCCCTATTCAGTTACAAGGATCAATAATATGAGTTTCAGGCACGACAGCAAAATAGGTATAGATGATGTCCTCTCAGGAGTACCCGGAATATTTATGCAATCAAGATACGGAAACCATGATGTGCGCATCTCCATCAGAGGGTTCGGAAGCAAATCGAACTCCGGCATCAGGGGCGTGAGGATACTGCTGGATGACATCCCTGAATCGGAACCCGACGGGCAGACAAGGATTGAGGCCATAGATTTTCATTCAATAGGAAGGATAGAAATAGCCAAAGGGAATTCCTCCTCACTCTATACTAATGCACCGGGTGGCGTGGTCAATTTTATCAACGAAATTGATTTTCCGCGCTCCTTCGTTACCCAGTTCAACCAGGTGGGATCGTTCGGCCTCTGCCGAAACGGGTTCAAAGCAGGTGTGAAAACAAACAATTACCGTCTTCTCACTACATACAGCTACCATAATTACGACGGATACCGTGAGCATAACAGCGAATACTGGCATATCCTTAATATGGTACTGGAAACAAACCCGACCGAACATTCCACCCTTAAAATACTGGGATATTTTGTAGACGGACTGATCAAGCTGCCCGGCTCCCTGACAAAAGAAGAATTTGAAGAGAACCCCTGGCAGGCCGACCAGCGATCGGTAGACCGCGACCAGAAAAGGATATCCACAAAGGGAAGGCTTGGACTCAGGTTCAACACTAAATTCGGAAAAAAGCTGAATAATGAGCTTGAAATTACATCGTATGCCACAATAAAGTATTTTGAAAGGACGAATCGTGAGTACAGGATCATAAGCCGCTATGGCCTGGGTTTGTCGGCCAGGTATACAAACAAATCCGAAATAGGGGAGAGGACCAACGAATTCTCATTCGGCGGCGACCTGCTGTTCCAGCCGGCACGTACCGAATACTATATTAACATCAGCGGGCAGAAAGGCGACCAGCTCTACCAGTTAATGGATGAAAAGATCGGAAATACAGGCTTTTATCTGTCAAATGACTTTGAAATACTGGTTGATAAAATGAATCTTCTGCTAACGGGAAGATACGACAGGGTGGTATACGACCTGACCAATGAAATAGCCCAGTACCTGACAGGATACAGGGCATTCAATGCATTCACGCCCAAACTGGCCCTGAATTATAAACTTACTCCTCACCTGGCCATTTATTCGTCAATAGGCAAGAGCTTCGACAGTCCTGCCAAGAACGAGCTCGACAACATTGACCCTGCCACACTTTATAATCCTGAACTCAATGCCGAAGAATCACTGAATTTTGAAGCAGGTATTAAAGGAAATATCCTCAGGCGTGAAGAAGTTGCTATGAAGAGCGCCTTGTTCGAGCTGACTTTTTTCAATCTCTACATTGATAATGAAATAGTCCCTTATGAGGTTTACGGAGATGTGTTCTTCCGGAATGCAGCAAGCACGCACAGGCTTGGGGTCGAGGCCGGTACGGAGCTGGAAATAGTCAGAGACCTCCGGTTTACCTTTTCCTATACTTTTTCAGATTTCAATTACAGGAACTATTCAGCAAAGACCATCCTGATCGACTCAACGGGCAATGTTCTCGAAGAAGAGAAAGATTTTTCGGGCAATGTGGTGCCCAGTGTCCCTGAACATAATCTTTACACCGCGATCTCGTATAGCTATCCCCTGTATCACAATATAAACGGTTTTGCAAAGGTCAGTTATCATGGTATTAGCGGTTTATGGGTTGATGACGCAAACACTGACAAAACTGATGCCTACAGTCTTGTAAACACAGTGCTTGGTGTGGATATGCGGTTCGGGGGCTTCAACATCCTGGTTTCCGGTGGAATTAATAACCTGCTGGATGAGATCTATGTGGGCTTCACCAACACCAATTCGGCCAACAGACGATTTTACGAAGCAGGCGCACCCCGTAACTGGTTTGTGAATGTAAATCTGGGGTATGTTTTTTAGTGTCCGGGTGTTTTAGTGTTCGGATGTTTGAGTGTTTGGGTTTTCTGGTGTTTGAGTATTTGAGTGTTTTTGGTCCCGGAAAAACTCCTTTGTAAATTGTAAACCGTAAAATGTAAACTGTAAATTATATGGTGAAGAATATTGTCCTGGTTTTAGTGGTGTTTATTTCACTGCAGCAGGGTCTTTCAGGACAGTTGAGGCCCGGGTATGGAGAGTTTCTTTTGCCCGGGGCAAACTTCCGGCTTTACCCTTCTGAAACCTCGCAGACAGAAGTTTTTATAGTGAGAAGCCCACTGGATGATGACCTTTTGTTTGCTTCCTGCAATACGTTGACCTTCATCCCCTTTTTCGTGAGCGAGGGCATTTATATATCTGAAGATGCTGGATTTTCATGGCAGGGAAATGATACCTGCACAGGGGATCCCATTGGTTTTCACGGAGGTGATCCGGGAATTGCCATCGAGAAGGATGGCAACCTGATACTTACAAGGCTGGGCAGGACTCCGTTTACCGGTCTGTATTCTCATTATTCAACCGATAACGGACTGACCTGGTCGTCCCAGGCCGCCGTTTCAACAGATGACCTGGAAAGGGCCACCCTCATATCGGATGCATATGTACAAAGCGGTTTTTATGGTCGTACCTATGCGGCATGGGTGAAATTCGCAAACCCTTTCCCAGTCATGTTCTCTTATGCGGATGATATTACACAGGGTTGGTCGGAGCCGGTTCCGGTAAACAACCCGGTAAACAGAAGCGCTGGAGGTGATGTTATTCTAGGGCCCGAAGGGGAAGTATACATATGTTGGGCTGGGGTGACGAGCGTATCCCCGTTCAGGGAGATCTTTGTGGGTTTTGCTTCCTCTGGAAATGGCGGGGAGAACTGGAATGTAACGGAAAATGCTTTCGAAGTGAACGGAATAACGGGGATTCTCCCTGAAAAACAAAACATACGTGTGAACGGCCTGCCGGGGATCGGTGTCGATACCACAGAAGGGGCCTACAGCGGGAATATTTATATTGTGACGGGACAAAAAGAGCTTCCCCCAGCCGGAAACGATCCCGATATCATATTATATAGATCCGAAGACAAGGGACTTACATGGTCGGAAGGTATAAGGGTAAACCAGGATGAGATCAGTAACGGGAAGATCCAGTTTTTTCCCTCGATCCATGTTGACCGGTACGGCGCCGTGAACATCATTTATTATGACGACAGGAACACCACCTCTGACTCTTCAGGTGTTTTTCTATCCAGGTCGACAGATGCGGGGGAAACCTGGACCGAGTATGAGATCAGCGACCACAACTTCAAACCGGTACCCATTGGTGGTCTCGGACAGGGGTATATGGGCGACAATATCGATATTACTTCCACTTCAACTCATCTGTGGCCGGTATGGATGGACAATTCAACTGGAAATTACCAGGTGTGGACCTCGCCGGTTGATTTCAGCAGCTTGAATTCCCTGCCCGAAAGTGCGGTTGGTGAAAGTGAGACCAGGTTGCTTCCATGTTACCCGAATCCTTTCACCGGGACGACGAGGATCAAATACTACATTGGGAGTGGGGGAGAGGTTTCGCTGAAGGTGTATGATATCTTCGGAAATGTGGTGGCTGAGCCTGTGAATGAAAGGAAGCGCCCAGGCTATCATGAAATCTCTTTCAATCCGCAGCAAGGTCTTTCAAGAGGGGTTTATTTTGTCAGACTTTACAGCGCCAGGGGGGCTGCTTCACAGAAGGTCATCCTCAAATAACCGGAACAATCTGCGAACATCCGCTTAATCCGCGTCATCCGCGTTCTATATTTTCATGGCTTGAGGACCATTTTTATCATTTCTGAGCTGATGCCTCCATTAGTAGAAGATGGTATTGATAATTGATAGAAATAAAGACCCGGAGGAAGGCCGGTACCATCAAAAACAATCTCGTAATCACCTGGCTGTTTTGGCCCATCTGCCAGAGTGCGGACCAACATACCCTTTGGATCAAAGACCTCAAGTATAACAATCCCCCCGATTGATAATCGATAATCGATAATCGTTAATTGCCGAAAGGGATTGGGATAATTCTGCCCAAGCTTGAACAAGGGCGTTTCCCGGCCAGACTCATTAACCGAGACCCCGGTGGGAGGGATGTACTTCAGAAAAGCCCCGTTCCTTCCTACAGCATACCCATTAAGGGAATCGGGGAAAGTGATTTCGTATATCTCAGTGTTTTCAGGGGAATCTATGGGTATCCAGGTATCACCTGCATCAGTGCTGTATATAAGAGCCTGTTGTGGCCCCATGGGCGCCCATGCATGCTCTGTAGTCCTGAAATCGATGTCGAACCCATTGCCCTGGATGCCAATTTCTTCGTAATCCCAGTTGATCCCGCCGTCATTGGTACGGATAACAGCCGCACCAAAAGCAAAATCCGGGTCGCCACCTATTCCGATCACGTTGACAGAGTCAAAAAGGTACAGTTCATGCACTTCATCAGCAGGTGCATCAGAAACATCAATGGCCTGCCAGGTCTCTCCACCGTCTGATGTCGTCCATGTAACACCTGCAATGTCAAACACCCCGCCGCTGGCATATCCGTATTGTTCATTCCAGAATTGAATGCTGAGCACAGGGAAGAATGCCAGGGTGCTGGTGTCCACTGCCGCCTGTTGCCAGGACTGACCGCCGTCAGTGGTATTTACAATGGCATGCGGGCTTCCCCCCATCCATCCGTTTAGGGAATCCAGAAAAAGGATGCAGTTCATGAAAATATTTTCTTCGGGATAGTTTTCAGTTTCCCAGTTTTCCCCGGCATCATCTGTTTTAAGGATGATCGTGCCATAGGGCTGTGAAGTATAGTTCTGAGCAATTGCCCAGCCCCTCTCCCCATCAAGAAAGAAGACGTCCACAATCTGGTGCTCAAGCTGACTTTCCTGAATATCCCATGAGTCACCTCCGCTCATGGTATGGATAATAGTGCCTGAATCGCCCACGGCCCACCCTGTAGAACTGTCGCTGAAATGCAATGCCCTTAGGAACACATCAACAGGTGTATCAAGTTTTTCCCAGCTTCCCTGGGAAACCGAATACAGCGACAGAAATAAGGATACAATAAGAAGGCTATGCTTACTAATAGAATGCTTCATTAAGATAAAAGTATAAAATCTTATTAGTGAAACATGAAGTGTGAACAGAGAATTATGGCAGATCTAATTGGTTTTTCTGGAATGATCCTTCTAAAGTTCTAAAGGGCTGACCGCCTCAAGATTTTGCGAGCAGGATCAAAAAATGTTTAACAAAAACAGAAAAAAAATAAACAAAATATGAACATAATTAGATATTGATATGTTTATCAGTCATAAGTTCAATCAAATAGACTTGAGAATTTAATAATCAAATGTATAATCTATTAAAATTAAAACTAAACAAAATGAAAAAAATTAGCAGGTTATTTCCGATCGTAGCACTTTTACTCGCTACCTCACTTGTACTCACATCTTGTGACAAAGAAGACGACGATGATATGAACAACATGCCGGAAGAAAAGAGCATTGCAGCCATTGCTTCCGATGATCCGCAGTTCAGCATACTGGTTGACGCCCTTGTTAAAGCAGACCTTGTTTCGACTCTTGACGGAACTGGCTCATTTACAGTTTTCGCTCCTACAAACGCAGCCTTCAATGAACTGTTCAATGCACTGGGAGTAAATGGTGTTGAAGACCTTTCAAAAGAAGCACTTACCCCAATCCTTCTTTATCATGTAGTAGGTGCTGAAGCCACATCCTCTGACCTTGCAACGGGTTACATTGAAACGCTAAGTGATGATACTGAAGATGGAAAGGGCATTGTAGTTTATGTTGAAGTTGGCAGCAACGTCATGATAAACAGTAATGTTACTGTGACCACTGCCGATGTGGATGCGTCAAATGGTGTTATCCATGTTGTGGATAAGGTCATACTTCCACCTACAGTTGTAGATATTGCCATTCAGAATCCGGGATTCAGTATTCTCGTGGAAGCTGTTGTAAAGGCTGGTCTTGTTGATGCTCTTATGGCACCGGGACCCTTTACAGTGTTCGCACCCACAAACCAGGCTTTTGAAGACCTTTTTGCTGCCCTTGAAATTTCGGGTATAGATGATCTTTCAGCCGACGACCTGACACCAATCCTTCTCTATCATGTTGTAGAAGGAAACATCATGGCTTCTGAAGTTTCAACTGGTTCCGTTCCAACGCTCAATGATGACGATGATATTGAAATTGAAGTAAACAATATGGGTGTTATCCTTAATGGCAGCGCCAATGTTGTAGCTACCGACGTCCAGGGTGCCAATGGTGTGGTCCACGTTATCGACCAGGTCATTATCCCTGAAGACGATTAAGATATAAATGCGTAAAACTTTTCATGATTACAGATTTTTGGTTAGATCCCGCCTGCACGGCGGGATTTTTTTTGTCCCTTATCAAAAACTGAATTTAACTGACAGGTAAACCTCATCCTTTTTACTGACCATGGAAAAAGTGTTATCCCCCTCACCGTCAATGATCCTGCCACCCAGCGATATTTCAGTGTTGATGTTTGGTTTGTAGGTGATGGAAGGGTAATAGATCCAGGCATAATTCCCCCCGATGTCATTCCAGTCGGCCACGATGAAGGCCCCGGTCAACGGGTTTATTCTCAGTTTTCTGTTGAAAAGCCATTTTTCCCAGTTCACCATCAGGTAGTCATTCAGGTTCCCCTGCCCTCGCTCATTTACAAAACCATGGAAAAACTGCGTATTGAAATAGGACCCGTCCCTGAAGGTATAGTCGAGCCCGATCACATATTTCACATAGGGTTCTTTTTTCAGTACTGTTGAATCCATTGCAGGCATCCCCAGTTCATCAAGATTGGTGGTCATCACAATTTCTTTATCCGGAAGAAAAACGCCAATTTCCCCCCATATGCCAACCCTGCCGATAGCTCCTGCCAGGTCGGCGCCGAAGACATGCTGCCTGGGGTAGTACAGTTCACTTTTTATATCGATTACACCCAGCGTATCAACCAGCATCACTGTATTATAATATTGGATCGGCAGGTCATCCCTTCCATAGACATAACTGAGAGAAAAATCATAGCCGGCAAGAAACCCGCCGAATTTAACCCCGTAAGTGCTGCTTTCTCCGAGTGAATATGCCGGCATCGACAATGAATCAGATATATTTCTTACAACCACCCCCTGGGGAAAATCAAAAGGCGGCATCAGGGCATTTGCCCAGTCGCCCCTGGGTAGCACTGCTGGCCTGAAAAAAGGCAGATAATCCAGTTCAATATTAAAATCAGAGAAGTAATACCTGAGCCTTATCCCATCGGACCCTGAGTGCCTTCCGAAATCCCAGATATCCTCCAGGTCGTCGGGGTTCAGGTTGTCAGTGGGGTTTATCCGGTCACCCGTTCCCCAGGCGATACGCTGCCGCCCTATTTTTACATCGAGCCTTTTCACCAAAAAATCATACAACTCAACATAAGCTTCCCTGATCTCAAGGTTATAGGGCGATACAGCATCTTTATTGAAAAGCTGTTCGGTCTTTGTAAGGAAGGGAAATCCGAATGAACGCAACCAGACATTACCGTAAAATTTGGCTTTTGACTGGAACCTCTTTTCCAGTTCAAGGTCCAGCCGGTTCTCGTTCCACGACCAGTCGCCTGTTTCTGTCCTCACCCTGTGGTCAATATATATTTCTCCCCCGATATCGAGGCCTTTGTCCTGCGATCTCAGCACATTAGTCAGGCAACAGAAAAAAAGCACCAGCATAAATAATCTGTAGAACTTCCTTGTAAAATCCATCTCTTCCTCCTCTTTTTTTCAGTGTTATCTTGTAAGTTTTCTCACGCTGAAATCATCCTCCGTCAATCCTGTATTCACCTTTACATTGTCAAATATCATCCTTGTGGAATGGTCTTTTTTCAGATCGGTCATCGTGAGGTCGGTAATTATCCAGAAACCATCGATGTTCTCGATTTCATCGTTTTTCATGACCTTTACCTTGTTTCCCCCCTTATCATAGTAGTCGCTCTGAAGGATCATATAATTTTCCTTATCGACCAGGGTGACCATCTTTGAATAATCAGACTTTCTTTCAGGTTTCGGTACGAGCTCAAGCAAGTATCCCTTTTCGTTTTCCTCAATAAGTATTGGGTCATACTTTTCATGCATGGGCACTGCTTCCATGTCTTCGTAGGTGAGGTCGGTGCCTGCAAAACCCTGGTTCTTGATATGCGATGCGATCCTTCTGGCTTTGTTATAGGCAGGAAGGTAGAGGTACATCACATCATCCGGCAGTGATAAAAAGGCGATCCCTTCCTGCGAAGCAGGTGCCGTAAAGCGGAACAGCCTGTAATCGGTCCCCATCTGCAGTCCTACGGCACTCCTTTCCTGTGTCCTGTCCTTTTTGTCGGTAAGGACCATCCGTACCTCGTTCACCTGGTCGTCCGGTGCATAGGTTACCGAGTCGGACAATTTCAGTATGGTTTCGGCATTCTGCGAATATCCTCCGGTAATTATAAATAATGATGTTGCAAGTATTGTTATGATCTTTTTCATGGTTTGTTGGTTTTTTGTTTGGTTCTTGAATGATGTACTTTCAGCATTACCGCCGGTAACAGGGTCAGTGCAGCCAGGGCCGATGTCAGCATCGTTACCGCAACCAGCAACCCGAACCGTTGCAGCGGGACAAGGTTCGACAGTAACAGTACCAGGAAGCCCAGCGAAACGGCCAGCACGTTCAGTATGATCGACCTGCCGGTTATGGTCAGGGCATGTGACACCGCATGCTCCATCCGGCCCTCATGGTTCATTTCGTAATTCAGGTGTGTTACCATGTGTATGGCATAATCCACCCCTATACCTATGGATACACTTCCTACAAGCACAGTGGCGATATCCAGGGGTATGCCTGTGAGACCCATGAAACCGAAGAGGACCACCAGTGTGGTAATTATGGGCACCAGGCTGTACCCGCCGCTCCTGAAAGACCTGAGCAATATTGTCACAACGATGAATACAAGCACCAACGCATAGGCAAGCGACTGGAACTGGCTGCTTATAATGCTCCTGTCAATTTTCAGGTAAAGGCTCGGCAGGCCGGTAAGGGACATCCGGCAGTTTTCGGTGCTGTTTTTTTCGAGATAGCCCTTCATGTCTTTTACAAAGTCGTCCATCACCTCAACATCTCCTGTATTGAATGTGCCCGAAATCAGGCCGCCATCAAGGTCATAGTTGACCAGTTGCTCCATAATATCCTGTCCCTGAAGGAGGATCCAGAGCTGTTCTATTTTTGCTTTTTCACCGGGAATGGTTTCGCCTTCTTCCATGATGTCGTTCATCTCTTTGATCAGGTCGGCAATGCTTTGTGTCTGCGTTATATTGGGGTGATGTTCCATGTATGAGGCGGCGGAGTCCATTTGTTTAAGAACTTCCGGTGCCTGCATATCCCCCTCAACCTTTACATACACCGGGAAGGAGCCGCCGAATTTATCGCGGAAAAGATATTCGGAAACGTGAATGGGGTCACTGTCCTTGAAATAGTCGATCATGTCCACTTTTCTTTCGATCATCAGTATACCGATAATGCCTGTCAGCATTATTACGACCCAGAAGGTTATGATCGAACTGGGTTTTTGCAGCACCAGGCTTTCTGTCTTTTTCAGTATAAGGCCTGAAATATTAAGGGAATTTTCTTTTTTTTCAAATACCGGGTCGTTCCCTTTACCGGGGAACATTGACAGGAAGGCAGGCGCGAAAGTGACCGAAAGGACGAGGGCAAAACCCACCCCTGCTGCTGTGAAGATCCCGAAGGTGCTGATCAATGTAAGATAAGAGCCGAAAATGAACGAAACAAACCCGATCATTGTGGTTACCGAGGCCATTATGACAGGGGTTATGATATAGGCCAGTGAGGCTTCGATCCGTTCCCTGAGGCTTTCTCCCGGCGTTTCCCTGATACGGTTTATTACGTGGATGGTGTAGGCACTGCCTACGGCAAGAAGTATTACCGGGATCACATCGGAAATGATCGATAGCCTTATGTTCAGCAGGCCCATGAGCCCCATTGCCCAGACCGTGCTGAAACCGACGGTGACCAGCGGAAGCAGCACCCCTCGCCACGACCTGAACCCGAAGAACAGGATTATGATGATCACCAGGGCGGTGATGGGTGCCAGGAACAGCAGGTCCCCGAGGATGATGTCGGCCAGGCTCAGCAGGGTAAAGGGGATGCCGGCATAGTAGACCTTTTCGGAAGACATTTGCGCGGCAATGACTGATTTGATCTGCCTTGCTACCTTTATCTTATCGGTGCCCTCCTTTATTCTTACCATTATTGCCGTAAAGGTTGCATCCTCCGATACAAGCGAACCGCGGTACATTTCCTGCGAGAGCGTATAGTTTTTCAGGCTGTCAAGTTCCTCTTCTTCATCGGGAAGGTCCCACGGATCAACGAGCTTGCCTATTTCTATCCCCCATTCAGAGTCTTTTATGTCAATCACATTGGTAAGGCTGGTCACGGTACTCACACCCTGCATCACCTCAAGTGAATCGGTGAGGTCCCTTATCTTTACCAGTGTTTGCTTCGAAAAGACGTTCTCAGATTCCAACCCTATCATCGCGATGTAGTTGCCCCCGTACGTGCGGCCAATTTCATTGAAAAGTGAAGCTGTCTGATCGTCCTCGGGGAGGTAGTTGAACACGTCGGGGTCCACCTCCAGGTCTTTCATGAAGTAGGCCCCTGCCAGGGTAAGGACAATTGTTATGTAGAATATGGCCTTACGGTATTTTATGATATTTTTTGCTGCTTTTTCCAAGAAGTAAAAATTTGGTTAATAAGTATAATCTGACTAATAACGTTTTTTAGTCAGATTATTATACAAAGTTATAAAAATGAAGAGCTTATATCAAGGGGTCAGGCGATAAATATTATTGGAGCATGAATGCGGGTCAGTTACCAGAATCCTTTTCGAGCCCTCTGATAAGGATATCGAGCAGTTCCACAATAGTTTCCTCGTACTCGTGGATCTTTTCCTGAAGGAAGAAGGGTATTTCAATGGCCTTCATGGCCAGGATGATCACCTGGGCCGTTTTCCTGACGTTACGGATGGTAAATGTTCCTTCTTTTACACCTCTTTGCAGGATACCGGAAAGAAGATCGACCTCGAATTCATCGAATTCAGAGCGCATTTCGTCGAGGAATTCGAAGGTTTCGATAAAATCGGCCTTAAGGGTTTCATGATAGTTCACGGCATCTGAAAGCACCCTCATCCTGGTAAGCATGTAATCTTTTAAGATCGCCGTGACCTCTCTTTGCCCTGAGGTCACCTCGAGCAGCTCTTTTTTCAGCACATCCATTTCGCTGCTTACAACGGCCAGGAACAGGTCCTCCTTGCTGGTGAAATAATAGTACACCGATCCTTTGGCCTTATGTGCGGTGCGGGCTATCTCGTCGATGGTGGTTTTCTGGAACCCGTATTTCCCGAATATCCGGGAGGCTACTTTCAGTATTTTCTCTCTTGTAGGATCAGATGGCATTTCGGGGATCAGGTTGATTTTTCAGCATCATAAAGGTAAGGAAATAGTTTTTACCGGTAAAGGTGGTAAGGGGTATTGAAATTGGTAACTGGGAACTAATTGTCTCTATTGTCTCTATTGTCTCTATTGTCAAATTGTCTTTATTGTCAGGTAGGAGTTAGGTGCTGGGTACTGGGTGCTGGGAAATCCGTGAAGTGTGAAGCGTGAAGTGTGAGGCGTGAATGTTTATTTCATTGTTCATTGTTAATCCGCATTATTCATCGAAAACTTCAGGTACA
>CAZMOK010000036.1:0-28876 GCA_964567785.1 uncultured Bacteroidales bacterium | reverse complement strand
ACAATTAACAATGAATAATTAATAATTAAAATACTGAAGGTCAGTAGGTAAGAAGCGGAGAACAATGAACAATGAAATAATATCTAAGCTCTCAACACTCAAAACTCAACTCTTATTTAGGGTAGATCTTCCGGGCGAAGTGGAAAATGGCATTCTGGGTTTCGGCCCGTGCTTCGATGAATCCCATGTGACCTACGTAATCCAGTACATGCACTTCGGAATAAGAGGGCAGTATGGCCTGGTCGATCAGCTTTTGAGCTGGGATGCGCGAATCCTGCTTACCCACTATGAAGAGGACCGGATACCTGCTGTAGGTAAGTATGTCGACACAGTCAAGCCTTAGCTTCATACCCTCCAGTGCAGCAGTGATGCCCTTTTTAGGCATTTTCAGTGCCGATTCGGTGAATTGCTGTATCTCCTTGCTGTATTTTTCAACATTTGAGGGTGCAAACAGGTCGGGAAAGAAGTTCTTTATAAAACCGGTCTTTTCTTCCCCGACAATCTCGATCATCCTGTTCCGGTTCAACTTCTGCTCGGGTGTATCTTCAGCAGCATGAGAATGAAAAAGCCCAATTCCCCTGAGTTTCCCCGGATATTTTCGTGCATAGGCGAGCGTAACATAACCACCCATCGAGTGGCCTATCATCACGCAATGCTTTACCTCCAGGTCCCTGAGCACCTTGTTAACGGCCACTGCCATCATATCCATGGTATGGATGTCGGAAACGCACTCGCTCCGCCCGTGCCCGGGGAGGTCGACTGTTATCACATTGAAGCCCGATGAAAGGGCCCTTGCAATTTTCTCCCACATGCTTTTATCTTCCATAAAGCCATGCAGGAGCACAATTGCCTGGCCCTTTCCCTGCGATTTGTAATATATATTCTTTCCCTTGTATTTTGTCTTACCTGTCATCTATTCAATTATTAGTGGCGGCCATTAAAATTAAGGCCGAACAAACAAAGTTACAGAATTATATCCTTGTCAGGACGATGAAGACAGAGAGAAAGTAAGTCAGAAGAAGATAAGTGGTCCGGTAAGTTACCGGTTAGCAGGAAAAACGGTGTTAGTTCATTTGCTGGTCAACAGCCCCGAGTGTTTTTTCAAGCCCTTCGATCACCTTCTTGTTGATCTTCCTCGGATATTCTTTTTTGATATCCTTAAGGGTCTGAAGTGTCACCGAGCCGTACTCAACAAGGCCGGCAGGGTTTTTGTCGTTGTCGTAGCTTCCGAGGCACCATTCCAGTTTCGACTGGAGTTCCTGTGTATCCGGATCATTTAATTTCTGCAGTGTACCGAGAGCGGTTTCGCAGGTATTTCTAAGCTTTTCGTTCATTTCCGTATTCATTGTATTCAATTTTAAGTGTTAGAATTGAAAGCCGGCAAAAATATATTCTTTCTGCGAAATAGCAACAGGGCAATGTTAAATTTGTTTTAATAAATTGTCTTTATTGTCTCTATTGTCAAGTAGGTACTGGGTCCTGGGTGCTGGGAAATTCGTGAAGTGTGAGGAGTGAATCGTGAAGTGAAAAATGCCTCCATTTCTTGTTTCTAACAGATCTCGCAGATTTTTACACGATTCCACAGATTCTTCATCGCTTTGCGCTTAGCGCTTTGCGATTGAGTTTCTCGCAATGTCCGCAAAGGTTTTTCGCAAATTTTCGCAAAGAGTACCCCGCACCCCATACCTCACATACCGTACCGAATTCATAGAACACAGATCCGCCTGCACCGGACACAATTCAACACTTAACATTAAGCACTAAACATTTATCCTCCGTGCGCCTACGCTGGAGCTTCGGCGCAAGCGTAAGCGAAGTGAAGGAGGACTCAACACTAATCGCTCTAAGCTCTCTACTTGAGGTGCAGTTTGAAGATCGCGATATATACATTCTCCTGCCTGTCTTTTATGCTGCCTGAAAAGTACCTCAGGGGGAAAACCACGAACATAAAAAACAACAGGCCTGTAAACAGGAGCGGGAGCGCCAGTGCATATCCCAGGATAAAAAACACAAGGGCCGCCGCCAGGCAGGCAATCGCAAAGAAGGTGCCGGTCCTGATCAGGGCCCTGTAGACTCTCAGCATCCTGAAATTGGGATAGACATTCTCCAGCAAGGGGATCTTTCCGGTATCCACATCCGAGGTGATATAGCTCAGGGCTTCCTCAAAGGAATGCCCTTCACCCATCATCTTTTCCACATCAAGAGAGATCCTGTATATGAAAAAGGGCTTCCACTTTGAATCTGCCAGGCCAACTTCATCGAGCCGCCGACTTATCCGTTCTACCTCTTCGGAGGTTACCCCTTGCATAGGTCTTCAACATCTGAAACCTTCTTCGGGATCGGCTTTCCGAGCACCCTGAAACCGTCTTCGGTCACAAGGATGTCATCCTCGATACGGATGCCTCCGAAGTCCTTGTAGGTTTCCACTTTTTCGTAATTGATGAAGTCTGTGAATTTGCCTTCGTTCTTCCAGATATCGATCAATGCCGGGATGAAATAAATTCCGGGCTCATCAGTAAGTACAAAGCCTGCCTCCAGCTTTCTTCCCAGCCTGAGGAAGGCAAGGCCGAACTGGTCGCTGCGTTTGATCTCGTCATCGTATCCTACATAATCTTCACCGAGTCCTTCCATATCATGTACGTCGAGGCCCATCATGTGGCCCAGTCCGTGAGGGAAGAACAACGCATGAGCCCCCTGGCTCACGGCCTCGTCAACATCGCCTTTCATCAGTCCCAGGTCTTTGAGGCCCGAAGCGATGATCTTTGCCGCCAGCAGGTGGATGTCCCTGTAAGGTACACCAGGCTTGATGGCCTGGATGGTATCGATATTTGCCTTTAGCACGATCTCATAGATCTCTTTCTGGCGCTGGTCGAACTTGCCGCCAACCGGGGTGGTACGGGTGATGTCACTGGCATACCTGAGCCACGATTCCGAACCGGCATCGGTCACCATCATCCTGCCCTCTTTGAGGGTATTGCCATGATAGTGGTTGTGCAGTGTCTGTCCGTCGATACTGAGTATGACCGGGAACGAAACCGGGCCTCCGTGTGATATGGATATACCTTCGATGGCCCCGACGATCTGTTGCTCGATCACACCGGGCTTAGCCATCTTCATGGCTGTGGTGTGCATGAGGTGGGCCACGTCGACGGCCCCTTCAATATCTTTGATCTCGTTCTCATCCTTGATGGATCGCATGCTTACAATGGCCTTGATGAGCTCTTCTGAAACGAACTCATTTAGTGTGGCATGATGTGTGCCCAGCAGGTTTTCGAGCTGGATCATTGTTTTGCCCCTGTATGGAGGCGCAATATGTATCTTCCTCCCTTTCGAGATTGCCTCTTTGATAAAATCATCAAGCGCTGAAAGGGGGCCGGAGTTTTCAACTCCCACTTCCGCTGCCCTCTCTTTCATCGATGGCTGGAAGCCCATCCAGATGATGCTGTCGATATCGACATCATCGCCAAAGAGATAGTCTTTGTTTTCATCAACATCGAGCACGCCAGCCAGGTCGGGCTGATCGATCCCGAAATAGTAGAGGAAATTGCTGTCCTGCCTGAAATGATAAGTGTTGGAGGGGTAGTTCATGGAGGCTTCCTGGTTGCCCGGCAACAGGATGAGGCCGCCCGGTACTTTTTCCCTAAGTTTCTTTCTTCTTTCTTTATAAACTTTTGCGTTGAACATATTTTAGGTTTTTAATTGTTATTGCGGGTTACGGGTTTTCGGGTTACGGGTGTTCGGGTTACGGGTTTTCGAGTTAAGGGTGCTGGGAATCAGAGCTTAGAGTTTAGAGCTTAGATATTATTTCATTGTTCATTGTTCATTATTCATTGCTCTCCGCTTCTTACTTACTGACCTTCAACACTTTAATTATTAATTATTAACTATTAATTATTAATTTTTCATTGTTCATTAATCATTAGCTGCCATCTTCCTCCAGGAAAACCTCAAAGTTAGCCTTTTCCGGTGGAACAGCGGCTACTTCATCAGCTTTTCGATCTCACCGGGTTCGATGGGAATGTGCTTTGACAGGTCTTCCGGGCCTTTTTCGGTAACAACGATATTATTCTCGAGCCTGATGCCCATATTCTGCTCCCTGATGTACAGCCCGGGTTCGCAGGTAAAGACCATCCCCGGTTTGAAGGGTTCGTATTTAGACCCTACATCATGCACATCAAGTCCCATGAAATGGGTGGTACCGTGCATAAAATATTTCATGTAGAGCGGATTTTCAGGCTCCTGCTTCCCGATCTCCTCTTTGGTCAGAAGGCCCAGCTTCAGCATTTCAGCCTCCATGAGCGAATTTACCTCCTTGTTGAGCTTATCTATAGTGTTTCCGGGAACGAACATTTTTATGGCCTCCTTCTGAACGCTCAATACAGACTTGTAGCATTGCCTCTGCCATTCGGTGAACTTGCCGTTCACCGGTATGGTTCGGGTGATGTCAGCGGCATAGTTGAGGTATTCGGCGCCGAAGTCCATCAGCAGCAGCTCACCATCCTTACATTCATCGGTGTTGTCGGTGTAATGAAGAACGCACGAATTCTTACCGCTTGCTATGATGGGGCTGTAAGCAAAACCGGAAGCCCCGTTCATGGCAAATTCATGCATCATTTCAGCTTCGATCTCAAACTCCTTGCTGCCGGGCGCAACGCATTTCAGTATCCTATTGAAAGCCTTTCCGGTAATCCCGATCGCCCTTTCTATCAGCCTCAGCTCTTCCGGTTCCTTCAGCATTCTCAGGCTGTGCATTACCGGTGCCGACCTCCTGTAATCATGGTTCGGGTATTTCTTTTGCAGATCCCCTGCAAATCTCAGGTCGCGATAGGGAACATCGGTGTAGAACTTAGGGTATTCATTGTTATTCAAAAATACAGGCCCGGCATAGGTCATTGCTTCCGTGAGCACCACTTCCAGCTCGTCGGTAAACCTTATCTTTTCAATGCCGGAGATCCCTGTTGCTTCCTTCTTGTCCAGCTTATGGCCTTCCCAGGTCTCAATTTTTTCTGAAGACCTCAGGATAAAAAGAACTTCCCTCAGGTCTTTGTTCGGGCAATCCGGAAAGAGCATCAGCATGGTCTCTTCCTGGTTGATACCTGTGAGGTAAAAAAGGTCTGAATTCTGCCGGAAGGGGAAGAACTGGTCACCATTTCGCGGGAACACGTCGTTGGAATTGAAAAGGGCCAGTCCATTTTCCGGAAGATGTTCGGTGAACTTTTCCCTGTTACGCTGAAAAAGCGATGAAGAGGGCATATGATCAGTCATTGAGGCTTATTTTTAGCGATTATAAATTTAAGCTTCTGTTATATCTTATACTCCTAATATCGAGGTGAATTTTTATCTTTGTTTTTCTTTTCACAACAAATAAACAACAATTCTGTCAGAACTGTAATCATATTGCATCAGCTACTTAAAATCAACTTTTTATGAGCAGTTTATTAAGTTATTCAACTATCACGAAGAAGGTCACAATGTCGATCGCGGGTATATTCCTGATGTTGTTCCTTATCGTTCACCTGGGTATCAACATCTTTATCATACCCATAACCGAAAACCACAAGGAGATCTTCAGGGAAGCAGTTCACTTCATGACCTCCAACCCTGTGATAAAGGTATTTGAAATAGTGCTTTTCGGAGCCTTCATCATACATGCAATATGGGGCATCGTGATCCAGATCAAGAACTGGATGGCAAGGCCTTCAAGGTACAAGGTCAGGAAAACAAACGAAACCTCGTACTTTTCCAAGTTCATGATCCACACCGGTATCATTATCATCATCTTCCTGACGATCCATTTTATGAACTTCTATTTTGTAAAGCTTGGAATAACAGATCCGCCCGAAGGCATGCTCAGGGTGGCCGACAATCACGATTTCCACAGTATGGCGGTGAACCTTTTTACCAATCCTTTTTATGCCATCCTGTACATCGTACTGCTCATCCTGCTCGGCTTCCATCTGAACCATGCTTTTCAGAGCGCATTTCAGACGCTTGGCATCAACCACCCGGTCTATACCCCTGTGATCAAGGCCATAGGTGATTTCTATTCAATAGTGATCCCGGTGGGATTCTGCCTGATCCCACTCTATTTCCTGATCTACTATTAAACCAAAAAATTTTAAAAAAAAACACTAAGAGCTTCGAGATATGATCAAGTTAGATTCAAAGATACCCGACGGACCGTTAGCAGAAAAGTGGACCAATTACAGGTCGAAACAAAACCTGGTCAACCCTGCCAACAAGCGCAAGCTTGACGTGATAGTGGTTGGCACCGGGCTTGCCGGCGCCGCTGCTGCTGCGAGCCTGGCTGAGCTCGGCTTCAACGTAAAGGCTTTCTCTTACCACGACAGTCCCAGGAGGGCACACAGCATAGCTGCCCAGGGAGGTATCAATGCTGCCAAGAACTACCAGAACGATGGTGACAGCGTTTACAGGCTGTTCTACGACACCATCAAAGGCGGCGATTACCGGTCGAGGGAAGCCAATGTTTACCGGCTGGCTGAGCTGAGTGTGAGCATCATCGACCAGGCTGTTGCCCAGGGTGTGCCTTTTGCCAGGGAATACGGCGGCATGCTCGACAACAGGTCGTTCGGAGGGGCTCTTGTTTCAAGGACCTTTTATGCCAAAGGCCAGACAGGCCAGCAGCTTCTGCTTGGTGCATACGGTGCGCTCAGCAAGGAGATCAAGAAAGGCAAGGTAAAGATGTACAACCGCCGCGACTTAATGGACCTGGTTGTGGTAGACGGAAGGGCCAGGGGTGTCGTAGTCAGGAACTCAAACACCGGAGAGGTGGAAAGCCATTTCGGCCATGCCGTAATCCTCGCCACAGGCGGATACGGGAATGCCTATTTCCTCTCAACCTACGCTATGAACTCCAATGGCAGCGCCATCTGGAAAGCCTACAAGAAAGGGGCTGCCTTCGGTAACCCTTCCTTCACACAGATCCACCCCACCTGTATCCCGGTGCACGGCGACTACCAGTCGAAGCTCACCCTGATGAGCGAAAGCCTCCGTAACGACGGCAGGATCTGGGTACCTAAAGAGAAGGAAGACGCGGAAAAGATACGAAAAGGTGAGTTGGACCCGACAAAACTGCCCGAGGAAAAGAGGGATTATTACCTGGAAAGAAAATATCCTGCCTTCGGGAACCTCACACCCCGCGATGTGGCCTCCAGGGCTGCCAAGGAGAGGTGCGACGAGGGATACGGTGTCGAGAAGACCGGACTGGGAGTGTATCTCGACTTCCAGGATTCTATCAACAGGCTCGGTGCCAGCACCATTGAAGCCCGTTACGGCAACCTCTTCCAGATGTACGAAACCATCACCGGCGATAATCCCTATAAAACCCCGATGAAGATATTCCCTGCCGTCCACTTCACCATGGGCGGACTGTGGGTGGATTATGAACTTCAATCGACCATACCGGGCCTTTTCGTTGCCGGCGAAGCCAACTTCTCCGACCACGGTGCAAACAGGCTCGGGGCCTCTGCGCTGATGCAGACACTCTGCGACGGTTACTTCGTGCTGCCATATACGGTGCAAAACTACCTGGCCGACCAGATCGGTGTGAAGCCTTTCCCGACCGACCTCCCGGAATTCAAGGAGGCCGAAAAAGAATCGAAGGAAAGGCTTGAAAGGCTGATCAGTATAAAAGGCAACCAGTCGGTCGATACCATTCATAAGAAGCTGGGCCATATCATGTGGGATCATGTGGGCATGTCGAGGAACAAGGAAGGCCTGGAAAAAGCCAAAAAAGAACTGAAAGCGCTCAGGGAAGAGTTCTGGAAGGATGTTAAGATCCCGGGAACAGTCAACGAGCTGAACGGCGAGCTGATCAAGGCCGACCGTCTTGCCGACTTCCTGGAAATGGGCGAGCTGATGGCAATAGATGCCTACGACCGCAAAGAATCGTGCGGCGGCCACTTCCGTGAAGAGTACCAGACTCCCGAAGGTGAAGCGCTGCGCGACGACAAGGAGTGTTCACATGTGTCGGTATATGAATACAAGGGCGACGATGCTCCTCCTGCTTTTCATAAAGAGCCGCTGAAGTTCGAAACCGTGACCCCGACACAGAGAAGCTATAAATAATCGAAACATTCTGAGCAATCAAATGTTTCATAATTACATATATAATACTTACAAATGTTTTTCCGTAATATTAAATAAACACTGATCAAATGAATTTCACGCTGAAAATCTGGAGACAGGAAAATGCCGCAGCCAAAGGCAGGTTCGAAACCTACAAGGTGACTGACATTTCTCCTGATGCTTCATTCCTTGAAATGCTTGATATACTCAATGAGCAGCTCATCGACAAGTTTGAGATGCCCATAACTTACGACCACGATTGCCGTGAAGGCATTTGCGGGACGTGCAGCCTTTACATCAACGGAAAGCCGCATGGCCCCGATAAAAGTATTACCGTATGCCAGATGCACATGAGGCGTTTCAAAGATGGTCAGACCATTGTGATAGAGCCATTCAGGGCCAAAGGGTTCCCGATCATCAAAGACCTGATGATAGACCGTACAGCCTTCGATGAGATCATCGAGGCCGGAGGATATATCTCGGTAAATACAGGGAATGCACCGGACGCGAACGCTATTCCTGTGGCTAAAGAAAAGGCAGACCTGGCATTCGAAGCAGCGGCCTGCATCGGATGCGGCGCCTGCGTGGCAGCCTGCAAGAACGCTTCGGCCATGCTGTTTGTTTCGGCCAAGGTAGCCCAGTTATCGCGGCTGCCACAGGGAAAAGTTGAAAACGACGAAAGGGTAAGGGCTATGGTGAAGAAAATGGATGAAAAGGGATTTGGCAACTGCACTAACACTTATGCCTGTGAAGCAGTATGCCCCAAGAACATATCGGTTGCCAATATCGCCCTGATGAACAAAGAATTCCTGGGTGCAAAGCTTAGATCGCGGAAAGCATAATAACGCAGCCCAATTGACCATAATAATATGACCCAGGCCGGTTCTGATCTTGGAATTGGCCTTTTTGATGCAATGTAGAATATGCTGTTCAGTGAAATAACCGGACAAAAAAAAGTAAAACGAAGGCTGTTGCAGACAGTCCGTGACCAGAGGATAAGTCACGCACAGCTATTTCTCGGGCCCGAAGGCACCGGTAAGCTGGCCCTCGCCATTGCTTATGCACAGTTTATTAATTGCAGGAACAGGCCCAAAGTGACAGACCAGAACCTCGATAACGTTGATGCCTGCGGTACCTGTCCTTCCTGTGTTAAATACAATAACCTGAGCCATCCCGATCTCCATTTCATATTCCCGGTGGCAACCACCAAAGAGGTTAAGAAAAAGCCCATGAGCCGTGATTTCCTCCCTCAATTCCGGGAGGCCATGCTTGAGAATGATTATATGCTGACGCTCAACGACTGGTATGACAAGATAGGTATCGAAAAAAAACAGGGTATCATCAATGCGGAGGATTGTTCCGAAATATTACGGACACTGAGCTATAAAAGCTATGAGTCGGAATACAAAGTGATGATCATCTGGATGGCAGAGAGGCTTTACCACGCAGCAGCCCCAAAACTGCTGAAGATACTGGAAGAACCCCCTGATAAAACCCTCTTCGTACTGGTATCGGAAAGGCAGGAGCAGATCATCAACACCATCCTTTCGAGGACGCAGATAGTACCTGTTCCCCGGCTCGAAAAGGAGAGCCTTAAAGATGCCCTTATCACCGGGCACGGGCTCGATGAAAAAAAGGCAGGAGACATCAGCGCCCTGGCCGGCGGCAACTACCTGAGGGCAAAAAAGCTCCTTCTCGACCAGCAGGACCAGCAGGAGATGTTCGACAGTTTTGTGAAATGGATGCGGCTCAGCTATGGTAATAAGACTTTCGAACTTAATGAATACATTTCAGGTATATCACCGCAGGGGAGGGAAAAACTCAAGAATTTTCTGAATTACTCCTCAAGGATGATCAGAAATTCCCTTCTGCTGAACCATAACCTTCAAAAGGCAGTGAACCTTTCGGCCCGGGAAAAGGATTTTATCGAGAAATTCAGGAGGCAGATCAATAATCACAACGCTCCGGAAATCTCAAAAATGCTTGATGAAGCCCAGTATCATATCGAAAGGAATGCAAACCCGCAATTTACATTCATGGATCTGTCGATGAAGATAAAAAAGCTGCTGAAAGGCTGAAAGCGGCATAATCCCTGATCCGGGAAAATCTCTGAGCATCAGCACGTAAATATTTATAAATTTGCATTAGACTGACAATACAATGGACAACAAATATAAAAACCAGTGCTGCTCGGGGTTCCTTGCAAGAGGTTGCATGAAGGAGCCCAACCACAACCAGTACGAGAACAAAGACCTTTGCAACGATAAATGCACCAAGCTCAACTCTTATAACTGGCTCCAGGAAATAACCATCTCACAGGAACAGGAGAAGTTTGACTGTGTTGAGATCCGCTTCAAGAACAGCCGTAAGGAATTTTTCAGGATAAACACTGAATATGAAGTCAATGAAGGCGATATCGTTGCCGTGGAATCCTCACCCGGTCACGACATAGGGATCGTTTCGCTGACAGGTTATGCCGCAAGGCTTCAGATGAAAAAAAAAGGCCTCGATCCCAATATTAATGAACTGAAAAAGGTGTATCGTAAAGCCAGGCCTTCCGACATTGAAAAATGGATCAGGTCGGTAGAGAGGGAAGAAAACAGCATGTACAAGTCGAGACAGGCTGCCCGGGACCTGGATCTGGAGATGAAGATAAGCGATGTTGAATACCAGGGAGACGGCACAAAGGCTATCTTTTATTACACTGCTGAAGACCGCGTGGATTTCAGGCAACTCATCAAGGTGCTTGCTGATCTTTTCCACGTAAGGATCGAGATGAGGCAGATCGGTGTGAGGCAGGAGGCCAGCAAGCTCGGTGGTGTCGGTTCTTGCGGGCGTGAAATGTGCTGCTCCACCTGGCTTACCAACTTCAAGTCAGTCACCACACAGACCGCCAGGGCCCAGCAACTGGCACTCAACCCCCAGAAACTTGCAGGGCAGTGCGGCAAGCTCAAATGTTGCATCAACTATGAGTATGATGTATACATGGAAGCGCTTGAGGATTTTCCAGACACCAGAACACTGCTGAAATCGAAAAGGGGTGAAGGCATCTACCAAAAATCAGATGTGTTCAAAAAAATCATGTGGTATGCCTATGGCGATAATGATCCCAACCTGATGGCCATCCCGGTCGAGAAGGTGAAAATGATCATCAGCATGAACGAGAAGGGGAAGCTGCCCGACAAGCTTGAAGACTTTGCACTTGTCAAGGAGCGGAAGATCGAATATGAGAGTCCGCTTGACGAATATGATATTGAGCGGTTCGATGACTGATCACATCCTTAAAATATTCTTGATCCTGTTTATCGGCTTTGCCTTTACTTCATGCCGGCAGGGAATGGTTTACAATGATAATAAATCAATCCCTTCGGGCGTTTGGAATCAGGATTCACTGTTGAAATTCACGGTTAACATCGATGACACGGTGAGCCCGCTTGATTTTTACCTTAACCTGCGTCATACAACAGATTACAGATACAGCAACATTTACTTTTTTGTTGAGACCCTATTCCCCGGCGGCCAGTATTCGAAAGATACCATCGAGTTCATCCTGGCCGACAGGAGGGGTGAATGGTTTGGCAAAGGATTTGGCAGAATAAAAGAATTCAGGGTCTTGCTGAGGGAAGGCATAAGGTTCCCGGTAAAAGGGGAATACCGGTTTATTTTTGAGCAGGCGATGCGGGAAGAAAAACTAAAAGGTATAGAAGACATCGGCATCAGCCTTGAAAAACAGTAACATCAATTTAACCGATGGCGGAAGAGAAAAAACCGAAAAAGAAATTTTTCAACTACATTTTGAAGTTCTGGCTGATCTTCATTGTGCTGGTCAGCCTGGTTTTCCTGTTTTTCTTTGGGGTGGCGAATGAATGGTTCGGCCCTATGCCCTCTTTCGAGGAGCTTGAGAACCCCGAAACGAACCTGGCATCAGAGATCTACTCATCGGATGGCAAGCTCCTGGGGACTTACTACATTGAAAACCGTTCCAATGCGCATTACCGGGAGTTGCCGGAGCACCTTGTCGAAGCCACAATGGCAATAGAAGACATCCGCTTTGAAAATCATTCGGGGGTTGATACCAAAGCCTTGTTCAGGGTAGCCTATGGTGTGCTTACAGGCAATTACAAGGGGGGCGGCAGCACCATAACACAGCAGCTTGCAAAAAACCTCTTCCCAAGGGGCAATCTCACCAAGCCCCAGCTTGTGATGAGGAAATTCAAGGAGTGGGTCACTGCCACAAAGCTCGAAAGAAATTATTCCAAGCAGGAGATCCTGGCAATGTACCTGAATACCGTTCCTTTCGGAAGCCAGTCGTTCGGGATCAAGGCTGCCTCAAAAACCTTCTTCAACAAAGAGGTTGATTCGCTGAACCTGCAGGAATCAGCTATGATGGCAGGGCTCATAAAAGGCCCCACCTGGTACAGCCCTGTAAGGAATTATGAAAGATCGGTGGAAAGGCGCAACCTGGTGCTCAGCCAGATGCTGAAATACAACTTTATCACACAAAATGTTTATGATTCCGTTTCCCAATTGCCGATCGATCTTTCCGGTTTCGGCATCAGGGACCATAAATCGGGACCGGCCACTTATTTCAGGGAAATTTTGCGTATGGAGTTGAGAGAATGGTGCAGCAAACACTTCAAAGCTGACGGTACGCCTTATGATCTCTACAAGGACGGTCTCAGGATCTACACCACCATCGACTCGAGGCTGCAGAACCACGCTGAAGAGGCAGTGATAACCCACCTTAGGGATGACCTGCAGCCGGCCTTCTACGCCCATTGGGAAGGCCACGAAAATGCACCGTTCGATTTTGAAGAGGAGGAAGCCGAAGAGCAGATCGAAAAGCTAATGGATCTGGCCATTAAATGGTCGGAAAGATACAGGGTACTTAATGAGCAGGGGCTCTCCATGGATTCCATAAAAGAAGTTTTTAACACTCCTGCCAGGATGCGCGTATTCTCGTGGGACGGTGAGATCGATACTGTTATGACACCTATGGACTCCATCAGGTATTACAAGTTCTTCCTCCAGGCCGGGCTGCTATCGATGGAGCCTACAACAGGGCATGTGAAGGCCTATGTGGGCGGTATCGATTACAGGCACTTTAAATACGACCATGTAAAGCTCACACGCAGGCAGGTAGGTTCAACCTTCAAGCCATTCCTGTATACCCTGGCCATGCAGGAAGGTGAATTCTCACCCTGCTCCAAAGTGGCCAATGTACAATATAGCGTCGACCTGTGGGACGGGACTATCTGGGCGCCGAAAAATCCTTCCTCCAAGCGGATAGGCGAAGAAGTGACCCTGAAATGGGCCCTGGCCAACTCTAACAACTGGATCTCCGCGTTCCTTATCAAAAGATATTCTCCACAGTCGGTAATAAAAATAGCGCGAAAAATGGGTGTCACGGCCGAAATGGATGCCGTGCCTGCCATAGCACTCGGTACGCCCGACATATCCCTCTGGGAGATGCTGGGCGGGTTCAATACATTTGCCAATAAAGGGGTGCACATAGAACCGATAATGGTGACCAAAATAGAAGATAAATACGGCAACGTGATCGAGCGGTTTACCCCCGAAAAACAGGAGGCCATGAGCGAGGAAACTGCATTCCTGATGCTGGAACTCATGAAGGGCGTCGTCCAGTCGGGGACAGGCATCAGGCTCAGGTACAAGTACGGATTTACGAACCCTATCGCGGGTAAAACAGGCACCACACAGAACCAGTCGGATGGATGGTTCATTGGCCTGACCCCCGATCTTAGCACAGGTACCTGGGTGGGGGCAGAAGACCGGAGCGTTCACTTCAGGACGATAGGGCTCGGCCAGGGGGCCAACATGGCACTGCCGATCTGGGCCATATACATGCAGAAAGTCTATGATGACCCCGAACTGAACATTTCCAGGGGCGATTTTGAGAAGCCACTGAAACCGGTTTCCTATGAACTCGACTGCGACAAGGTGGACGATACCTTCTCGGAACCCGATGAAAATATTTTCGATGATTTCTGATCAATCTCAAAGCAGCCTTATACCGGTACAACCAAAATGAAAATAAAACCGATAATAAGCCTGACCGGGAAATACATTCATTACATTGCCCTGATGGCTGTTTTTATCACCGTAATCGTCGCCAACAAGCACAATCAATTCTGGAAGATCAAGGGCAGGATCATTGCCCATGATGTGATCCTCTATTACCAGTACCTGCCGGCAACCTTCATACATGGAGATGTTACAATGAAATTCCTTTCCGGAGACACTACGGAGTATTTCAATCGAAAGATCTGGGGGAAAAAACTGGAAAACGGTAATTATATAAGCAAAATGACCATGGGGCTGGCCACTATGTATTCCCCCTTCTTTTTTGTGGCCCACGGACTTTCGGGTCCCCTTGATTATGAAGCCACGGGTTTCAGCCCACCCTATAAGATCGCACTGATCGTTTCCAGCGTGTTTTATCTTTTCTTCGGACTCTATTTCCTGTTAAGGGTGCTTTCGGAGAAATTCTCAAAATATGTAGTTGCAATGACACTTCTGGCCGTGGGCCTTGGCACCAACCTCTATTTTTACACCACCCTGGAGCCGACCATGTCGCATGCATACAGTTTTTTCTTGTTTGCTTTGTTTATCTGGGCGCTGGAGCAATGGATCAGGACGCACAAATGGAAATATGCCATGCTGATCGCTGTCACTCTGGGGATGATCACCCTGGTGAGACCGTCCAATATTATCATAGCCATACTGATCCCGCTCTGGGGGGTGTCATCCCTGAAAGAATTCAAAGAAAGGTTCCTTTTTATCTTTAAGTCGTGGCAACAGAGGGCGGTGATGATACTTGTTTTCCTTGCAGTGATCTCACCGCAGATTGCTTACTGGAAATATGTAAGCGGTGATTATCTCTTTTACGGCTACGGCGAGGAAGGGTTTTTCTTCGGGGACCCTGAATTCATAAAGGCCATTTTCAGCTACCGGAAAGGGTGGCTGGTGTACACTCCCATTATGGTCTTCGCGATTGCCGGAATGGTATTGCTCTGGAAAAACCGGAGGGGGCTGTTCTTCCCTGTTCTGATCTATGTCCTCCTGCACATGTACATTGCTTTTTCGTGGTGGTGCTGGTGGTATGGCGGCGGCTTCGGGCAGCGCGTCATGGTTGAGACCTACGCCCTGCTTGCAATCCCCTTTGCTGCCTTTACCGAGTGGATCTTCAGGCGGCATTATGCGATCATTGTCGTCTACCTGCTGACAGCAGGGTTCCTGTCGTTCCTCAATATGTTCCAGACAAGGCAGTATTACTACGGATCCATCCATTGGGACGCTATGTCGAAGGAGGCTTACTGGGATTCCTTCCTTCGAAAAAAGCCTTCCGCTGATTTCCAAAAGCTCATCGATCCGCCCGATTACAAGAAAGCGCTGAATGGTGAAAGGTAGTAGAGTTGAGATCTGAGATTTGAGATATCAACTCTTCTCCGCCTCTCTGCTTTCTCCCGTGCTCATAACCCGTAACTCGTAACTCGTAACTCGTAACGCGGACCCTTCTCTTTTCGCTCAAATTTACTAATTTCGCACCCGGCCAAAACATTTCAGCCCGGCATGAAGGAATCTCCAACAGTATCGGTCATCATCCCGCTCTATAACGAGGAAACAGGGATCAGGACACTTCTCGACAAGATCGTTGACCTGGGGTTCAGCAAATTGTACGAAATAATTGTGGTGAACGACGGATCAACCGACAACTCCCTTGAAATAATAAAGGAGTACCCGGTCAAGGTACTGACACACTCGACCAACAAAGGGTACGGTGCCGCGTTGAAAACAGGGATCCGTAAATCGACGGGCGACCTGGTGGTGATGCTCGACAGCGACGGGCAGCACGACCCGAAACACATCCCTACCATTGTTGAAATGCTTGAAGATTACGACATGGTGATCGGCACCAGGGGCAAGGATTCCCATCATGTGAAGGCAAGGCAGGCCGGCAAGCGGTTGATTAGGATCGTGGGTGAATACCTGGTGGAACAGAAGCTCCCTGATTACAACTCAGGTTACAGGGGGTTTCACAAGGAACTGCTCAAGGAACTGATCCATATCTTCCCGAACGGATTCTCTTTTTCAACCACCTCCACCCTGGCTTTCCTTAAAGAGGGTTTCAATATCGGCACCTTCCCCATCACCGTTGAAAAAAGGGTTGGCAGGGTCAGCAACGTCAGGTTCCTGAAAGACGGCCCCAAGACCATCATGCTCGTCCTTAGGATCATCATGCTGTTCAACCCATTAAAGATATTCCTTCCGGCGAGTGCAATCATCTTCTTTGCCGGCTTCGGCTATGGAGTGGCCGGCTACTTCATTGCAGGGAGGTTCCCGAACAGCGGGCTCATTGTCATCATCCTGGCTTTCTTCCTCTTCTTCATAGGCCTGGTGGCCGACCAGGTGTCAATCCTCACCAGAAAGCGAAGCTGACAGGTGAAAAAAACCAACGACCATAAAAATCCCTGGTCCGACAAGGATGTGGAAAAGCATTGGGACGATGTGGCCCATATCTACGTTAAGGAAAACGAGAAGGTAAAGCGCACCCACGACCAGCGTTTCAGGGAAAGTACGGGGTACCTTGACCTTCAGCCGGGCATGAAAGTGCTGAACATAACCAGCAGGGATGCCGAGGCTGATGATTACATCAAACAAGCCTGTGAAAGTGCCGAAGTGCTGAACGCGGAAATATCCGCCGGGTTGATGAAAGTTGCGGCATCGATAAGGCCCGGGATCCACCAGGTCAAGATCGGAAATTATTCAAAACTGCCCTTTGCCGATAAGGAGTTCGACAGGGTGCTGAGCCTGGAAACCCTGGAACATGTTGCCGATCCGATTGCTTTCCTGAGCGAATTGCACAGGGTATCGACCAGGGAGGCACGCATGGTGCTAAGCTGTCCGCCGGCCACCAGTGAAGTTCCTTACCGGGTCTTTACGGCCTTGTTCGGGGGGCACGGGGAAGGGCCTCACAGGTTCCTCAGGTCGAAAGAGGTGAAGGAAATGTTCAGGAAAACAGGCTGGGAACTGCTGCTGCATAAAGGCACGATCCTGATACCGGTCGGGCCGGCTTTCATGCAGGACTTCGGCGAAAAGATAATCGACAGGGCCCGGGGGACATTCATAGCTGAACTGGGCATCAGGCAATTCTACGTTTGTGAAAAAAGCGCGTAACATAGAAGAGGTGATCAGGTCGGGGCTCTGCAACAGGTGCGGCACCTGCGTGGGGCTTTCCAGGGGGAAGATCGTTTTTGATGACCGCCTGGGAAAGTACCTGCCCGTGATAAAAGAAACCCTTGACGAAGAGGAGGAGAACCTGGTCTTCAGCGCCTGCAGCGGCAAAGGCTTTGATTTTCCCGCGGAGCGGAAAAGGATATACGGGGAAACCGCAAAAAGCCACAGTTTTATCGGGGCCTACCGGAACATTTATATCGGGCACTCGAAAAATGAAGAGATACGGAGAAACTCAGCCAGCGGCGGTATCATTACCTCGGTGCTTATATGGATGCTGGAGAAAAAAAAGATTGACGGGGCCGTTGTCCTGGGGATGTCGAAAGAGGAGCCCTGGCTTACCAGGCCCTTCATTGCCACATCAAAAGAGGAGCTGCTGGAAGCCGCGCAGAGCAAGTACATCATCAGTTCGGTGAACGAGATCCTCCCGGAGATAGAAAAATTCGAAGGAGCACTTGCTTATGTGGGGCTGCCGGGACAGGTACAATCGATCAGGCTGTTGCAGGAGCTGGAACACCCTTCTGTCAGGAACATAAAATACCTATTCGGTCCCTTTTACGGCAACACATTGCATTTTTCTTCGGTGAAGAGCTTTATCCGTTCGTTTGGCATGAAAGACTACCGAAGGATCACCAGGCTGTACTTCCGTTACGGCGAATGGCCGGGTAAGATGAGGGTGGAATTTGAGAACGGGAAAG
Source organism: uncultured Bacteroidales bacterium (assembly GCA_964567785.1). Lineage (GTDB taxonomy): Bacteria > Bacteroidota > Bacteroidia > Bacteroidales > JAGOPY01 > CAZMOK01. Next base: position 10,835 of record CAZMOK010000036.1, on the reverse strand, counting down.
CTATTGAACTGGCAAAATTCCATGCCAATTACCTGATCCCGTTCCACATAGTAAAAAACAGCCTGCTTTGCACCGACCTCAGCAACGAATACACCGACATCTCAGGCGGCGATGCCTGGGCGCCGGTATACGAGGAACGGGGGAAAGGCTTCTCGATGGTCATTCCGCGTTCGGGGCAGGGCCAGGATATCCTTGATGAGATGGTAGCTGACGGCAGGCTAGAGCTCATGCCGGTCGAGGAGGATGAGGCCATCAGGATGCACTCACACGGATACGACCTGAAGAAAAGAGGCACGTTTATCAGGCTGAAATTCAGGAGGCTCCTGGGACAAAGGATCCCTGATTACGGCTACGAGATAAAAGGCTTTTCCTTCAGCAGGTATTTGATGGAGCTGGTCATTGGTGCCATGTTCCTGCTATTGGGGACAAAACCTGCCCGGTTTGTGGTTGAAAAAGTCCCTCCGAAAACCATAGGGGGCCTTTTTGAAAAAACCAGGAAGATCTGGAAAAAATCAACCCACCGGATCAAGAGGGATGATCTTGTATGAGGAAGGCATGGGAAAGAGCACTGATAAAAATACCGGGGAAAAAAGCAACAAGAGGCTCTTGTTCAGGAGAGGGTTCCTTCTGCTGAGGCTAACAGGGATCGTTATCTTCATAATTATCCTGACTCAGATCGATCTTACTGAGCTCTGGGAGCAACTGCGTACAGCAAATCCGCTTCTTTTCGCCCTGGGGTTCCTTTTTCAGCTCCTTCTGTTGGTAATGAAGGCATTCAGGTGGTACCTCCTGAATCCGGGAGCCCGGCTTGAGGGTAACTTCCTCCAGAGTTTCGGCGAATTCTTCGAAAGTTATGCCATTGGCGTTGTTACCCCGGGAAGGATGGGAGAAATGGTCAAGGCCGGTTATTCAGGCAAAAGAACAGGCATTGTGGGGTCAGGACTGCGAGTGTTGGTTGAAAGAGGGCTCGATGTGGGTTTTTTCCTCCTGGTAGCCGGGGGTTCCATTACCATAGCTTCACTGGTCGAAATCGGCACAATGTGGGGATGGCTGCTGCTTTTGCTGGGATCGGGCATAATACTGGTGGCAATTTCACTGCTTATATCACCCGGGGCACTCAGGCTTGTGAACTCGCTGTTCCTCAGGTACCGGGTACTGCGCGAGCCGGTTGCTTACTCCGGGCAAAAATACAGCGACAACCTGCTCATTGTTATGCTTTCGGTGGGCAGTAACCTAAGCTATTTTGTCTCCTGTTACTTCCTGGGGCTGGCGGTTTCGATGGAAGCATCTTTTCTCTATCTTTCAGGCGGGGTTGCCATAGCAGGCATGCTGAACATGCTGCCTGTAACAGTTATGGGGCTCGGCACAAGGGAACTTACTTTTATTTATGTTTTCAATGAATTCATAAGGCCGAAAGTGCTGGCTTTTTCAGGACTGGTTTTCCTGGTTGCACAGGCAGGCGGCGGGTTGATCTCGTTAATTGCCGGGGAGCTATTCCTGCTGGCAGCCAAAAAGAAAAAAAATGAGTAAAAAGAAATACATAATCCTTACCGGGGCCAATGGCTATCTTGGATCATACATCTGCAGGGAACTTATCGGGCAAGGTTACGGGGTGATCGCCTTCAGGTTCGATCACTGGGCTTCGACGGTCATCGATCATGAAGACATCGGGTATTATCATGTCGATATAAGTAAGAAGATAGGGCCCCAGCAAGATTTTGACACTATACTGAAGGATAAAAACATAGAAGGGATCATAAATGCCGCTGCCCTGCTCGGAAGCTCCGATTTCGAAAAGAACCACCTCGTAAACGCTTTCGGGGTGACAAATATGGTTGAGTTTGCGAAAGAGAGGAACATAAGCCGTTTCATCCAGATCAGCAGCGTGGTGGTTTTGAAGCAGATCAGGGGCCCGTATGGCATTACCAAGCTGGAAGGGCAGAAGATACTGGAAAGGTCGGGGCTCGACCATACGACCTTCATCCCTGCGATGATACTCGGGCCCGAGAGCCTGGGCATAAACCGGATACTCAAGAACGTTTACAGGTTTCCGCTGGTTGTGCCACTCATCGGCTTCGGGAAACAGACCCAGCACCCTATCTATGTCAGGGATTTTGCAAAATACATAGTAAAATCGATAGAAAGCCCGGTATGCCATGGTAAGACCTACCAGATAGCCGGCGATACCATCCTCCCCTTCCGCGACCTGATCAAAATGATCCTCAGGATAAAAGGGGATAAAAAGCTGTTTGTTCCAATCCCTCCGGCAGTAGCCAGGGGGATGGGGAAATTTTTCCAGGCAATCCAGAAAGTGCCTGTTTTCACAGCCGAGCATGTTAAAGGCATTATGCAGGATTCCCGGCTCGATACGCTGCCGCTGGAGCAAGACCTTGGATTCAGTCCAACACCGCTGGAAGAAGCCCTTCGCCAGACCCTTGATGAGATTGGCAGCGACTGGAACTATTACCTGCAACCCCGCGATGAAAGAATAACCAGGCCTGATTGATCAGGATGTTTTTTTGTTCTTATTGGATTTAACAATAAGGCTGAAAATCAAGATCATGGCAATGAAGGGAACCAGCCAGATGATCCTTCCCTGGAACCTCCCGGTCCCAATGGCAAAGAGGCCTATGGCAACGGGATTGACAAGCAATGCAAGGAAAGTGATCAGCACAAGATATCCCAGGTTCGGGGATATCCTTCGGCGAAGCCAGGGCACAACATACCAGGCAACGATGAGAACCAGCGAAATCAATACAACCACATTCTGGACTGCATTGATTAAAGGGAAAGACATTCGTTCCTCAAATTGCCTTGACCCTAAAAAATTCTCCACATCATCTTTAAAATAATGCTTGATAGGAAAGTGCGGCGCCTTATTCTCCTCGAGGGAGGGGAAAGTCATTATCCTGATGCTGGTCAACTGTCCGATTGCGATATTCAACGAATTCCCCAGGTACCGTAATAAGTACTTCCTTTCGCCCCTGAATTCACTGATGATTTTCCTGTATTCGTCGTTTTTTTCAAGCCAGCACGCTTCCCAGCCCCTCTGCGAGCATTCGTCATCATAAAGGAAACTGGAGTCCTGCCAGAGAAAATAATCGAGCCTTGTATAATCATCCAGGGCGCCGGTGTATTTACACATACTAAATTCCGGATCCTCCACACATTTTTCATTGATGAAGTCCTGCATCATGCCGGTGGTAAGCAGCTTGGCAAAATGCACAACATTCGACACCCTGGAGAATGTAAAGGAACCGCTCATGAAGAAGTTAACCGACGGCAGGAGCAACCATGATAACCCAACCATGGAACCTGTAAAAACCAGCTTTCTCAACACCTTACGCTCAATCCTGAACTTTTTGAAGACAAGCAATAAAACTACAAGTGAGAGAAGTGTCCCGCCTATGACAGGCAGGTTGGAGAGGTGTGATACGTTCCCAAAGATCAGGATTACCGAAACAGCCACGATATGAGCAGGATGCAGTTTTTTCCCCGCCACAAGTATGTAAAGCCCGAGCAGTCCGGAGGCAGTGAAAAAGTCGGCCATGATCATGCTATTCTCAAAGGCATACCATGTAGTGAAGCTCAATACCGCGGAAGCAAGAAAAACGAACAGCCCCCTGAAACGATGAATACCGCTGACTTTCAACGTCATGTATAGCATATAGGTCATAATGGCTGCCTGGGCTATAACCACGAACCATAAGGTATAGGCCATACTGATATGCCTTACAAACCAGCAATAAAATATGGGCCTGCTGATCGGCAGTTCATTCAGGAACCCGTTAAGCAGGTATGTGCCTGAATCGAAAAAAAGCAACGGATATTTTGTATAGAAAGCAGGCCACAATGAAACTGCCCCGGCAAGTAGTAGAAATACAATTTCAACAACCTTGCTTCCGGCAATGATCTTTATTTTATTTAAAATATCAGGAGACCTGTCCATTGTAATTAATCAGTTGTTTATTTAACGGGGAACGAAAGTTACCACTTTAAGGTCATCCACATATATTGTACCCTCGCCCCTGAACCAGACATAAACCGTAAGCTTATCTCTTGTTGACCTTACTTCCGGGGTCATGTAATCCAGTTCCATGTAATTCCACTCCCCTTTTATTATTTCAGGGTATTCCGAAAGGTGTTTCGCCCTGTATTTATAGTAACCATTATGATCAAAAGTACAAACCAGTATAACATTATCGGGATCAACTCCTTCAGGGTTCATTATGTACACCCCTGCCCTTATCCAGGCATGGTCACTGTCAGTTAGATCGTGAAAAGAAACAGACAATCCGGGAGAGAACCGGACTTTGGAATTCATTTCAAATGATCCTGAACCCGACCTTGAGACCGTATCATTATTTCCTTTATCTCCCTCAAAATCATTATAATAAAGTTCATGTGGAGGCAGGTAATCTTCCTCATCAGTAAATTTCTCCTCGCTTGTGGCAGATCTTTCCACTAACAGGAGGTCACGGTCTCCGGGATTGACAGATGTTTTACCAAAGATGGCAAAGTAATACTCCCTTGTCATCCTGTCTTCGTGGATTATTCCCCGGCGGATCTGCCAGATCTGGAAAAGGTTAAGCATAATAAAGAAGATAGCGAAAGCAAACACGGTTATCCTTACCCATAATCTGCTCTGCAACACTCTTTTTAAGGCAAAGCCGAATGGAATGGCCATAACAGCATAAGACTGGACCAGCGCCCTCTGCCCGAAACTGCCGCCATACCACCAGCACGACCATGATGATACGAGATACAGATTGACAAGGAAAAACAGAAGCACAGGCAGAAAGAGCTCCCTTTTTACCCTGTAAATAAAATAGATGCCCGCGATGCTGAAGATCATCATTGGGGTGTAAATAAGCCAGCCCTTCCTGAAACTGAAAAGGACCTGAAAAACATAGGGGTCGAGAAATTCAAAACCTTCACCCGGGTTGTCATAAGAATAGAACAATATATTCCCGGTCAGCACCTTCCAGTAAGTGAACTGCGGTGTCCAGACAATGACCACCATGATGAAGATCGCAACAAGGTGCCTCCATTCTGTTTTAAAAAAGTAGACTGCTTTCACTTTAAGGTCATTAAGCCCTCTGACATTCCAGAATACAGGGATAAGAAGAGCTACAATATCGGTAGGCCTGATAAGTGTAATCATCCCAAGGAGAAGGCCAATCAAAATGGCATATTTGATCCTGAACTTTTCATGATATTTTATAGTAACCCATAGAAGCAGAGCGTAAAGGGTAAAAAGGTAATTATGAGGGGCTGCCCCCTTGAACACGAGATTATACGAATAGTTTGTGCCGAAAAACAGCAGCAGGAGCAGGATCGCAGTTACCTTGTCGCTCAGGAACTTCAGCGAAACCTTTCTCAGGAAATAAAGGCCAATGAGCGAAACCAGGAGGCTTCCATATAAAACAGCCCTCTGATAAGGTTTTGAGAAGCCATCCTCAGGATGTTCCGAGGAACCTGCCCACAGATGACCGGCAAAAAAAAACGGGGAATAAAGCAGGCTCATGCCTGAACTGTACTTGATGACCCTTCCCTTACCATCGGCAGGGACTACCTGGTAAAAAGTGGAGGAATTATTATACTTATTAAATATTTCATCAACAAAAGCTGCATCTTCCAGAAGCGGGTCTTCATAAATAAAGGTTGAAGGCAGATAAAGATAATAGCCAAAAACATCCCAGGATAATATGTTCCCGGGAGGATATTTCAACGCAACAGAAACTGTCACTGTCATCAGAAACAGCAATGTGTATAGTGAATACCGCTTTTTAACAGGATGCATTTCTGTTTACCGGACTGTTTGAATGATCATGATGAAGCAGTCTTGATTTCAGACCCGACTGCCAGGGTAATCAAAGATATACTATTTAAGATATCGCCTGCTGAAAACATTGTATTTCAGGATGCAGTAAATAGCCCTGAAGCCATCCTTTGCCCCGATCTTCTTTCCTTCCTCATAGGTGCGGCCGTAATAAGAAATACCCACTTCATAGATCCTGATATTCGGAAAGCGGGATATCTTGGCTGTGACCTCCGGTTCAAATCCAAAGCGGTTTTCCTTGAAATGTATTTTCTTGATGTAGTCAGACCTGAAGAGCTTATAGCATGTCTCCATATCAGTAAGGTTCAGGTTCGTGAACATGTTTGAGAGGAAGGTCAGGAATTTGTTCCCGATGGTATGCCAGAAGAAGAGGATCCTGTGTGGGTTGTTACCCATGAATCGTGAGCCGTAAACCACATCAGCAAAACCTTCAACTACGGGCCGCAGCAGGTCGTTATACTCCCTGGGGTCGTACTCCAGGTCAGCGTCCTGGATGATCAGGTATTCTCCTGTTGCCTCCGCAATGCCCCGGTGAAGTGCAGCCCCTTTACCCATATTCTTAGGCTGGCTGAAAAGTTTGATGTCATGATCTTTATGGCCTGCTATATATTTTTCAACCACTTCAACCGTGTTATCCCCTGAACTGTCATTGACAATAATGATCTCTTTTTCTATGTCATTTATCAAATTGACATCCAGCACCTTGTCGAGTATGAGATGAATGGTGGCTGCTTCGTTGTAAGCAGGGATGATAACAGATAGCTTTTTTATTTCCATAATCTGATCTGGTAAACCGGCCTAACTTTCTGAAAGCGGCAAATTTAAATAAATCTTATCAGAATGACAGATGTTGAATTAAGTTATTCCTGGAAGTAGATCCTTTTCACCCTTGGCGGGATGCCCGCGAGGATCTCGTAAGGAATGGTGCCGAGTGCACCGGCCATGATCTCCACCGGGTGGTCCTTCCCGAAAACAATGACACTGTCGCCCTCCCTGACTTCAAGGCCTGTAATATCCACCATGCACATATCCATGCATACATTCCCTACAATCGGTACCTTTTTATTTTTAATGAGAAGCGAGCCTTTACCGTTGCTCAGGCTGCGCCTCAACCCGTCGGCATAACCAACCGGGACAATGCCTATCTCCATATCTTTTTCAGCCTTGAAACTCCGGGCATACCCTATTGTTTCGCCGGCTTTGATCTTTTTCACCTGGGAAATGATCGAACGGAGGGTGCCTACGTATTCAAGGTTTCCCTTCTCTTCAGGGGTTGAGGCAATACCGTAAAGCCCTATGCCCAGCCTGACCATATCGAACTGCGCCTCAGGGTGCCTGCTGATGCCGGCAGAGTTAAGAGCATGTAAAAGAACGGGGTGGTCGAGGGAGCCTGTTATCTTTGAGCTCATTTCCCTGAACCTTTCAAGCTGACCGGCAGTGAATTCATCTTCTTCAGGATCGTCGCTTGCAGCCAGGTGGGTGAACACCGACTGGGTGTAAATGCGGTTGTTGCGGTTGATCCGCTTTACCAGTTCACCGATGTCATCCTCCACAAAACCCAGCCTGTGCATGCCCGTATCGAGCTTGATATGGATCTTCACAGGCTTGTTGGACGGAATGATGTTCTTGCGGATGGCTTTTTCAAGGATATCCAGTATACGGAAACTGTAGATCTCCGGCTCCAGGTTATGGGTGATGATGGCATCAAAGCTTTGCTCATCAGGGTTCATGACCATGATTGGCAACTGGATCCCGGCCTTCCTGAGCTCTACCCCTTCGTCGGTATAGGCCACAGCAAGGTAATCCACACGGTGGAACTGTAACGCATTGGCGATCTCGAAGCTGCCGCTCCCGTATGAAAAGGCTTTGACCATAGCCATGGTCTTTGTTTTGGTTTCGAGCTTCGACCTGAAATAGTTCAGGTTATGGATCAATGCATTCAGGTTGATCTCCATCACCGTTTCGTGGGTCTTCTGCTGCAGCGCCCGGCTTATCTGCTCAAATTCAAAGACCCTGGCACCCTTAAGGAGTATGGCCTCGTTGTTGAATGCCGTGAATGAGAACCTCCTCAGAAATTCTTCCGTGGTAGGATAAAACTCTTTGGTGATATTGAACAGTTCCTTTTGCCGTGTCAACGCAGGGCCTATACCTATCATTCTGTCGATGCCCTTTTTATCCAGGATCTCCGAAATGCTTCCGTAGAGTTCTTCATCGTTCCTTCCGCTCTGAAGAATGTCGGAAAGTATCAGTGTCTTTTTCTTATGATTGGCGTTCTGTTTCAGGAAATCTATGGCTATGGTAAGGGAATTGATATCAGAGTTGTAACTGTCGTTGATCACCACGCACTGGTTGATACCGGCTTTGAGTTCAAGCCGCATCGCAATGGGGATAAGTTTCTCGAACCTGCCGTGGATCTCCTCGGTCTTGTAACCCATAAGTAACATCGCAGCCCAGCAGTGTATGGCATTCTCAATGGAAGCGAAATCGGTGAAAGGGATCGTTATTGATTGCTCCTCATCATTATAAACCCCTTTTATCAGTGTCGTCCTGTTCTCTTCATCCATTACGGTCCCGGTGATCCTGAGGTCGGCATTCTGTTTGCGGCTCCAGGTGAACGATTCGATCGACTTGAGGATCTCGGAGCGTATAACAACTTCACGTATTTCGGGGTGATCCAGCGAATAGACCAGTGTTTCCACCTTGGTGAAAAGCTTGAGCTTCTCCCCTACCTTCTGGTTTTTGCTGATGAAGTTTTCATTATGGGCTTCGCCGATATTCGTAAAAATACCGATGGTGGGCCTGATCATGGGCTGCAGCTTGTCCATTTCGTCGGGCTCGGAAATGCCTGCCTCGAAAACACCTATCTCGTGCCTGGTATCGAGCTGCCACACTGAGAGCGGGACCCCTATCTGCGAGTTGTAGCTCTTGGGACTGCGCACTACTTTCTTATCCTTTGCCAGCAGTTGGAAGAGCCATTCTTTTATGATGGTCTTACCGTTACTGCCCGTTATGCCGATGACGGGGATATCGAATTTCGACCTGTGGGCCCTGGCCAGGGCCTGGAGCGCTTTCAGGGAATTTTCAACCCTTATGATATTGGCATCCGGGAGGTTTCCATTTATCTCCCTTGAAACTACAAAATTCCTTATTCCCTTGTCGTACAGCTCCCTGATGTATTTATGACCGTCGTTCCTTTTGCTGGCAAGTGCAAAGAAGAGGCATTCCTCCACCGATATCAGCTTTCTGCTGTCGATTAGGATATCCCTGATCTTCTGTTCCTTCAGCGGCCCGTTGACCGGCTGCCCTTTAACTATCTCAAGGATTTCGGAAATATTGTAAGAAATGTGCTGCATTAAGCTTTTTCTTCATTTTCGTTCTCTTCTTCAGGCTTTTGGGGCTGCCTTTCTGTGTGGTTGTTCGGAGGGCCGGAACTTTCCATATTTTCCAGGTAATTCTCAAGCGGTTTTTCCGTCAGTTCCTCTTGCTCTTCCCTGTTGTTATAGATATCGGCAGCCAGATAAACGGCTTCACGAAGCGATTCAGGCGAAGCCTGGTTCTTGCCTGCAATTTCATATGCTGTGCCATGTGCGGGAGAAGTCCTGATGATAGGGAGGCCTGCCGTATAATTGACCCCCTGGTCGAACGCAAGCGCCTTGAAGGGGACCAGCCCCTGGTCGTGGTACATCGCCATAACCCCGTCAAATTTGTTGTACATTCCTGTTGCAAAGAACCCGTCGGCAGGGTAAGGGCCGTATACCAGCATATTGTTCTCCACTGCTTCTTTCACGGCCGGCTTTACCACTTCGTTCTCCTCTTTACCCAGCAAGCCCATGTCACCTGCATGCGGATTCAGGCCAAGCAGTGCGATCTTCGGTTTGTTGATGCCAAAATCCCTGACAAGGGAATCCTGCATAACCCCCAGCTTCGACAGGATCAGTTCCTTAGAAATTGTGCCGGGAACATCCTTCAGGGGGATATGGCCTGTCACAACACCCAGCCTCATCACATCTGAAACCATCAGCATGAGGTAATTGTCAGATTCAAAAGCGTTGGCAAGGTATTCAGTGTGGCCGTGAAAATTGAATTGATCGGAGTGTATGTTATGCTTGTTGATGGGGGCTGTTACCAGCACGTCGATCTTTTTGCTCCTGAGATCCCTAACGGCCTCTTCAAGGGCCAGGTATGACAGCTCGCCGGCCTTTTCTGAAGATTTGCCAAGCTCGATCTTGACCTCCTCCTGGTAAACATTCACTATGTTCAGTTTCTTGTAGGCAGCCTGCCCGGCATTCCTGATAATGTTCAGCGAAAGGTTCTTTCCGCCTATGGTCTTATTGTGATAAGAGGCAATTTTCGATACTCCGTAGATCACCGGGATGTAATTCTCGAACATACGGGAATCGGAAAAAGCCTTCAGAATGATCTCATATCCGATGCCGTTGAAATCCCCGTGAGTGATCCCAATCTTCACCTTGCTCGGGCTTTTCTGCGATTTTCTCGAAATCTTCTTCATAACTAGTATAATTATGGCAAAGATAGAAGAAATAGTAAATGGTAAATGACCTGGAATTATGGAATTAGTGACTCCGGTATCGCTTCGCTAAAATGTTGGATTGTTGTCAAAATTGTCTCTATTGTCTCTATTGTCTCTATTGTCTCTATTGTCTCTATTGTCTCTATTGTCAAATTGTCTTTATTGCCTTGCCCGCCATGCGCCTATGCTGGAGCTTTCGCAACCGCTAAAGCTATAGCGAACGCGGTCAGCGCAAGCGTAAGCTTTAGCGACGGTGGGTCAGGTAGGTGCTGGGTACTAGGTGCTGGGTGCTGGGAAATCCGTGAAGTGTGAAGTGTGAGGTGTGAAGCGTGAAGTGTTTAATTCATTGATAATTGATAATTGATAATCGATAATTGATAATTTCTCCATGCTTTTTACCTGACCTTCAGCTTTTTAATTATTCATTGTTCATTGCGCTTTGCAAAGAAGTTTCTCGCAAAG